>DAOPPX010000053.1:0-35112 GCA_035358715.1 Verrucomicrobiota bacterium
GGTGCGTCGTGGCCACAGTTTGGGTCACTCCGCGCGTTCGCTAAGGATTCGGGGCCCTCTTCACCCAAACCGCGGGGCTTGACCTCAGAGCCGCGCTTGTTAGGGTTGCGCGATGCTTGGTGAGACGAAAACCCAATTCTCGCTCACCCGCGCAACGCCCAGCACTGGCGGGCGGGCAACAGGCAATCTATCAGTTGCGATGCGACGCTCGATTGCTGTTCCGTGCGGACGTTGGGCGATCCGTTCCCCCTCACGCCTGCCCTCTCCCCGGGGGAGAGGGTTAGGGTGAGGGGGAACAGGCCGCACAATAACCACACGTGTGCCCAATGCTCAGACGCTCGCATTTGATAACAACTTATGAAGACCCCGCTCTTGATTACTCTGATCACACTGACGGCGCTGCCGTTCAGCTCCCGCGCCGCTGACCTTCTCGAACGCGGCTTCGCGCAACCGCCAGAGTCCACCAAACCGTGGTGCTATTGGTATTGGATCACCGACAACATTTCACGCCAGGGCATCACCAAGGACCTCGAGGTCACGGAGCCCTTTACGGCGCGGAGCCTGGTGCTGTGGCCGGCCGAAAGGGCTTTCGCCGCTCAATGTGAGCTGCAGGCTGCGGCCGAAGACGGCGTTTTCCGCACGGTCCGCGAGTTCCCGCTTGATCGCTCGAATACGAATGTGCACGTGGGGCCGAATCGGAAGACCTGCATGAGGATGTGCAAAACCTCGGCGTGCTTCTTTCGCTGGTGAAATCAGGCAAATGAACTGGTGCCAGGTGCGATCTCAGTGATGCCCGGTCCATTCCAGCCGGCTCGTTTCGTAGTAATCATGGTTGGTTTTGGTTTGCAGGTGCGAGAGAAGAGCTGTAAGCATCTGCGCTCGATGAAACGTCTTTGGCCTGTTCTGTTCGCGTTGCTGATGATCGCGGGGTGCAGCTCACTGAGGACCACCGCGCGTCATAGCGGCCCGTGGAACCTGGCGGCGCTTAAGCAACCGCCCGCGGCGGAGTGGGGCGGGCGGACCGGGTTGGTGCAGGAGGTATATTACCAGGGGGAGCCCTATCGAGGCAGGGCCACACGCGTCTTTGGCTATCTCGGACGGCCCGCCGCCGGCGAGGGGCCGTTTCCTGCGATGGTGCTGGTGCATGGCGGGGGTGGCAAGGCCTTCCGCGATTGGGCCGAGCATTGGGCCAGACGCGGCTACGTGGCCCTCGCGATGGACACCGCGGGGTGTGGTCCCAATGGCCCGCTGGCTGACGGCGGACCCGACCAGAGCGACACCACCAAGTTCCGCGATTTCACCGACGAGGACGCGCGTGAGATGTGGACTTACCACGCCGTCAGCGCGGTGATTCGGGGCGTGTCGTTGCTGGCCGCGTTGCCCGAGGTGGACCGTCGCCGGATCGGCATCACCGGCATCAGTTGGGGTGGTTACCTCACGTGCATCGTTGCGGGCCTGGATGACCGGCTCAAAGTGGCCGTGCCGGTTTATGGGTGCGGCTTCCTGGGAGATAACAGTGCCTGGAAGTCGGACTCGCTGGCAAAGATGCGCCCTGAGGTCCGTGATCGCTGGCTGCGGGACTTTGATCCGTCGCAGTATCTCGGCGGGGTGAACTGCCCCATCCTGTTCCTGAATGGGGCCAGCGACTTTGCCTATCCGCTCGACTCTTATCGCGCTTCGTATCGGCTCGTGCCTGCGAGGCTCCGACACCTCAGCGTGGTGCTCGATTTGCCTCACGGCCATATCTGGACCTTTGATGAGGTGGACGTATTCGTGGACAGCGTTCTGCGCGGGGGCCTTCCCCTGCCGCGCCTGGGGCCAACGAAAACCGACGGCGACCGGGTGAGCGCAAAGGTGGTATCCCCCGTGCCGCTCAAAGGAGCGGCGCTGCACTATACAACCGATACGGGGGAATGGCAGAAGCGCCGCTGGCAGACAGTTCCCGCGGAAGTGAAAGGCGGCACGATTACGGCCCGTCTGCCCGGGCAACGGCCGGCGGCGTGGTATCTCTCAGTAACCGACGAGCGGGGTCTGCGCGTGAGCACCGAGCATGAGTGATTTGGCGGTTCAACGTGTCACCGCTGCCGCTTACGTCGGCGCGAGGGGTGGCGTAGCGGCCGTTCCCCCTCACCCCAGCCCTTTCCATGAACCGAAGCAACATTCAACATCCAACATCGAACGCCCAACATCCAATAGCGGCCCAAAGCTCGGCCCTTGGACGTTCGATGTTGGATGTTGGATGTTGGATGTTCCCTCACGGTGGTTCAGGGGTTCAAAGCGCGAAAGGTTCTGTTCGGCGAATTCTCTCCCCGGGGGAGAGGGTTAGGGTTAAGGGGAACAGGCCGCAGAATAACCACACGTGTGCCCAATGCTCAGACGCTCGCATTTGATAACAACTTATGAAGACCCCGCTCTTGATTACTCTGATCACACTGACGGCGCTGCCGTTCAGCTCCCGCGCCGCTGACCTTCTCGAACGCGGCTTCGCGCAACCGCCGGAATCCACTAAACCGTGGTGCTATTGGTATTGGATCACCGACAACATCTCACGCCAGGGCATCACCAAGGACCTCGAGGCCATGAAGCGCGTCGGCATCAGCCAGGCCTTTATCGGCAACATCTACCTCGATGAAGTCAAGCATGGCACCGTGAAAGCCTTGACCGAAGAATGGTGGGGCATGGTCGAGCACGCCATCCGCGAGGGCGGCCGGCTCGGCGTGGATGTCGGGCTCTTCAACTGCCCCGGTTGGAGCCAGTCCGGCGGGCCCTGGATCAAACCCGACCAAGCCATGCGCTACGTGGTCAGCACCGAGCGGCGCGTCAAAGGCCCGCTGCGCTTTGCCGAAAAGCTGATTCCGCCGAGCGAGCCGTTCCAGGACATCGCCGTGCTGGCTTTCCCGGCGCCGGAGCATGACGCCGATACCATCGCCGCCCGCTCCCCGCGGGTGACTTGCGCCCCGGAGGCAGCCGGCGCCGGGCAGTTGGCGGACGGCGACCGCAAGACGACCGTGATGTTCCCGAAGGGGGCAGGGCAGGGAAAAACACCGTTCACGGTGGACCTCGAGGTCACGGAGCCCTTTACGGCGCGGAGCCTGGTGCTGTGGCCGGCCGAAAGGGCTTTCGCCGCTCAATGTGAGCTGCAGGCTGCGGCCGAAGACGGCGTTTTCCGCACGGTCCGCGAGTTCCCGCTTGATCGCTCGAATACGAATGTGCACGTGGGGCCGATCCAGTGCGGGCCGGTGGCAGTCGCCTTTCCCGCGCAGACAGCGAAGCGCTTCCGGCTGGTCATCACCGGGCTGCGGAACAACGGCGGGCTGGCCGAGATCGAGCTATCCGGCGCGGCGCGCCTGGAACGTTTCGTGGAGAAGCAGCTCGGCAAGATGCATCCCACGCCCCTGCCCACGTGGGACACTTACCTCTGGCCCAAGACCGCCGAGCCGGATTCTCCGGCCCTCGCCGTGCCGCCCGGCACGGTGCTGAATCTTAGCGACAGGCTGGCCGCCGACGGAACGCTCACCTGGGAGGTGCCCGCCGGGGAATGGATCATCCTGCGCACGGGCATGACGCCCACAGGCACGCGCAACGCGCCCGCCTCGCCCGAAGGCCAGGGACTCGAAGTGGACAAGATGAACCGCGCCGCCGCCCAGGCCCATTTCGATGCCTACGTCGGCAAGCTCCTGCAACGCCTGCCCAAGGCCGACCGAAAGGCCTTCACGTACGTCATCGCCGACAGCTACGAAATGGGCTCGCAGAACTGGACCGACGGTTTCGGCGGCCTCTTCCGCGAGCGCTACGGCTACGACCCGCATCCCTGGCTGCCGGTGCTCACGGGCCGTCTTATCGGCAGTGCCGATCAGTCGGATCGGTTCCTCTGGGACCTGCGGCGGCTGGTGGCCGACCGGGTGGCTTACGACTACGTCGGCGGGCTGCGGGATGCCTGCCATCGGCACGGCCTCAAATTATGGCTGGAGAACTACGGGCACTGGGGTTACCCGGCGGAGTTCCTCCAATACGGCGGACAGGCCGACGAAGTGAGCGGCGAGTTTTGGGCAACGGGCGATCTGGGCAGCATCGAGCTGCGCTGCGCTTCCTCCGCCGCCCACACCTACGGCAAGCCGATCGTCCATGCCGAGGCATTCACCAGTGGCGTGTTGTTCGAGAGCACGCCGTGGTCGCTCAAGCGCCGGGGCGATTGGGCGCTGACCGAAGGCATCAACCACTGGGTGCTGCACGTCTATATTCACCAGCCGTGGGACGACCGCCGACCGGGCGTCAACGCCTGGTTCAGCACCGAGTTCAACCGCCACAACACCTGGTTCGAGCAAGGCCGCGAGTGGATTGATTACTACCGCCGCTGCGACTTCCTGCTCCAGCAAGGCCACCACGTCGCGGACGTCGCCTACTTCATCGGCGAAGACACCCCCAAGATGACGGGCACTCGCAAACCCGCACTGCCGCCGGGCTACAACTTCGACTACATCAACGCCGAAGTCATCGAGCAACGGCTGAAGGTGAAGGACGGCCGCTTCGTCCTGCCCGACGGCATGAGCTACCGGGTGCTGGTGCTGCCGGGTTTGGACACCATGCGCCCCGAGCTGCTCGCCAAGATCAGGGACCTCGTCAAGGCCGGCGGGATCATCCTCGGGCCGCCACCCTCGCGGTCCCCCAGTCTCAAGGATTATCCCCAATGTGACGTGCGCGTGAAACAGCTCGCCGCCGAATTGTGGGGCCAGCAAGCCCAAGGCTCCGCCGGCCCTTCCGCACGCAACACGCAACACGCAATAGGCAAAGGCCGCGTGCTCCAGAGCACCGAACTCCAGCCCGTCCTCGACGAACTCGGAATCCCCCCCGACTTCTCCGGCGCCGACCCGAAACACGTTCTCTGGACCCACCGATCGAGCAAGGAAGGCGAGATCTACTTCATCTGCAATCAAGCCGAGCAGGCCGCCGCCATCGCGCCGGTCTTCCGCGTCAGCGGCAAGCTGCCCGAGCTTTGGGATGCGGTGAGCGGGCGCATCGTGAAGGCCGCCGCGTTTGCGCCGGCGGAAGGCGGAACGCGCGTGCCCCTGGAGCTGGGGCCACGTGGGTCGCTCTTCGTGGTATTCCGGGAGCCGGCTGGCAAGACTCCGGCAGTGACAGCGGTAACCAGGGACGGCGGCGTGATTCTATCCACGGCGGCCAAGGCCGCCGAGGCGGCATCCGGCACAGAGACACGCGACGCCGTGAACAACTTCACGATGACCGGCTGGCTGAAGCCTGCCGCCGAGATCGCCTTGCCCGCGCAGACCAATTCGGGCGTGTTCATGAACGCCGCGCGCAATGACGCGGTCTTCCCCTCGCATGGCGCTTCCGCGTTCTCCGATGTAACGCACGCCTGCGCGGGAATCTCCGCGGGCCGCAACGGCGTCTGCGTCTATGAACACTCGAGCGACTACTTCGCTCCGCTGCTCGCACACCGGGCGCCGCTCACGAACTGGACCCACATCGCGGTGGTTTACCAGGACGGCACGCCCAGCCTGTACCTCAACGGCACACTCGCCCACCGGGGCGTGCGGAGCCGCTTCAACGTCCATTCCGGCCTCAGCGTCGAGCCTTCGGGCGGCGGCAACTTCAAAGGCGAGTTGTCCGGCCTCCGCGACTTCGGGCGTCCGCTCGGGGCGGCGGAAGTCGCCGAGTTGGCAAAGGCGAAGCCAGCCGCTGGTTCCGCTCTGCCGGCGATCATCGTGGCCCGTGCCGGCAAAGGAAGCTTCGAAGCCGAAGTCACAGCTTCCGGCAGCTACGCCGTGAACTTCTCCAATGGGCAAAGTCGAACTCTCGAGGTGCCTGCTCTGCCTCCGCCGCTGGAAATCACCGGCCCATGGGAGGTGCGCTTTCCCGCGCAGATGGATGTGCCCGAGCGCGGCACGCTGGACAGGCTCATCTCCCTCACCGAGCATACCAACGAAGCCATCCGGTATTTTTCCGGCACGGCCGCCTATGCGCGCTCCTTCGACCTGCCAGCCGGCCGCCTGGCCGGCGGCCAGCGCCTCCTGCTGGATTTGGGCCGCGTCGAGGCCCTGGCAGAGGTCTCCCTCAACGGCAAGAACCTCGGCGTGCTCTGGAAGCCGCCCTTCGTCCTCGACGTCACGGATGCGGCCAGGCTTGGACGAAACAGCCTGGAGGTCAGGGTCACTGGTACCTGGCGCAACCGGCTCATCGGCGATGCGAAGCATCCCGCTGGCTTCCCCTCTGCAGAGCGTACAGCCGGCGGGCCGGCACAGTTCAAACCCTACCTGGGGGTCGCGCTCAATCTGCGTGCCGATGAACCGCCCGCCCCCTTTGGCCTCATGGGCCCTGTGCAGCTCCGCAACACCCGGCGGATCACCTTTTCCCCCTGAGCTTCTCCCAGGGGCTGATGCCAGTGCCGGGAATTGTATTGGGGGCGTTTGCTTGTGCGCTCGCTCCACCACGGCTACCTTTACAGCGTCCATGACCGATCCCTTGCTGGAAACCGCCATTCGCATAGCCGTCGAGGCCCACGCGGGCCAAAAGGACAAGAACGGCCAACCCTATATTCTCCACCCCCTCAGAGTGATGGCCCGGGTTCTCACCGAGGACGAGAAGATTGTAGCCATCCTCCACGACGTGATCGAAGATACGCCCTGGACCGCCGACCAACTCAAAGAGCGCGGGTTCCCTCACCACATCCTTCACGCCCTTGACTGCGTGACGAAGCGAGAAGGCGAGCCTTACGATGACTTTGTCACCCGCTCCGCCTCGGATCCCATCGCCATCCGCGTGAAGCTCGCCGACCTGGAGGACAACATGGACCTCCGGCGCCTCCCGCATATCACCCCGCAGGATCAGCAGCGGCTCTCAAAATACCTCGCCGCCTACCATCGCCTGCTCCGCGTGCAGCAATCTCACTAACTGACTCTTTATGACCCCGTTACGGCGCCAGTCCTACGGCGAGAGATAGGGCGCTACCACCCGATAGTATCTCTGGGTGACGGTAATACTATTGTTGGTGTCCTGGTAGGTGTGCGCCGGGCCAATGACCTCCGGACCGAGGTCAATCCAGAAGATATTTGAGACGTAGTTGCCTCCCAGATCGGGCGCATAGCGCACCTGGTAGTGAACGTCGTTCTCGTAGGTCCAGGCCAGGTTCACCAGTTGCGTGTTGGCATTGACGTTGGTGACCCAGATGTTGGTGATGACGATATTGGTCAGCGGGCGCCGCTGCCGGATGACCATCTGATAGTCCTCGACCTCGCCGTCCTGGGCCAGGCCCGTCGGGGCCAATCCACCCGCGCTGCTGAGGCGGAAGCGGGCGAAGTTGGTGCCCAGGACCGCATTGGTCGGCACGTTGAAGCACAGCCAGTTCGCGCCGCTGAGCAGCGCCTGGCTGGCGAAGATCTGCTCGGACGGATGATCCCAGGCGCCGTTCTTGTTGAAGTCCACCCAGGCGTCCAGCAGGCCGGCTGGGCCGGTCAATGTCACGGTCACACAAGCCTGGGTTCCCGCCAGCACGGGCGGCGTAAAGGCCACGCCATCCTCGTCGGCAAGGTTGTTAAGGTCGTCGCCCAAGGCTTGCGGGTGCGGGAGACCGTTGGCTTCTGCATCTTCGGCCGGTCCGAGTCGAAAACCCGGCACAGCATAGTGCTGCGCGCCGCCGCCGGCGGCCAGCGTCGGGTAAGGCTTCGGCGCGTCACCGAAGTCCGAGTCAAAGAGCGACTCGGCGCCCGAGAGGGCGAAGGCCAGGTCAATGGATTCCGGGGCTCGCGGATGGCCGTCTCCGTAGTACAATTCGCGCCAGACCCAGCCCGCATTCACATCCAGCCAGCAGGCATCGTCATTAAACGAGGGGCGGTAAGTTGTCTTCCAGCCGAACGAGAAGTTGGCCCCGCCGGCGGCATTGTTGCTCACCCCCAGCCAGTAGATGGTGCCCTCGACTTGCCGGAACGCTTCGCCCGGATCAATGTAGAAGTCGAACTGGTACATGTTCGTGTCGGCGTTGGGGATCCAGGCGGACACAGCAGGATCATGCCACCATTCCTGGGAGGTGAAGTTGTTCGCCGCCTGGTATTGGCCCGGGGCAAAGGTTTGCCCCCACAGAGGTTTGCCGGGATGGCTGTACGGATTGCCTGGGCCGACCGGCACATCCTCGTAGATGGTCAACGTAAGTGTGAGGCTGCCCGGACCGCCCGCGGGGAGCAGGTCATTAAGGAACGACGCCCAGAAATGAACGTCGGTAATGGGACCGCTCTGCGTGCAGACGAAGTCGTCGGCCAACGGCGTGCCCAGGCTCACATCCACGCCCTCCGGGCCCTGCTCCGGCTCCTGGAGCCATTTGAGCGGGTACAGGGTCACCTCGTAATCCTCCACCTCGCCGTCCCCGGCGTAGCCGGTGTAGCCCAGACCTGTAACGGTGCTGAGGCGGAACCGGGCAAAGGTCTTGCCCGAAGGCACATTATTGGGCACGAAGAACGTGATCGTGTTTGCACCTGCAACGACCGGGGCATTGGCAATGATCTGCTCGTTGGCCTCGGCCCAGGAGCCGTTCTGGTTCCAGTCAACCCAGCCCTGGAGCAGCCCCGGCCCGCTGCACGTCACGTTGACTGTGGCGGGCACGCCCGCGATCAGGGCCGTGGTAAAGACCACGCCGTCTTCGTCATCCGCTCCGGCCAGGTCATCGCCCGATGCGAAGGCGTTGGGCTGGCCATCGGCTTCGGCGTCCACCGTCAATCCCATGAAGAGGTTGCCCGGGAGATGGTGCGCGCCATTGTTGGCCAGGAGCGTCGGGTAGGCCGGGTCGGGGGCATCGCCGAAGTCGAGTTGTTCAATCTTCCACAAGTAATCCTCGACCTCGCCGTTGGGCGCCAATCCTGCGTCGGCCAGCGGCGGGCTGGGCATCGTGCTGAAGCGGAAGCGGGCAAAGACGTTGCTGCCAGCAGCCGCCGTAGGCGGGACAATGAAGGCGACGACATTGATGCCGGGAAACAGCACCGTATTGACGCAAATCTGGTCGCCCGGTGTTGCCCAACTGCCGTCCGCATTGAAATCAATCCAGGCGTTTAGCGGGGCGTTCGCCAACCCGCCCAGCATCGTGGTGATTACCTGGACGTTCGCCGGTTGGCCCGGCACCAGCGGCGTCAGGAGTGTTACACCGTCCTCGTCGCTGAGGGCCATGGGCGGATTATTGTCGTCGCCGGTGGCGGTGGCGTTGGGCTGCCCATCAGTCTCGGAATCAATCCGCGCCCCAAGGAAGATGGTCGGCGCCAGAATGTGCCGCGCGCCGTTGCTGGCGTAGAGCGTCGGGAACGTGGGGTCTTGCGCGTCGCCGAAATCGAGCTCCTCGATGCGCCATCGGTAATCTTCGACCTCGCCATCGGGCGCCGGGCCGGTGAAGGCGGTGACCGCCCCGACAAAAGTGCTGAAGCGGAAGCGGGCGAAGGTATTGCTTCCCCGGGCCGCGGTAAGCGGCAGGTTGTAGGTGAACACGTTAAGGCCCGCACTCACCGGGAAGTTGTTGAAGAGTTGATCGCCCGGCGTCGCCCAACTGCCGTCGGCGTTGATGTCCAGCCAGACCGAGAGGAAGCCCGCTGCCGAGGCCGTGACATTAAAGGTGAAGGGTTCCCCGGGGACGAGCAGGCTGGTGAGGGTGACACCATCCTCGTCTGCCAATGCAGCGAGGTCGTCGCCCGTGGCGGCGGCATTGGGCTGGCCGTCAGGCTCCGCGTCAATTTGGTTGCCGAGGAAGACGCCGGGCACGACGGTGTGTTGCGCGCCGCTGTTCACCAGCAGGGTCGGGTAACCGGGGATCTGAGGATTGTCGGGCGCGTCGCCGAAGTCGTCGGTCGTCTGCTCCTGCATGATTTGGATGCGGTAGTCCTCCACTTCGCCGTTCGGCGCGGGGCCGGTGGGGGCCAGGCCCCCCATGGTGCTGAAACGGAACCGGGCGTAAGTGGGCCCCGCCACGGCGGTGGGCGGCACGAGGAAGGTGATGACCGTAGGGTTGGGCGGGGCGACGGTAAGTTGATTGAGGGCGATTTGGTCGCCGGGCGTGAGCCAGGAGCCATCGGCCCCGAAGTCAATCCAGGCATTGAGCGGCAGTTGCCCCGCCGAGGCAAACACGTTGATAGCGGCGTTCTGCCCGGGGATCAACGGCGTCACGAAGACCACGCCATCCTCGTCGGCAACGTTGGCGATGTCATCTCCCGTCGAGGCGGGGTTGGGCTGGCCGTCCCATTCAGTATCAATGAGGGTGCCGAGGAAGAGGCCCGGTATGACTCTGTGCCGCGCGCCGTTGTTGACCCGGAGCGTCGGGTAGCCGGGGACGAGGAGCGAATCCGGCGCGTCGCCGAAGTCGTTCGTTCCCGCCTTGGTAGTGAGGACGAAGGAAAGGTCGAGGCTGATGGTTGGGTCGCGCGGGTCGCGCAGTTCCTGCCAATCGCCGACCGGATTGCCCTGGAGGTCCACGTGACCAAACACGGCGTCGTCGTTCCAATGGTTTGTAGAGGTCTTCCACCCGATCTGTGCGTCCACCGGTACCGTTGCTGCCAGCCAGTAAACGAGCGGATTCTGCGGCGTGCCTTCCTGCTCAAACGGCTCGATTGGATAGAAGTTGTATTGCCAGATAATGTGGTCGAACCCGAGGAACATTCCCGGCGGCTCCGGGGTCCAGAACTGCTCGTCGAGCACGTTGGTCCACTCGCGGAATTGATACTGTCCCGGGTTTGGTCCCAGGAGGAACGTCTGTTCCCAAAGCTTAGTCCCCGGGTGGCTGAAGGGAACATTGGGAGGACTGGCGGGGACGTCCGACCAGATGCTCAGGGTGATGGGAATTCCTGGTTGTATCTGGTCTTCCAGCCACGAGGTCCAGAGGTGGATGTCGGTGATCGGGGAGGAGTTGGTACATAGGAAATCATCCGCGAGAATCAATGGCACGCTCATCAGCACGTCCAGTCCATTGGTGTCGGGATACTGTACCCATTTGGTGGCGTTGGTGTTAGGCCAGTCCGCACGAGCCGTCATCGCTCCGATGAGCAGCATGAACAGCAGCGACAGAAACCGGCCGTCCCTGCGCGTGACCGATGCCGTAAGGCAATTGCGATTGTGTTTCATATGTGATGTCTCCTCAAGGTTGATGGTGCAAGAAAGAGCTCTCCCGGCAACTCGGAGGGACCACCTCCGGCCGACTTCCGCACTCTGCAATTTGCGCTCGTGCCAGCAAGAGACCTTTCCAGCCTGGCGTGACCTGTTGAGCGCCGCAGCCGCCGCCAGGCAGGCGGCTCGACACTCCTTCTCCAAAGGCCGAGTATAAGGCAGCCGCAAAAAGCTGGGTATCCGGAGTTTGGCTGATTCTGACTCCGCAAAAGACTGAGGGGGGGTCAGCAAAAAGCTGAGGCCATGTAGGGGCGGCGTAAGGCTTGTTGCCGGGTTGGCTGGCGTGTGTTGGCTCATGGGCGATGGCAGGTCCTTTAGTTGCCATGCTTGGAAACCGGGGCGCGGGGACTTAAAGCAGCACACCACCCAAGGGAAGGCGGCCAGAGGGAGCAGCATGGCGGCGAGGATGAGCAAACGCCCGCCACCACGGGACGGCTTGGGCGGCGGTGACAGCCAGCCGGAATTGCAGGTCGGCAGCCTCTCGCGTTGTCCCGCTGCTACCTGTTGCCTTACTCCGCAGGAGGAGTGGCTATCGGCACAGCCCGGTAAAACCGGCCTGGCAGTTCCGGCGCCTCGGGATACACGAACTGGATGGCCCCCTGCACCACCTGGCTGGTGCAGACCGGCACCCAGTCCACCAGGTCAGCCGAACACTCCACCCGATACCACGCGCCGTCCACGGCATCGCTCCCGACCAGCAAACACCGGTCCGGCAACACCGACGCATACGGCAGCGGGCGCGGACAGCGGCTGTCCACAATCACCGCGGCAGCGCGGCTGGGATAGCCCACCAGATAGGGCGGGCACGCGCTGCGATTGGCTGGCGGCTGAACAAGCTTCAAAATGACCGTCTGCGGCGGCTCCGGGTAATTGTCCAGCCGGGTCCCGGCAGGAACCAACCCGCGCTATTCCGCCCCGCGCAGGGACAACCGCCTGTCCCCACGGCACTTCCGCACCTTCTTTGCCCCCCGGGCTCCACCCTCTCGCCATCGTCCTCCCCCCGTCCCAATACCGTAGTACCTCTAACCCGGGGTTAGAGGTACTACGGTATTGGGACGGGGAGGCCACGGCGTGGCCGCCAACTCATGGGGGCGGTGGCAGCGCCCTGCAACTGCTGTCGGGAGGGGGCGAGCGTCCGTGCCGAAGGGCGCGGGAGACGGACGGTTATGGGCGGGTTTGAGGGCTGGCGGGGCGGAACGCGCGGGCGGCCCCGGCCAAGGCGGCCAGGACCACGAGCGTGACGGCGAGGATGATCAGGCGCGCGCCCCACGAGGCGGCTTTGGCGGCGGTGGCGGCCAGGCGGATTTGGAGGTCGGCCCACGGATCCACCACCACGGCGCGCTTGAAGGTCAGCACGCGGCCTTGCTCGGGGATGTTGGCGCGGATGGCGGCGGGGCTGGTCACGGCGGCGTCCTGTTGCTGGATGAGGCGTTCGGCCAGGCGCAGGTAGGCGGCGTTGTCGTCGGCGGTGTTGCGGTCAATGATGTCCTTGGCGTCCTGCTGGGTGTAGGAGAGTTCGGAGTTCGGAGTTCGGAGTGCGGAATGCTGAGCAAGGAGCGAGGCGGGTGGAGTGGGCGATTCCGCACCCCGCACTCCCCACTCCGCACTGGTTCTGGCCTGGCGGACGTTCAGGCCGACCAGCGCCTGCTGGAGCTTGATGTTGTGGAGTTGCACGCGGGCGTCTTCGTTGAAGGCGGCGTCGCCGGCGGACAGGCCGTAGGCGGCCTGGAAGGCGCGGCGGGCTTGCGCGGGGTCGCCCTGCTGGAGCGCGGTGTTGGCGGCGGCCATGAATTGCTCGGCCTCTTTGGTGCGCTCGCGGCGCTGGGTGGCTTCGCCCTCGAGGTAGGTTTGCAGGTCCACCGCGGCGGCGCGGGCGACGGCTTGGTCCTGCTGCAACTGGAGCGAGCCGGTCCAGTTCTTGAGGCGCCATTTGTCGCTGAGGGAGACGCGCCAGGTGAGGTCCTCGAGCGGCAGATCGAACTTGGGGGCCACGAGCGCCAGGTCGAGCGCGCGACTGCCGGCGGCGCCGGCGCGGGCACTGTAGAAGATTTCCACCGGGATGGCCTTGCCGCCGCGGGATTGTTGCTCCAGGGGGATCAGGATGCGGTCCTGCTCGCGCCACGGCCAGACGCCGTTTTGGTTGACGAAGGCGAACCAGAAGCGGGCGTCCTTCGGCAGCGTGAGGTTGAGGAGGCGCTTGTCGCCGGGAACAATTTCCAGTCGCGCCTGGGTGAGCATCTCGCCGTCGTCGGAGATGACCGAGGTGAAGGTGATGTGGTTGACGCGGGCGGGCAGGAGCCTGGCGGCCTCGTGGCGTTGGAGCTGCAAGGGAAGGTCGAACGCGGGCTCGACGAGGCGGTAGGCGAAATTGGCCGACGCCGCAGGCAGGTTTTGCTGGAGCGTGCGCGGGATGCTCTGCCACTCGGTGGCTTGCAGCGCGGCGGGCGGAGCGTCCACTAGCACCTGGAGCCGGCCGCCAGCCTGAACGGTGACGAATCCGCGCTGGAGGTTCACCTCGGCGGCCTGGAGGCCGCGCAGGACGGTTGCGCTGGCGCCCTCGGGCACGGGCGTTTGGTAAGTAGCCTGGAGCAGATAGGAGCCGATGACGCGCCGGTGCAGCTTGACTTCCCACTGCTGCAGGCCGTTGGTGAGGGTGCCGGGCACCGGCAGAAAGTCGGCGACCTGCTCGCCCTGGAAGCGGAGGCTCTCGGCGTTGGTGGGCACGAAGACATGGAGCGCCTTGAGCCCGGTGTTTTCGATTTGGTACTGGAGGTTGGCGGCTGTCTTGACCAGGGCTTCGCTGACGGTGGCATGCTGCAGGCTGGTGACTTGTATCCACGGGTCAACCCGCTCCAGGCTGAGCGCGAGGTTCCAGGGCGTTTGGAGGATGCGGAAGGCCAGCACGCCCTTCTGCCGGATGCCGGATTTCTGCGGGTCGAGCTGGGTGAGGCTGTCGCGCGTGACGACCTGGAGGCGCAGGCCCTGCTCGGGGACCAGCAGCAGCGTCCCCTGCTGTTTGCCGGCCTCGCGCAGAACCAGTTGCGGAACGGACCAGGCGTCGGCGGCTTTGACGCCGGGGCCGGCGAGGCTGATAACGAACTTCTGCTCGCCTTCGGTCTTGCCGCGCAGGTGCAGCGTGATCACGCGCCCGGCGTCGCTCTTGAGCTCGGTCCAGTGAGTCATTGCGGCGCCGCTGATGGACTCGACGTCGAAGCCCTCGGGCATGACGAAGCTGAGGCGGAAGATGCCCGCGCGCGTGATGGTGACGGTGGCGTCGGCGGCGAGCACGGTGCGATCCTCGCTGAGCGAGAGGGTGTCGCGGGTTTCGACGCGGACATCGGGCTGGACCGCTGAAGCCTTCAATGAGGCGGTGGCGCGGGCGTCGGCGTAGCGGAAGGCGCGGCGCACGGCCAGCCCGGGCATCTGCGGCTGGAGCACGGAAACCGGGTACTCAGGATAGTCTTCGAGGTTGATGGGGGAGAAGGGCTCGGCGCTGACGGTATCGAGCTGGACATCGTTGCCGGTGGCGATGCCCAGCAGGCCGATCTGGCCGGCGGCATTCTCGACGGCGATCAGCCCCACCGCATGCTCGAAGGGGAGCGGCCCCGTGGCGAGCTGCGACCGGACCAGGATAGCGAAGGGGCGCGACTGCGGCGGGTTCAACGTCACGCGCAGCTTGCGCGTGTCCGGGTCAAAGCGCCACAGCGAGACGATGGACGCTGCCGCGGCATTGGTGGCCGCTTCTCCCGATGCGGGCCTGGCCGAGCCGGCCACGTCGGTGATGGTCGCGCCGGCCGGCACCTCCAGGGTCAGCTCGCCCAACTCGCCCTGCGCGGGCCGGATGGAGACATAGTGCGCGCCCTCGATAGCCCCGGCGGCAGGCACGTAGAGCTGGGCAATCTCGGCGTAGAAGACGGGCTTCTCGCGCTTGACGTCGCGGCTGCGCGGTCTCCAGGCGATGCGGGCATCGTTGACGGGCGAGAGCACCAGCGCGGCGACGGTGTTGCTGCCGGCGGCCTCGCGCTGGATGGCGACGGCCTGCGGCGAGAGCACGTCAACGTCGAGGTTGACCAGCGTGAGGTTGAGGCGGTTGACGACGCCGAATGGCACGGGCAGGACAATGCTGCTCTCGCTGTCGGCTTTGGCCACTGCCAGTTCGTATTGCACCTGGATGTCGAAGGCGCCGCTCTTCTGGGCGAGCAACTGGCGGGCGGCGCGCGAGCCTGCCGGGGCCTGCACCAGCTTGAGGGCGTTGGTCGGGTAATCCACGCGGGTCAGGACGGTGGGTTCAAAGAGCAAGGGGAGCATGTCGCCCGGCTCGGCCCGCCAGCGCAGTTTGGCTGTCGCCAGCGCGAACCTGTCCTCGATGCGAATGTCCTGTTCGACAGACTCCGCCAGGGGCGGCGTTTTGGCGAGCAGCGCGGGTTTAGGGGCGGCGGGCGGCGCCGCGGCCCGGGCAACGCCACAGCAGCCCAGCCAGGCCAACCCGGCCAGCAGCAGGGTGGCCGCCGCGGAGGCGGCGCCGCTTTGCGCCGCCGGGCGGTCGGGCCCCGGCGGAGGCGGCAATTGGCAGAGCCGGCGCAGCGCCGGGATGACCACCTGCAAGAGCAGGAACACGAAGAGCACCACAAAGAAGAGCGGCGCGCCGTTCGGACAACGCAGGGCGGCCCACGCCAGCAGCGTCCAGCCGACGACCCAGCCCACGGTCCGGGTGCCCGGTCGCCCGGTGGCCCATCCATAAGCCCACAGGGCCAGTGCCAGCATCGCGGGCCAGGCATAGCCAAGGTAAGTCAGCATGGAGGTCTCGTCCACGACGTTGGCGACCTCGACGGTCAGGGCGCTGCCGGGCTGTTGCACGGGCGCCAGCAGGGTAACGTCCCGCGGGATGGTGCCTTTGAGAGCATGCGCAGCTCCGCCCAGATAAATAAAAGCAGCGACCACCAGGCCGAAGGCGATCAGGCCGAGCAGTGCGCCTGAAAGGTGGTCCGAACTGAACCGGTAGCTCCCCTCCCGGACCGCCCAGCGCCACGCCAGCACCGCCAGCGCCATGGCCACCAGGCCTCCGAAGAGCGTGGGCAGCGACTTGGCGCGACGGTCTCCTTTGAACAGTTGCGCCAGGCCGGCGAAGCCCGAGATGTCCGGCACGCCGCCGGCGGGCGTGAGCGAGCCGTGACGATAAACCAGGCGCTGGCCGGCGTCGGGCACCAGTTTCCATTCAGTGAGCATTACAGGCGCGTGGACGACAGGCACCGCCACGGCGACTCGTTTGGCGTCGTTGGTGCTGGCCAGCTTCAGGTCCAGTGTCAGAACGGCGTTCGGGTCCGCCTGCTGCGGCAGAGGGATGAGGTTGGCCTGCGCATCGGTCACCGGCACCACGGCGGCGCCGTTGACTGCCGCCGACCACAACCGGGTGCGGGGAGGCAGCGTGAGGCGGAAGTGCGGGTTGCCGCGGTTCTTCACGCAATAGCGGACATCGGTGAGGGCGTCGCCTTTCTTGGAGATGTGTGTGGTGAGGGATGCGCGGTCCACAACCTGGCTGAGGGAATCGCCCTGGGCCAGCGGGGTGAGCGCGAGCTGAAGATCGAACGGGCGCGAGGTGTAGCGATAGGCCGCGAGGATGGGGGCGTCGAAGAAGAGGCGGTATTCGGGCGGCACTTCGCCGGGCTCCAACGGCAGAAGGCCGGGGGAGACCTGGCCGGGCTTCACCTGGAACTGGTAGGCGCTGATGACCAGGGTGTAGCCCTGCTCGGATTGGGCGTCGAGCGGACGCGCGCCGGTGAAGCTCAGCGTCTCGCCCTGCGATTTGAACGACCGCTCATAGGTCGCCAGCAAGGCGTAGGCGCCCGAGACCGGGGTGTGGAGTTGCACCACGTAGCCGCCGTCGGTCTTCTGGAAGCTGCGGATGTCCTTGCCGGTGAACTCGACATTCGGATACTCGCCGGACAGCTCGATCTTGAAGGCCGAGACTGGGGCGCCGGAGACGACGTAGTTGATCAAGCTGCTGCCGTAAGCGACGCCCTCGCCGATGGAGAAGAGGTTCAGCGCGTCGGCCTGCACCGTCTGCGGCAGGCGTTCGACGCGCAAGCCCGCCTGCCAGGCCGGGTCGCTGATCCGGTAGGCGCTCTGGATGCCGGCGACTTTGCGCGGGAAGAAGGCGGTGGCGATTTCCGTGAGCCCCTGCGTGGGCTCGGCCGTGAGCCGAAAGCCCGCGTCGGCTGCCACCGCGAGGTTGCCGCGGACCGACTTGGCTTTGACCACCTCCAGGCGCGGCAGAGCCCAAGCGGTTTCGCCCAGCGGCTTGTTGCGTTCGAGTCGAAGCTGCACCACCTGGCGGCCCGACACGGGCTGGCCATAGACCAGCCGCAGCTCGGCCTCGGCCTGATCTTCCGGCTCGCGCAGGAAGTAGTCGCTGAGGCCGGAAGCGTTGAGGCGCGCGATGGCATAGCCCCTGGGCACGCGCAGCAGCAGCTCGCGCAGCGGCGCCTCGCGGACCTCGACCTCGATTTCGCTGTCAATGGCCAGCTCGTTTTCGCCCAGGTGGTAGGCCAGCACGTGCGAGACGCTCAGCTCCGGCAGAACCTGGTCCGCCTGGATGCGCAGGGCGAAGTCCGCGCCCGAGAAGCGGTAGGCGAACCGCTGGCCGCCCGTCAGCCGCAGCGCCGCGCGGGTGGCCTCGCTCTCGGGGAATTGCTCGGGCGAAATCTGCGACAGCCCGCTGGCCTGGACCACTTCGAGCCGCACCGCCCCTTCGTTGACGATGCGGAAGCAGCCGGCAAAACGGGTGGCGTCTTCGGGCCGCAACTGCACCACGTCGGCCGCCTGCGGGAACGCGCCCAGCGGGGTGTGCATCTGCACCTGGACGGAGAACTGGTCCTTCTGGGGCTGGTTGAACTGGAGGACGAGCCGCCGGTCAGCCGAGTCGGCGGCCGGCTCGGCATTCCAGGCGAGCACCTGGTCGCCCAGCACGCGCGTGACTTCGCCCGCGCCGCGCAGCCGCAGCGTCACGCGGCTCATCTCGCCCTGCATGACTTTGAAGTCCACCAGCGCGACTTGACGCATCAGCCCCGGGCTGACGGTGATTTGAGAGAGCATCTCGGCGGCGTAGAACAATTTGCCCTCCGCCTCGGCCCGCTTCTCCTTCCACGACAGCTTTACCGTGCCGTCCGAAGGCAGGTAGCTGGCGAAGTCGCTCCCTTTGCGCGCGGGCCGGGCGGCGCCCGCGAACTCGAATTGCGTGTCGGGGCCCAGGCCCTGCAGCACGATCGGCTGCAAGAGGCTCGGGGCGACGCGGAAATCAACCGAGTTCCAGGTCTCGTGGTGGCGAACGGCGGCGTTGAACTTGAGCCGGATCGGGAATTCGCCCGGCCCGTCGAAGACGAGCACGAGGCGGTCCTGGTCGGGGCGCACGCGCCAGCCGGGCTGCGGTTCGAGTTCGGTGAGGGCGACGCCACCCGAGAGCAGGGTCAGCGACGCGCCGCGGGGATTCTTCACGCCCGCGATTGCCGTGAGGGTGAACGCGGCGTTCTGATCATCGAGCTGGCCGGTGAGCTTGAAATTGCGCAGCACCACGCCGCGCGCCTCCGGATCGGAGGCGGCGATCCTGAGCGGCAGGGAGTAGGCCGCGCCCTGGAACCGGAAGGCGAGCGCCGCCGGCTCGTCGGGTTTGGTCCCGGCGCGCAGCGGCTCAGGGAGGAACTTCAGCTCGATGGGGATCAGGCCGGAGATGTCGCCCGGCTGCACGTCCAAGCCGGGCGCGGCTTCGACCTTGAGGTAGCCGCTGAAGAGCGCGGGCTGCGCGGGGGTCAGGGTGAGAGGCGTGAGCGAGCCGGGCGAGTCCTTGAGCTCGTGCTCGGCGGTGATGGACACGGCCAACTGGGTGATGGGTTTCTCGGCCTTGCGGGGCCGGAGGACCAGGCTGCGCACGCCGTTGGTTTCGAGGCGGATGCTCCAGTCCGCCAGGGCGGCGCCGGTCACCTGGCGAATTTCGCCGTCGCCGGTGATCGTGAGCGGCAGTTCCTTGGGCTCGCCCGCCAGGATGTCGAAGGTGGCGGCGATGGAATCGGTCAGCTTGTCGCGGGTGACCTTGATGTCATGCTGGAGGGCGGTCGAGAAGACGGCTTTGTCCTGGTCACCGGGCAAACCCTTGAGAATGGCCTCGATGACCAGGCGGGCTTTGCCGTCTTCGAGGCCGCCGTTAAGGGTGAGGTTTTTGATCTCGGCGGCGGAGTCGGCGGCACGGGCGACTGCAAGCCCGGAGCACAGCAGCATCGTAATCAGCAGGACCAACCCTGCGCCTGCGTACGCGCGCGGGCATCCTGCCCGCTTATGCGGTCCGGATGGCCAAAGCGGGCAAGATGCCCGCGCTCCGGGTTCAAGCGTGTGGAATACCCGGGCCGGGCGGGTGTGCCGGGCGCGCGATTCAGAGGAGGCAATGGGAGTTTTCATTTTGAGCGTGGTGCTGGTGGTTCGGGTGCCGGCTTGGCTGGCTTGGACTGGCGCTTCGCCACGAAACCGTCAATTGCCGCCACTAATGCGGCATTCTTTCCTTCCGCCCGGTAAGCCGCCGAAACAGCCGAGGCCACCTCCACCGAGGGCGGGATTTTCAGGGCCTTCAAATCAATCGCCTGATTGCCGACGTAAAGCGCCAGCGTGGGCGGGTGGGCTTCGGGTGGCTTGCGGAAGCGGTGGACGCCGAATACCCGGACGCCTGGCTCTCCTGCTTCCAAGTGCTGATACCACTGGTCTATCCGCTCTTGGCTGCCGATGGAAAACACGGCTGCCGCCCCATTTCGCTCGTCCAGCACAGTGGTAAATCCCAGTCCTCTCGGCTCCTGGTCCGGATACAAGAGGACCTGGACCTTCGCGTGCTTGATCGCGGCCAGCTTCTTGAGCAGACGGTTAACGTCGTTCGTGCCGCGCACCTGGAAGGTGTAGTGCTTCACATCGTTGGGCCATTCCGAGAACCAGGGGCTCCATCCTTCGGTGCGCAGCGGATCGTTGACAAGGTCAAGGACCCCCTCCGGCCAGTCGGGTTGAGCGGCAACCGGCTTGCCGGGCCAGGCCACCTGGTCGGTGCCCGACATCGCCGGGGCGGTGATGGACGTCAGCGCCAGCACGCCCAGGGCGGCGAGCCAGCTCCCAATTCGGTAATTCGACCATCGAGGATTATTCATAGATCACCTTCACTTCTGCAGGAGCGCCGGGAGCCACAGTGACGATTTGCTCCGGCGCGTATTGCCGGTCCGAGTTGTAAGGGTTGGGGTGGCTCCTGATGCGATATTCGCCCGGCGGCACATGGTTGAACTCGAAAGTGCCGTCGCCCTTCACCTTGGCGCTGCCGCTCCACAAGCCGATCTTCGAGCCTCCTTTGGGCTCCACTTCAACCAATATCTCATTGCCCTCGTAGCGCGACAGGGCGCGGCCTTCCTTGTCCGTCACGCTGATGCGGATCGCTCCCGCGCGACCCAGGCGCACTTGGACCTCCGTGCCCGGCACATCGTGGATGGTGAACAGGTCGCTGAAGTGATAACCGTCTGCCGCGGCGCGCAGTTGAACGTAGCCGGTCGGCAACCCGGTCAGCGCAAAGCGCCCGTCCGCGTCGGTCGTGACACCCGGTTCATCCGGCCCTTTGTAGCCGAGGCCGTTCAGGGCCAGGATATTGACAGGGGCCACCCGGACGTCCTTGAGCGGCCTGCCTTCGGTGTCGGTCACCCGGCCATCGAGGACTGCGGCCCTGGCCAGCTCGACGGTGAGTTGCTTGCAGGCGCGCTCGCCCAGGCGCTCGCGCCGGAACATGCGGGCCGCGTATCCATCAGCCCCGAACGTGAGGCGGTAGTTCCCGGCGGGAAGCCTGGTGATTTCCACGCGGCCCGTGGCGTCGCTCGTTGCCTCGGTGACCTTCTCGGGAACCGCCGGCCGCCCGTACATGGTGTCGTAGATGACGGCCACAACCACCCGCGCGCCCGCCACCGGCTTGCCCGTGGCCATGTCGTAAATGTCCGCGCGCAGGACCGCGCCGCCGTCCGGACTGACGGCAGAAGCGGCAGTCCGCTCGTCCCGCACGTTGAGCCCGGCGGGCACCTTGACCTTCGCCCAATCCACGCCCTCGCCGCCGACATAGACCTCGAGCCGGGGCGGGTCCACCGGCCGGCGGAACTGGGGCTGGTCCGCCGCGTCCACGCTCCTGGGGTTGTTGAACAGGCGATGCCAGTTCGCCGGCACCCACACATTAAACGTCCAGTCGGCTGGCTTCTTGAGGACGCCGTCCTCGTGGGGGCCGTCGTGAACGACGAGCTCCAGCGCCGGTGCGCGGATGGCGGCGAACGCGGCCAGCGCCTCCTGGAAAGCGGACGTGTCACCCCGATAAAGGAAGTGCCAATCGCCTCCCCCGAACGGCGGCCCTTCCCACCAGCCAATCCGGGATTCAAGATTGGCGACGGCCAGCGCCCCTTCAGGCCAGCCCGCATCGCGGACCGGCTGGTTGCCGCTGCCGGTCATGATCAGTGCCGGCGCAGGCAGGGAAACCAGCAACACCAGGCCGGTAATAACCAGGGTGAAAGTGAAGCGTGGGACGTTGCTCATAGTCAGCTCACTCCTTGTTCGCGACATTCACTCTCACTTCCCCGAGATGCTCTTGGCCTGGCGGAGCATCCATTCGAGTTTCTTGGGGCGGGCATCGGCGCCATAAACCTCGGGCACGCCGCCCAGGTAGCCGAGCAGGCGGTCGGGAGTGACCTCGGCGGCGTAGGGACTGGAGACGAGCCATTCGGAGAAGGCGCTGGCGGTGGCGGCGAGGCGCAGGGCAGGGCTGGCCTGCTCCAACGCCTCGGCGTTGCCGGTGTAGGGCACCGGCCATTCCTGCTCGCGGTAATCGGTCGTGCCGGGGACCTTGTAGCGGACGCGCACGGTGGCGAGCGGGCCGCGCCCGCCCGGGTTCACCTCGACCACGTAAAGCGCGTTGCCGGACTCGGCGGCGCCGATCTCGGCGGCGTCCACGGTGTTGTCGCGGAACTGCTCCTTGGTGAGCTGATGCTTGGCGTAGCCGATCTGGCGGTAGGCCGTCACGCGGGCCGGGTTGAACTCGACCTGCACCTTCACGTCCGAGGCGGCCACCTTGAGCGCGCCGGCAAGCTGGCCGGCGAATTCCGTCGCCGCTTCCTCGGGCGTGTTGATGAAGCCGTAGCGGCCGTCGCCGTTGCGCGAGAGGACCTCCAGCAGATCGTCGTTGTAGCCTTCCCAGCCGATGCCGAAGCAATCGAGCGCGATGCCCTGCTTGCGGTTGGCCTCGACCTTCTGCTTGAGCGCCTCGGGCTCGACGTTGCCCAGGTTGGCCGCGCCGTCGGTGAGCACCACGACGCGGTTGATGCCGTTGGCCAGGTAATGCCTCACCGCGGTCTGGTAGGCGAGGTTCATGGCGTCCTCGAGGTTGGTGCCGCCCTGCGGGGTGAGTTCAGTCAAAGCCAGGGCGACGGCCTCGGCGTCCGTGCCGGGCGCGCCGTCGGCGAACAACCGGGGTGTGCGCGCGAAGGCGACCACGCTGAGCTTGTCCTGCGGCTGGAGTTGGCCGGCCAGCACCCGCAACGCCTCGCGGATGATCCGCACGCGGTCGGCGCGTTCCATCGAGCCGGAGTTGTCGAGCAGCAGCACGAGGTTCAGCGGGCGGCCCGGCTGGCGGCCCAGCGCGGCGGTCTTGATCGAGAAGCGCAGCAGGTCGCGGTTCTGGGCGAACGGATAGCGCGCGCGCTCCCACGCAAACGCGACCGGGACGCCCGGCGGCGGTTCGGAGTCACGGTAATCGAATGCGTTGATGAACTCCTCGCTGCGCACCGATGCCGGCTCGGGCATGGTGCCCTTCTCGAGGCTGGCGGCGGCGAGCTTGAAGGACACGTCGCTCACGTTGAGCGAGAAGGTGGAAAAGGCATTATCCGCGGTCTGGACCTCAGGCTGGGGCACCGGGGCGGGGGCGAGTGGTTTAGGGGCCGCTGCATCGAGTTCCGGCGCGAGGGTCTGCGCCTTTTTCTCCAACCGCCCTCGTTCCTGCTCCTTCTGCGGCAGTCTGTCGCCATCAATGAGGCCCAGCCTGCGATCCAAACCGCGCGACTGGGGGCTCCGGGCAGCCGTTTCAGCCTTCTCGGACGTGACGGTCAGCGCGTGGCTGGGTTCGGCCGGCACAACCGCATAGCCAAACGCGGGCGCGCTGCGGCGAAGAGTCTCGCCCAGCTCCCTGAGCTCTTTCGCATCAACCTGGGAGTGGAAGCCTCGCCCTTCAAGCCCGGACGCGTCCTTGTCCGCCCGCTCCGCGTCCTTGGTCTTCGCCTGGACCTTCTCGCGGACACCGGCCACCTCCTGCTCACCGAGTGACGTACCCAGCAGGGGCAGATCTCCGGTTCTGGGTGCGGGAACCTTCGTGGCCGCCGCGGCGGCGGGCGGGGCCCGGCCGTCCATGTCCGCGTACCATTGATACTTCTGGGAGGTTTGGCTCTCGTCAAAGTTGTGCGCTAGATCCGACCGGCTGAAGAACAGGTCGCCCGCGGCGATTTCCACCGGCCGGCTCTCTGCCGGCGCAGCTTGGCCGGGAGCGTTTACTCCGAAACCGCCATAAGCGCCGCCCTCGGATACGCCGGCTTGCCGGCCGGAGGAATCGTCATAGAAAACTCTGGTGCTGGCGGCGGGGCTGCTGGGCGGACGGCCGGCGTAGAGGGCCGCGGTTTGTCTGGAGTCATCGGCGGGTGAACCGGACTTGGGCAGAACAATGGCTGCGCCGGCGGAGGCGGCCGGTTCGGGAGGGGGCACTGCCGCCGATGACGCAACCTGGACTGCCCCGCGGGGCCGCCCTTCCATGGCATACCGTTCGACGCGTTGCTCCGGGCCTTGGTCCAGGAGGTAGTCTTGCACGGCGTCATGGCTGAAGTCTTCGACGGCGGGCGCAGGCGCAGATTTGCTGACCCCCACGGACCCGCCAAGCATCGTCACCCTCCGCGAGCTCGCCTCCCGTTTTCCCAACGACGGGACCAACAACGCGCTCAGGATGAGCATCATGCCCGCGGCGCAGGCCACCGGCACCAGCCAGTGGGCCGCGCTCCGACGCGGGGGGGCCAATTCCTCCGGGGCGGCGGTCTTGAAATGCTCGAGCAGCTTTTGGCGCCGATGCTCTTCCAGCCTGAGCGGAAGCAGCGGTTCGGCTGGTTGCTGCGCCGGAGCGGCAAAGGTCTCGCGCACCAGGGCAATGGTATGCTTGAGCCGCTCATAGAGCTTGGCCAGTTCGGCGTCCTGCGCCAGCTTCTGGTGCAAGGTGGCGGCCTGGTCATGCGGCAGTTCGCCCAGCAGCAGCGCGGTCAGGCTGGCCTCGAGCGCCGAGCGCGGGTCTTTGGGAAATTCGGGGTTCATAGTCGGGGCAGCGACGCAGCGCAAGTCTCCTCTGCCGTCATCCTGAAAGGATGAGAGCGCTCAGCCCAGGGTTGCGAGGCACGAGCTACCCTGGGTGTGCGATAGGATGAAACGTCAACCCTGAAAGGGTTGGATCGTCTGTCGCCCACACAGTCAATCCCACGGCAGGGCGGCGAGAACAGATCGGTCGAGGCGGTGAGGCAACCCTTACAGGGTTGGTGATTCTTGCGATCCTTGGACCCAGGGTAGCTCGTGCCTCGCAACCCTGGGCTGAAGGATGCAATACCTTTGGGATTGCTCAGGATGTCCAAACTCCCGAGCAGATTGGGAATCTGCTGCGCCAGACCTTCGGGGTGCGGTCGGTTGAGGAAGAAGTCGAGATTCATGGTAATACTCCATTCCGGGCCAGTTCGTCCGCGACGGCTTTCAGGGCGTGGTGCAGGAGGTAGCCGACGTGGCCGACCTTGAGGCCGGTGCGGGCGCTGATTTCCTTGTAGGACAGATCCTCATTGAACTTGAGGCGGACCAGCTCGCGGCTGCGCTGGTCGAGGGTCTCCAGGCTGAGGCGGACCAGGCCGATGCCCTCCCAGCGGGCGATTTGCTCGTCGGGCAGGGGCTGGGGATCGGCGGGATCATTGGCGGATGGGGCGCCATCGTCGCCGGGCGGGTTGAGCGGGACGACTTTGCCGGCCTGCCGCCGATGGTTGAGCGCGAGGTTATGCACCGTGCGGTAGAGCCATCGCCGGGGCTCGCGGACTTCGTCAAACTGTGCATGCAAACGCATGAATGCTTCCTGGACGATGTCCTCGGCCGCGCCGGCGTCGCCGGCCAGGCGCAGGGCGTAGCTCAGGAGGGGCGACTCGAGGGCTGTGAACAGCGCTTCGATTCTCTCCCCTCCGGGCGGTTTGGCACTGGCTTGATTTGCTGGCATCAGGGCCATGCTGGGCGAACTTTCTCGCTTTGGCTTAACTCATACAACCGCTCCGGCGCTCTGTTAGCAAGAGAACATCTTAGTCTCGCTTAACACGACACCGGGCGGCCCTGTTTCTTAGACGAAAGTTCAGGCGGATTGCTCCGCCCGGCCCTGGGCGCCACGACCGCGCAACGCGTCTGGCATCCTACCGCTAATGCTATTGCCCCCGAACCAAAATGCCAAAGAGGCGGCCCCCACTCCCTTCCTGCCGCGCCGGTGGCAGCCAATACCGCCACAGCGTCGGGCCGGAGCCGAAATACACCGCCTCGTCGGTCAACGCGAAACCGCAGCCGATATGCACCGGCGCGGCGGCGGTGTGAACGACTTCTGCTTTTGTTGGATCAAAGGCATACACCGCCCGGCTCGTCAGCCCCACCAACAGTCCGCTGCGATGCCGGCCAAGTGAAATCTGCGCCTGCGGCCCGGGCAGGCTGTTCGTCCGCACGGCCCGCATCGTCTGCGGGTCGAAGACAATCAGCCGGTCGCCCGCCGTGGTGAATACCTTGCCGCCGGCGGCGGCCGTGGCCGGGTAACTGCTCGCCCCCGGGACAATGGCAGCCTCGAAGACCTTGCGCTTTTGCTTCGGGTCGAACGCAAAGAACCTGGCTTCCTTCTCGGCGGGGCGCGTGCCGCCGCCGCCCCAGTTGCCGCTGCCGCCGAAGATCAGGCCGCTCGCGGGCTCGTAGGCCAGCGAGACGATGCTTTGGTTGGTGACCACGTTGCGGTGGTTCTCGAGGGTCCGGTTCTGCCGCGGGTCCCAGGCCGCCAGCGCGCCGCCCAGTTGCCCGTAGGGCGGCTCGCTGCCGATGTAAATCAGCCCGCCCGGACCCCGAATCATCGCCCGCGGCCGCAAGTGCCCGTCGCCCACCCCCCCGAAGCTGATCGGGTTGCAGTCCGCGCCAGTCCCGAATTTCCAGAACGGCCTGGCGGGATCATAGAGATTCATCACGGCGCCGCCGTAATAGCACAGGTAGAGCTTGCGATCGTGTTCCAGCAGTGAATAGACCTCGCCGCCGGGCATCCCGCCGAGGTGCTCGCTCCGGCCCGCCCGAGGGTCAAAGCGGAAGATTTCCATCGGCAGCGCAGTGCTGCCGTAAACCGCGCCACCGGGCCCGATTCCCACCACGAAGATCATATCGCCCGCGCCGCTGTACTTGAACGTGCGCTCGACGACGCGCCCGCCGCGCGCGTCGCGCAGCGCGAAGGAGCCGCGGTCGAAACGCGTCACCAGGCGCCCGTCGCGCAGCTTGAGCGGCGGCAAGTCGGGCGCGTCCCGGACGGGTGTGACCGACTCGTCCGCCACGCGGAGCAAGTTTGTGCCGAACGCGGCATACACGTTGCCGTCGCTCCGGCGCGTCACGGCAACCGTGCTCCAGGTGGGGGCCCCGTGCAGCCCCGCGGGCAGGATGCTCCGGTGCGCGCGGGTCGCAGGGTCATATTCCACGAGGTCGCCCCGGGTGGTCCCGATGCCGACATAGACCTTGCCGTTCGGCCCGACGGCGAGGCTGCGCGCGTACATCTCGGTGGGGTGCATGCGGCCCAGGTCTTCCATCTTGCCGGTTGCCGGGTCGAAGCTCACCAGCTTCGCGCGCGGATAGGTGCAGGCGTAGAGCTTGCCGTCCTTGCCGAGAGCGAATTGCCAAAGGTAGGTCTCGTCAGGTGAAGGCTTGCCGACGACCTCGATGCCCTTCTCCGGCTGCCGGGGATCGAAGCGCAGGATCAGGCCGCCATCCCATGTGCCGAAGTAAATCTTCTCATCCGGCCCGGCAACAAAAGCCCACGCCCCCGGCCCCTGGGGCGCGGTGAACTGCCGCGCCTCGCCGGTATCAGGATCCACCTGCACGAGGAAGAGCGGCGCGCCGGCCTGGTTGAAGTTGAAGTAGAGCGCCTCGCCGCCGCGGCCGTTGGGGCCGACGATGCACCCCATCAACCCGCCCACACGCACAGGGATGCCCAGCGACTCGAACCGGCCACCCTCGGGCTGCGCCGCCATGGCTCCCAGGGCGCAGGCCAGCCCAAGGGCGCCGCAGAGCTTCCGCGCTGAAATGCCCCGGAACCAGCCCAGGCGATTTCCGGTCAGCGCGATCAGCGCCTCCGCCGCCCAGCCGCCCAGGCGGTAAGGAAAGCCGCGGCGCACCACCCGGTCATTGTTGGTGATGAAACGCTCCATGCGGATATCCGTCAGGCCCAGCGGCGCGAGCATCCGCTCCAGCTCCCGGTCCGTGAAGCCTTTGGTGCCGGGGCTTTCGACGTGGTTCGACAAGACCCAGCGCAGGCTCTTCCAGGGGCGGCCTTTGAGCAGCGCGTGCTTGACCCACATCTTCCACGCGTAAAGGCCGCGGCGGTTATAGAGCATGACCTTGATTTCCCCGCCGGGGCGCACCACGCGGACCAGCTCGGCCAGTGCCTTCCGCGTATCCGGCGTGTGATGCAGCACGCCCCACGAGTAGCCCAGGTCAAACGTGTTCGACGGGAACGGCAGGTTCTCGGCGTCGGCGACCTGCAGGCTCTCGGGCTGCGGCAGGCCGTACACCTCGATGCGATGGCGAACGTTGGCCAGCGCTTCCTCGGTCAGGTCAATCCCGGATGCCCGCGCCCCGGCCCGCAGCCACTGGATGAAATCCGTGCCCGCGCCAAAGCCGACCTCCAGCACGCGTTGGCCGTGATAACGGGTGAACTGGGCAAAGGAATGAATGAAGGGCTGATCCCAGTAGCGCCACTGCTCGATCTGCTCGAAGTACTGGCGGCTGAATTTCTCGGCCTGCGCCTGGTCGGCGTCGCAGCTCTCCCGGTTCCAAAACGCCCTGACCCGGTCTTTTAGGGCGCAAGACGGTTCTGAGCCGGCTGGCCGGGATGCTCCCGCCGGCGCCGGACGCGTCGCGCCGGTCCGGGCGTCTTCACTGTTCTGGGCTCGGTCCATATCAGGCGCCTGCACGCGCCACCCTAACAAGCAGTGTTTTCCGCGGGCAACAAGTTTCGCCGAGCCGCCCGCGGTTGGGCCGGAACCAACGCCTTCGCGCGGCGCCCCAGGCCTGAGTCTCTCCCCGGGGTTGAGATTGCGGGCCGGCGGACAACCTTGGTACAGTGAAGCCGCATCGCAGCATGACGCACCTCATCTATGGCTGAAGCTCCGAAGATTTCGGTCGTTACCCCGTGCCTCAACAGCGCGGCCACGATTGGTGCGACGATCGAGAGCGTGCTGAGCCAGGACTACGCCAACTGGGAACATATCGTCATGGACGGCGGCTCGAACGACGGGACCGTGGCGGTGCTGAAACGGTATCCGCGCCTGGCCTGGGTGTCCGAGAAGGACGAGGGGCATTACCACGCCATGAACAAGGGCATTGACCGGGCGACAGGCGACGTGGTGGTGATTCTGAACGCGGATGATTGCTTCCGGTCGGGCGTCCTGGGGAAAGTGGCCGAAGCGTTTCGCGCACACCCGGACTGGGACGCGCTCTTCGGGGATGTGGTGTTTGTGGATGGGCAGGGCCGCGAGATTTACCGGCGGGAAGAGGCGGTTTACGACTTCCAAATCCTGCTCTACGGGGTGGATTACATCTGCCACCAGGCGCTGTTCGTGCGCCGCTCCGTCTATGGCCGCCTGGGGGGCTATCGGTACAAGGACTTTCGGAACTCAACCGACTACGAGTTCAAGCTCCGCCTCGGGCATGCCGGCTGCCGGGTCGGACACCTGCCCGAGCTGCTGGTGGATTACCGCTACCATACCCAGGGCCAGTCCGCCGACCTGCGCATCATCCGCAACATGATCCAGGAAGCAGCCGTCATCCGGCGCGAGTATGGCCATCCCGGCGGCTGGCGGGGCCGCGCCTTGCGGATCGTGTTCAAGGCCAAGCGCCAGTTGCAGAAGCTCTGGTTCCGGCACACGTGCGACCTCATCCCCGGTACCTGGCGGCTCAAGCCCCATCTGCGAGCAGAAACCCAGTTCTCCTCCAACGCCGGCCTGGACAAGCTCTGAGCCGTTGGTATTCCGAAGCCACCCCCATAGCACCCCCATAGCACCCCCGTCGCACCTCCGTCCTTCCTCCGTTCCTCCTCCGTCCCTCCTCCGACCGGCGGTGGGAGGTGGAACGGAGGAGGGACGGAGGAGGAACGGAGGAATCACGGAGGTACGACGGCTGATGGAGGGGGTATGGTGAGGGGAGGAATCAGACCCACGTCGTTTCCAACGGGCCAGGATGTCTGAGGCTACTTTGCCGGCGCATTGTCACGGGTCAGCAGGTCGTCCACCGCCCCGGCCAGGTCCGCCAGGTATTTATCGCCGTCGGGATGGCGCGTCATCGCCACCAGGATGTAGTGCCGGCCCGGGCCGGTGATCACCGCCGAGTCGTGCAGCCAGTCCCTCCAGCTACCCCACTTCCGGATGATCTGGACATCCCGTCCGGTCAGGCCCTTCACGAATTTGATGTCGTCGTGCGGGATTGCGGGCGAGGCGAAGATCTCGCGCATGGTCCGCGAGGCCTCCGGCGAAACGAGCTTGCCTTGTTCGAGCAGCAGGAAGAAACGCATCACCTGGCGCACGGTCATCGCGTGCGAGTGATCGCCGAGCGGGTCGCCAATGCGCTCGCCGTCCACGCCGTAATGCCGCCCCACCCAAATCCCGCCGCCGTGGTTGGTGTCATAGAAGTGGTATGAGTTGAGCACCTCCTGTATCTGCCGCAATCCCATCTGGCGCGAATACTTTGCGGCCATCTCGTTGCTGGACGCCTTGGCCATCTGCCCGAGCTCATGCCGGGTCTGCGGGTCCAGGCGGGTGGCGGCGTCGGGATGCAATTGGAAGTAGGCCAGCAGGATGCCCACTTTGGCCACGCTCGCCGCGTAGTCAATCCGGTCCGGGTGGATCATCGCCAACCGGAGGCGCGTCAGGTCCAGAACCCCCGCTGCCGCCTGCTCTGTCGTCAGCCCGTATTGCCCGCGCAGCCTGGCGTCCACCGCCTCGAGTTCGGCCTGGAGCGCGGGGTCGGTTGGGGTGTTGTAGTCCAGCGTATAGGACTCCCAGGAGGCCCGCGTCCGGACGCTGGCCGAGTGGCAACCGGATAAGCAGATCATTGTCATTAACAGCAGGCAGTGGCGCATAGACTTCTCTTCGGGCATCGCCCGTCGCGCACGGATTCTCATTCGACCGGCGGGCGGTGGCAATTGGAAAAGCGCCGCGGCGATTGATCGTGCCCTGAATTCACGGGGCAGTGTCCAGATTATGGACGGCTTGCGGGGCGGGCTTGACTGGCTGAATTCCCGCGCTTTCCGCCTCCCTGCAGCCTGTTTGCTGGCCGCATCTGGCGCTCGATTGCACCCTCTTTTACGGGGTCTGGCCCGACTGTTGCGACGGGCGCCAAGGTGGCAGGGAAAATGCGGCACACCAGGTGTAATGATCAGAGTCTTCCTATCGTTGTTAGTCCTGGCAGTGTTAACAATCTCCTGTTCAGCCCCGCGGAGCGCGCAGACATCCCGATTTGAGGGCCAGGAGCAGGCCAGCCTCATTGTCCGCTATTACACAGACGACACCAGTTACCTGTTGAAGCCCGAGGCGAAGGAAGGGCCGTTTCTGTCCATCCTCAACAAGAGTGATGTCCTCGAGGTTGCCAAACGGCAGGCAGGCCGCGATTTGGCCGTAGTCGTGCTGATCCATTACGGCGCCGAGAGCGAGGCCAGGGCGGTGAAATCCAAGTGGCAAAACCTGCTGACCGAGGCGGGTTACCAGCGCGTGGTCTTCCTGCGCGGCCGGAATGGCATGCGCGTCAACGGCCTTGCGGTCCTGTCGAGTCCGAGCTAGCGCCCGACGGGCCATTTCGTGCCGGTGGTTCCAGGCCAACTGCGGCCTTTAGGCTCAATGCCCGCGGCTATTGGGCCGCGTAGGTTTGCGTCTGGCCGGTAACGCGGCGCGTGACCTGGAGGGTGTGCGGGCCAAGCCGCGCGCCGCCGTATTGGAAGCTATCCCGTCCGAAGTTGGCAACCACCTCGATGCGGCCGCCGAAGACGGCGCGCTGGGCCGCCCGGTCGGGAGTGAGCCATTGGAAATCGGTCAGCGGCAGCAGCGCCGTCTCCCGGTGCAGCGGCGAGAAGAACTCGTAATGCCGTTTGATTTGCGCCCGGCGCTTCTGGAACTCCGGCAGGTTGAGGTGGTAGAGCGGCGGCACCTGGTAGAGCAACTCCAGCAGTTCCACCGTCCGGGCTTCATCCCGGGCCTTAAGGCTGGCAAAGGACCAGTGATGCGTGGCGATCACTGAGTCATGAAACACCGTCTCGAAGAGCGGCAAGCGGAATCTCGGGTCGTAGTAGATACGGCGGTATTCTTCTTTCATCGGCACTGGCTTGAAGAAGACCTGCGGCTCATCAGGCGGGTAGTACGAGCCAAGGTAATACCTGGATTGCTTGCTGGTCAGATCGGGGTCGCCCCAGCCGATGACGGGCGTCATGACGCCGTGGGCGAAATGCACTGTCGCGGCGACGCCCGCGGAGCAGCCCTCGGTGCCGACCACCGCGCCGAACGCGTCGCGAATCCACGCCATGCGCGAGACGCGGGCTTGCAGGTCGGATTGCTGGGTCGCCGGGTGCCGCTCCGAGTAATCGTCAAAGTAATCCCCGAACCCATCGCAGTCTATGAACCACGAGTTGGCATGGAACGCCGCCATCAGGGCCGAGACGCGCTTCTCGACGTAGGGCCGCGCCGCGGCGGGGCTGAGCAGAAAGCCCTTCTGTTTGAACCCGGGGCGCCGGGCGCCGTCGGCATTGACGATAGCTCCCGTTTCGTAGAGTGCCGCGTCGAACTGCGCGGTTTCCCAGGTGTCCGGCTCGCCCGGACGATGGATGCTGTGATAGGAGTCGTACGGGCCGATGAGGAAGCCGGCCTTTTTCGCCGCTGCGACCGTTTGCGGGCGGTCCAGGAAGCCTTTCCACCCGTCGCTGCCCAGCCACAGGCGGTCCAGGCCCGTTGCTGCAAGCTGCCGGATCATTTTGGGCGAGGTCCCGTTGCCCCAGGCATCAGGTCCGGCCAGCAGGCCCGGGAATGCCGCCGCCAACAAATGCGAGTTGAGCCGGCAGAGGTCCGCCGGGCTCAGCTTGCCGTGGCCGGACGCCAGGAGTGAGGCTATGTCCGGCTCCAGCGCGACGGCTTGCCATGCCGCCGCTTCACAAAACTCCGGCTGCCGGAGCAGGCGGTTGAGGGCCTCGGTGAGTTGCGACTTCTGGTAACGGTCCGGCCACTGGGCCTCGAGGATTTGGCTGACCACCGCCCTGACTTCGGGCTCTAACAAGCCCCAAATCCGCCGGGCGGGCGGCGGCGCGGAGGCTGCGTCCCCGGCTTTGAGTGCCCGGGCGAGTCCCTTCCAATCGGCGACATCAGACAGGTCGAGCGGTTCGCTGCCCCAGAGGTAAATGTGCGCCGCGCCCGGCAGCTTTCCGGCTTCGGGCGTCTTCCGAACCTTCTCGGTGAAGCTGACGAATTCGCCGCGCTCGATCAGCCATCGCCGGTAGCGCCGGGCCGGCTCGACGGGTGAATTGGTTCCCAACTCGAAGACCACCGCGTATTCCTTGACCGGGTGGTTGCGGGTGAACTGGTGAGTCAGGCTCGCCTCCAGCGTGTTGTCCGGGGCGCGCGCGAAGCGCAGTTGGTTATTGAACGGATTGGTCAGAATGCACGTGAGCGTCCACAGTCGCAGCGGGGCCGAAGACTGGCACTCCAATCCTATGAAGGGCATGATGAGGTCGGCCGTGGTGTTGAGCGCGCCGCGACTGGTCAGGAACGCCTGCCAATTCGTGTCGGCGCACGGCGCGTAAGCGCCCTCGAAGAGCGGCAGAATCCAGGCTTTGGCCGGGGCGCCGGCGGGAATGATTGGAAAGGTGAACTCGCCCGGTTCCGCCGCCAGCAGATGGACCACCAGGCGATCGCGCTCCGCCGCAAAGCTCAGCGAGACCTTCCGGTCGGGGAGCGACCACCTGGCTTTGCATGGCTTGCCGTTGCCGCCCCAATCCGCGCTGGCCACGCGGCCGAGGTTGGTCTGGGCGGCGGACACCAACATCTCCGGGTGGTTGCCGCACTGCAGCGTGACCTCCAGGGTGGACGGGTCAATCCGGGCCAGGCAGGACTTGCTCTGGAGGACAACCTTGTCTCCGGCGAACGATCCAACCGCGCAGAGCAGCCAGGCGGACACCAGCAGCGCGCTCTTCCCGGGGTGTGTCGGCTCTTCTCTCACCCCTGCCCTCTCCCGCGGGGAGAGAATTCCCCAACCAGAACCTTTCGCGCTTTGACCCCCTGAACCACCGTGAGGGAACATCCAACATCAAACATCCAACATCGAACCTCCAAAGGCCGAGCTTTGGGCCGCTATTGGATGTTGGGCGTTCGAGGTTGGATGTTGGATATTCCCCAGGTTCATGGGGAGGGCCAGGGTGAGGGGAAACAACCCGTGCAACTGAATAGACACCGCTTAGAGCTTCGGGCGCGTCGCGTGATCCTGCATCCAGCCAATGTCCATGTTGTTCTCCTGGGGGATCGGGGTGGAGCCGTCAAAGATCACGCCCTGCTCCTTGATCGGGCGCGAGGTTCGCCCGTCACGCCACTTCTTGATCTCGGAATGGCCGTCGGCAAAGCTAAGCCCGCCGGCATTGCCGTGATAAGCGGCTGGCAGGTCCAGCCATCGGTACATCCTTGGGTTCGAGGGCGAATAGCCGGACATGTCCTGAAGGTAATTGCCCCAGTTGATGGCGTCCTCGCGCTCATCAATAAACACGAAGATTCGGTCCGGCCCGGGCCGGCTCAAGGCGGAGAATGTCGTGTAAAGCGTGTAGGCCTTCATGTTGCCGGTGTTGATGGCCGTGCCGGCAAAGCCCCCCACATACGCGTTCATGGCCATGCTGCGCAGCCGCGTCTTCCTCTCCCCGCCGACAACCACATACGCCCGGTCGGCCGGACAGTGAAAGATGCCCAGGCTCTTTCCGCAATAAGGCCACATCGGACTCCGGTGAATGTCCACCGTGGGATCCCAATTGGAGCGGTTGCCGGCGGTGAAATCCATCCTGCCGTTGCACCAGGTCTCTGCCATCCAGGTGCCGGTCGGCCAACTGCTGGCATAGGGCAGCTTGTCGCCATTATCCTCGGTGTAGAGGCGCCACGCGAAGGCGAGCTGCCGGTGGTTGTTCATGCACTGCACGCCCTGGGCCTTGAGCTTGGCGCGCGTCAACGCCGGCAGCAGCAGCGCCGCCAGGATCGCGATGATGGCTATAACGACCAGCAGTTCGATCAGGGTAAAACCGCGCGCAGGCCGCGCGCTAACCGGGGGAAACAGCCTGGGAGTCCTTGCGTTCATGTCTGGTATAAGAGTGGGGAGCCCGGGCATCCGCAAGCGCTCGGGAGGCGCCGCGTGCCCGTTGACTTCCGATGTCTTCTTTGTCGGCATAAGATGGCGCAGCAATGACGGCCGGTCAGCCTCACCCATTCACTCGCAGCCCGGGAGACAGCACGGCGCGCCGCCATCGATACAGGCTAGTTTGCATTCACGGCGGCCCGGAGGCAAGGACAAATTTCAGGAACCCCGGGGCGATTTGACTCAAAAAGATTGTTACCCGGGCGAGGAGAAGATGGTCGAGTA
>DAOPPX010000054.1:0-35070 GCA_035358715.1 Verrucomicrobiota bacterium
CAGACCCCGTTCGGCGTTCAATTCTGGCTGGCACTGACGAACGGCCCCGGCTCGCTCGGCGCCCTGATCTGGGACACCAACTCCCAGCCCCATGTCATCACCACTCCGCCGGGGGTGATCACCAATGTCGGCTGGCAGCATGTCGCGCTCACTTACGACACCAACAGCGGCGTGGCCTCGCTTTACGTCAATGGCCTTACCAACAGCCAGCCCCTGGTGACCACCAACCTGGGATACTTCGTGCCGCGCACCTCTGGCGATCTCTACTTCGGTTTCGATCCGACCGTCCTGCCTGTGCCGATCAACTACATCAACTTCTCCTCCATCGCCGGGCTTAATCTGGCAGGCAGCGCCGGGCAGACCGGGGCCGTCCTGCGGCTCACAGCCGCAGCCCAAGGGTTGGTGGGCGGGGCATGCGCCTCGCAGAAACAACCGTGCGCTGCCGGCTTCGAAACGCGCTTTCAATTCCAGATCAGCAATCCAGGTTCGCTGCCGGGGACCCCACCCGGCGCGGATGGGATTATGTTCGCGGTGCAGAACATTGGGCCGAATGACACGGGCTGGCACCCGCCCCCTGGAGCTGTCAACGGCTGTGTCGGCGTGTTCTTTAACACCTTCCTCAACTGGCCGGGTTGTACCAACTACACCCAGTGCGATGTCAGCGCCAACTCGGTCGGGGTCGTCTCCAATGGACTGTACGTGGCACAGACCGATCTGACGCCCTTGGGCATCAATCTGAAGGACGGCGCTGCCCACGCGGCTCATATTACTTTCGATGGCAACGCCTTCACGGTCTGGCTGGACGGCATAATGGTGCTGACCAACGTGCCAGTGCCGGGTTTGGCGACTGCGGTAGATGCCGCCGGGTACGCCTGGGTCGGATTCGGCGCGGCAACCGGCTGGGCGTGGGAAAGCCATGATATCCTGAGCTGGACATTCGGCGGCCCCACCCCGGGCATCTCCTTCAGCGGAGGGCTGGACGAGTTCAGCGTCTATAACCGCGCCCTTTCCCCCTGCGAGGTCAACGCCATCTTCAACGCCGGCAGCCGCGGCAAGTACGGCACCAACGCGCTCGTCTGCCCGGTCGTAACGGAAGTCGCCTTGTCCAATAGCCTTTCAGGGACGCAAGTGTTCACCTTCACCAACGGTCTTGCCTGGGTCACCAACGGACCGCGCTGGGAGACGAATACCCTTGCCTTTTCTTCCTCCACCAACCCCACCGCGATTACCCTTCGCGGGCTCGATCCATACAATCCCGGCGATCCCAACGCCCCCAACAACCTCAATGTCATGGTTGATGATTTCGTGCTGTCGGAGATGATCCCGCAGTCACTCGACGGGCTCTTGCACTTCACCGAGAATACCAACCTGGCGACCATCCCAATCAAGTTTGCGCCGGCTCCATTCACGACATCAAACTTCCCGCCCATCCTCGTCTTCTCGAACGATTTTACCTGGGCCACGTCCGGCGTTTACCAGGTGGGCGAGACAATCGCCGGAAACCCGAACAGCCCCGCGGTCGGGGTGCGGGACTGGACCGTTACTGCCGGCCCGGTCACGGTTGTCAGCAACGCGTCCCTTGCCCCGGTCATAACCAACTGGCTGGCCATGGCTACCGGCGCCGTGCAGTGTCTGCTCCCGACCACCCCCGGCCACCGCTACGAGCTGAGCTACAACCTGCGCGGCCCCTGCGCTGTCGGTTGGTGGGATGGCACGGTTGACCCGCTCAGCCAGCGCGCACGCGATATCATTAGCGACAACAACGGTGCCTTTATCAATTCCGCCACCGTGTCCACCGAGGGATTCGTCAACGACCGGGGCGGCTCCGAAACGCTCTGGTTCCCGGGCATTCCGTGGCCAGCCACCAATTCTCCCTGGTACGCCTTCGCCCCCAAGATTGAGCTGGGTGACCCGGTCAACCTCCACCTCACCAACTCCTTCTCAATCGAGGGTTGGATAAACTCCGTCCCTCATCACACCAACGATATCGGCGTTTCAACCATCCAGCAGATATTCTTCCGGGGCGACTCGAGGGACTGCCTGGATCCCTATTACCTGGCCATGCAGTGGCATCGCACCTGGGAGTTCGATTTGATCTTCCATGTCGAAAGCGCAAACAGCCCCGGTTGCGGGGTGTCCCTGGTCACCACGAATCAACCGATCAAGACTAACACTTGGATGCATGTGGCCGCCGTCTTCGAGTCCAACGCGCCATGGACCCCTAACGCGCCCTGGCCCACCAACGAGTTGCGTCTTTACCTCGATGGCCAGCTTCTTACCAACGTCTTCCTATCCGACCCTGTTTTCGGGGCGCTCAAGACTACCTTCACCGGCGAAAGCCCGCTCGCCGACCTCGACCCGGCCTATCAGTCCGGCATCACCATCGGCAACAGCAGCCGCTACGACAACTATGAACCCTTCTGTGGTTTCATTGATGAGCTGTCGGTTTACGCCCGCGCCCTCACCGGTCCGGAAATCGCTGCCATTGCCGCCGCGGGCAGCGCCGGCAAGGCCGACCTTTCCGTCCCGGTGGCGCAAAGCCTGGCAAGCGTCAGTGTGTCCCTGGACGGCAGACGACTCGGCGTGGCTTACGGCGACAATTCCCGCTGGAGTAATCACACGCTGGAGTTCACCGCGATGGGCACCAACGCGGTTCTGGACCTGCAGAGCCTCCTGCCGGGGACTTTGTTGGCGGATGTCACACTCACTGAGTTGGCGCCCGAACTCTACTTCCTGCCCGAAGAATCCCTGGCCGACCTGGCGGGCGAAGAGATGTTCGGCATTTGGACCCTCGAGATTTGGGACAACCGGGCCGGACCGGGGACCAACAATGCCCAGTTAATCGAGTGGGTGCTCAACCTCGGCCTGGCTCCAAGCAATCCGCCGCCGGTCATTACCCTCTCCCATGGTATCCCCTATACCAATTCCCTTCCGGCTCACGGCATTCAGTATTTCGTTGTCCCTGCGCCGCAATGGGCGGCCCAGGCCACCAACGTCCTCCTGTTCGCTGAACAGGTCCGCGGCACCAACCCGTTGCCGGTCACCGTTCTCTTCAACCAGACCAACTTCCCCACACCCGGGGACTTCCCGCTGGTGGGACCGCTGGTGTCGGCTGGCGCCACCACCCTGAGCACCAACAGCACGCCACCATTGGCAGCCGGTCAGCCTTACTACCTTGCCTTGACCAATCCCAACCCAGTCGGCGTTACCTTTGCCCTGGGAGTCTGGTTTGACATCACCACCCTTCCCAACTGCCAGATGCTTGTGTCCAACCTTGTCAGCCCGGCTGGCATCCCGCGCTACTTCCAGTTCGATGTTGCTCCCAACGCCGCCTCGCCCAGCCTCCCGCCCGAGGCCGTGTCGTTCTGGCTCTCGGGCGCCGACTGCAACCTCAAGGTGGTCCTGAGCGAGCACCTGCCGCTGCCCGACCTGAATCATTACGACTACATCAGCCAGCAGCCCTGCACGAATACTCAGGTCATCATGCTGGTCACTAACTACACGCCCTTCCCCATCCAAACCAACCGCTGGTACGTCGGGGTCTTTAATACCGGCCCCACCAACACGTTCGTTGACGTTCAAGCCTGCTACACCACCAATTCCCCGGTCATTATTCCCCTGACCAACGGAATCCCCTTCGTGGTTCCATTCACCAACAGCTTGTTTGCCGCCCCGCCGGGGCCTCCCCAGTGGTTCTTCTTCGAGTTCCGGGTCACCAACGCTGTCCCCGGCGTCATGTTTGAACTCTACGACCTTTCCGGGGATGCCGACCTGCTGCTCCAACAGGATGTGCCCCCGACCATGGCGCCATATTTCAGCAGCAGTTTCTTCCCCGGCCGCACGGCGGAGCAGATCGTCATTCGAAGTTCCCCAACGCACCCTGCCACGTCGGTATTCTCTGATCTGCGCAACCATTGGTACCTGGGGGTTTACAACTACGAGAACGTCAATGTGGCCTACACCATCCGCGCGCTCTTGCCCAACGACGACGGCATCCTGCCGAGCGCGCTGCCGCTTCGCCTTTCGCTCACACCCCTGGCGTTCCCGCGCGGCCTGCTTCTGAGTTGGAACTCTGTCATCGGCGAGCGCTACATCGTCCAATACACGCCCAGCATTGCATCCCCGGTCATTTGGACCAATGTTGGCTCGGTCATCGCCACCACCACCCTTACCACCTTCGAGGTGCTGCCGGTCCCGACCGGAGGCTTCTACCGCGTTGTCCAGGTCTTTGGCTTCCAACCGAGGCTCAAAATCCAGCTCTCGTCCACTAACGAGGTTCGCATTTCCTGGTCCACCATCTTCCCGGGATACACGCTGCAATACAAACTGGGTCTCTTTGGGACCTGGGCCAACGTCGCCTTCCCGCCGGCGACCGGCGTGTTCACGATCGGCGACGAGTTTGTCGTATATGATCCGATCGGCCCTGTTCCAAAATACTACCGGCTGATCAAGTAGCAGTTTTGGCTTGCCATCAGCTCATGATTGCGCAACAACACCCCATGAAGACTGGCAAACACAAAGAGTGATATGAGATACTTGCTTTCCATAGTGATGCTGGCGGCAGCTTTGACGGCCCGTGGTCAGGGGACTTCACAAGCGATCCTGGGATACACTAACGCTATCTCGGGCGTGTTCAACGGGACAGCCGGCTGGACTTTTCAGGTAACCAACGCCGTCACGGTCACCGAACTGGGATGCCTGGCCAGTTTCTTCTTCGTCCACAATACCAGCGCAACCCAGGTCCGGGTTGGGTTGTGGGCGTCGGACGAATCGCTTCTGGCTTCCAGCGATATTGCTCCTACCAACACTCTGGTTGATCTTTCACTCTACGGATCAGTCAACCCAGTCCTGCTTACCCCCGGCCAGACCTACCATATCGGCGCTCACTACCCGGGCGGCCTCTTTGGCCTGGATGTTGTCGCCCCAGCAGTCGGCGGTTCTGTCTTCCCCTCGTCACACATTGTCTCGCTCACGGCCGCCTACAGCCCGGGCGGCTTCACCTGGCCCGCGATGGAACTGGGGACCCTTGGCGCAGCCTACCTCGGCCCGAACTTCCGCTATATTCCTGAGCCTTCCAGTTTCGCGATTTTGGGCCTGGGCGCCTTGTTGTTAGCCGTTCGCCGAGGCCCCAAGCCGCTCTGACACCGATCGTTTTTTGCCTGCGGAAACGGAACGTTCACCCAGCCGAGGGCACAGGAGAAGCTGCGGAAAGGTCGCAGGTTAGAACTTTGACTGTGCTTTCAGAATGTCGCGTGCGATTTGCTGCTGCAAATCGGCAAGCGAAGCGAACTTCTCCTCGGGGCGCAGCCTCTCCACGAACACCAACTCCAGTTCCTGCCCGTAAAGATCGCCCATGAAATCAATCAGGTGCGCCTCAACCCGCAGCTCCGGCTGCGGCTTTCGCAGCGTCGGCCGCAGCCCAATGCTCAAGACCGCGCGCCGGGTCTTGCCGCCCGCTTGCGCCAGCACCGCGTACACGCCATGCGGCGGCAACGCCAGGCTGGCGACATCCAGGTTGGCGGTCGGGAAACCGAGCTGCCGGCCCAGCCCATCCCCCCGAACCACAGTGCCCGCCAGCGAGTAAGCGCGCCCCAGCATCTGGCTCGCCTTGTCCAGGTCGCCCGCCCCAATCGCCTCCCGAATGCGCGTGCTGCTCACGGTTCGCCCATCAAGCGACACCGCCGCCATCCCGTGCACCGCAAATCGCAGCTCCGCGCCCAGCTTGCGCAGCAAATCCACATTCCCGCTCCGCTTGTGGCCGAACATGAAATTTGCTCCCACACAAATGCTCTGGATGTGGCCCAGGTCGCGCGCCAATCCCCGCACAAATGCTTCGCCGGTCTGCCCGCTGAACGCCCGGTCAAAGTGGAATAGCAACAGTGTATCCGCGCCCATGGCCTCAATCGCGCGCAGCTTCCGCGGCAGCGAATAGATCAGCGGCGGCACCCGGGAGGGGGCCACCACAACGTTCGGGTGCTGATCGAATGTGATCACCAGCCCAACCGCCGCGTGCTGCCTGGCATCCGTGAGGGTTTGGCGGATGACTTGCTGGTGCCCCAGGTGCACCCCGTCAAAGAAGCCTATGCCCAGGCAAACCTTGCAGCCGGCTGGCTCCAGCTCGTTCGCGGCGTGGATGACTCTCATAGGGAGGGCAAGCGTCCCCGCGGCTCTTGGTGTTCGCGGGTGACCCGGGAAGTCAGCGCTCGCGGCGGCGCGGTTGCTTCCATGTAGGCCTTGAACCTCATCGAACTGCTGTAGTCCCTCAACTTGCCGCAGTCCCGGCCAGTTTCAGAAACGGCAGCACCCGTTTCTCCAGCTCCCGCGGCCCCAGCTTCAACACTTCAGCCAGCGGGATGGCGTCGGCTACATCGAACTTGCCGGAAACCACCCGCCGCAACGACGCCAGGTGCCCGCCACAACCCAGCTTCTGGCCCAGGTCATGCGCGATGCTGCGGACATACGTGCCCTTCGTGCAGGCCAGGCGAAACTGCGCCAGCGGCTCCTGGTAAGCGCTGAACCGGAAGTTGTAGATGTGCACCAGGCGCGGCTCTCGCGGCACTTCGATGCCCTTCCGCGCCAGCTTATAGAGTGGCACCCCATCCTTCTTGACCGCCGACACCATCGGGGGCGTCTGCATTAAATCGCCCACGAACTCCGCCGCCGCGGCATTAAGCTGCTCCAGCGCAAGCGGCGGCACCGGCAACGAGGCTACCAGCTCGCCGTCCGCGTCATAGCTGTCGGTCGTCTCGCCGAGCTTGATCACGCCTTCGTACACCTTGTCGTCCGACATCAGTTTCTCCGAAAGCTTGGTGCCGCGCCCCAGCACAATGATCAGCAGGCCGGTCGCGTTGGGATCAAGGGTACCGCAATGGCCGACCTTCTTGATCCCGAAGTGGCGCCGGATCGCATCCACCACGTCGTGCGAGGTTGGGCCGACCGGTTTATCTATCAGAATGGCGCCATCCAGCGCGGTGAATTCTTGCATCATGCTCGTTGATTCTATTCGTGCCATGATGCCCCCTGCCCGGGGTGCATTTGAAGCAAAATCGGCGGGAACGAGCGAAACTCCCGGGACCAACCCCAAGCGATGCCCTCAGCCTCGAATGATCCAGCCGCCGCCGAGGACCAAATCGTCCTGGTAGAACACTGCCGCCTGCCCGGGCGTGATGGCTCGCTGGGGAACATGCAGCCTGACCTCGGCCCTGCCGCCTTCCAGCGGAGTAATCGTCGCGGGGGCACCGGGATGATTATAGCGGATCTTGACCGTGGCATCAAAGCGGGCGGGCGGTTCCCCGAAAGCAATCCAGTTGCACCGCTCGGCGACAAATTGGCTGCCCATGAGCGCGGCATCGTCGCCCACAACGACCCGGTTCCTGGCGGCGTCCAACTCGACGACGTAAAGCGGGTTCGGAGAGGAGAGGCCCAGGCCCCGGCGCTGACCGATGGTGTAAAACTCAATGCCCTCATGCTCGCCCAGCACGCGGCCATCCAGGTTCACGATCTCCCCGCGGTGTTTCTGAACGAGCCTGGTGTGCTGCAGGAAAGCCCGGTAATCATCGTTCGGCACAAAGCAGATTTCCATGCTCTCTTCCCTGTCGGCCGTCCTTAAGTCACGGCGACTGGCCAGGACACGGGCATCGGTTTTGGTCTTCTCGCCCAGCGGAAACAGGGCGCGCGCCAGTTGCTCCTGCCGCAGCGCGAACAGGAAGTAGCTCTGGTCCCGGCGCAGGTCACAACCCCGCTCGAGCAGCATGCGGGAGTTGTCCGGGCTTTTCTCGATGCGCGCGTAGTGCCCCGTAGCCACGAACGGTGCCCCAAGCTCCTCCGCCTGCCGGACGAGGCGGCCGAACTTGAGGTGCTGGTTGCACAGCACGCAGGGGTTCGGCGTGCGGCCGGCCTTGTATTCGTCGGCGAAGTACCGGACGACTCTGCGCCTGAACTCGGCTGATTCGTCGAGGATGTAATGCGGGATGCCAAGCCTGTGGCAGACCGCCCGCGCGTCCGCGATGGCCTGCTCACCGCGGCCTTTGTCTTCCACCGGCGGCAGGCAGTCATAGGACCACAGCTTAAGAGTGACCCCCACCACATCGTAGCCTGCTTCGACCAACAATGCGGCGGCAGCAGAGGAATCTACTCCTCCGCTTAGCCCCACCACAACGCGATCTTTCTTCACAACAGCCACAAGCCCGCAAACATACGCGCAGAGGGCGAGGCTGTAAATATTGGGGCAGGCAGAATGAGGAGTGCACGCTGCTCGGGAGGACATGGTCCTTCCACGCGGCCGAGATCAGGTTGCGGTTGCCTGCTTCGGCCCCACTCCCGCTGGCTCCAACGGCAAGAATGCTGTCAAACCCGGCATGGACGGATTTGCACCATGGGCGGCCCGGCGGCGCATCATCCTCAAGACACACGCGCATCTGCGGGCCGACAGGCATCCCCCATCCTGGCCGGCCTCCAGATGCTGGGTTTTGGATACCCCCTATGCGTCGAGGTTGGCTGCGTCCGGAAGCAGTCGTCTGCCTGAACCCAGTCTTCCACGCGGCGCCGGTGCAGCATCGGCCGCGGCTGTTCCGGCGGGCGCATCTCAACTCCTGGCAACTTCCCAACGTTTGGGGGGCCTGCGGCAACGGTTCCCGGCGCCTCCAAAGCGGGCTGCGGCGCCGACTCCTGGCCCCGGAGGCATTCCCCCAGCCCAAGCCAGCCAGGCCCCGCCGGGAACCTATCCGCGCTCCTGCGCCCCGAACTGGGGTATCCGCCTGTCCGCACGGTACTTCCGCCCATTCTCCACCCCCGCGCCCCACCCTCCGCTCACCGTCTGCTCCCCGTCCCGATACCGTAGTACCTCTAACCCCGGGTTAGAGGTACTACGGTATCGGGACGGGGAGCGGACGGCGGGCCTGCCCATCCCTGGCGGGGGGGGGTGGCCGTACTTGAAAGATGGGGTCGGGAGGGGTCAATGCCACACCGTGGTTGCTCAGCCGCTGCGCTGGCGCCTTTGCCCGGAAAAGACCGCTCAAGAACTGAGATGCACCCTGTTCCGGCAAAAGAAGCCTAATCTGCTTGTTTCAGCGTTTCAGTGTGATAATATAGAATGATTAGCACAGCATTTATGGCGGACGAACCCCGGGCACCTTTCCTGCAAACGCGGGGGCATATACGCGCTCTTGTCACCTCGGCCTTGCTGGGAGTCCTTGGGATTTCGGGTGGCATGGCCGCAACATTGACTGTTTCAAACACAAATGCCAGCGGCGCCGGATCGTTGCAGCAGGCTATAATCGCGGCCAATGCCACGAACGGGCTCGACACGATTGTCTTCCAAGTCCCAGGCACCGGGGTGCGCACCATCTCTCCGGCGAGCGCCTTGCCGACCATAACCGATCCCGTCGTCATTGACGGCACCACGCAGTTCAATTATGCCGGTGCCCCGTTGATCGAGCTCAACGGTGCAAACGCCGGCACCGGCAGCGACGGCCTCCGTTTGACGGCCGGCAATAGCACGATCCGCGGGTTGATCATCAATCGCTTTTACGGTGCCGGCATCTCTATCCAGGCTCCCGGCGGCTCCAACAGCATTCAGGGTAATTACATCGGCACTGACTCGACGGGCACTGTCAACCTGGGCAACGGCCAGGCGGCCACTCGCATGGGGGGGCTGTTGATTCAGGGCTCCTCGGGCAATGTGATCGGCGGGACGAATCCGGCGAATCGCAATGTAATCTCCTGCAACGGCGGTTCGGGTATCTACCTGCAGAACTGCAGCGGCAGCACTATTCATGGCAATTTGATTGGCACGTCCGTGTCAGGCACGGCGGCCCTGGGCAACACCACCAACGGCATCGGCCTTTACAATGCCGGCGGGAATCTGATCGGCGGCACGTCGGCCGCCGCGCGCAACATCATCTCCGGAAACGGCCAGAGCGGCATCTACCTGTTTGGTGCAGGCAGCGCGGGAAACCTCGTGCAGGGCAACTACATCGGCACGGACATCACTGGCAACGCAGGCCTGGGAAACGGCGCCGACGGCATCCAGTTGAACGGCGGCAGCGGCAACACGTTCGGCGGAACCACTGCGGGCGCGGGCAACATCATCTGCCGAAACGGCTTTTTTGGGGTTGAGATTACCGGGGGTGGATCGGGCAATCTGGTGCAGGGAAACCTTATCGGTACCGGTGCTTCAGGCGCAACGGCCCTCGGGAATTGGGGCTCGGGTGTCTGCATCTCCCAGTCCAACAGCAACCTGATTGGGGGGACAGTTCTGCAGGCGCGCAACATCATCTCCGCTAATGGGCTGATCGGTATTCTCATCACAAACGGCGTGGGCAACACCGTGGCGGGCAACTTTGTCGGTACCGCTGCCTCCGGCACCGCTCGCCTGGAAAACAGTGTGGCTGGCATCCGAATCTTCGGTGCCAACTCCAACCTGATCGGGGGGGCCTCGACGGGCGCTCGGAATCTCATTTCGGGCAACGGTGGTTCCGGGCTGGAGATTATGGCGGGCGCCTCCGGCAATGCGGTGCAGGGAAACTACATCGGCACCGACCAGACCGGGCGTTCGGCGCTGAGCAACCGGGTTGACGGCGTGCACATCGAGTCGGCCCGAAACACCATCGGCGGGACAGCCAGTGGCGCGGGCAACCTGATTTCCGGGAATCACAGCAACGGCGTCTTTGTAACCGGCAACAATGCCGCGGGGAACCTCATTCAGGGCAACTTCATTGGCACGGCCGCCGACGGCAAGACGGGTCTGAAGAACATCTGGGGGGGCGTGGGTATCTCCCAGGCACCAGGCAACATCATCGGCGGCACCAGCCCCGGCGCCGGCAACTTGATCTCGGCTAACGCCATTGACGCCGGTGACGCCGGGATTTACCTGATTGGCAACGGCGCTACCGGGAACGTCATTCAAGGCAACAAACTCGGCACGGATATCACGGGCACCTTGCCGCTGGGCAACCGGCACGAGGGGATTTACCTTGAGAACGCCCGCTCCAACACGATCGGCGGCGTAACTGCGGCGGCCGCCAACCTCATCTCTGACAACCGAACTCGCGGCATTTTTCTGTTTAATGCGCCCTGGAATGTGATTCAGGGAAATCTGATCGGGACCAAGCAGGACGGCGTCAGCGCGCTGGGCAACGTTTTTCACTCTGTGGAGTGCGAAGTCGGCGCTAACAACAACACGATCGGCGGTGCCGGCGGCGCGGGCAATACCATTGCGTTCGCCCAGAGCGTTTACGCCGGCGTTCGCATCCGCAATGGCAGTTATAACAACGCGATTCTGGGCAACCGGATATTCTCCAACGGCGCTTTGGGCATTGATTTGGGCAACGTCGCCGGCCCCAATGCCATCATCCCCTGCGGCACGACGGGCGACGCCAACAAGTCCCAGAACTACCCGGTCCTTGCCCAGGCCGTCAGCGGCAACGGCACCAGTATCCGTGGCATGCTCGACAGCAAGCCCAACCGCCCCTATCTCCTCCAGTTTTTCGCGAGCCCGACCTGCGACCCGTCGGGCTATGGCGAAGGCCAGTTCTATCTGGGACAGACAACGGTCGTCACGGGCGCTAATTGCACCAACAGCTTTGTCGCCAACCTCCCCACATCGGTTCCTCCCGGCTATTCAGTCATCACCGCCACCGCGACTGATGGTGACAATAACACCTCCGAATTCTCCCCCTGCGTCCCAGTCTCGGCGGCGCCCCCGCCGCCCCCTTTGATGATTGCCGCGCTCCTCTCCGCGAATCAGGTGAGACTGGCCTGGACAAACATCCCGGGGTTTGTGCTCAAACAGACGGGCAGCCTTTCCCCGCCCGTCCAGTGGGCTGTGGTAACCAACGCACCCATTCCTACCAACGGCCTGCTCGTCGTCCCACTCCCCATTCTCACCACGAGCAACCGGTTCTTCCGATTAAGCTTTGAGTAACGTGATCCGTGTGAAGCGGCAGCAACTCTTCAATCCGCCCGGCCAGCATGGGCGGAGACCTTTCGAGGGCGGGACGCCGGCATCTTGCCGGCTGACACGGTGCGAATGGCCCAAGCCGGGCACAAGTCGGCGTTCCGGCGGGTCGGCAGTCCGTGCGGGCGGGGCCATCGTCGCCCTAGCCGCCACTGGTCTGCTGGTCGCAGTCGTGGCCTCTGTTGCGCTGTGCGCCAATGCCCAACCCTTCCTGCAAACCATTCGCACCAATGGCCCGACCGCGAACCGCCTCAATGTTGTCATCCTCTCCGAAGGCTACACCAGCACGCAACTGGCTCAGTTCCTCGTAGACGCGACGAATACGGTGGACACTATTCTGTCCCACCCGCCTTATGCGGAGTACAGCAATTACGTCAACGCCTTCGCCATAAAGGTGGCCTCTGACCAGTCGGGTTCGGATCATCCCGGCCAGAGCATCACCAACAGCACCTACTTCAACAGCACCTATGATCTCGGGAACTACTTCGTTACCATACCCCCGGACGCCACCGGCCAGGGCAGGGTGGATGCGCTCCTGCAAACCTTCATGCCGCAATGTCACCTTTCGATCCTGCTGGTCAACGATCTCACTCCAGGAGGCTCGGACGGCTTTAACCTGACGGCGATTGTCTCAATCGGTGCGGTGGCCGCAGAGGCCGGCATGGGCCAACCCGCCATCCTGACCCACGAAACCGGCCACGTCCTGGCCAATCTGGGAGATGAATACACTACAGAGTATCCGGGTTTCCCTGACATCGAAGAGCCGAACACGACGCGGGAAACCAACCGTGCTGCCATAAAATGGAACGCCTGGATTTCCACCAATACCCCGGTTCCCACCCCTAATTCCTATGGGGACGGCATAATTGGGCTCTTTGAAGGCGCGCATTACCACTCGACAGGGTGGTACCGGCCGCAGCTTAACTGCGCCATGGGTTCGTTCGGCGTTCCCTTTTGCGCCGTTTGCCGCGAAGCCCTGGTCCTGGCGATCTACCGGGAAGTGCGGCCGGTGGACGCCTTCTGGCCCGCCAGCACAAATCTGTCGGTCTCGACCACGCAAGCCCTGTCCTTTGGCCTGACCCTCCTGCAACCTGCCACCCATAATCTGAGCGTTCAGTGGTTCACTAACGGCGTGCCATACAGCGGCGCCACCAACTCCACTTTCACGCTTCTGCCGCGATCCCTTTCCGATGGCAGCAACTGGGTTGCTGCCCGGGTCAAGGATGACACCCCTTGGGTGCGCACCGACTCGCTCAATCTCCTGAGTCAAACCGTGACTTGGGCACTGAACGTGAACCTCCCCCAATTGCGGCTGGATTCGCCCACCAAGCTCCCCGGGGGACGTTTTGCTTTTCGCGTCGTCGGCACTGCATCGCAGGGGGTCGTCATCCAGAGTTCCACCAATCTTCTGAGTTGGCTTCGGCTGACGACAAATTCCCTCGTGGCTGGGCAGTTCTGGTACACCAATTCACAGGCCGGTGCCAGTGACTGGACCTTCTACCGGGCAGTCACGCCTCCCTGAATCTCGGTGCCCGTCCTCCGCAAAACAAAAAGGCGCGAGCATCAACTCGCGCCCCAAGAAAGCAGCTTCTTGACCTTCGCCTATTCCCTGCGCGGGGACCGGCGCGCCAACAGCATCATCCCGCCCCCAATTAGCAAAATCGCCACGGCAGAGGGTTCAGGCACCGCCTCCATGTACGCTCCGAAATTCATTTGTCCGTTCGGAGCGTTCATGTTCTGTAGCAGGGCCCAGCCCGACAAATTCTCCCAATAGTCGTTCCAATTCCACCCCACTGCCGGTGGACAATATATATCAACCCCCAAAGTATCCGTCGGCTGCATCCCCCGGAACTGGACGCTCCAAGTCATGCGGTCGGCCGGTATGAAGAGACCGCCGCTGGGGAAATCCGCCCCCTCGGTAAAAATAAAGGTGCTTCGGGGAGTCGGGCTGAATCCGCCAAACCACAAACTATCGTAAAAGACTGTTCCGGGGGTAATGTAGCCGTTGGCGTCGGGGGGGCCGTCGTTCAGGTAAAACCGCACACGCGCCTCTACAACACCGGCAAAAGAGGAATTATCCGGTTTCGCAGTATTGGTGCCCCAGAACTCAAAGGAAAAGTAGGTCAGAAACCGCTCGGTGCCCGCCAATCCGATCTCATCGCCAATTTCAATCCTGCCCGGGTTAAAGCGCCCCAACAGGTCATTCTGTGAATTGTCATAGATGACCACCGCCCAGAGCGGGGAGATAAAAAGCACGTACAGCAGGCTGACCACCCAAAGCATGCTCATCTTACCAAATACTCGCATAAAGCACTTCGCCACGTAATGAGACCAATAACATTAACCAACAAAAACAATTCTATCGAAAGCGCGTGAAGTGTCAACATCATTCTGCTAAATTCTCTCAGGCCCATACGGAGGCTGAAGACTGCTCCCATGCGGTTCAGTTCTGGGAATCAGTTGCAGCCACCGCCGAACTGCTGCCGGTTGTGGTTGACGAACCGGTCGGCTTGGGAATCTAATCCTGATGCGGCGAACAACGGGTTATGAAGAGAGTCATTCTTGCGTGCGTCATCGTGGCGGTCGGCTGCCTCGGTTTGTGGTTTTGGGGCCGTCCGGCCTATCGCCGACACCAGGAGAGTCGGTTGGTTGAACAAGCCAAGGCAAACTTGGCCAAGGGAGATTACGCGGAAGCTTCGGTGAGTGCCCGCCGGGCTCTGCAGATAGACCCCGGCAACTTGGAGGCCTGCCGGATCATGGCCGACCTGGCCGAGGAATCCCGCTCGCCTTACGTCTTGGACTGGTGGCGCCGGATCGTGGAGGCGGCCCCTACCGTCCAAAACAAGCTTCTGCTCGCCTCCGCTGCGCTGCACTCGCAAGGCCCACCCTACCCATTGGCGGCCCAGACCCTCGAGGAACTGAAGGATGCCGCTGCCAACCTCGCCGCTTACCACGCAGTTTCGGCCGAACTGGCTCTCCGCCTCAAGCGAACCACCGTCGCCGCCGCTCACTTTGAGCAGGCCCTCCGCCTCGAACCAACTAACGAATTGCACCAGTTGAACCTGGCTGTCCTCCAACTCGAATCCACCAAGGCGGGCGTCCCTTCGGCGGCACGGGCCACGCTCGAGCGCTTGCGCGGCAGCACCAACATGGGCGATGTCGCATTGCGCTGGCTGGTGGCCGAGAGTCTTGAGAGGAACGACTTCTCACGGGCCGCAAAGTTCTCCCAACAGCTCCTGGCTGATCCGCGGGCGGTGATGGGCGACCGTTTGCAGCATCTGGCCATCCTCCGCCAGTCGCAGAGTCCCGAGTTCAGCGATTACCTCCGCGCGGTACAGCGCAATGCGACCACCAATGCCTCACAGGTTTATGCGCTCTCAAGCTGGATGACCGAGCGCGGGCTTGCGGACGATGCGCTCGCGTGGCTCCAAGCTTGTCCGGACAAGCTGCGCGCCGAACAGCCGGTTCCGCTGGCCCTGGTGGATTGCTACACGGCCAGGAGGGACTGGCGCGGCCTCGACGAGTTCCTTTCCGAGCAGGAATGGGGCGACCGCGAATTCCTGCGGTTTGCCTTCCTTTCCCGCGCGGCGGCTGAGCTCAACCAGAAGCTGGCGGCTGACGCCCGCTGGCGGACCGCCATCCGCCATGCCGGCGAACGTCTGGGGTCGTTAACCGCGTTGCTGGCCATGGCCACCCAATGGGGGCAGGAGCAGGCCCGGGAAGATCTGCTTTGGCGAATCGCGCTGCGCTTCCCCGGCGATCGTTGGGCGCTGCGCGACCTGGAGCGAATCTACACCAAGGCCGGCAACACGGTGGGATTGAACAAGGTGTACTCCAGCATGGCAAACAACGCACCGCAGAACTTCGCCGCCCAGAACAATCTGGCCGCTACCTCCCTGCTGCTCAAACTGAACCTGCCCAGGGCGCACGAGCTGGCAAGAGAACTCCGCGCCAAGCATCCGGACGAGCCCATTGTCGCGTCCACCTACGCCTATTCCCTCCATTTGCAAGACCGGACCAAGGAAGGCTTGGCCGTGCTCCAGAAACTGAAACCCGAGGCGCTCGAAATCCCGGCCGTGGCGCTCTACTATGGGCTCCTGTTAGTCTCCTCGGGGGAAACCAACAAAGCCGGTGCCTACCTGCGCATTGCGCAGGATTCCAGTCTGTTGCCGGAAGAGAAGGCGCTGCTCGCAGAAGCCCGCAAAGGGCCGGGCTCGCTCAACTGAGGAGCGGACCGGGTATTTCCCGCACCCTGGATTCTTGCCGTCTCCCGGCTGCCTTTGCGGCCAGCCTCAGGAGCAGCCGAGACTCTCGCCGCAATTGAGGCACTTGTAACAGGCGCCGTTGCGCACGGTCACATGGCCGCACTTGGGGCAGGCAGGGGCGTCCTGTTGAAAGTGCGCCACAGACTCATTGAGAGTCTTGACGGTCCGCGCGGTGGGAGCGGGTTTGGCTGGCGAGCGTCCCTTGCCGTTGCCATCCTGGTCGGCCTTCTGCTCCAGAATATCGGTGTCGTCCGCGATGGCCAGCTCGCGCACCGGCCGGTTCACCTTCTTCTTCTCCTCCTCTTGCAGGCCGGGGATGGCGAGCTCGGGCTGGTTCTGATTCGGTGAATTGGCTTCGCGGAACCCCTTGATGAACTGAATCGCCATCCAGCGAAAGACATAGTCGGTGATCGAAGCGGCGTTGCGAATGTCGCGATTCTTGGTGAATCCCGACGGCTCGAAACGCACGTGGGCGAACTTTCGGACCAGGGCTTCGAGCGGCACGCCGTATTGCAGCGCCAAACTGGTCAGGGTGCCAATGCCGTCCATCAGCCCTCCGATCGTCGAGCCTTCCTTGGCCATGGTGATGAACAGCTCGCCCGGCTGGCCGGACTCGAACAACCCGACTGTCAGATAGCCTTCGTGGCCGGCAATGTCGAACTTGTGCGTGATGGCCGTGCGCGTGTCAGAGAGGCGCCGGCGCAGCGGCTTGCCGGACTGCGTGTTGAGCCGCGCGACCTCGGCTTCGAGTTCTTTGATGCGGGCCTCGAGCGCGGAAGTGTCCCCCGTTGCGACTGTGTTGTCGCCTTCGTCGGCGCGCTTCGTGCTCAGCGGCTGTGAGCGCTTGGAGCCGTCGCGATAGATGGCAACGCACTTCAGCCCCATCTTCCATGCCTGCACATAGGCATCCCGGATGTCCTCGATTGTGCATTCGTTGGGCATGTTGACGGTCTTGGAAATCGCGCCGCTGATAAACGGCTGCGCGGCCGCCATCATTCTCAGGTGCGCCAGGTAGTGAAGGCTTCGCTGGCCGCGATACGGTTTGAAGGCGCAGTCAAAGACCGGCAAGTGCTCCGGCTTCAACCCGCTCGTGACGGTGCGCGTCTCTTCCAAGACGTCTTCAATCGTATGGTGCTTTTCAATGTGAGCAATGATGCGCCCGGATTCCCTGGCGTCATACCCGAGGCGGCGCAGGGCCTCCGGCACGGTGCGGTTGACAATGTTCAAGCTCCCGCCGCCGGCCAGCAGCTTGAATTTGACCAGCGCCATTTCAGGCTCGATGCCCGTCGTGTCGCAGTCCATCAGGAAGGCGATCGTGCCGGTCGGGGCCAGAACGGTCACCTGCGCATTGCGATAGCCCACGGCGCGGCCTCGCTCAAGCGCCCGGTCCCAGGACTTGCGCGCTTCTTCCTTCAGATAATCAAATTCCTGGCTCGGCTGAATCTTCTCGACCGCGTCGCGGTGCTGCTGGATGACAGCGAGCATGGATTCAACGTTGTTCTCCGCCAGCGGCGCGGTCACATGGGCGCAACGGGCGTCGTGATACCCCTTGAACGCGCCCTTGACGGATGCCATTTCAGCCGACTGCTCATAGGCCCGGCCGGTCATAATGGCGGTAATTGCCCCCGCCAGCGCGCGGCCTTCGTCCGAGTCGTAGGGCAGTCCGTAGCTCATGATGAGCGAGCCCAGGTTGGCGTAGCCCAGGCCGAGCGTGCGGAAGATATGGGAATTCTCCGTGATCTGCGGCGTTGGATAGCTCGCGTTGTCAACCAGGATTTCCTGCGCGGTGACAAAAATCTGCACGGCGGCTCTGAATGCGTCCACATCGAAAACCCCGTCCTCGCGCTTGAACTTCATCAGGTTCAGCGAGGAGAGATTGCAGGCCGTGTTGTTGAGAAAGACATATTCCGAGCAGGGATTGGTTGAGTGAATTGGCTCGGTGCCTTTGCAGGTGTGCCATCTCTGAATTGCCCCGTCGTACTGCATGCCCGGGTCGCCGCACACCCAGGTGCCCTCGGCGATCTTCTGCAGCAGCGTGCTGGCGTCCTTCTTCTCCAGTTGCTGGCCGGTGGTGACGCAGCGAGTCCACCACTCGTTGCCCGATTCTGCTGCTTCCATGAACGCATCGCTGACGCGCACGGAGAGGTTCTCATTCTGGTACATCACGCTGCCGTAAGCATCGCCGTTGTAGGAGCCGTCGTACCCCTGCTCGATCAGCGCCCAGGCCTTTCGTTCTTCCTTCATCTTGGCCTCGATGAACTCCTGGATGTCGCCGTGCCAATCGCACAAGGTGTTCATCTTGGCGGCCCGCCGCGTCTTGCCGCCCGACTTGACCACATTGGCTACCTGGTCATAGACCTTCAGGAAGGAAAGCGGGCCGCTGGGCCGTCCGCCGCCGCTGAGTTTCTCTTTGCACGAGCGGATGGGGGAAAGGTCCGTGCCGGTGCCCGAGCCGAACTTGAAGAGCATCGCCTCGCTGTGCGCCAACTCCATGATGGAGTCCATGTTGTCCTCGACGGATTGAATGAAGCAGGCGCTGCACTGCGGGGACTCGTATTGCGTCTTCGCCCGTTCCGCCCGGCCGGTCCTCGGATTCCAAACCCAATTTCCGCGGCTCGAGGCATTGCCGATGTGGTACTGGTGATAGAGTCCGACGTTGAACCAGACCGGCGAGTTAAACGCCCCGTGCTGATTCAAGCACAGCCACGTCATCTCGTCATAAAAAACCTCGCCGTCCTCCCGGGTGAAGTAGCCGTCCTTGACCCCCCAATCCGCGATGGTCCGGCAGATGCGATGGATGAGTTGGCGCACCGATGTCTCCCGCTCCGAGGTGCCTTGCTCCCCGTAAAAATACTTCGAGACGACCACCTTGGTCGCCAGCGGCGACCACGCCTTGGGCACCTCGACATTCTCCTGTCTGAAAACCACTTTGCCCCCGTCGTCCGTGATCTCAGCGGTCCGCCGCTCCCACTCGACCTGGTCGAATGGGCTGACCTTGGGATCGCTAAACTTCCGTTCAATCTTCAATGTTCTGTCTGCTGAGCTCGCCGCGCTCTTGGGTGCGCGGGTTGCAGTAACCCTTGCGGAGCGACGGCGTCCATGAGGGCGCGCCTCGGCCAAGCCCTGTTCGTTGGCAACTATCATCTTGTTCCTCTTTCCTTCTGCCCCGCTGTTTGTGCCCGCTGACCGACCTTCAGCAAAACACCCAGCGGATTGGGTTCAAATTCTACGACCAAGCAGGCAGTCAGGCCCCGCTTCGAAGCCCAATGCCTACCCCATTAGTTGGGTGACGCCCTGAACTCTACTACCACGGGTTGGGGACACAAGAGAATTCTGCAAAAAAGTGCATTTGCCCGATTTCCTGAGGAAAACCGCCGGAATCACGCCCCGGAATTCGCCTGGGAACGTCAATTTCCGCATCCAAAAGGTGCCGCGCAGGATCAAATTCGCATTCGCTCAACCCGGACTTTGCCTGCTCTTATCCCTGAACTTGCGCACGGGTTCAATGGTCTTCGGACGGGGCTTGGCGACTACGACTATGGGGCAGCCTTCGTAGCCAAAGGCTCGCCGCATCTGATCCGCCAGGTACTTCCTGTACTGGTCCGAGAACAGCTCATCACGGTTGACGAAAAGCAGAAAAGTCGGCGGTGCCTGCCTGACCTGGGTTGCGTAAAAGAACTTCAAGCGATGGCCCTGCGCGCTGACCGGTTGACGGCGCTCGACCGCGTCGCGCAGCGTGCGATTCAGGATGGCGGTTGGAATGTTTTGCTGCAGTTGCGCCGCCACGTAGCGCACCGCTTCCAGCAGCCGATCAAGGTGAAACCCGGACTTGGCCGAAGTGAAGATGACCGGCGCGTAGTCGAGGAAGAACAGACGTTCCTGCACCCATTGGCCAAACTCGGCGAGTGTGGTCATCACGTCGGGAGCCTGCCGGCCCTGCTTGCTCTTGCGTCGCTCGATCTCTTTCAGCCGCGCCTCCCGGACGGCCTCGTCCATCAGGTCCCACTTGTTCACTACCACAATGCACGCCCGACCGCACTCCACAATCCAGTCGGCGATCTTCTTGTCCTGTTCGGTGATCCCGGCCTCCGCGTCGAGGACAAGGATGACAATGTCGCAGCGGGCAATGGACTCCTCGGCGCGCTTGACGCTGAAGAACTCTATCGAATCCCCGACGCGCCGGGTCTTGCGCATCCCCGCCGTGTCAATCAGCACGTAGGATTGCCGCACGCCCTCGGTCTCGACCTCGAACGGCACGTCCACCGCATCGCGGGTAGTGCCGGGAATCGAGCTCACGACGACGCGTTCGGACCGGGTCAGCGCGTTGATGATGGAAGATTTGCCGACGTTGGGGCGGCCAACGATCGCGAGTTTGAGGGCGTCCTGGCGCGGGGTGTCTGGTGCGGCGGGCGCGTCCTCACCTTGGACCGCGCCTGAACCTTCAGCCGGGACTTCAGACTGCGGGGAACAGGCGTCGCTCTGTATCAGGGCCATCGCCGCCTGCATCAGCGGCTCGATGCCTTTCCCGTGAATCGCGCTTACGGGGAACATCTGTTCGAAACCAAGCGCCGAGAACTCCGGCGCGTCGCTCTCCGCGCGGTCTGTGTCCGCCTTGTTGACGGCCACCAGCACCGGCTTGCCGCTCCGCCGCAACCGCCCCGCCGCTTCACGATCCAGCGGCGTCAGACCTTCCTGCACGTTCACGACCAGGATGATCACATCGGCCGCTTCAATCGCGAGCTCGACCTGCTCGAGCGCTGCTTTGACGATGACATCATCGGCTTTCTCGCGGCGCAGCAGGCCGATGCCGCCGGTGTCAACCAGCGTGAAGGGCTGTCCGTGCCACTCCACCTCGGCGGCGATCCGGTCGCGGGTGACGCCCGGTTGATCGTGCACGATGGCGATGCGCCGGCCCGCGATGCGGTTGAACAGGGCCGATTTGCCCACATTGGGCCGCCCCACGATGGCGATCAGTCTGCTCATGACACAGCAACCAGTCTCATAGCTCGCAGACAGTAGGTGAAAGGCCCTGCGCAGGCCACCACAAATCAACACAAATCAGCACCTTGACCGGCAGCGGGGGCGCACTATGCTGGGGCCGGACACGTCATTAATGCGCTACTTTGCCTACGGCTCAAACATGGATCCGGCGCAGTTCGGCTGCCGCTGTCCGTCGGCGCGTTTCGTGGCCGTGGCCAAACTGCCCAACCATCGTCTTGCCTTCACCCGCCGTGCCAGGGATCGTGGCTGCGGAACCTGCGATGGCATTCCTGAACCGGGCAGGGACATCTGGGGCGTCGTATTTGACATTTCCGCAGAGGACATGAGCCGTCTGGATGAGAGCGAGGGCTGCCACCCGGGACGCCCCTTGAACGACAACGCTTACGTGCGCGAGCAGCGCGAGGTCTGCCGCGACGGCGACGCGGACAAACCCCTGCGGGTGTGGCTCTACTTCGCGAATCGCCAGCCCAACCCGCCTTTGCCCAACGCCGCCTACAAACGGCAACTGGTCGAGGGGGCCAAAGTCTGGGGGCTGCCCAAGCCCTACTTGGAGGAGCTTGGCAGAATCAAGGTCGCTTGACCTGAAGCCCGGCCTGCAGTTCCGCCGCCCCGGGTGAGAGTTTTCCGACCAGGACCGTTCGCGCTTTGAACCCCTGAACCACCGTGAGGGAACATCCAACATCCAACATCCAACATCGAACCTCCAGGGGCCGAGCTTTGATCTGACATCCAACATCGAACCTCCAGGGGCCGAGCTTTGGGCCGCCATCGGATGTTGGGCGTTCGAGGTTGGATGTTGGTTGTTCCCCCGGTTCATGGAAAGGGCAGGGCAGACCGGGCTCGCGACCGGGTGGTCACGGCTTTGGACCGTTCGGACTGCGCAAGCGGGGCTGGAAAGCTGGTCCCTGGCATCCTCCGGCCTGGCCCGGTCGCGCCTTTACTGGTCGCCGAACAGATACCAGTCCGCGATGCGGTGAGGAAACTCCGCAATCCCAGCCTCGTCGCGATTGGCGAGAATGATAACGGTGAACCGCTTTTCGGGGAAACGGGTCAGGCGCGTGGTAAAACCAACCGTGCTGCCACGATGCCAGATTTCCCGCACGCCGCGATAATGGCCGAGGTACCAGCCAAAACCGTAGCTGGTGTCCGGCAGATCGGTGGCCGGCCCCGGAGTGAAGGCGAGCTTGAGCAGTTTGCGGCTGACGAGCTTGTCGGTATAGAGGGCCTGGTCCCACCGGTAGAGATCGGTGACCGAGGAATAGATGCCGCCGTCGCCCAGGACGGAGCTGGTCAGGCTTTGGTCTGTTCGTTTGAAGCCGTTCCCGGCGGCCGAGTAGCCATAAGCGCGGTTGGGCACGACAGATACGCCGCTTTCGTAGGCCAGCGTCCGGCCCATCTTCAGCGGCTGGAAGATGTTCTGCCGCAAGAACCCGGCGAAGGTGTTGCCCGAACGCGCTTCCACGATCAGAGCCAGCAGCGCATAGGCCGAATTGCTGTAGCGATACTTCGTGCCGGGCGGGAAGGAGGTCTTGTCTTGCAGCATGAGCAACCGCAACACGTCGCGGTCCAGCACTGGAAGCTCGGTGCCCTTCGGGATCAGGTCCTCGTAATCCAGCAGACCTGAGGTGTGAGTCAACAGTTGGCGCAGGGTGATCTCCCGGCCGTAGGCGGGGAACTCAGGAAAGAAATCGGTCAGGCGCTCCTCGAAAGACAACTTCCCGCGCTCGGCCAGAATCAGCACCGCCATGGCGGTGAACTGCTTGGAGACTGACGCCAGGCGATAGTTGGTCGCGAGGCCGCAAGGGACTTTCTCCTCCACATTGGCCAGGCCGTAGCCTTTGGCCGCCAGCACTTTCCCGCGATGGATCACCATCACGCTCGCGCCGGGCGCCCCCGGCTGGTTGAAGTTCTGGAACAGAGCGTCGAGCTTGGGCGTCAGCGTGTCAGCTCGGTCGGGTGCGGCATGGGCCGATAGCGTCATAGCAGCAATAATCAACAGGCGGATGAACACGCCCGGAGCATCGCAGATTAATCCCGGTTGCCAAGCACCGAGCGAGGAAGTGTCCCTGCGCCACCGGCAAGGCGTTAAGGACTTCCAGCCCGGCCTTGCTCGCCGGGCAAGACCGTCTCTCGCCCGGGAACCGACCGAGCCGGCGAGGTGCAACGCTCGCGTTCGAACCAAACATAGAGCACGGGCAGCAACACAAGCGTCAGGAACGTCGAGCTGAGAATCCCGCCGATCACGACCGTCGCCAGGGGGCGCTGGACCTCGGCGCCGGGACCGGTCGCCAGGGCCATCGGCACGAAACCGAGGCTGGCCACAAAAGCTGTCATTAACACCGGCCGCAGCCGGGTCATCGCGCCCTCGAACACCGCCTGGCACATGGCCAGTCCCCGGGCGCGCAGCTCGTTGAAGTAGCTGATCATCACCACACCGTTGAGCACGGCGACGCCGCTCAGCGCGATGAAACCGACCGCGGCGGTGATGCTGAAGGGCATGCCCCGCAGGTAGAGCGCCAGCACGCCTCCAGTGATGGCCAGCGGGATGCCGGTGTAAATAAGGAACGCCTGCCGCAGGCTGCCGAAGGCGAGGAAGATAAGCAGGAAGATCAGCACCAGTGCCGCGGGCACGACGATCAGCAGGCGCAGTCGCGCCTCCTGCAGGTTCTTAAACTGTCCGCCAAATTCATAAGTGTAACCCTCTGGAAACTGAATCTCCGCCCGAATCCGCGCCTCGGCATCCTTCACGAACCCCTCGACGTCGCGGCCCCGCAGGTTGATCATCAGCGCCACGCGCCGGCGCCCTTCTTCGTGCACGATCGGGTCCACGCTGGCAACGGTCCGAAACTCCGCCAGCTTTTCGAGCGGCACCAGCCCGTGCTCGCCGACCCGCACCGGCAGAGTGCGGATTTCTTCGAGGCGTTCGCGCAGGCTGCCCGCCAGACGGACGACGACCTCGTGCCGCCGGTTGCCTTCGTAAATCAGGCCGACGGTCTGCCCGGCCAGCGCCGTGCCGACCGTCCGGTTCACGTCGGCCGCGTGCAGATTGTAGCGCCGCAGTGCCTCGCGGTTGAGAATGATCTCCAGGATCGGCGCGCGGCCCTGCGCCTCGAACTCGACTTCGCCCGCGCCGGGCACCTGGTCCAGGATCGCCTTGGCCTTCTCGGCCAGGCTCTCCATGACGTCGTAGTCCGAGCCGGTAATCTTGAGGGCCAAATCGGACCGAACGCCTTCCAGCAACTCGTTGAAGCGCATCTCGATGGGTTGAGCAAAGAGAAAGCTCTGGTCGGGCAGTTCGCGGGTGATCTCCTGTTCGAGAAGCGCGGCCAGGGCCGGCTTGGTGATGGGCCGGCCGTCCACCCGGCGCCACTGGTCGCGCGGTTTGTAGAAGATGTAGAGGTCGTTCTGGCTGGGCGGCATCGGGTCGGTCGCAACCTCGCTCGTGCCCAGGCGGCAGAAAACGCGTTCCACCTCGGGCACCGTGAGCAGCAGCTTCTCGGTGGCCATCTCCATTGCCAGCGAGGCATCCAGGTTCATGCTGTTGGTGCGATAGACCATGACCGTGTGGGAGCCTTCATCGAGCTTGGGCGTGAACTCCGCGCCGAGCTGCAAGAACGCCAGCACGGAGAGCGTGGTCCAGATGATCGTGCTCACCGCGATGAGCCAGGGCCTGGCGAGCACCAGCCGCAGGGAAGGCGCGTAGGCCAGCTTCATCAGGCGCACCAGCCGGTTGTCTTCCTCGCTTACTTTGCCGCCCAGCAGGTGGGAACAGAGCACCGGCATCAGCGTCAGCGCCAGCACCAGCGCGCCGCCCAGCGCCAGCATCACGGTGATCGCCATGGGATGGAACATCTTCCCCTCGACGCCCGTCAGGGCCAGGATCGGCACATAGACGATCGTGATGATGAGCACGCCGAAGAACATCGGGTTGGCGACCTGCTTGCTTGCGACGCCCACCGTCTCCAGACGCTCGACCGGGCTCAGCACCCGGCCCAGTTCCTTTTGCCTCTCGCCCAGCCGCCGGACGATGTTCTCCACCATTACCACCGCGCCGTCTATGATCAGGCCGAAATCCACCGCCCCAAGGCTCATCAGGTTGCCCGACACGCCGAACCGAATCATGCCGGTCAGCGCGAACAGGAAGGAGAGCGGGATCGCCGCCGACACGATCAGCGCCGCGCGCCAGTTCCCCAACATCAGCAGCAGGACCACCACCACGAGGATCGCGCCCTCGAACAGGTTCTTCTTCACGGTGGCCACCGTGCGGTCCACCAGGTCAGAGCGGTCGTATTGCGTGCGGATCTCGACCCCGGGCGGCAAGCGGGAGGCGATTTCGCGCAGGCGCTCGCCGAAGCGTTTTGCGACGATCCGACTGTTCTCGCCGGCCAGCATCATCGCCGTGCCGAGGATTGTCTCCTCGCCGTTCTCCGTCGCCGCCCCGGTGCGGAAGCGGGAGCCGATGGCGACGTCGGCGACATCCCCGACCAGCAGCGGTTTGACGTCCCCGGCAAACTTGACCGGCAAGCCGGCGATCTCTTCGACGTTGCGCACGCGGCCTACGGTCCGAACCGTAAGCTGGTTCACGCCGCTGTTGATGACGCCGCCACCAGTGTTCTCCACGTTCTCACCCACGACCATCGCCAGGTCGTCGAACGTCAGGCCCGCCTGTTCCAGGTCGCGCGGGCGCGGTTGAATCACGAGCTGCTTTTCGTAGCCGCCGCTGGCGTTGATTTCCGCCAGCCCCGGCGTCGTGCGCAACATCGGCTTGATGGTGAACTCGTGCAGCTCGCGCAACTCGCGCAACTGCTCGAAGCGATCGGCCGGCCGATTCGTGGCATCGGCGCGCCAGGCCACGGTGTAATAGTAGATTTCGCCCAGGCCGGTGCTGATCGGCGCCAGCTTCGGAGTAAGCCCCGGCGGCAGTCGGTCGGCCACGGCCTGCAGCCGCTCGGCGACCAATTGCCGGGCGCGGTAGATGTCCATGCCGTCCCGGAAAATAAGCGTGACCTGCGAGAGGCCGAACTTGGTCAGAGACCGCATCTCCTCGACGCCCTGAATGCCCGACAGCTCCATTTCGATGGGCACCGTGACGGCCTTCTCGGTTTCCTCGGGGGCGAGCGCCGGCACCTCGGTGTTGACCTGCACCTGCGGGCTGGTGATGTCCGGCACGGCGTCAATCGGCAAGCGATAAGCCGACCACAGGCCGATGCCGAGTGACACCGCTGCCACCAGCAAGAGAAACGGACGCTGCCGCAGCGAAGCATCAATCAGGCGGTGCAGCATGGCCAGCCTCTCAGCGCGCAGCCAGGGAATTCAGCGGTTTGCCCACGAGAACCTCCAACTGTTGCCGCTGCTCGAGCGCTTCGTGGCGTGTTGCCAGCAGGGCTTCCAGCGCGTCCAGGTACTTGATCTGCATCTCGACGTAGATGGTCACCGGCACGGCGCCCAGCCGGAAATGCCGGTCGGCCAGTTCCGCGGCCTCGCGGAACTGGGCCTGGGCGTCTGGACGCCACTGCGCCATCTCTGCGAGTTGCGTTTCGAGCGCCAGCGCATGGTCGGTTACCCGCCGCTCGACGTCCCGCTGCGTGGCGCGCAGGGAGGCTTGCGCCTGCTGTTCGCGGGCTCGAGCCGCCTCGATGTTGCCTCGGTTCCGGTTCCAGAGGGGCAGCGGCACGCTCACGCCCACTCCCATGATCCGTTGCTCATCGTTCGCGGTTTCCGCGGCGTAAAATGGTGCGAGGGTGACCTTCGGATAGCGTTCGTTCCGGGCCAATTCCACATGGAATCCCTGCTGGGCCAGTTCGGTCTGCCGCATTCGCAGCTCAAAGCTGTTCGTCGCCGCCAGGTCCAGGAGCACCGGCAGCGGCGGCGCATTGGTCGGCACGTCGAGCTTGCCCGTAAGCCGCAGGGGCGCGCCGGCCGGCGAACCGCGCAACTGGTTAAGCTCCAGCAACGCCCCCTGGAGCTCGCGTTCGGCCTGCGCGGCACGGCGCTGCAGCGTCACGGAAGTCGCCTCAATGATCCGCTGATCCAGCAGCGGCGTTACCCCGGCCGGATCGCGTTGCACCAGCACATCGAGCAGCGAGCGGAACCGTTGCGCCACCTCGTGCACCGCGTCAGCTTTCTGTTGCGCCGCCAGCGCCAACCGCGCTTTGGCGCGCGCCCGGGCGCCCAGCGACGCCTGAAACTGCGCCATCCCGAGCTCGGCCAGTTCCACCTGCCGGTTGGCGATCGCCTTCCGCAATGCAATGCGCCCCGGATACTCGAAGCTCTGCGCTACGGATACCGACCATGCCACCCCGTCTCCCAGCACTGAACCGCCGCGGTCCCAGACACGCTTGCTGCCAAGATCGGCCGACAACTCCGGGTTCTGCCACTGCGCCGCCGTGCGACGACCCGCTTTGGCGGCGGCGATCTCGGCCCGGTAGAACTCCAACTCCGGGTTGTCCCGCACGACTGCCTCCGCAACGGCGTCCACGGTCAGCATGCCGGAGGCGGAATTGGCCGGGCCAGCCGGGGCGTCGGCCCCTGAAGCTCGCAACAGGCAGCAAACCAGGCAGACCAGTGACCACGATACGAAACGCAGGCAATCTAAATGCAGCTTGAGTGTCATAAGCATTCTACCGGCGCCGAAGTATAACAAGCCGAGTTCAGTGCGCCACGCGAAATCCATCCCGTAACGAACCCGCCAGCGCCGCGTCAGTGGTCCTTGCATGCCATGCTATCGGGCGGGACATAGTTCGGCCCGTCGAGCCTTGGCCCCGCAGGGCGGTGCTCGGTAGTGAACCACCGCCTCGGCCAGGTCTCCCACATAGCTCCCAGTTAGTGAACCGCAGGCACCCTGACCCGTTGGACGAAATGGCGGATAAGGGGAAGGACATCGGCGGGGGTGGTGATCTTGAGGCCCCTGGGTTTGATGCGGCGGCGGGCGAATTCAAGGGCGGCGATGACGGTCACCCGATGACCGGTTCAAACGCCTGCTGCCGAGCCCAAACTGGGCCGTAGGCCAGCAGTAGCCCCTCCTAAACCCCTCGTATACCCCTCGTATACCCCTCGTATTTAAAATACGAGGGGTATACGAGGGGTTTAGGAGGGGGTTACTGGGGGTAAGGCATGGGATTTGCACGCATATTTGACACCGAACGCCACTTGAGGGCATGCGGCCTACAGGTGTCCCCGAGGGCGTATGCATGGTGTTGCCGGAGGAGTGCGGGCAGGTTGCCCGCTTTGCGGATTGTGGGTCAGACAAGCGGGCAAGATGCCCGTGCTCCTTCATGCGTACGCGCTGGGGGTCCCCCGCTTTTCCTGCAGGCCGCGTGCCCTGACGCGGCGCACTGGGGTCGTTTCCATCGGCGTCAGCCTTGGCAGTTGGCGCCAATGCCAGGCTGGGGCTGGTTCGGAAGCCGGGCTGGGCCTGAACTTGACTATGGGGGGGCTGAAGGGTTCAATAGCGCCTGTGATATTGCACTGCGATCGTTGGCGTTTACTGGTGGGAGTCATCGTGCTTATTGGGGGGGGCAAGGTTTGTTCGGGAGCGGTGCTGAGCATAGGTCATCGCGGCGACTCGCTACACGCGCCGGAGAACACGGTGGCGGCCTTTGTGGCGTGCAGCAACAAGGCGGACCTGGTCGAAGTGGATGTTCGCGTTTCCAAAGACGGCGTGCTGGTGGCCATGCATGACGCCACGGTGGATCGCACCACTGATGGCAGCGGCACGGTTTCAGCCCTGACGCTGGCGCAATTAAAGGCCCTGGACGCCGGCTCGAAGTTCTCCACCAACTTCGCCGGGGAGCGCATTCCCACGCTGGAGGAGACTGTCACCAACACGGTGCCGTTCGCCAGGCCCTTGATCGAGCACAAGGCCGGGTCGGCCGCGGCCTATCTGGCGGAACTGCAGCGCCTGGACGCGGTCACCAATGTCGTCGTGCAGTCCTTTGACTGGGATTTCCTGGCGGCGCTCCACGAGCTCGAACCGGCGGTTTCCCTGTGCGCGCTTGGCAGCAGCACCCTCACGGCGGCGCTGCTCACCAATGCTTTGAATGCCGGCGCGAGCACGGTGGCCTGGGAGCAGTCCAAGATCACGGCGGCCGAGGTCAGTTTGGTGCATAGCATGGGCCTGAAACTGTTTGTCTGGACGGTGAATGGCCCGGCGATCAACACCTTTATTGGCCTGGGGGTGGACGGCATCATTTCGGACGATCCGGGCGCGGTGCGGAACTATCAGCAACCCGCGACCAATGGCCCGGTCAGCCTCCCGGACGGATTGATCGCGTATTGGCGGATGGATGACGGGCTGACGAATGCCATGGCGGTGTCGGTGACCGACAGCGAGGGCACCAATACGGCCACCCTGGTGCGGGGCGACGAGCTTTCGCACTGGCAGGGCGTGGAGAGCGCGGTGTTCGGCGGATGCCTGCAGCCTGACGGCCTGAATGCCTCGGTGCTTATCCCGCGCACCGACAGCCTGGACATCGGCACCAACGGGCTGACGATTTCGCTGTGGGTGAAGTTGACCCGGCTGCCCTCGAAGCTTGCCACCAGCTTTGGGGCCGTCTTCGATTCCACCAACGACGCGTATGTGGTGTATCTCGACAAGGGCAACAAGGAACTGCGGTTCAAGGTCACCGATGTGAACAACCATGCCGCCCGGCCCGGAATCCCCGAGAGCGCCTTGCAGACCAATCAATGGTTGCATGTCGTGGCCACCTACTCCGGCCAGGCCAGCTTGGCCGGCGGCGAAACGTGGATTTACCTCGATGGCGAAGCCAAAGACGCGCACTACGGCTCGGATTCGAGCTCGCCGAACGGGTTGACCGGAAACGTCAAGCCCGGGCAGTTCGCCGCTATGGGCCGGGAAGGGCACACTGGGGGCAGCTACTTCTCCGGCCAGGTGGATGATGTCGCGATTTGGAACCGAGCCCTGAACGCCACGGAAGTGGCCACCCTTCATCAGTCCGGCCAAACCGGCCTGAGCCTGGGCGACCTGCTGCGCCAGCCCACCTCGCTGATTCGACTGCGAGCCATCCAGGTAGTGGGGGGCAACCAGGTGGCGATTACGTTCCAGAATATGGGGACGTGGGGGTCGTTCCGCCTGCTCCGAGCGACCAGCTTGGCGGGGCCGTTCCTGCCGGTTTATGGGCTGACGCCGGCGGACCTCACGCGGGGGATGTATCGCTTTGATTGCCCGCTGGGTTCCGGGTCGGCCGGTTACTTCAGGGTTGAAGCGTACTGAGCGGGGCGGGGAAGCAACCGTGCGCCGCGGGAGGGCGCGCGGACTGCCGGTGTCCCACCGTTTCCCTGCGGGCCGCGCGGCCTGCCGCGGCGCCGGGTGTCAAATATGCGGGTCGTCAGTCGTCCAGGTTGGCGCCGAAGTCCGGCGTCTGGCCTTCCTGAACCAGCCGGCTCCATTCGTCCAAATGTCCATAGTTCCAGAACTTCTTGCAGAGGGCGAAGTAGTTGAGGACCGCCTGGGGCTCTCTCTTTTCCAGCAGGTCCTTGGCCAGGCTCATACTCGGGCCATAATCCATCAGGCGCGCGCTGGGGGCGCGGATGGATTCGGTCAAGTAGCGCTTGGCGTCCTCGGTGCGCCCCTCGCGCAGGGCAATTCGCCCCAGCGTCAGGTTGGCGTCATGCACGGCATTGCCGTATTCACTGTGCTGCCGGAAGCCGGGCAACAGGGCCGCCAGTTCCTGCGCGTAATTCCGGGCGTCTTCCACTTTGCCGGCGGCAAAGCTCTGCCGGGCGGCCTGGCCCAGCGCAGCGAACCTCAACTCCGGTGAGTTGGCCGCAGCCAGTTTGTCCAGCGCCGGTTTGAGGCGCGGGTGGGCGGCGTCCACGCCGTCCTTGCCGCAGCCGAGCAGGAGGCAGCCCAGGAGAAGGGCGAAGAGGCATGGCAGGGTCCGGTTCGTGCTGGGACCGGAGACAACCCGCAAATCAGCCGCCGTCCGGGCGGAGAGTGTTTCAGGGAATTCTGCGCGTGGAGTTTTCCTGCATCCAGGCGACATCGGGGTTGTTGGGAGAGGGTTTAAACGAGTAATCAATGTTCTTTCCTTTCTGCAGCGGGGGCATGGTCCGACCGTCCCGCCATTTCCTTAATTCCGAATGGCCGTCGGCGAAGGAGAACCCGCCGCCGCCTCCGTGATACGCGGCCGGGTAGTCATGGATGCCGTAAGCGTTGGGCGTCGGGGCCGCGCCGGGGCGGATCGGCGCGCCTTCCATGGCGATGACAAACATGCCGTCGTTGATGCTGTCCTCGCGCTCGTCGAGAAAGACCGCCGTCTTGGCCGGTCCGGGATCGGTCATGTCGGAGGTTTTTCGATAGATGCGGGCTTCGCCGGATTTGTTGCCCAGGGTGGTCTGCGACCAGTTCATCGGGGCGAGTCCGCCGGCGCCATTGCCGCGCCCGCCGACCCAGTTGACCATGGACATGCTGCGCACCCGCCGATAGATCATCCCCCGAAAATTGACCGAGCTCTGGTCGCCGGGACACTTGAAGATGGCGGCGTTCTTGCCGCAATAGGGCCAGAGGATGCTCTGCGTGATGTCATGGTTGATGTCCCAATTGTCCGCCGCGCCGGTGTAATCCAGCCAGCCGTTCATCCAGGCGGCCGGGTCCGATTTGACGAACGGCAGAACCTCCCGGCTGTCGTCCACGTACATTTTCCAGGCCAGGAGCAGTTGGCGATGGTTGTTCAGACACATGATTCCCTGCGCTTTGGTTTTGGCCCGGGCCAGGGCCGGCAGCAGCAGGGCCGCCAGGATCGCGATGATCGCGATGACCACCAGCAGTTCAATCAGTGTGAACCCTCGGGACCAGCACGTGCGATGTCTCATTGCCTTTTCCGATGGGCGGGGCCCGCGCGGTCAGGCGCGGGCCCCGCGATTGTATAGTTGCGTTGGCGAACCAACGGTGGTTGCCATGGTTTGCCGGTTACTGAACGGGCGCCGGCAGGGCCATAACCCGGTAGAACGCCGCGTCGGGCGGCGCGTTGGTGTCGGTGAATTCCAGCGTTGTCAGGTTGGTGGCAATGTTCTGGAAACTGCCCGCGCTGGCCACGTTCGTGCTCCGCTGCACGTTATACTTTACCGCGCCGGCCGAGCCCCACTTCAGTTCGCAGCCGAGCGGGGTCGGCGTCACCGAGGTGATGGCGAAGTTCGGCACGCTGAAGGACTCATTGTGCAGGATGATGAGCCGTCCGCCGGTTGTGAGGCTGCCATCGCTGACCGCCAGGAAACTGCCATCGGGCGCGAAGGCCATCGCCGGGTCATGGAAGCGGATCTGGCGGTCCGGGCGCTGCGGGTCGTTGAGCGGGAAGCCCACCTCACGCACATCGTCGCCCGTGGTGCTGTCTATGGACCAGAGCTCGTCTTTGAGATCGTCCGCCGCCCAAATCCGGCCCGTGACGGGGTCCTGGGCAATCGCCTGGCCGGCGTTGGGGCCGGACGCCGGCCACAAGTTCCAGGCATTGATGTAGCGCTTGGTGCCATCCGCATCTATGGCCACCAGGTAGCCGTCCACGCTGAGGGTCGCCACTTCGGTCGTGCCCACCGCGGCGATGGAGGTCAGGTCGCCGCCCAGGTCGCTGGTCGTGGGGCTGAGGAGCCAGTTGCTGTAATTGGTCTGGCTGAGAAGCGTTGTGGCCGGATCAATGACGTAAACGCCGTTGTTGGCATTGCCGTCCACCCCGCGATCCGCCACCACAATCCATCCCGGCTGCCCTATGGCGCCATTGAAACCCGAGGGCGCAATCACCAAATCAATCGCGTCGTCGTCGGTCTCGGTCAGGTCATCCCCGACGTCGGCAATGATGGTCTCCACGGTATTGTTGGCCCAAGGCCACTTCAGGCGGGCGACGGAACGGGTGTAATCACTGTTGTAGTCATGGGTCCACCAGAGGGTGCCGTCGGCTTGCATCGCCAGGCCGGACGGACGATCCAACCCGCTGACAATCGGGGTTGGGTCCACGCGCCAGTTGCCCGGCGCCACCTTCTGCACCTGGTAAATGCCGCCGCCGGCTGAGGGCTCCGCATCCAGCGCGCAAAGGATGGTGGTGTTGTCCCGCGGATCCACGATCGGCCGGCCGATGGGCACGTTGACGCTCAGAACGGTCCAGTTCGTGAACCGGGTCCCATAATTGGTCACCGCGTAGGGAATTCCGAAAGGCTCGGCATCGGCGACCAGCGATTTGACCTCGATATCGTCCACATACACCGGCGGGTGGTTGGTGCCGTTGGAGGAACTCCAACCGGCCATGAAGATCGGCCCCACCGCCGTCGTGCCGCTGATGAAGGGCTCGCGATCCACTACAATCTCAGGATTGGCGCTGCTGGGACCTTTGATAATGGTGTATTTGCCCGAGCTCGTGTGGGTAATGAGGCGATATTCCTCCCAGACATCGGGCGTATAATTCACCGGGGTCTCCTGCCAGGCGCCGTTGTTGTGGTAGATCAGCTTGAGGCCGTCGCCCACATTCGTGCTGTTCTGGCGGCGAATGCCATATCCCAACAGGGCGCAATCCCCCGCATAGCTGCTGGCGCCCTCCACGCCATAAAGCGACATCCGCAGATAAACGGCATCCGCCGTCGGAGAGCTCTGCACCGCCTGGGGCACCCGCGCCCACCAGGTGATCTGCACGTCTCTTTGGGGTGTGTCTCCCCAGCCCAGGCTGACACCGGCCCGCTGGCCGCTCTCCAGCTTTAAGGATTGGCTGCCCGAGTGGGGCGCCACCACACTCGAATCCACCACCTGCACTTTCTGGGGCGCCGCCGGCCGGCCGCCGCCATCCGAGACGCCATCGGTCTCCGTGGTGATCCAGGGGCCCGCCGGGTCGGCATCATCGGACGCACTGACCCGGGCCGGGTAGCTCTCAAAGCCCTCCTCGAATGTCGGAGCCAGACTCGGGTCATTCTCGACCGTCAGGCTGAAGTCGTCCAGCGCCCACCAGTTGTCATTGATGCTGTTGGCCTCGTTGACGATGCGCACCAGCGTGGGCACGGCGACTTCGCTGCGGGCAACGCGGCCGACAGTGGTCACGGGGGTAACCATGTCATCCACATATACACTGACCAGTTGCGTATTGGGGTCAATGACCAAGCGGTGATGCTGCCAGACGTAGCTCACGTAGCTGCCGCCAATGTCAACCCAACCCGGCGCCGATTTGACGCCATCGTAAAGGAAAAGCTTGGAGGAACCGGTCGCCCGGTCGGTGCGGTAGGCAATGTAATCTGCGCCGTTGTAATCATTGCCTTCGCCGCGCAACAGGATGTAGAAACTGCGATCACTGGCGGCGTCACGGGCGATGTAGGCCCAGAAATCGAACTGGTAGCGCGTGCCGCTCTTGGCGTTGCGCAAATTAATCTGCGCCTCGCTGCTGGCCCGCAGCAACAGGCACTTGGTGGGATTACCCGCGGTGTTCGTCAGCCAGTTGATGACCTGCACGCCCGCTCCGGCCGTCGTTGGGTCCAGCGCCGCGTCATCCACAATGCTCCACTCCAGGCCGGCAGGATCAGCGTCGGTCGTATCGGCCGGGCTGGTGGCGACGTCGGTGGAACTCTCAAAATCATTGGAGTAGATGGTTGTGGTCGCCGCCCCGAGCTGGGTCGCCAGACCACAAACCAGCGCCGCCGCCCAAGGCCGCCAGAGCCGGGCGGAGTCTGCAATCGTATTGATGAGGGTATCTCTCTTGGTTTTCATAGTACATTTCTTGGTGTTCACAGTACGTTGAATGATACTTGTCACTGAATTCTGGCGACTCGGCTCCCCTCTGTCCAGCAAGAAATGATGTGTCCTCACCCCCCCCGAATCCTTAGCGAACGCGCGGAGTGACCCAAACTGTGGCCACGACGCAC
>DAOPPX010000055.1:0-34900 GCA_035358715.1 Verrucomicrobiota bacterium
AACCCAAACCCTTTCGCCCAAGTCGCGCCTTCCAGAATGTCCAAACTCCAGGGCGTTGACGACTGTCAACGCGTGCCGGGGTTGAAGTGCCTGCTGCTCAGGAAGGTCGGGAAGGCTAATCTGGAGCACTTTGAGGATCTGCGGCGGAAGCTGTTCGCGAACCTGGGACATGAGTTCTCGGCGTTCCGGGGCATCCTGACCTTCAGGAATGGCTCGCGCATCATCGCGGGCCATTTCCAGAACGAGAAGGACATTGATGCCTACCTGGGACTGGAATACGACGTCATCGGCATCGAGGAGGCTACCACGCTGACGGCGCGGAAATATCAGGACATCACAACTTGCTGCCGGACCAGCAAACCGAATTGGCGCCCGCGCATCTATTCAACCACCAACCCCGGCGGCGTTGGGCATGGGTGGTACCGCAAGCGGTTCATCGAGCCGTGGCAACGGCGAGCGGAGACCGAGACGCGATTTATCGCGGCGAGGGTCACCGACAACCGGTGGAACAACCCGGAGTACATGCGTGTGCTCGAAGGGCTGACGGGGTGGCAGCGCCGGGCCTGGCTGGATGGGGACTGGGATATTGCGGCGGGCCAGTTCTTCACGACGTTGCGCCGGGAGGTGCACATCGTTTCCGACTTCGATGAGACCAGGGCGCGGGAGTGGTTTTGCGCCCTGGACTATGGATTCACGCACTACACGGTGGTCCTGCTGGGATGCACGGATGGGGACGGGAACCTGTTCGTCGTGGATGAGCACGCCGAGAGGCTCTGGCTGCCGCAGCGCCATGCGCCGGCCATCGCGGCGATGCTGGGTCGCCATTCGATCTCCAATCGCAGATTGGAGATTGCGGACCTGAAGAGATTTGTGGCCGGCGCGGATGTGTTTTCTCGGCAGAGCGACGGGTCAACCGTCGCGTCGCAGTACGGGAAGCTCGGTATTACGCTGCGACCCGCGAACATGGAGCGCGTGAGCGGATGGGCGGAGATCCTGCACCGGTTTGGTGATCCGGCGAACGGAGTGAGGCCGAGGTTGTTCATCCACGAGCGTTGCGCTCGGTTGGTGGAATGTCTGCCGGCATTGCAGCACGATCCGAATCGCCCTGAGGACGTGCTGAAAGTGGACTGCGACGAAGATGGGGCCGGCGGCGATGATGCCGCCGATTGCCTGCGCTATCTGGTGGCGACGAAGTCGCGGACGATCGCGCAACGCAAGTTGCGCGGGTTGTGAAGCGCAGACCCACTTGGGGACGGAAGGGGGTCGAGCACTGGGGGTCGGGCGGGGGAGCGAACGGAGAAGCAGGCCGAATGACGGCGCGACACCTGCGCACGCAGGGGGAGTGACGGCGTGAGGCCTGGCAGCGGGAGTGAGCGGTTTGGGGTTGGTTCTGTTCGCGAGCGAAAAAGATCCCCGACTGACGCCGGGGATGTCTGACCTATGCGGCCACCGGCTGGGGCTCGGGCGCGGGGGTGGTCTCGGGCTGGGCGGCGGGGCGGGGCTTGGTGACGCCGGCGATGAACCTCTCGGCCAGCTTGGTGGCACTCTCCAGGGAGCGGCAGGGATAGGAGCGGACATCCTTGAAGGTAGTAAGGGTGACCACGAAGGTGAGGACGCCCCGAGCTGGATTGCGGGGAGCGATGGTGACGGACGGCGCGGTGAGGTTCTTGTTGATGTCTGTAGTGTTCATATTTTGTTTTTTTGTTTCGGGCTTCTTTGCCCTTCACCAAAAGCGCGGCGACGTGCGGGCGGCCAGTGGGAGGAATCTACGGAGGGCACCACTTGTTCCGGCCCCCGCACCCAAGCCGCGCGTGAAGGGCAAAGATGACTGAAACAAGAAACATGAACACGACATCAACAAGAACCTCACGGCGATGGAGAGGGGGCGCCATGCGGGAGGAAGCCGGGGCGTCCGTCGTGGTCGCCTGGAGCAGGAAAGGTCCGCTTCCTGCCGCTCCTTGGGGAGTGCCTCTGTTGCTGGCCTGTTCGGTAGGCGTCACCAAGTTGCGCTCAAGGCACGGGACACCATTGTCAACGCCGGGCGCCGGTGGCGGCATGGGTGATTTGGCGAGGTCGGGGATATGGGCGAGCGAACCTCGTAGGCTGCGCGAGTACGGCGAGCCTGTTACCTTTCCGTTTTTCGGAAAGGGCGCGATAGCGCTGAGGCCAGCGCAGCGGAGAGGCGGAGTCCAGAGGCGGCGAGTCTCTGGCGCGCGGGTCTGGGCCGGCGTGAGGCCCAGCGCGTGGGCCACCAGTGCGCGGTGCCCCGGTGGCCGTGGCTGGCCGCCGCGCTACGCTCGGCGGAGTGGGCGGAAGGGGGCGGTGAGTTCTTCGAACAGCGGGTGCTGGCGGATGGCCTGGGCGAGCTCGGTCATGTGGCGGTGGAGGGTTTTGACGGCAATGCCGCGGCGGCGGGCCAGGTGCTGGAGGCGGGGAGCAGCGTCGGGGGCGGCGCGGAGGCTGTCGCCACGGATGGAGAGCCAGAGGTCGTAGAGTTCGTGGTCTTTCTCCGGGACAAGGGAGCGGAGGGCGCGGAGAGCGTCTTGACGGGCGGCGTGTTCGTCGGGGGTGATCTGGTCGGTGTCGGGGAGGCAACTGGCGTGGATGGCGGCGGGGGCCTGGTCGTTGGGGTCGGCGTCGGCGTCGTGGATGGGGTCGTGGGTGAAGTGGCGGCGGCGGTCGATGGCGCCGAGGTAGGCACAGACGGAGAAGTAAACGTGGTTGCGGCTGAACTGGGCCTTGCCGGACTGGTTGAAGTAGCGGGCGGCGGCGCCGAGTTGTTTGTGGACGAGGTGGTCGAGGGCTTCGTCAACGGCGATGTCGGAGGTGCTGAGGCCGAAGGGGGCGAGAGCGCGGGCGACGCGGGCGCGTACGGAGGGGATGTGGCCAGCGGGGGTGTCCTGGTAGATGGAAGCTTCGAAGGCAAGCCAGGTGTCATGCTGGCGGGCTTTGGTGATTTCGGCGTCCCATTTGCCGGGAGCGGGGAAGGTTTGGGTCTGCTGCTCATCAGGACGGGACTGGAGCCCTGAACCGACTTTTTGGAATTGTGATGTAGTTCTCATGGTCTTTTTTTCTCCGCTGCTCAGTCCGGTCTTATCGCCCTTCACCCGAGTAGCCCGCGCAGCAGGGCGGCCAGCGGAGGTCGCCTTCAGGAGGAACCGCGTCCGGCCCCCTGCTGGTTGGAGCGGGCGGGTGAGGGCGTTAGACTGGACTGATGCAGTGAGAGCCGCGCCGGGCGGCGGGAAAAAGACCTGAGAACGTCTTCGCCTTTTCTCTCGAGCGAAGCTCGCGCTGGCGTGGCGAAGCCTCGCCCGAAACGAAGCGTAGCGGAGTGATCTTTCCGCGCGCGCGTAACTGATCAAGACAGCGGAGAGAGGGGCTGGCGTGGAGGCTGCATGAGCGCCTGGCACGCCGACTGCCCGGCTGGCCTTGGGGCGCGGGGAGCAGCCGAGCAGTTGCCGTGACAGGCACGAAAGGCCAAGGGCACAACGGGCGTTATGTACAGTGCAGCCGCAACCGGGGGTCCTGCGTCAGCGGGTGCCGGTGCGTTGGTGCTGCACTGTATATAACGGCCCGTTGTGCTTCTGGCCGGTAAGCAGCCTCCATGACAGTCCCGAACGGAGCGCAGTCCATCTGGCGCGCGCGGTTGGCGGCCTTGTGTTTCGCTGTTTCTGATTTCCTGCGCCGGCCTGCTGGCTTTTGCAGCAGGCGGGCGCTTCCCCGCAGCCGCCAGTCTGCGAGTCTCAGCGGCACCCGCCATGCGGGTGCAGCCCGAGTCAGTCCGGGCTGAGCTGAGGGCTCGCAGTCTGGCGGCGGTCGTATCGGGTCGCGGGGGCCGCGCGGTACAGGCTCTTGACGGCAGCGGCTGAGCGGGAAGGGTGCACGGGTCCCGGTTGGCCGCTGCCGGCAAGTGCCTGGCTGACTATTCTCCTGGTCGCCAGTCTGCGAGACTCAGTCCGCTGAGCGCTCGCAGGCTGGCGGCCTTGGCTTCCTGTCGTGGGTCGCGTTTCCCGCACTCCTGCGCCGACTGGTGGAGCGATGGGCGGACGGCTCAAGGGAAAAGGGGCTGAGCCAGGACGCCCGGCGCGGAGCCAGTCGGCGCAGGTGTGCGGCTAACTTTGGGGGCCAGCGCATGACCAGGCCGCAGCGGAGGCCAGCGAGCCTGCGAGCGTTTCCGGAGCCAGGACTGGTGATGCGCTGGCCGGGGTCCCCGCCTGTCTCGGCGGTTTTGGGCAGCGGTGCGCAACGGAGCGTAGGAGCGGGTCGGCGCGGAGCCGTTCGGCCCGTAGCAGAGTGGAGCTGAGCTGTGCAAAAGCCGACGAGTCAGGCGCCCTGGGAGCCGAGGCAAGGGTCCAGCTTTTTACGGTGCTACGCACGGCCTAGCGAGCGTGCGAGCGACGGCCGAGTGAAAAGCTGGACGCTTGCCCGGCGGTCCTTCGGGCTGGCTTGGTGTCCAGGGCCGCGAGGGCGCGTTGTCCGCTCCGGGTGAAGGCGCGGGCCTGGGCGCCGGAAGCGGAGCGGCTCGATTGTCCGTTGCGGCGGAGTGGCGCTGGCTGCCGAGTCTGCGAGGCAGCCATCTGGCGAGCTGTGTTGGCCGGCGGACTGCAAGGAGCACCTACACAGCGAGCCTCGGTTGCGCCACGGAGCCGCCTTGAGGCGAGTGCGAAGCACGAGGCGTCGTATTGTGGGCCGCGTGGGCCGCGTCAGCGGCCCCATGCATTGTCTTTGCGGTGCTGGCCGGGCGCGCGCGAGGAGCGTTCGACAACCCAGGAGGTTGGACAGCGTGCCGCGCATCCGAACTGGATGGATGCTTAGTCGCGCGCGCCCGGCAGCGAGAGGGCCGCCGACAGCGACGTCCGATAACCAGTGAAGGCGGCCCGGTGACCGCTGCGGCGCCCCGGGGACATGCCATTAGAGGAGAGGTTGAAATGCAACCTGGACATCCGACAACCCCGACGGTCCGACGGTTGGGCGCCGGCGGGCACGAGCGACAGCATCCGCGCGCGGCGACCAGCGTTCGACAAAGAGAGGGCGTACGCCGGTTGCGCGCTTCGTGGTTGTGAGCGTGAAGCGATTCGGAGAGCGAGCGAACTGACTTTATTCCGACGGAGCGAGCCCGACGAGCGGAGTCGTCCTCCGGAGTATCCACTCCGCCACGGGCGGAGTGGCTGACGTTATCCGCGCTTTTCTCGGTTCAGTGCTTGTGCGGCGGGGCGGATGCTTTGTGCGCCTCTTGGATCGGGGCTGCCTCCAGACCTTCCTCGTGGTGGTGGCCAGCGCCTTGCGCTGCCTGGTGTAGGCCCTCCACGTAATGGACATATTCCACGTAGGCCGCTACGAATTCGCGCCCGGCTTCGACGTTGTGGTTGGCGTGGGCCTTCTTCTCTAGGGCCTCAGCAAATCGCTTGCGGATCCCGGTGGCGGTTTCGTCGCTGACCTGCTTGACGAGTTTGTCCACTGAGCCGGTCTCCAGGGCTTTGTCGGCTTCCTCAACTGCAGGCTCCAGCGGCGTGCCAGCCGGTTTGAGACCGGTGAATGGCGCACCTTCGCCGGCGCGATGCACGCGCACAAGGGTCTCGAAAAAGAATTGGTCGGCGAGTTCGCGTGCCTCTGTGCCCTTGGCTCGCACGGTGAGGGTCTTGGCGAACGCTGCCTTGATCTGCGCTTCGTCGTCTTTCTTTATCCACATGAGAACGGGTGTGACGTCCTTCTTTTCCAGCGCCACTTTGGCCGCCTGGACAACGGGGCCGTCCATGGTGTCGCAGTGAGCAAATGCGCGAGTTGAAAGCAGAGGGGCCGCGGCCAGTATCGTTCCGACGAGCGCTGCCCGAAGGATGGTTCGATTCGTTCTCATGGTGCAGTATACGCGCGGGTTGAGCTGCCGTGATTGACGAAGGTCAAGGTATAGTGCGATGGCTGAAGACCGGCTAACGCTGCCAACCGGAGAGAACGAGCCACCGCCAGACCAACGGCTGCCACCAGGGGAGACGAGGACGAAACGCCGGAGGACAACCAGCCGCCCGCCACCACTGCACCGGCAACGAAACGCGCTGGAAATAGAACGCAGCGACCCGGCACTGCCACCGCTGCCAACGAACGCCGACCAGGGACTGCCAACGCCTAGCGGCCCAGCCACTCTGTAGATGCTCTCTCACACTTTTTCTTGAGAGAGCATCTACAGAGTGGCTGGGCCGCGGGCAGCACTGGACGCGTAGGAGAACCTGAGACTCCCGACAGCCCGAAGGAGTCGTGATTCTAACTTTGTCTTTTCCGGAGCGGAGTGGCAGGGCGGCGGACGAAAAGCAGGGCACGTGACAGCGGCCTTGGGGAAAAGGGGAGGCCGCTGGCGCGTGCCCTGCCGGCCGCCGCCCGAACGGAGCGCTTGGTCGTGCGACGAGGCGAGGTGTTGGTTTGGCCTGCGGCGTTCGATGTGGTCGCGAGCGCGTAGCGCGAGGTTGGTGCCCCGCGCAGCGGGGGCGTCCACCAAGTTGACCACTCCGCCACGGGCGGAGTGGCTGACATTCCTCCGGCGGAGCGAGCCCGACGAGCGGAGCCGTCCACCGGGTTATCCACACCGCCACAGGCGGTGTGGCTGGCGTTACCGGGACGGACTGGGCTGATTGCTTTTGTTGGTGGGTCACACGGCGTTGGGTGTTTGTGCCGCTTCGGTCTCTCTTTCGTGGTGGAGGTTTGATTCTTCCTTTCCTCCAGAGGAGGAAAGGCTGGATTCATTTCGCGACGGTATTGTTGGCGGCGTTGGTCTTGGCAGAGATGGATGGCGCTGTGGGATGCTAACGCTGCCAACCGCTGAGACGCAGCCACCGCCAAACCAACGGCTGCCACCACGGGAGAGACGGACGAAACGCAGGAGGACAGCCACACGCACGCCAGAACTGCACCGGCAAGGTAACGCGATGGAAATAGAACGCCGCGACCCGACACTGGAACCGCTGCCAACGAACACGGACCAGAACCTGCCAACGCCTAGCGGCCCTACCGACCTGAAAATGCTCTCTCACACTTTTTCTTGAGAGAGCATTTTCAGGGCGGTAGGGACGCGGGCAGCGCTGGACGCGTAGGAAAACCCGCGACACCCGACAGCCCGAAGGAGTCGTGATTCTAACTTTGCCTTTGTCCGGAGCGAGTGGCAGGGCGCATTCCAATGGTTGCAGCAGGCGTGCCAGCCCGTGGGGTTAAAGGGGGGCTGGCGCGACTGCTGCATCGTGATTGCGCCCGAACGTAGCGATTCGGGGACGTTGGAACTGCGGAGGGCGTTGGTTACACGGCTCGTGTTCGTGGTCGCGAAGCGGTGGCGCGATCGATGTGGCACGAGCGAAAGCAGCCACCTTGACAGGCGTTAGCCTGGCGCGCTGGCTGCCGAGCGGACGTCCGAGTTGTGAAGGCGTATCGAGGTCGCACCAGCGGTATGCTGGTTGAAATCCTAAACGTGAGCCGCAGGCCCCTCCATCGCCCGTTGCGAAGCACAGGGCGATGGAGGGGACTGCGGCGGTCGTGCGCCTGGCCGCATTCGATGTGTTGGCGAGCGCGAAGCGCGAGGTTGGTGCCCGCGTAGCGGGGCGTCGTACTGGTTGTCCACTCCGCCACGGGCGGAGTGGCTGACATTACCCCAGTGAGCACGCATCGAATTGATCTGCGCATAGGGAGCGGCCTGCCCCTCCAGCCCCGTTGCGAAGCAGAGGGGCTGGAGGGGCAGGCCGCGACCGGTCGTGGTGTCGTGAGCGTCCGGCAGGCGGAGCGCCGGTTGCGCCGCCGCGGCGCACTCCGGCGCGGAGCCTGCCGGGAGCGGGCGTGGCGGAAATTCGTCAAGGGGCTTGATGAAGAAAATGTTGCAGCGCGGCGCAGCGCGAAGGTATCTGGGCGCAGCCATGCGCAACAGGCGCCCTTGGCGGTGGGATGGTGTGCAAAAACACCGTGCTAGGGTTGCGTCGTGCCGGTGAATTCTAATCATCCTGACTATGACACGTGCGCGACCGAGTGGTCGCGGGCGCGTGATGTCCTTGCCGGCGAAGATGCGGTCAAGGCCGGAGGCGAGAAGTATCTGCCTCGGTTGGACTCGATGACGGATGAGGAGTTTTCGGCGTATGTGAAGCGAGCATCGTTCTTCAATGCGAGCGCTCGCACCTCTGAGGCGTATCTCGGCCTGATGTTTCGGCGTCCGCCGTTTGTGAAGCTTCCCGATGTTTCTGCCGGGGTCGGTCGGGCGATGGCTCAGTTCCAGAACGACGCCGACATGCTCGGGACCACCCTCACCGGCTACGCGAAGATGGTCGTCGGTGATGTGGTCGGGCTTGGTCGCGCTGGCTCGTTGGTGGACTGGGAGGATGAGGTCGAGCAGCGGGCCTATGTGGTCTTCTATCGCACCGAGCAAATCATCAACTGGCGGGTGGAGCGGGTGAATGGCCGCAATGTGCCGACGCTGATCGTGCTGGCGGAACACGTGATCGCACCGCCCGGCCCGGATGATGATGGGTTTGTGCTTCAGCTCGTGGACCAGATGCGAGTTTTGAAGCTGGTGCCGGGTGAGGCTGCCGATGTCGCCGGGAAACGCGACTACCACTACCAGGTTGAGCTGTGGCAGCCGAAGAAAACGCAGCGGCGTGGCGCTAAGGTTGAGTGGCAGTTGGTGGGAATGAGAACCCCGTTGCGGCTCGGCAAGCCGCTGCCGCTGATTCCTTTTGTGTTTCATGGGCCGCGGCATTCGCGGCCGGATGTGGATCGCGGACCGCTGGAGGACATCATTGCGGTAAACCTTGACCATTACCGCCTCAACGCTGACTTCAAGCATGGCCTGCATTTCACCGCGCTGCCTACTGCCTGGGTGAGTGGCTTCGACAAGGGCGCCTCGCTGCGGATCGGGTCCAGCACGGCCTGGGTGAGTGAAACGCCGGGTGCCACGGCTGGGTTCCTCGAATTCACCGGTCAGGGCCTGACGACGCATGAGCGAGCGATGGACCGTGATGAACGGCTCATGTCGATCCTGGGCTCCCGGATGCTGGAGGACATGAAGAAGGTCGGCGAGACGGCGACCGCCATCGAACTGAGGCAGGCAGGCGAATACAGCATTCTCGGCAACATCGCGCTGAGTCTGAGCGAGTCGCTGACGCAGGTGCTGCGTTGGGTCTATTGGTGGAACTCGACGGAGGAACTACCCGATGACGTGAAGGGCGAGCAAGTGCTGATGACGCTCAACACCGATTTCAGCACGAAGGGTCTCGCGAGCCAGGATGTGCAGGCAATCGTGGCGACGTGGCAAGCAGGTGGGATGAGCCAGGATTCGATGTTCGATTTGTTCCGCCGCGGTGAGGTCCTGCCCGAGGGCAGAACGAACGCCGAAGAGGCGGCGCTGATCAAGAACGAGGAGCGGCAGCGGGTGGCCGCAAAAGCTTTGGCTCCAACGCATGGTGCGGCGGGGCAACTGTGAGTGAGTTATGGCACTGAAATACAAGTTCAAATCGAAAGACGAAATTCCGGCGGACCAGCAGGCGCTCTATGTCGAGCGTGATGGCGCCTGGATGCTGGACGTGGATGGCGCGGCGGACAAATCCAAGCTGGATGAATTTCGCGCCAACAACATCGCGCTGAGCAACCAGCTCGCCGAACAGAAGAAACGGTTTGAGGGCATCGACCCTGAGCAGGTGCGCAAGCTGGCCGAAGAGAAGCAGCGGCTTGAGGAAGCGCAGCAGCTTAAGAGTGGCGAGGTGGACAAGGTTGTCGAGGGCAGGCTCAAGACTGCGAAGACCGAATGGGACAAGCAGTTCGCCGCTGTCACTTCCGAGCGTGACTCGCTGAACGCGCGCCTGACCGCCATTCAGATTGACCAGGGCGTGATCACCACGGCGACGAAGCGTGGGCTGCGCCCTACTGCCATTCCTGACATCACCGCCCGAGCGCGGACGGTGTTCCGACTGGTGGATGGCGCTCCGCGCGCCTACGAGGCCGACGGCCAGACGGTGCGCGTGGGCAAGGATGGCATGACGCCGATGACTTTGGATGAGTGGGTCGAGCAGCAGGTTGCCGACGCTCCTCATCTGTTTGAATCGAATGCGGGCAGCGGTGCTGCCAGCAACGGCTCCGGTGGAGCTGGTGGGAACAACAGGTCCGTGAAGAATCCGTTCCGCAAGGAAAGCTGGAACCTCACGGAGCAAATGAAGTTGCAGAAAACCGACCCGCAACTGGCGGCTCGCCTGAAGGCGGCTGTCTGAGTGTTGCTGGTCACAACCGGAGATTGTGAAATATGGCTAAAACGGCAGTGGCGGACATTATCATCCCCACGGAGTTTGAAAAATACGCCATCGAGCGGACGGCTGAGCTGTCGCGCTTTGGCGAGTCGGGCATCATTGAAATGGCGCCCGAGTTTGATGGGTTGGCGCAGGGCGGCGGTCGTGAAGTGAAGATGCCGTTCTGGAAGGACCTGACGGCAGCTCGTCAGATCCTGAGCGACGCAGGCACGCTGGCGGTCAACAAGATCGCAGCGGATACGGACATCGCGCGCATCCACAATGATGCGCAGGTGTGGAGCGTGAACCACTTGGCGAAGGTGGTTTCGGGCGATGACCCGATGCAGGCCATCGTGGACCTCGTTGGCGCTTACTGGGCGCGCACTGACGAGGGCCTGGTCATCTCCTGCCTCAAGGGCATGTTCGGCGCGGCCTCCATGGCTGGCAACCTGCTCGCCATTCATTCCGAGACTGTGGCGGGCACCACGGCTGCGACGCGGCTCAACGGCGCGACGTTCGTGGATGCTTGCGCCAAGCTGGGCGATGCGGCCAGCAAGCTGACCGCCGTGGCCATGCACTCGGCAACCGAGGCGGCGCTCAAGAAGCTGGACCTGATTGACTTCCTGCCCGACAGCGAGGGCAAGCCGAGTCTGGCGACGTTCCAGGGCCGGCGCGTGGTGGTCGATGACAGCCTGCCCACTCGGGCTGGCACCACTGACGGCACGGTGTACACGACCTACCTGTTCGGCCAGGGCGCGTTCGCCAAGGGTGTGGCGCCGCTCGATGGCACGCCGCTGCAAGGTGGTATCGGCAGTGAGGGTGTCGAGCTGGCACGTGTGCCGCTGGACAGCGACTCGGTGCTGATCAATCGGCGCCGGTACATCCTCCATCCGCGGGGCGTGAAGTTCACCAGCGCTTCTGTGGCTGGTGACTCGCCCACTGCGGCGGAGTTGGAAACCGCCGCGAACTGGGTGCGCGTTTGGGAAAACAAGAACGTGCGCCTGGTCGCAATCACCCACAACAACTGAGCATGAGCCGGGGATGGCAACATCCCCGGCGCTTGCCTTTTTCGAAAGGACACACGTATGGGTAAATTGATTCCCTGGAGTTTCGAGAAGATTCGGTCGGGTGAAGTTATTCAGATCCCGACGTTCACCAACGTCGCGGCGGCCGTCGCTGCCGGAGTGACGGCGGCGAAGTTTCCTCGGCGCATCATCTACTTGAGCGCTGGCGGGACGGGCTCGGTGCCGTGCCTGGCAATCAGTGACGGCACCAACTGGAGGCAAGTCGCGATCGGTGTGAACGCGATTTGATTGGAAGCATCGTTGGATGGTTCCCAAGTCAGACATGAAAGCAAACCAGTTGAACGGCTTGTATCCAATCATTCGCCGGGTGAGGCGTCCGTTGCTGCCAGTTGACTGGCCGGCGGGCGCCAAGCCTGCGCCTGTTCCTGTGGTTCCTTCCAGGGATGGGAAGTCTGAGCAGGTTGATAATGGCAAACAACACAACCCCGAAGAGAATCATGGCGAAACTACTACATCTGAGCCGGCCAGCTAAGCGCGCCAGCAACATCGTGCGGACGTGGTGGGCCATGCGCTCGCAGAGGCGGCGGCGTAACGCAGGCAATGGCACTCCGGCGTCGCCGGTGATCACGGGCCTCAACCTGACGGAGAGTGCAGGTGAGCCGCTCTACTGGTTCGACGTTCTGATTGATTTCAGCTTCGAGCAGGGGCGCTTTCCTGACGGCACCATCGAGCTCTATTGGTCGCGCGGCTCTCAGGGTTGGGTTGAGAACTACGTCGGTGCGGTTTCGAGCAACGTGCGGCAGTTTCGGCACGTGAGGGCGTTCAGCGACTTTGAGAACGACGATGTTTCCTACCGGATGCGCTACCGGTGCGGCACTGTCATCGGGCCGTTCTCGCCGGCTTACCAATGGTACTACTGCGCACCGTAGAACTGAGGTTGTATGGCTCTGACACTGATCAAGGAAGACGGCACCGGCAAGATTGATGCCAACAGCTACGCCGCCGTGGCCGATGCTGACTCGTATTACGAGGGGCACTTGTATCCTTCGGCGTGGACCTCGGCCACTGCTACCACGAAGGCGGCGGCGCTGGTGATGGCGACTCGGCTGGTGGATTCGCAATACCAGTTCAATGGCTTCAGGGCGCATGACACGCAGGCATTGCAGTGGCCGCGAGAGCGCTGCCCTGATCCTGACCGGAACCTGGTGACCAGCACGACGCTGTCGCCGGTGTTGACCAATTTCGTTCCGAGCACCCTAGTCCCTCAAGGCGTTGCGGCTGCCGTCTGTGAGATGGCGCGTGAACTCCTGATTGTGGACCGGACGGCGTCGCCGCCAGGTGAAGGCATTGACTCGGTGGCCACGGCTCACGCAACGCACGCTGCGACCGGGACCGGAAGCGACAGCACTTCGTCCACCACGAAGTACGACAAGAGCGACACCCGGCGGATTATTTCGCGCGTCGCACAGGCCATGCTCTCGAAGTATGGCGCGCTGATCGAGGGCGGGAGCGGCAGCGTGCGACTGGTGCGGGCATGAAGTGGTTCTTCACAGCTCTGGTGCTGGCGTGGGCGGTGGCAGCGAGCGCCCAGCGGTTGACGCTGGCGTGGGATGCGTCGCCCTGCGCCTGCGCTGCCAGCTACCGGCTGTACTACGGCACGAATACGCGGTCGTATCAGTTCGTGACCAACACCAGCCTGGCGCTCACTCAGGCGGTGGTGTTGCCGCACGGCGGGCGTTGGTTCTTTGCTGCAACCGTGGTCAGCACCAACGGGCTGGAGTCGGACTTCAGCAATGAAGTGTCGTGGGAATCCACGCCGACGCCGCCGGTGATGACGGGCAGCTCGTGGGTGCGACTGACGCCGGTTTTGGGGCGGAGCACGAACCTGGCGAGCTGGGGCAGCGTGACCGGCCAGGCGACGTGGTTCCCGGCCACGAACCGAGCCGAGTTCTTTCGAGTGGATCGGCTCCTGATGGAGAAAGTGATGGTGCCATGACGAACATGAACATGAGTGAATTTCTGCGAGGCGTGGACCACGCGGCGGCAAAGGATGATCGCTGGCTCTTCATCGCCAGCCTGGTGCTCCTGGGCCTGTTTGGCGTTTGGGTCGTGCGTTATTTCGTGAAGCAGCACGAGCGGCTGCTCGATGACCATCGGCAATCCCGAGAGTGCTATCAGGAGAGTTTGCGCGGCGTTGTGGCCGAGCAGAGCGCCATGAACGGTAAGCTCGTGGTGTGCCTGGACAACAACACAAAAGTTTTGGAGGAGTGCCGGGATGAACTCAGGTGCTCCTGCAGGAGAAAACGACGATGAAAACTACGAAGCGCGGTGTGTGGTGTGGTGCGGCCGTGATGGTTGTTGCGGCATTGTTGGCGGTCAACGGCTTGAGCGGGTGCTCGACCTTGGACCGGGCGTATAAGCAGGAAGTGACTTGGACCAACGCTCCGGTGGTGCAGGTGGTGACGAATACCGTAGTCGTCACAAACCTGGTGCCGCAGGTCGTCGAGCGGACGAGCGTGGTCTATATGACGAATGCTGTCACAGGAGCGGTGTCCGGCTACGCCACGCGTGAGCCGGTCTCGACTAACATGGTGACTGCGCTGGTGACCAACCTCGTGCCCGTGTTCTATACCAATGTGGTGCAGGTGCCGGTGACTAACCTGGTGGCCAGGCCGGAGGTCCTGGGAGCCATCGAGGCGGCGGGCTCGGTGACCAATACGTTCCTGCCGGGCATTGGCAGCATCCTGGCGCTGGCGCTGGGCGGCCTCTATCACGGCTATCGGCAAGTCCGGAATCGCAGGGTCACGGAGGCGCTCGTCCAGGGCGTGGAAACTGCGCGGGCGGTGCTGACTACGACGCCGCAGGGCCAAGCCGCCGATGCCCAGTTTGTGAAGTGGCTGATGGAGCACCAGAAAGAGGCTGGCGTCTTTACGACCGTCTCCACGCTGGTGGACCAGCTCAGCGACAACCCGGCAGCCAAGATGACGGCGCAGGAGATTATCGCGAGGGCTTCAAAGGCCCAGGCCGGGGCCGCAGTCTAAATGGCTGCGGTTTGTGTGGGCGGATGTGTGGGGTTTGGTTCGTCAAGAAACGGAAAGTGGCAGTGGGTAGCACTTGAGCAGCGGAAGTGATGAGATGTGAACTCTACCCTGTAAATACGGGCATAAAACGCGTGTTTTAGGCCCGTAAATGCGTACTGGGTTTCGGGTCAATGTGTTCACATTCACTTTCGCAACCGTAAAGTCAACGAGGCGCTCGTCCAGGGCGTGGAGACGGCGCGCGCCATTCTCACTACGACACCGCAGGGGCAGGCTGTTGACGCGCAGTTCGTGAAGTGGCTCATGGACCACCAGAAAGAGGCCGATGTCTTTACAACGGTGTCGGGGTTGGTGGAGCAGCTCACCGACAACCCGGCGGCAAGGTTGACGGCGCAGGAGATCGCGCAGCGAGTCCAGCAAGCGCAGCAGCAGCGGACGGCGAGCCAGGCCGTGGCGACGTAGGCGTTCAACTTCCACAGAATCTTGCTCGCTATGAATGACGATGTGTTGAAGGCAGTGATTGCGGCATGGGCTGCCAGGGGACTTCCGGCCCGGCTCGATGCCGCGTCCGCAGCCAAGCTGCTTGGCTTCGCGGAGCACGACGTCCAGGTGCTCATGCGTACCGGCAAGCTGACCCCGCTCGGTGACCCGGCACCGAACGCCCCGAAGTGGTTCGCCGCCATTGAGCTGATTCAATTGGCGGCGAACCGCGACTGGCTGAGCCGGGCCAGTCGCGAGGTCTCTCGGTATTGGCGTCACAAGCGCGAGCGGTGCATGAGGCCGCGAGGTTTGGCGAGAACCAAGGCTGATGGGGAAATCGCTCGGGCAGCGCAGCTAAACTGACACCCATTCCGACGGCACGGTGGCGAGTATGCGGCGCAGGTGTGATCCCTGCGCCGCGTTGCTTCATGGACGTGGTCGGCGGGGTTAGCTCGCTCGCGCTAGCGCAGTAGCCGGCGTTTCGTTGGTGGCGCTGGGCTGCTCCGCATGGAAGTCCACCGCGACCACCGTCGGCTTCTCCATGGCCTGCGGGTTCTTCTTCCACTGCTTCTCCCAGTCGTCGAGCGACGGCACGGTCACTTCGGCGTGTTTCGAGTAGGCGTGGTGCACGGCTTTGGAGTTGTGCCCCAGGGCCTGCTGCGCGAAGCGCTCGAGATAGCCGCACTGGAGAGCCCTCTCCGCCCACGCGTAGCGATAGGAATGGAGGCTCACGCCTTTGATCTTCAACCCGACACAGCGCTGCTTGAACTCGGTGGCGCGGTCGCCCGGGCGTACGGTGCGCAGGTAGGGGAAGAGCGGGCCTGACTGGGGCCGGCGCTGCAGAATGGCGGCGACTTCGTCACCAAAGCGGATGAGGGCGGGTTTGACGCTGCTGCCGCGGGACTTCAGCTTCTTGCGCGTGTAGGAGATAGTGCGGCTGCTCCAGTTAATGTCCTCGGCTCTCAGGCAGGCTGCGTCGGTCTGCGAGGCGCCCGTGTGCCAGAGCAGTTCGTAAAAGTCGCGGCGCTCGGGGTTGAGTTCGCGGGCAACGATTGCCGCGTGCTCGGCGCTGGTGATCGCGCGTTTCTCGCCGAACACTGGTCGGGGCCATTGCAGGCGCGGGATGACGGATTTAAGCAGCCACTCCATGCCGAGGGCGTGGTTGTGGATGCGACGGAGGTAAACGTTAGTCGAGACTTTGCCGTCGGCCAGGGCGCGGTCGAAGTGCTCGGGCCGGGTCTCGGCGACGGGCAGGTTGCGGATGCAATCAAAGTTCTTGTCTTTGATCGCGACCTCCCAGCGCCGGCGGGTTTCGTCGGTCTTCTTGGCGGCGATGTGCTCCATCACTTCCTGCCAGGTGCGTGTGATCAGTTTGGGATCGGCACCGTTAATGTACACCCGGGCCAGCGCGAGGTTGAAATGCGGTTGGCTCTCGGTGTCGTTGTGGGCCTGGAGGAGTCGCTCGGCCTCTTGCCTGTCACGGGTCTTGAGGCTGGTCTGCTCTCCGGTGGTTTTGTTCTTGAGGTAGTAAACGCCCCACGGGCGTTGAATCAAACCGAACTGTTGCTTCATTGTTTCACTCATGCGTTGTGAGTGTGAAGCGGTCGCCACATTCTCTATAAGAGAGCAGTGGACGTATTCGCAGCGAACGGGCGGCGAATTCGTAACCGTTTTGAAACAGGTGAAGATTCCGGTGAAGATTCGACCCTCTACCACTCGCAAGCTGCTGAGATTTAGCAACTTAGAGATGGAGGCGAGGGTCGGAATCGGCCGACTTTACCGCCGTTGCTGCTCTAATATGCCTGATTTTATTGGGGGAACAAGATAATTCTGCATAACTCTTTTATGCGGTTTTTAACCCCTTTGGTGTCCGTTTTGGTGTCCGCTACGCGGAGCGTTTTTGCACGCGCTCTTGGGAGTGAGCGCGGCGACCGATGGCGGAATCGTCGCCCTGGCCGAGGGTCAGTTGAGCCCGGGCTTGGTGACGGGAAAGCCGAGGGATTTCACAATGTCGGGATGCTCGAAGATCACGTCGGCGAAGACGTCGCGGGGCATCCAGTTGGTCAGGAGAAACTGGAAGGCTTCCATCACTGTCAGCTCGGCGCCGGGAGTGGCGGGGTTGTCGAGGTCGGCTTCGTCCATCGGCCAGATCTTCAGGTAGTAGCAGTGGCCTTCGGGGTGGCGCCAGAGTTCCCATTCCCAGTTCTCCTTCGTGGACATAGAGTCCTGGATGGCCTCGCTCTCCTCGGGGAGAGCGTCGTTCTGGGGCACGACCAGGTCATCGGGCCACTCGGGACTGGCAAGAATAGCCCCTTTCCAGTTGGGCGTTGGGTTTGACTGCGATGATTTCACGCGGTGGAGGGTAGGCGATCTGCGGCGAGAATGGAAGGCAGAGAGCGCGGAGAGTGGCGAGGCGGGGTGAGCTGGGCGAGCGGCTGCGGAGCGGGATCTCGCGCCGGCACCGGGCGGTTCGTGTGGCGGACTCGCCGCGCCGTCATCGGCGTTGATATGGCGTGGGGACACGAGTACGATCGTGGGAATGGACAACGCACAGAATATCAAGCCTTGCGACTTGGTTGTCGGCAGGCGATACCTTCAGCGCAATGGCCTGTGTATCCGGCAGATCACCGAAATCGATGGAAACACGGTGGGCTACCTTGACGAGGAGGGCGAGGACCACTGGTGCAGCAATAGTGTGTTTGTCCGCGCGTGTCCTACGGTGGCTACACCGGAGGACGAGGCGCGGGTGGCGGAGGAGTTGCGCAGGTTCGCACGTTTGACCGACAAGGATGAGTTCACGGTCCGGGACGAGGCGAACGCGCTTACAGCGTGTGCTTTTCGGAACGGATTTTTGGAGGATTTGCATGCCGGCAAGTCGTCGGAGTTGCTGACACAGCCGGGGCTGAGCCGGATCACGGATGAGGAGATGCGGAAATTGATGATCCAGGCGTCAGCAAAGTTGGAGGAGCTGCTGCGCCTCAAGAGCGAGAAGCCGGCGAAATACGATGAGTGGGTTCGCGATTACAACCGGAAGTATTGCCGTAGCTGGAAGAGGGATTGAGAAGAGACCCGCGAGTGCGGGTGGTTCGGAGCGCAACCTAAAAGCGCTGGCGGTGGGAGGTAGAAGGAAGCGCCAGCTTCCGGTCGCGCTGCCGGCGCTAGAGGCTAGAAGCATGACCTCATTTGCGGGTGGGCTTGCACCAGGAGGCGCCGGGGAATCTGCGACTCCCACAAGTATCAGGGCCGGGATTTCACTCTAAAGGCAAATGAGGCCATCCGAAGGGCTGCCCTTTCGGCTTATTTCGGCACTGCCGGGTTAACAGTAACAGCCTTCTGCGGGTCTGCCAGCTTGCCTCCCTGCAACACCAATCGGCTGAGAGTCACCTTCGCGGTCAGGTTGGTGGCCACCAACGGTTTGGCTGCGTTGACGACAAAGTTGAAGACGTTTGTCGCGCCCGGCGCCAGCCCGGCATTGTCTGCGGTCCCGCCGATAATCCACCGGCTGGCTTGGCCCAACATTTTGCCCTGCGCATCAAGGATAAAGCACACGGCGCGGGCCGATTCGATTCGCTCGGCAAACCCGTTCTTCATCGCCAGCGGCACGATGGCCTTTTGGCCCGTGGCCTTCACCGGGGAGACGGTCACAGCAAGCTGGGCACTCGCCAGGAATGGGCACAACAGCAGTGCTCCAAATGCAATCGAGAACCTCATGTTAAATCGCATGCCGTTGCGGGCCATGTTGGATGAGTGTTCAGGATGGTAATTCGAGGGGCTCCGTTTTCGGAGCCGGAGTTCTTTGGCGTTTCTGCTCTGCGCGAAGTGCAAGGATGCCCCAGATTGCCAGCGGGATCAGCCACCCTGACATGAAGTAACCGGCGGCCATTAGCCCAGTCGGCAATCCTGAGAGTCGGCCTTTGGCGAGATTTCCCAATGCACCGCCGCCAATCAGTCCGATTAACACCGCTTCATAGGCCACCAGAAAATGCCACCAACCGCGTTTCTCAGGCGGAAATCCAGGGCTCACAACGAATATGATACTCAGAACCGAGACCAAGAACATGCAGCTGAGGAAGAGCCCAATTGCGTTGTAAACTGTGTGACTTGCTTTCATTCTCGGATTCTGACGATTTGTTCGTCCCATGAAATGGGCGCCAGGTGTGAGGCCACACAATCCACGCGTGATGCGGCGCCCCACTGCACTCTCTCAATAGCTTTGTTGTCGATCTTCACTTGCGCGAACAAATCTCATGTTTCATTCCCCAAAAGTCGAGCGCACTGAGGATTCTAGTCAAGATTAGGTTGCGTTCTTCTGGCGATGGATTCTCAGGAGGACCGTCTCCCCTGCGTATGAAGAGAGTGTCGCTGTATACGCCGGTCACGGTGGCAAAGTCCGCCTCGACTTCCGCAAATACATCCCGGTAGATATACTGCAACGCATAACGTCCCCCTGTTTGAACGATGTAGCCCGAATCGTGTTTGACACGCTGAGGTGCAAGTGAGACGAACATCAGTGTCCTCCTGTAATTACGTTTCGCATGTTGGGATTGTTGAGTAGCGCCGGATATTCAATAGTGTTGAAGGTGCTCCCCGCTCTGGCTCCATTTATGAATCCAACGGCTGTTCCCGAGGCCCCTTGGGCAAACCGAAGCGAAATTGTCTGCCACACCTGTATAGCTTGGGCAGGCGTAAGTGGACTTGTTGCCGGGTCAAAGAGTGCTTGTTGGTCCAGCCACCTGCCCCCGGGCGTCAACTCAAGCGTCGACCTGCGGTTCTGCTGCGCGAATTGTTCAGCAAGGGCACGGTTCCCCTGTCCAGACCAAAACACTGCGGAATTTTCCGCCGTGGAAACATCGAGCGTCTGCGCCTGCCTCATGTAATAGTCCAAGGGAGTCTCGGCGGATCGAACGAGATTGCCAGAGGATAGGAAATTAGCTCCGCTGCGGTATAAGCTCGTGCCTCCTTCATAAAGTGCCGCGATTTGAACTGCATTTTCCAGCAAGTTAAATCCACTGTAGAAAGAAGGGTTATTTGCGAAATTCTGAACGTTCTGGCTGATGTTACCGGGCAACTGAGCCAGCGCACCTGGAATCCCCGGCACAGTTGTGGTCGGATCGTTGATCAAAGCCGTCGTGCCAAACGCAAAATTCGCAGGGAGTCTAAGCGTATTGGCGAGGAAAGCCTGTCCACCTGAATAAGTGCTAATCTCCTGGCTTGCAGACACCATGCCGGCGCGGGCCTGATCGAAAACTCCCGGAGTCGAGCCGGCTCCCTGCATGATGGCTCCGAACCCTCCATAGAAAGAGGCTTCTAGGAAGTCGAGCGGATTATTGATCTCAACCTGGCGTGCGTGCTCCGTCCATCGGCTTCCAAGTCTGCCGTCTGCATCGAAATAATTGATCGGGTCATCGCCACAGAAGGTGAACCAGTTCGGGTCTCGGACGTTCCAAACAGAATCGTAGGAGAGCCAGCTTCCGCTTTGGGGGCCGTAGTAGCGCCTGCCGAGCCAGTAGTAACCCGTAACGTCCTTCCACTTGCCTCGCCAGGCAGTGGCTTCGCCGAAGGAAACGGCGTAACCCAAAGCCACCGGCTCGTAGCCGGGGGCCGCGCCGTAGCCTGTGGGCCGTGCGCCGGAGTAGGTCAGCGACCTTGTCCAGGTATCATACTGCTGGAGGACGTTTCCACGGGTATCGCTGATCAGGACTACAGGTTGGGAATAGCCCGTCTGGACTGCTTCCAGACCTCCCACGCCCTGCATACCGCCATACGCGCCGCTTAGGTCAGGTCCATGCAGCTTCCAAGTGGTCTGGCTATCGTAAGACAGGCCAACCTCAAGGAACTCAGCACTGGGGTCGAAGTAGGAGCGGATGGTCTTGGTTTGCCCTGTGGCGGCGACTCCATTTGTCACTGTCGTGGCGGTGGTTTGGAGCCGCCTGTCGAAGGCGTCGTAAACTGCAGTCCAGTCATAACCGGAGTTCCCGCTATCACGTTCCACCACCTTCCAGAGCCGTCCCTTCGCATCCCAATACAGGTCTTGTGTGCGGTTGGTTGTGCCATTGGAAGAAAGCCACACTTTCCGGGTGAGTTGGCCGGATGGATCGAAAGTATCAATCGCTCGATCCGTCGCGGCGCTGTTGGTGAACCAGGAAACGGCGTTGGTGGAGAACTGGCCGCTCGTATGATAGGCGGTAACAGAAAGCTGGTGAGTGCCGGGAGTGAGGTCCAGGCTGGCTCTCCATTGGCCGCCGTTGGTTTCAAGGATTGTCGTTCCGACCGAAACGCCATCGAGAGTGGCTTTGACGGTCGAAGGCCCATTAACCCGGCCGTCAGCAGCACGGCGGATGACGGTGTTTGTTTCCGCGCCGACCCGCGCCAGGGCGTCGGCGCCGCCGTTCCATGTGGCCAGGCTGGAACTGGAGGCGCCGCTCCGTGTCAGCAGCCCTGGGCCGCCGATAGAGTTGTTATTGCCGTCGTAAACGAGGTTATTCGTCCAGCTCTTGGCCGCGCTTAAGCCGATCTTTTCCGTGATCAAGCGTCGGTTGTAGGTGCCATAGGAGTACTCGCGAGTGTCCGTAAAGTCGGAACGGTAAACCGTGTGGGCGCCGAGCAAGCCGTCGCTGGTCCAGCCGAGTTCCTCAATCAGAACGTAGCTGCCGAGAATATCTGTATCCACTTCCCACGGGCGGCCCATGCCGTCACGCGAGTAGGTGCTCGTCCGGCCGCCAACACTGCGCGTGTTCAACTGGCCGGCATTATTCCAGGTGTAACTGGCGCTGCCAGCGGGACTGGTGGCGGCGGCCAGAGTTCCATCCGCCCGCCAGCCGAACCCGTAATTCGCGCCGTTGAGCGAGAGGCCGGAGCGCCGTCCCGCGACATTCCAGGTCTGGCTTGCGGCGGAGAAGGAAGCCCCACCCAACGTGATGCCTTCCGATTGGAGCTGGTTGTAGGCATTGTATGCGCGGCTCACGGTGCTGGTCGGGGCCACGGAACTGGAGCCGAACCATTCGGTTGCGCCGGTGTTCAAACCACGGGCGTTGAAAGCCAGGACCCGAGTCAGATTGTGTTCGCTGGATGGGCCACTGAATACATTGGTTGCCGCTCGCAACCATGCATCGTAAGAATACCCACAAGTGATACCCCGGCCATCCGTAGAAGTGTGCAACTGGCCGGCCCAAACGTTCCCGGGCGAATAATAGTTGTAGGTATTGGTTCGTGTGCCGGCATTGCCAGTGCCGGTGGTCCATTCCTTGAGCATCTGGCCGGCGGCATTGTAGTTGGCAAACCACTGGAGGTTGCCCGGCATGAGCCGATTCGTGACGTTGCCTAGGGCATCCCGGTTGTAGGTGAAGGTGGCACCGTCGCCGACCCGCTCGGTCTTGACGCGGTTGAGCCCGTCATAGGTCCAGGCGCTCTCGGTCCAGGCGTAGTAGCTGTCAGAGGAGAACACGTCGCTCTGAAGGCGGTTGCCCGCTCGATCATACCTGGTCCAGGTATATTGCAGAAAACCTTGCCACGGATACTGAATGGTCAGAACCGGGTTGCCGTAGGTATCCGTGTAGATGGTGGTGCTGATGGCATCCGCTCCGGTGCCATCGGTTACGGTGTAACCGTGGTGATCGGCGGTGTAGGCGGTCGAGGTGACGCGGACGGGAGTTACACTGTTGGAAGCGTAAGTTTGCGCGCTGATGGGTCGCCCGAGAGCGTCACTGGTGGTGACAATCTTCTCGCCAAGACCGTTCAGGACGATGTTCGTCTTGCCGCAAGAATCGAAAACATACGTGGTGGTCTGCTGGAGGTTGTTCGTGGTGTATTCCGGGCTGCCGCCGGGATTCCAGTTCACGGTGGTAATCACCGGGCCGGCGCTGATCTTGAGCCGGTCCAGACCGTCGAACAGATTAGTCCAGGTATTGAATGCGGCATCGGTGGTGCGAACCACATTGCCACGCCGGTCCAGTACCGTGGAATTTGTCGCCAACGATGCCGCCCCTGCCGAATAGAAGATTTTGGTGACCTTCCGGCTGGCGTCGTCGTAGCTGGTTTCCCAGTAAGAGCCGTTGCCCTGGTATTCCCGGCGAAGCCGGCCATCGGCCAGGTAGAGCCACGCGCTGGTAGAGCCGTCCGGGTTCTTCTGGGACTTGGGTTTGCCGGTGCTGGTGAACGATTTCTGGGTGCTTCCACCCAGGGCGTTGAACGCGTTGGTAACATCGCCAGCCGCATTGTAGGCGAAACCATTCGTTGCCAGCAGCGCCCCGTTCGCGCTGTAAAACTCCTCCCGGAGCAACTGTCCGATGGAATCGTATTTCTTAACGCTGTAATTGCCCAAAGGATCAATCGTCCGCACGAGGTTGCCGAAGGGATCATACTGCGTGAAGGTGGTCGCGTAGAGGTCGTCGCCGGAAGCCGGCTCGACCCCCTCGGCGTCAGTGTTGCCCTGGGTGCGCCAGCGGATTTCCTGGGTCTTCCTTCCGCCACCATCGTAGTCTCTCCACACGTAATCCTCGGGGTCGAAGCGCGGGCCGTCGCTCCAGGTTGGCTCGCCGTTTTCGTTGTAATAGGAGTACTCCCAGGACATGGGAATGGACTGTCCCGCCTCGAAAACCTCCTTGGATTCCGGGTTGCCGCGAGGAGTGTAAGTGTAGTTGATGGTTGATCGTTGAGGGTTGATTGTCTGAACCAGTTCCCCACGCGAGTTGTACACATTTGTTACCACCATCGCGGGGTCGGCAGTGCCGGTGTAGCGGACGAGCCGGATGGGGAAGCCGCGTGAACTGTAGGTCATTTCACTGGTGGCCGCGTCTGTTGAATAGGCTGCTCGAACCTCAATCGCCCGCAAGCCGTACGCGGCGGTGCCATCCGCATTGGTCACGTTCACGTAGCTGTAGAGATTCGTGACCGCCTGGGCGGGTGTGGCATTGCTCGGCCATAATTCGAGCCGGGCAAGTAACCAGGTGTTGGTGTAGAAGAAAAAGTTGGTCGCGCCGTTCGGGCTAATGGTCATTTCCGGCAGGTTGTTGGTGCCGTTAAATATTGTGATCGTCGCGGCTGTGGCGTTGGCGTCCCCATCGCCTTTCAGATCGCCCTTGACTGTGACGTTTGTGGCGTTGCCCCTGGAATCATAATAATAACTCGTCAGGAGGCTCCGTTTGTCCGTCACTGATTTAAGGCTGCGCGGGTAAGCCGGAGCGTTGGTTTCGCCGGCCTCGTACCATTGCTGAACGATTTCGGCGCCCAGCGGATCGAGAATGCGGCGAATCAGGCCATTGGTGTAAAAATAGGTGGTCGGGTTATTCGTGTAATCCAGGATCGTGGTGGTGCCACTGATTGTGCCAGTGAGGTTCGTCAGGTTGAAGTCATTCGTGTAACGGAAGGTGGCGTTGCGGACCAACCGGAGGTCTGGTCCGACGGTGGCCCACTGGTTGGTAACGCGGCGCTGGGTGTCGAATTCATTTTGCAGCACCCGGCCGTCCGGCTTTTCCTCGCGGGTCAGCAGGTGAGTTGAATAGGGATTGGTGGCGCCGTTGGTCGTCCAGTTCAGCACCTCGTATTCGTAGTTGATCTCGGAGGCATCCGGCAACGTGACGGTCCTCAAGTCCCCATGAATGTCGAATTCGTAGCGAACGCGCCTTCCGTCGGCACTGTAAGCCTCGACTACCCGGCTGTATTGATCGTAAAGCAGCCGGACGATGTTGCCACTGCTGCTGACGATGCGCCGGACTTGGCCGTAATCGCCCTGAGCCGGGTCAAAGCCGTATTCGAACCGGTAGAAATTGCCCCGGTTGTCGAGCCATTTGGTGAGGTAGGGCCGCGACCGGTCGTAGCTGGCTGAGTTGGTGAGCGGGAAGCTCATCTCCTGGAAGATGCGCAGGGAGCCGTCGCTATTGGTCAAACACCAGGTGTTGGTGCCGCTGACATGGAGCCTGGCCAGCCGGGCGTTGAGCCGGTTGGCAACCGACCCAATGCCGCTGGCACTGTTGTTGTTCAGGGTGGGGTTGAGCGCGAGCGTGGGCGCCCACAGGTCCGTTTCAACCGGTCCAAAGGCAAGAACCGAGCCGTCGGCCTCCGCCTCGTAAACGATGTTGCTGGCGGGGGCGACGGTGAGGTAAGGCATGTAGTTGAGTTTCCAGCCGTAGCCGAGCTGGTTGTTGGCGAGGTTCTGGCTGCCATAGTTTCGCCGGACCTGCAAGGGCATCGGTCCGGGAAGCGAGAGGTCTATGTCATCAATGTAGAATTCGCCGGTTAGGGCGTTCACCGGGTCCGCAACATTCTGCCACCAGCTATTGCCGTCGCGATAATCGGTGCGGGTGCTCTGCAGGCCCAAATCGAACGTCCCTGGAAGGATGCTGGAGTAGCTGCCCGGCAGGCCATTGAAAGCAAGGCCGAAAGCTGTTCCCTGAAGGCTTTGGAAAGGCGTTGGAGCGAGGCTGCCGCTCGCGAAGAGTGAAGCGGTTTGGAGCGCGGAAGGGGTTGTCCAGGACTCGGCCAGCAGGTTGGCGGTGCGGCTGAAATCCATGGTGTAATCGCCGTCGGCGGCCTGTTGCAGGAGGAAATTCGGCGTGTTCCAACTCCCCACCGAACCGAAGTTGAACCGGTCGCCATAGGCTCCGTATTGATTGTTGCCGATGAGGGCGGCATAACGGTCCACACCGAGCACAAACGCGCCCATGCCGGCAAATGAGCCGCTGGCATTGGTCTGCGGGCCCGGCGGCATCCAGCCGACCACGTAGCCCGCAGAGCCAGGCCGCTGGAACATTTCGACAACCTGCGCCCAGGTGGCCGGGTCGTAGTCCTTGAGGGCTTTGCCATTGTATTTGTTTGTGCCTGCGGATTGGTAATTGTAGTGGGTGAGTTCGACCACATTTGAGCCGCCCGAGGCGACTTTGCTCTGGGCCAGTTGCAGGAGCTTGACCGTGGAGACCGCATTGCTCTGGCCGAAGAACACGTTGATGGCCGCGTGTTCCTGGGCGGAGAGGTCGGCAATGGAAAGATTGTAGTAGTTCCGGGTGGCGGCCTTGTTGTCCCACCCGGAGTCCAGCCGCACGGTCCCGTTGCCCACAGTCACCACTTCCTGGAAGAACATGTCCACGTTCGGCCAGACGGGATCAACCGTGCCGTTATAGAGAGTGCCGTCCGGATTGCGGCGGGGGCTGATCTTGGCCAGCCCCATGGCGAAACTGGAAAGGTTCTGCACCTTGAAGAGGCGCCGGTTTTCCTGATCGAAGCGGGAAGCCCGCTCGTAGTAGCTCATGCCCATCAGGTAAACGAGGCTGCCCTGATAGACGTCAATGGAGACCTGGTTGGTGGCTACGGAGTTGGTGCTGAGCATCTGCTCCATGTTCCAGAGTTCCTGCGCGTGAATGCGGAGCATGGCGGGCGTGACGCGGCCGGCGTTGAAGCAAATCGCGCCGACATCGCCAACGCGCAAGGGCCGCTCGGCCAGCACTTCACGCGAGGCGGTGAGATCGAGGAAACCTCGGTCGGGATCAAGGGCGGTTTCCCACGTTAGCGCCCGCTGGCGGCGGTGCCGGAACCGTATCTTCAGATGGTCATCCGTGCCGTCCAGCGCCATGGCCAAGACCTGCCGATTGGTGAGAGTCGCGTCGCCGGAGCTGAATGTGCCGGCGCCGGTGGCGTTAGGCCGGAACGGTCCCAGAGTGAGCACTGCCTGGATTTGTCCGCCGCCGAGGTTGGTGTGGGTGAGATAGAACTTGCGATTATGCAGGTCCGCCATCCGCATGGCCGGAGTTTGCATCTTCTTCTGCGGGTTGCTGACGCTGTAGAGCTCGACCTGAACGGTATCGAAGAGGTTCGTCAGCGCCGGAGAGACATTCGTGATTTCGGTTGAAGCGAGGCTTTCAACAGCGGCATTGACGTTAGTCACCCAGGTCGGACGCGGAAAGTCCGTCCACTGGGCATAAGCATGGCGGCGGTTGATGTAGCGCATGCCGAGGTCGTCGAGCGAAATACCCGGCGCGTTGGTTTGCAGAACGGAATTCAGAAAACGAGGGAAAATGGTCCCGGGCGTGTCGTCGTCCAGAGTCGCAAAAGCCATGATGTTGGACTTGCCGAGGAGATAATCCCGAACCCAGAGCTGGGTTTCCTTGTACGCGGAGGGCAGGTAGTCAGAGATGTTTAAGCCTTCCTCGACGGCGGTATCTTTCGCCCAGGGGAACAGGTGAACCCATTGGTTGTTAACATAGGCGGCCACCCATGGGTAATTGACAGTGATAAGTTGGTTGGTGGTATAGAGTCGGCCCTGGTCATCCTGGGCGCCGTTTAGCCGGGTCCGCAACAAGGCACTCAATCGCTTGTCCAGCATCTTCAACCCGCCCTCGGGCGGGAAGACATAGCAGGCCGGATAGCCCGCCTGCCGAAGCAGGTAAACCAGCAGGGCGCATTGCTCGACGGGGGAGCCTTGGCCTTCCAGATAGACCCCCAAAGCGCCCCGATTTACGCCGCCCTCGTTCACGCTGACGGTGGAAACCGAGCCGTCATCCCGATAAGCTATCGGGTCTGTCAGATCGATTTCGTTCTGGACGTAGTTGGCTAGGGCAAGCGGGTCGTTGTTCATGTCAGCAACGAACTGATCGAGGAGGGGATGGCGCCTCAGCTCGGGGCTCTGGTCGATGGCCTGGCAGGCGGCGGGAGCAAGAGAGACGGCATTCGTCACGAGAGCGCCATAGTGGAGAAGCTCGTCCGGGCTCTTGTTCCAGAGGTCCGGGGGCAAAGGCTCGCCCTGGAAATGGGGTTGGTCAACGAAGAGGGACCGCCAGGCGGGGTGCTGCTCGAATGATAGTTCGTAGAAGTAGCCGTAATTGGGGGATGACGATCCATCGAGAACCATGTATTGGCCCGAACAGGTGCCGACGGCGCAAACAAGATAGAAATAATTGGTGGCGGCGTCCGTGGCGGTATGGGTGAAAGCCCAACCGGTCAGGCCGGTGCCCCAATCCATGTCGGATGCGTTCCGTAGAACGGTGGTCAGACCAAATCCGTTGGTCGAGCGGGCGAACCCGTTGGTTGCGAAGCTGGTCCAGTCATTGGAGTTGCCAATCTGAGGCAGGCTCAAAGTAACGACTCCAGCTTGCGCAAGATTGGTGCGCCAGAAGGCGATGATCATGAGGGGATCGGCCGTGAAGCTGCCCTGGGCGATTCCCAAAGCGTAACTTTGCCCGATGAACAGCGACTGGCCCCAGGAACCGCCGAAGGAAGCGATGGGGGTGTTGAAGGCGATCCGGTTGGTGATGTAGGCCTGGCTGCCGGCGTTGGTGGCATTGTAATGATAGCAGGTTCCATAAGTGCTGAACCACCCGTTGGTTTCCAGGTCCGTCCGCCGGGTTCCTTTCAAGCCGTCCAGCGGCACGACGATGGAACTGGCCTGGAGATTCGTCCCCGCGCCACGAACGTAACGCAGACCTTTGGGATTACCGTCGCGCGGATTTGCGCCCTCTCCAGTGATGGTTACCACCTCGTTGGTGTGGAGTCCGAGCACATAGCTGGCATCGGGCTTGAGGGTTAGCACGACGGTTTCAGCCGACTCGATGCCGGCGTTGGCAAGAGGCGTCACCGCCAGATTTGCGGAAAGGACACCGGCCCCCAGCACTACCGTGGCGGGCAAAGCCGTGTAATCGGCGCCTGGCGTCGCCGTGCCAGTCACATTGAGTTGCACCGTGATGGATCGATTGGTGTTCCCGGTCCTGGTGATGGTGAACATTCCCGGATCGAGACCGGCCTCGGCGGCATACGCATCGGCGGCCTGCACCTGAACAACGGGGTAATCATCGGCTATGGAAATGACGATGTTGCTGCCGGCGGGATCGATCAGGTATTGGCTGTTAGATTGCAGCCAGAGATTCAATGTTTCCGTACCCTCGACAAGGCTGTCCGTGAAGGAACTGATCGGCACCGCAACGGAGTAAGTGCCTGCGGGCAAGGCCACCGACCCACTCAGGGAACTGTAGTCGCTTCCGTTGCCGGCGGTTCCACCAATCCCATAGTTGATGGTAATCTGGGGCGTTCCACCGTGCGCATTGGTATTGTAAAACACCAGACTTGTCGGCTGCCCTTCAACGAGGCTGTAGTTCGTGGCGTAAACGCCAATCGCTGGGGTATCGTCGTACAAGTCGATGCTTGCCGAGGCGTTGGTAGAGATGATGGAATAACCAGCGTGCGACGAGATGGAAACCGCCACGTTTTCCACGCCCTCAAGAGACAGGTCACGAAGCGATGTGACCTGCACCACGCTTGAGGCGGTACCTGCAGGAATCACGACCGAGCCGCTAAGGGCGACGTAGTCGGAGCCGGAGGAGGCAGATCCCGAGACGGTGTAGTAAATCGTTTTTGCAGGGCTGGCCTGATAGGCAGGAGTGCGATAAAACGTGAATGAACCGGGGGCTCCTCCCTCCAGCATGTCCGAGTTTGGAATGACACCTACTCCCGGATAATTCGGAATGATGGTGACGTTGATGGTTGTCGCGCCGGGATACATTTGGTAAGCCCCGGGATCCATCGCGACTGTCAATGTCTTGGTGGTCGTTTGAGAACTATTGTTGGCGCTGATCGTTATGTCCGTAGAACCAGCGCTGGCAGGAATTGTGACGGTCCCTAGTGCGGGGGTGTAATCCGTGCCGGCGACCGCATCTCCCGAAGTTGTGTAATTGACCGTTCTCGGCTGAGGGATGGCATAGGAGCGGAAGAAGCGGAGCGTCAATGAATTGGCACCCCCTGTGCCCCCTTGGAGTATCGTCCAAGGCGAACTGCCGATATAGGTCTGCCCTCCTGAGTAAACCGCCACTCCGTTCGTGTTGTCGTTGTCGAGTTCAGTAAGGCTGGCACTCTGGATGACGGTGTTGTCCACATAGCCTGTGACCTTGAGCGCGGAAGTCTGGTCGTATTCCAGGTCTCCGTCGTTCACGAAGGGCACGGAGAAGTTGGCGGAATAGGCCCAGGCGGGAATGGTGACATTGACCTGGCAAGAAGCCCACGGGCTCGAAATATCGGCGCAGGGGATCGGGTAAGCCTGGCCCGTGTAGTCGAGCCAGAGGGTTACAGTATAAGAAGCGGAAAGGTTCCAATCACCGGTGCCGCCTGTAACGACGGAGTGCCTGTAGACGGTGCCTGTGAGAGTGGTTCCTTCGGTTCCGGTGAAGCTGCTCGTGGTAAAGTAGCAAGCCGTGTTATAACCGGCTTGCAAGTTGCATGGTGTACCCACAACAGCAAAAAGCAAAAGGCCGCAAGCAAGCAGACGAAGACGGTTATTCATAAAGCTCGTGGTTGGCGGGATCATTGGAAAACCGTTCCATTTTGCGGGTTGTCGATCGTGATGGTTAGCGCACCGGTATTCGTTGACCTGGGGTCGGCATCCATCCAATTGGGTATGCCGTCGCCGTCCCAGTCTCCACCAACCGCTCCCCGATAGAGGCCCTGCCACCCGAGCATGGGCACGGTAAAGGTGGTTTGCCCAACGTGGCCTGTCGCCAGGATGCTCCAGGTCATATTGGTCTGGAGGGCCGGCGAGTAGAGAATGTCGTAGCCGATGTTGGTGTCGCAATTGACCAGGGTGAGGGATACGTTGGTGCCCTGAAGAATTTCAGGTGAAAGCAGCGAGAATCCCTGTTCCGGGTCGTAGGAATCCAAACCGAAACCGCCGTCCAAAGGGCCGTCCATCCGGGACGCTCCTGAAAGCAGCGCTGCTTGTTCGCGGGCAAGCCGTTCGGCCCTGAGCGCGGCCCACCTCGCCCGAGTGGCAGCCTCCTCCTGTGGTGTAATCGGCCCTTGGGCAGCTTCCGGGCTGAGAGCCGCATAGTAAGACTCGACGTCCCAAACGGTGCCCATGCCGAAGGGATGCCCGGTCAGGGAACGGAAGCGATTTCTGCCGGTGAAGGCACTCAACTGCTCGAATTGCCCTTTGGCGGTGTTCCGGCCAGCCAAATCGCTGCCGACAACCAGGGTGGTGAAGGGCATCGCGTCCAGCGGCAGGGCGGCGATCCCGTTGCCCGTCGCGACAACCTGCCCGTCCACAATCAAAGCGCTGTTGGTTGGGGTGTAGCCAACGGCGAGCATGTGCCATGATCCGGCCTCCCAATTGATGAGAGTGCTGAGGCAACTGGCGGCGCCGCTGTTTGTCTCGCACAACACGTGAAGTTCATTGCCATCGGGCGAAACCACCAAGGACCACCATCCGGAACTGGACCTACCATTTGTGCAGACCAAGGTGAGCAGACGGGCGAGCTCGTCCGGCCCGCGTCCCTGGCCGGTCCAAGAACCGCTCCATGCCGGCTGATACCATATCCGGATCGCTCCGCGCTCCGGGTCAAAGTTGAGAGTCCGATTCGTGCCTGGGTTGACCATCGGCACGGTGAATGGCTGCACGCTTGGTTGCGTGCGATTCAACGCGTACCCAGACCAGGACTCGGCCCAAACATTCGTATCGAGTGCCTGATTGGTGGGGAAGGAATAAGGCTGGTCGAAACTCTCGCAGAACAGGTTTCCTATCTCGGGCCAGGGCGGGCTGGGCGGGCGGGGCTTGGCGAGAGTGGAATTGACGCTGACCGCAGCAAGCAAGACGAAGACCGCGAGGCGGCGCAGAGAGGAACGCTGGAAAGAGATGTGCTGGATGGGTCTCATAGCGTGTGTGCAGGGATTTAGTTGCATACTTCTGCCGGGGATCGGTTTAGCTCCTGGGTGGGATTGTGTCCATCTTTCTTTCTGAAAGCCTTGTCGGAGTGGTGACACTGCATTTGCCCGCCTAATGACAAGATAAAGTGCCCCCGGTTTTTGTTGTTTGGTAAGTCCACGTGCTCTTGATTGCGGTTCAGAAAGTGGAGTGACAAAGGTCATCCTGGAGAATTATGTTTTCCGCGCAAGCCCTTCGGCTGGGCGGGGGTTGGAGGTGCGTTTCGATCTTTTGCTTTCCCTCATCTGATAGAAGGCCGGCGGTGTGGAGTTTCTTGGCCAGGTCGAGCTGGCGGGGGCCGATCTTGGCGTTCTTGGATTGGTTCATGCGGAGGGGCATGAGCTCCAGGTTGGCAATGACGTTGTCCAGCTCGGGACAGACGGCTCGGGGAATGATGTGGTCAACGGAGAGCTTGTCGCCGGTGTAGGGGCCGCGCCGAACGGTTGGAGCGTTGCCGCGCCGCATTGCAGCCAAGCCTTCCTGGTCCAGGCAACCGAGTTTGCTGGCGATGTCGAGGTTGCGGAGCAGGGCTTGCTTCGTCAGAACCGCCGCTTCGCCTTTCATGCCGACGTCCTTCAGCGCGGTGTCAATGACCTGGGCCGGGGCGGCGCTGTTGGAGGCGGCGGTGGTGAGCCAGTAAACGGCCTTTTGGATGCGGGGGTTTGCTCCGCGCTTGCCCAGTGTCGCCAGCTTGGCTGGATCAATGAGGGGGGCGAGGTTCTTGGCGCAGGCGGCGGCGGTGGCGGCCTTGTCCGCCGCGAGGCTGGGGACGGCGAAGAGGGCGAACGCGAGGGTGATGGCGGCTAGGCGCGCTGTGATGCGGGTCACCGCTTGAGCGACTGTGCTCGGTTGGTTGTGGGGTGTGCGGTTGGTCATGCGGGGTGGCGCTGAGGTGGTTGCTGGTCGAGGCGGGCTGGTGCTCAAGCCATTAGCTTTTCGAGATCCTCGCGCTTTCGGTCGAGATCCTCCATGTAGGCGGTCCAAGCTTTCATTAGGTTGATGTCGAAGGCGCCGTTTGCCCTGACGGGAAGGTCGACTTCCAGTGTCGCCATTACTTCGAGGGAGGGGCGGAAATCGCGGTTGAATCCGAAGTCTAGGCCAGCGGTGCGAATCTGGCGGGCCAGGTACTCTGGGTCGATTTCGTTTGTCCTCATCCGGAGTTGGCCGCAGTGGTCCGTGATGGAATACTTTTCCCCTGGCGACACGCCCCGGCAGTCAAAATCGCTGTCGATGCTCCACAGGGCGCCGCCATGCGGGAGGTTGCCCGCGTTAGCGGCGTCGACGAAGCCGAAAGGTTTCCTGATATTTGCGCTGAATAGCGGGACGCCGGTGCGCTTCTGGTAGATGTCTTTCTTGAGGACCCGTTTTCCGATTGAAAGGGAAAAGAGGCTGTCGTCGCCCAGCAACACGGTCTTCCACTCGTCAGGTTGTTGGGGCGGGTTGCGTTTGGCGGCTGCCGCAAACCATTCTTTGGCGAGAGCCTCGACCGCCTGCATTTTGCTGTCGAACGCCTTCCGTGCTTCTGCCGGGTCCTCGTCTGGGTGCAAGAGACCAACTTCTTTGGCGACTTTCTTCGGCCAGGAGTGGCGCAGGTTGAGTGACCTCTTGTTGAAGAGCGCCAAGGCGTTGGTGGTGGTGGCTCGCTTTAGGGCTGGGTCTAGCTTGGCGCCGGCCTTGTGCGCCAAGTATGTTGACACTAACTGCGGGAGATCGGAGGCTGTAGGCAGCCTTTTGGCGTCGCGTGTCTCGCCAATTTCGCCGACGGCGAACACGAGGACGCTTTCGTTTTGCATCTGTTTTGTGAGTGCTTGGTCGGAGAGTTCTTTCGGCCTTCGCTTGAGGTGTGTGATGACTACTCGCTTTGGTGTGTTGAAGAAGGTGCGTTCCGGGAGGATGGCTAGAAGGTCTATGGAACACTCGCGGAGCATCCAGGCGCGCAATGTCTGGTCGGTGGTCCGGAGGAAGAAGGTCTCTGGGAGTAGCACCCAGGCGTCGCCGTTGCGCTTTAGTGCCTGGACGATGTATTGAAGGAACAGTCCTTCGACGCCGCTGTATTTTCGTCCGAAGTATTTCTTTCGTTTGTTGTTGGATTTTATGAGTTTGCCGATGTCGCCCGAGCCGGAGACCACGAAGGGCGGGTTTGTTAGAACCATGTCGTACTTCTCAAGGGGCATTTCCTCCAGTGACCCGAGGGCCGTCTTGTCTTTGCAGTTGAAAACGCCGTTTAGCCACTTTGCGAATGACTTTACCCGGCCGGGTTGGTCAGCGAGAAGGTCGCCGCAGTGCACCAGGGCGTTGGCTTTGGCCAGTATGGCGGTTTTTGGGACGACTTCGTATGCGTGCCATCTGTGGGTTGCTTTTACGGCGCTGCCTCTTGTTGTCCATTGTGAGTCCAGGTCCCGAGCCATCTGTTCCAGGACGAACCCGCCGACGCCGGATGCTGGGTCGCATATTTCTTTGCCGGCCGCCAAGTCTTGGACGCGGGCCATGTCATGGATTGCTGCGACAACCTTGCGAGGGGTGAAAAACTGGCCGAATGTCGTGGTTGTTTTGCTCTCTTGGAGGAACGACTCGTAGAGCCGGGTCTTGAAGTCCGGCTCGGTGTTCTTGAGCGTTCCGAATCTGACAAATTTTTTGAGGAGTTCGGCGAAGATGATGTTGTGGTCGCGGTTGGTTCCCTGGAGGACGATGCCGTTGATGATGCTATAGCCGTCCTTGCCCTGCGGGAAGAGGCTCTTGATGTAACCGCGGATGTGGTCCTCGTAGTAGGTGTAGGACTTCTCTTTCTCGAGTTGGAGGACATAGTCGAGGGACACGTCCACTCCTTTGGGGTCCTTCTTTAGGAGCCCGAGGTCGCTGAGAAACTTGAAGAGGAAGAGTTCGACAAATGTGGCGAGGCAATCTTCTGGCCGGTCGGCTTTCAGCCGCCAAATGGTTTGCCAGACCTGCTGCGCAAGGTGCTGCGGATTGGCGCGGACCTTTGCTCGGACTCTGGAATGTGTTGGGTCAAGGTTGTGGATGATGTTGGTGAGTTCTGCTTGGAAGGCCTTGTCTTTATAGTCGACGTGCTGTGGGAGGGGCTTCCCATCTTCGCGGTGGAGCTCAACCACCGTCTCGGCCGAGCCATTTATCCAGTGCGTTGTTACGCCATCGGTCAGGTAACCGATGCGTGCAGCGGTCGGCCTGCACTTGGTTATTAGCAGATCTTGAGCGAGGGCGGTCCAGTTATTTGCGGTGAGTTCTCCAGGCTTTTTGTGCTCGCCGACCACCAGCACCTCGAGCTGTGGTTCGCGCGCAATTACGATGGCGTCGCATTTCTGGGTTTTGAGGGTGCCGTAGTCCTTGTTGGGGATAATGTCGTGCTGGGCGAACTGGTTGAGGGTGGTGAGTTGACACTCGCCGCGCCTCAAAAGTAACTGTTACCCTAGCGAAGCTCGGAAGTGTTCCGGT
>DAOPPX010000056.1:0-34598 GCA_035358715.1 Verrucomicrobiota bacterium
GCCCGCCGCGTTGGTCACTACCACCGTGTACGAGCCGGCCTGAGCGGCCTGCACGCTGCTCAGGCTCAGGGCGGTGGTGGTCTGGCCCGCCAGGTTCGTGCCGTTGAAACACCACTGGTAAGCCAGCGGCTCAGTGCCGGAGGCTACCACGCTGAACGTCGCTGTGCTGCCGACAACATTGGTCCTGCTCTGCGGCTGGCTCACTATGGCCGGTGGCTCCAGCACCGTCAGCACCGCCGCCGCGCTGGTCACGCTGCCCGCCGCGTTGGTCACTACCACCGTGTACGAGCCGGCCTGAGCGGCCTGCACGTTGCTCAGGCTCAGGGCTGCCGTGGTCTGGCCGGCCAGGTTCGTGCCGTTGAAACACCACTGGTAAGCCAGCGGCTCAGTGCCGGAGGCTACCACGCTGAACGTCGCTGTGCTGCCGACAACATTGGTCCTGCTCTGTGGCTGGCTCACTATGGCCGGTGGCTCCAGCACCGTCAGCACCGCCGCCGCGCTGGTCACGCTGCCCGCCGCGTTGGTCACTACCACCGTGTAGGAGCCGGCCTGAGCGGCCTGCACGTTGCTCAGGCTCAGGGCTGCCGTGGTCTGGCCGGCCAGGTTCGTGCCGTTGAAACACCACTGGTAAGCCAGCGGCTCAGTGCCGGAGGCTACCACGCTGAACGTCGCTGTGCTGCCGACAACATTGGTCCTGCTCTGCGGCTGGCTCACTATGGCCGGTGGCTCCAGCACCGTCAGCACCGCCGCCGCGCTGGTCACGCTGCCCGCCGCGTTGGTCACTACCACCGTGTACGAGCCGGCCTGAGCGGCCTGCACGCTGCTCAGGCTCAGGGCGGTCGTAGTCTGGCCCGCCAGGTTCGTGCCGTTGAAACACCACTGGTAAGCCAGCGGCTCAGTGCCGGAGGCTACCACGCTGAACGTCGCTGTGCTGCCGACAACATTGGTCCTGCTCTGTGGCTGGCTCACTATAGCCGGTGGCTCCAGCACCGTCAGCACCGCCGCCGCGCTGGTCACGCTGCCCGTCGCGTTGGTCACTACCACCGTGTAGGAGCCGGCCTGAGCGGCCTGCACGTTGCTCAGGCTCAGGGCGGTCGTAGTCTGGTCGGCCAGGTTCGTGCCGTTGAAACACCACTGGTAAGCCAGCGGCTCAGTGCCGGAGGCTACCACGCTGAACGTCGCTGTGCTGCCGACAACATTGGTCCTGCTCTGTGGCTGGCTCACTATAGCCGGTGGCTCCAGCACCGTCAGCACCGCCGCCGCGCTGGTCACGCTGCCCGCCGCGTTGGTCACTACCACCGTGTACGAGCCGGCCTGAGCGGCCTGCACGTTGCTCAGGCTCAGGGCGGTGGTGGTCTGGCCGGCCAGGTTCGTGCCGTTGAAACACCACTGATAGCTCAAGGGCAGCGTTCCCGTCGCGGTGACGGTAAAGGTGGCGGTACCTCCGACAGACACGCTCTGGCTCTGAGGCGGGGTGGTGACCGTCGGCGGTTGGTCATTATCCGCCTCCGTGGCTATCACGTTCACCGGCGTCAGTCCGCTGGAGGACACCATGAAGGTCGCCGTGCCGTTGGCCGTGTCCGCATCCTCCGCCGCCGCGATCGTCACCGTCTGCGGCGTGCTCCAGTTGTTGGTCGTGAAGGTGAAGATGGTGGTGCCGCTAACCGTCAGGTCGGGATCGCCGCTGGCTTCGCCGACGCTTGCCACCACATTGGCCGCCGGTTGCGCCGCCAGTCGCACCGTGAAGGTCGCGTTACTGCCCTCGGTGACGGTGATGGAGGTGGGGGATGCCACCAGGCTTTGCGGATTGTCATCGGTGATCGTAGCAGTTACCTGCTGTGTGCCGTCTTCAGTACCGTTAGAGACCGAATCAATATCAACCACGATTGTCTCGTTTACCTCATTGGCCATGTCCTGGACCGCCGTGAGCATGACCGACCCGCTCAAGCTGCCCGCCGGAATCGTGATGTTCGTCGCCGACCGCGTGTAATCGCTCGTCAACGTCGCCGTCCCCGAAAACGCCAGGTTCACTGTCACCGGCAATCCAGACACCGCCGACAATGTCGCCGTCACAGTCGCCACCCCTCCAGCCTCCGCCATCGGACTGCCTGACAAACCCAGCACCACCGTGGGAGGCGCATCATCGTCGGTAATCGTGGCGGTCACCTGCTGTGTGCCATTCTCGGTGCCGTTGGCTACTGCACCAATATCCACAATCACCGTCTCGTTGGCTTCATCGAGTGTGTCCTGCACGGCCGTGAGCGCGATGGACCCGCTCACACTTCCCGCCGGAATCGTGATGCTCGTCGCCGACCGCGTGTAATCGCTCGTCAACGTCGCCGTCCCCGAAAACGCCAGGTTCACTGTCACCGGCAATCCAGACACCGCCGACAATGTCGCCGTCACAGTCGCCACCCCTCCAGCCTCCGCCATCGGACTGCCTGACAAACCCAGCACCACCGTGGGAGGCGCATCATCGTCGGTAATCGTGGCGGTCACCTGCTGTGTGCCATTCTCGGTGCCGTAGGTCACTGAGCTGATATCCACCACGATGGTTTCGTTCCCCTCGTAAAGCGTATCCTGCACTGCCGTCAGGATGATGGACCCGCTCAGGCTCCCCGCCGGGATCGTGACGCTTGTTCCGGATCGGGTGTAATCGCTGGTGACCGTTGCAGTGCCCGCAAATGACAGATACACGTACACGGCCCGACCAGAAACCGCTGACAGCGTTGCAGTTACTGTGGCCACTCCACCAGCCTCCGCGACGGGACTCCCGGAAAGACCCAGAGTTACGGTAGGCAGCGGATCGTCGTCTGTGATCCTCGCGGTCACCTGCTGGGTGCCGCTCTCCGTACCGTTAACAACTGAACTTATATCCACTACAATGGTCTCGTTTGCCTCGTTAAGCGCGTCCTGTAGCGCCGTTAGGGTCATGGAGCCGCTTGTGCTCCCGGCCGGAATCGTAATGATCGTTCCGGAACGCGTGTAGTCGTTGCCGTAGCTCGCGGTCCCGGAAAACGCGAGGTTCACTGTAACCGTACGCCCGGCCACCCCCGACAGCGTCGCGGTCACCGTAGCTACCCCGCCGGCCTCCGCCATAGGATTACCCGACACACTCAGCGTCACCGTCGGGGTAAACGGATAGAGGTAGACAATGCCGGCAATGTCATCCGCATCCAACGAGCGCTTCTTGGTCTCGCCCAGTGACGCATACCCGTACATCGTCTTCTCAGCATCGCCACCACCGTACAGGTCGGCTAGTGAGAGCGAATGGCCGAGCTCGTGCGTGGCAATATTCTGGACGTCGAATTTGCCCGCCTCACCGGACACCGACCAGGAGTAGTAGGTGTTGAAGACGATGTCGCTATCGAGCAGTTGGCCGCTGGAGACGTAGTAGGTAGTGGTGTTTCTTGCGACCGTCCCGTCGGTGCCCAGATAGCCGAAACTGCCTACGTTGTTGTAGTCGAAGACCGCCCCGCTGAGAGTTGTCGAGCCGCCATAGGCAAACTGGAAACTGGCGCCAGACACGGTGCTCCACGTGCTCATGGCCGACTGCATGGCCGTACTGGCTCCAGTCGGACCTCCGCTCGCGTTGACCAGGAACGACGCGCTGCTGGCGGACCACCTAATCTCCGCGCCCGAGGTCGTCGTGTTCACGGTATAAGCACGCGCGGCCAGCGGCGCAAGTGCTGCTAAAGCCGCCAAAAACCGACAGTAGGCGCGAGCTTTCATCGCCCGCCTCCCATTCGCTTCGTGGCGCGAAGCCGTTCCCGAACGCGCGTCTTGAGCAATGCCAGATCGATGTCCCGGTCAACGGATGTCGAGTCGCCCACAACTGTGAAGCCGTCCTTCATCGCCCGGCCGCCTTCGATCCGATACACCCCCTGTGCGGCGCCGAGCAAGGTGTAACGGCAGCTTTGCGGGGCATCGGGACGGTCACGCTGAGTTTCCTCTCGGGTCGGCGCGCGTAGGAACACCAGAACCTGCTGGCCATCGGTCAGCCTTGGCATGTCGGACACGCGCTGTTCCAACTCGCCGACAACCCCTCCCTCGTACCGGAAGGTCACCCGGTTGGTGTCGCCCAAAAGAATGTCAGCGGCCTCGATTACCACCTCTGTGACAATTGCGGACCGGTCGTCCGTCCAGCGCGAGCTCAGGTTCGTCACTCTTCCCTCGACAATGCACGAAGCCCGATCCACCAATGTGGTCGTGCCGAGGGGGATCATAAGGGCCGACGCGTCTAGGCTAACCGATAATCCCCCCAGGAGCGCCAGCAGAAGCCGCAGAACGCGCCAGGCAGACAATAAGCGCCGTCGGATGCCGACCTCCACGCGCACTCTGTCGCAGAGATGATGTCGGGTACAGCGTGTTGGCAAGCATAGAGGTGTGGTAGGAGTTGTATTGAGCATGGTGCGCTTTCTCTTAATACCTTCTTTCGTTTAGAACTGCTCGCGGGTTGCGGGTTCGGTTAGCCTTCCATCTGCGACCAACGCTCCGCATGTGTACAAAACGGGCCCTTTACTCCTCAGAGTAGGTCCTGTCTCCTTTGGTGTTTGCCTCCTCACAGAGACAAGTGCTTCCGCATACGGGGGGTATATAGGCATGGCCGTCCTTGGAGCGAGCCTGCGCGCAGCAGTTTTTGGCGCCCTGCCCCAATTGCCAGCTTCGCCTGTTCCGCTCCCAATCCCATGACGCCGCTCTTTAAACAGGCGCTCGGCGGCTGCGGGTACAAAATGGGCTTGCTTCGGGTGGCCCCTGTGCTCCTCATGAAGACCCTGTGTACGTTGAACACCCCTGAGGCAGCTTTTCGGACACATCGCTGCCGCTGGCCGCTGCCAACCTGCCTGTTGACTTTCATAAAGCGCATTATTACCAGAAATCCGAGAGTCTGTCTTGTCGGGGAATCCCTGATTGTCTTGTAAGGTATAGCCTTACACACACGGAATTCCGCGCCCCAAGCTCCGATTCCATCGAAAGTATCCGGGCACGCCAGAAAAAGCTTTATCACGGGCGGCCGGGACCTGAAACTGCGCGCATGAAACTGATTCGATCCTTTCGTCGGGGCCATGGGTGCTCCGCTCTAGTGTTGCTGGCTGTATGGGTCTCCGCTTGCTGCGGGTGCAAACACGTCGCGCCCGGCGCGGCGGGAGTGAAGCCGCCCAAAGGCTTCACTGCATTGTTCAATGGCCAGGACCTGACCGGCTGGCGCGGGGGCGAGACCTTTGACCACCGGAAGCTGCTGGCAATGCCCGCCGACCAGCGCGAGGCGCAAATCGCCAAATGGACCGAGACGATGAAAGCTCATTGGCGCGCCGAGAATGGCGAGCTGGTCAATGACGGCCAGGGCGCTTATGCCACGACTGAGAAGGACTACGGGGACTTCGAGCTGCTGGTCGAGTACAGGACCGTGCCCGGGGCCGATTCGGGCATTTACCTGCGCGGCTGCCCGCAGGTGCAGATCTGGGATTACACGGACAAGGGGAAGTTCCCGATCGGCGCCGACAAGGGCTCGGGCGGCCTGTGGAACAACAGCCCCGGCGCGCCCGGCAAGGATCCGCTGGTGCTGGCCGACAAGCCGTTCGGGCAGTGGAACGCCTTCCGCATCGTCATGGTGGGCGCGCGGGTGAGCGTTTGGCTCAATGGCAAGCTGGTGGTGGATCACGCGCTGATGGAGAACTACTACGACCGCCAGGCGCCGGTGCCGCCCAAAGGCCCGATCGAGCTGCAAACCCATGGCGGCGAAATTCGCTGGCGCAACATCTTCATCCGCGAAATCGGCGCCGACGAGGCCAACCGGCTCCTGGCCAGCCGCGGCAACGCGGGCTTCAAGCCGATCTTTAACGGGCGCGACTTCAGCGGCTGGGCCGGGCCGACGCAGAATTACCAGGTCGCGGACGGGACCATCCAGTGTCAGCCCAAGAAGGGCGGCACGATCTATACGACGGAGCAATACCGCGACTTCGCGGCCCGGCTGGAATTCAAACTGCCGCCCGGCGGCAACAACGGCCTGGCGATCCGTTACCCGGGCGCGGGCGACACCGCCTATGCCGGCATGTGCGAACTCCAGGTACTGGACGACAACTACGAACAGGCCACCGGCCAGAAGCTGGATGTTCGCCAGGTGCACGGGTCGGCCTACGGCATGGTCGCCGCCGCGCGCGGCTACCAACGCCCGATCGGCGCGTGGAACTTCCAGGAGGTCACCGTCCAGGGCTCGAAGATCAAGGTCGAGCTGAACGGCACCGTCATCCTGGACTGCGACCTGGCCGCGGTGAAGGAGTTCATGGGCGGCCACGCGCATCCCGGCAAGGACCGCACCGCGGGACTCTTCGGCTTCGCCGGGCACAACGACCCGGTCGCCTTCCGCAACGTCCAGATCAAGCCGCTCTGAACTCCCACATAGCTCCCACATGGCTTAACAGATTCTCTATTAAGCCTGTTGTTGGCTGTGTGCGACGGGAGGGCAGACCGGGGGCAGCTCCGCCGGTTCGGCGACGGACACCAGAGCGGGGCTTAAGCGCGCCTGGAGGCCTCCAGGACCGAGGGCGCTGCCGCGGCAGGGATTAGAAGCCGGGCGCCATGTAACAAACGCCCCGCCGGGACAATTTCCAGCCTCAGACCGCCTGACCCGCTGGAAACGACGTGAGTCTAATTCCCCCCTCACCCTACCCGCTCCTTCGGTGGTCGTTCCTCCGTAGTACCTCCGTCCTACCTCCGTCCTACCTCCGTTACACATACGGAGGAGGAACGGAGGTAGGACGGAGGTAGGACGGTGGTGACAGCTTGCCACTGCGGTAATGGCAGCTATTGGCCAGGCCAGGGACTCTTGGCGGGGAGGGATTAACGCGGGGTGTTCCTGCTGCCACCACGCGCACCGTTACGACAGAACACGCGAGATTCCTGAAGAAAACAGCCCGGTGTTGGCATCCGGAAGATTCCTCACAGCCTCAGAATCCGTGCAGTGGGCCAGGAGTTCTGGGCCTCCTGGCCAGGCGCAGGACGGCAATCAGAATGCGGGCGCCTGTCGCTTCAGGCGGTTCCGCCTCGATCAGCCGAAGGTATTCCCTTTCCACCCCCAGTTGCCGGCTTCCAGTTCGGTGAAGTTGAGGTAGATGCGGTCCGGCGAGACGCCCAGCGACTCCTGGAGCAATTGGCACACCTTCTGTGACAACTGGCGGTTGACATCGCCGCTCAGCCCGCCGAGGCCGCGCACGTCCACAAAGGCGGCGTCGCCGTCTTTGCCGGACATTAGCATGGCGGACTGGGTGAGAGTGACCATGACGTAGCCTTCGGGCTTGCCGGTAGTTTCGGCCAGGATTTGGGAGAGGGCCGGTAGCAAGGCTTTGCGCTTGTCGTCGGTCACAACCACGGTGGTTTCGAGTTTCAGCAGAGGCATAAGTTAGTTCGGTTCAGTACGATTTGCCGGGACGCAGCATAGCGTCCGCCTGGCCGTTTGGCCAGCGCCTGAACGGAGAGCTCGAAGCGCCAGTCTCCGGCCCGGCCGGGCACCAATCAATTGTTGACGCAGAGGGCGCGGACGATGCGGCGCTTGATCAAGCCGGCGAATTGATGCGGGCCGACATAGCACCAGCCCAGTTGCTGGCCGCAGCGGTCGCAATGACAGAACGACCAGGCGTGTCCGGCAAACCAGGTGTGCTCCAGGGTCGGCGCGCCCACTTCCCGGCAACCGAGCGTCCGGGAAAAGAGGAGGATGGCGAACCGGACGCCCTCCGGATTGGCAAAGGTGAATTCGTCCGTGCCGTCGTAAGGGAAGCGGTCCTTGTCATTGGCCACGCGGTTGTGGCACCAGGCGCACAGCCAGTTGCCCTCGGATTCTCCGAAAAGGGTCGCCGTGCGCGGGGTGGTTTCCAGTTCGGCAACCGGCGCCACGACCGGCTCGGCCTCTGTTCCCGCGGGCACCGGCCCGTTGACAGCTCCCGTTTCGCTCCTTCCGCGCGCAGGCGATCTGGCTTTCATGGCTCTTTTCCGTCTCATCGAAACCTAACCCGCCGGAGCCGCGCCTGGCAAGTGAGTCAAGCCGGACCGTGGCGTCCAATTCCGGCTTGGTGCTGGCGCAACAGCTTGCATAAATGCGGCCATCATGGTGAAGCGTGAGTGCGACGAACAACCGGTCCCCTCCGAACCGCCCCTCGTTCCGGGCGCAAACTGTCGCCGGCAGATCGAGCCGGCGCCGCCCAATCAAGCGCGTGGAGCCGGCCACCCGCAGTTGAAGCGGGGCCTCGGGCGCTGGGGCTTGGTGCTGCTGGTCGCCGGACTCGGCGGGCTGATCACGTCCTTGCCCGGCATTGTGCTGGTGTTCTTCCCGGCGCGGCACCCGGCGGCCGCGCGCTGAGGAGCGAGCCGTCCCATTACCCGCGGCAACCGGCACGCCGGCCGCGGTTGGGGGTGCGGCCAGGTCGCGAGTCGGGTGGTTTTAGGGCTTCACCAAGGGGTTGCGCACACGGAGTTGCGGAAAGGCGGAGAAGTCGCGGTCGGCGGTCCACAATTCACTCACGCCATGATGCTGGCACAGCGCGGCAATACGAGCGTCGTGGATGCGCGGGCCTTTCAACCGTGCCGCCGTGGCGAGCGCGCGCAGTCTCTCGAGATAACCATCACCCTCGCCAATCAGATGAGCATTGCCGCCCGCCAGCCAGGCTTGCACACACGCGACGCCCACAGCCAACGGAGTGGGGGTCTTCCAGACTTTGGGATGGGTGACTACTGCCAGAAACTCGTGGACGCACGGCCAGGGAATCGCCCATGCCGCGGGACCGCGGCGCAGCGTCTCGATCAGTTCCTTCGCGGCCTGGTGAAACGGGGTGTCCGACCGGTGCGAATAGACCAGCAGGTTGGTGTCCACCGCGATCATGCGCCGCGCCCCCGGTAAATCTCATCGCGGAGTTGGTCCCAATTCCAATCCTGGAATTGTTCGGTTGGGCCGCCGCTGCCAAAGGTGACCAGCGGCGGAAGCTTCCTGGGACGATTGGCATGCTTCCCGGAAATCACGAGCCGAAGCCCGGCTTCGGTTAACGCCCGGAAGGAGGTCTTTTCCTTTCGGGCAAGGCGCTGTGCCCGCGCAAACAGGTCGTCGGCGATCTCGATGGTGGTCTTCATAATATGGCAACCCATATTCGCATGGATGGCCGCCCATATCAAGGTGCATTTCCAATACCGAGCCGGGCTCCGGTGAACTCCGATGTGTCCGAAGGAGTGACTTTACAGGCGTCGGGAAAAGGCGGAGTCTCTGATATGCGACGCTTTGTCCCATTAGCTTGTATGCTGGCACTGGCTGCTGTCTGCTGGCGCCCACCGGGCGCGCTGGCAGCCGCGCCCGCGGAAACGGCGCCGTCCACCAACGCCGTGCTGCCGGGCGTGGAGCTGGCGCATGCGGTTTCCGAGATCACGGGCGTGGCGATCTCTCCGCTGCTGGGGGTTAGCGCCGTGGGCGCGTGGAAGTATTACCACGCCCGGACGCCGCAACAGCGCGCGCGCCTGCCGTGGTTCGCGCAGCCGTGGTTCTGGATCCCCGCCTTCGTGCTGGTGGGCGCCTGTTTCCTCAAGGATACGGTGGGCGCCACCGCGCCGAGGGTGTTGAAGAAGCCGCTCGATTTGGCCGACGCCATCGAGCACAAGATCAGCGGGTTGATTGCCACCGGCGCCTTCGTGCCGCTGGTCATTGCCGTCTTTCCCACCGCGCCGCCCGAGGCCGCCCGGCTGGGTTCGACCGGTTTCCTGGCCGCGATTGACCTCTCTTGGCTGGGCAATGGCATCCTGGTGCCCCTGGCGATGCTGGCCTTCTTCCTCGTCTTCCTTGCCTCCAATGCCATCAACATCCTGATCCTGCTCAGCCCCTTTGCGGCGGTGGACACTGCGCTCAAGGGCTTCCGGCTGCTGGTGCTGGCGACGATCCCGGCGACTGCGTTTGCCAATCCCTGGCTGGGCGCGGCCTGGGCGCTGATCCTCGTCGGCATCGCCTACTTGATAGCCGGCTGGTCGTTCCGTCTGTCGCACTTCGGGCTGGTCTTCATCTGGGACATTGTCACGCTCCGCAGCCGCCGGTTCCGGCCCGACCCGTCGGCCAACCGCATGCTGCTTGCCCGCGCGATCAACCGCGTCCCCGCGCGCACTTACGGCACGCTGCGCCGCGACGACGGGGGGCGCCTAATCCTGCAATACCGCCCCTGGCTGGTGCTGCCCAAACGCGCGCTGACGCTGCCCGAAGGCCGTTACCACATCGCCAAAGGCCTGTTCTATTCGCAGGTCATGCGAGCGGAAGCCCGGCGAAACACCGCAGTGATGCTGCTGCCCCCGCGTTATCGCGGGCACGAAGAGGCGCTGGTTTCCATCTACGGCCTGGCGGACGTGCGGGATTCAGGGCTGCGCGCCGCGTTCGCCTGGCTCAAGGACACGCTGGGGTTCGGAGGACAGGCGCAAGCATCCGGGCAAGCGTAGGCTGGAGGTTGGGAGGGCGAGCGTCCCCGCGAGCCCTGACTTCTCCCCTTTGCCCATGGGATTGGGGCTCGCGGGGACGCTCGCCCTCCCGTTTATCGCTCCGCCTCGGCGGCGCGCGCCAGGAGGACTTTCTTGGTCGGCACGTAGTTGGCCACGAACTCGCGGCGAAAGTCGGCAAACGTGCCCGCCGCAATCGCCGCCCGCATTTCCGCCATCGTCCGCAGGTACATCCGCGTGTTGTGGACGCTCAACATGCGCAGACCCAGGATTTCCCCGACGTTGAGCAGGTGCCGCAGGTAAGCCCGCGTGAAATGCTGGCAGGCAAAGCAATCACAGCCTTCCTCGATGGGCCGGAAGTCCGCCTTGCACGCCCCGGCCTTGATGCTGATGCTGCCCTTGCGCGTGAAGGCGGTGCCGTTGCGGGCCACCCGCGTCGGCAGGACGCAGTCGAACATGTCCACCCCGCGCGCGACCAGCTCGACCATTTGCGCCGGCGTGCCGAGGCCCATCGCGTAGCGCGGCTGGCCGGCCGGCAGGAACGGCTCGGTCATTTCGACGGCCCGCATCATCTCCGGTTCCGGCTCGCCCACGCTGACGCCGCCGATGGCGTAGCCGTCGAACTTGAGCGCGACCAGGGCCTTGGAGCACTCCTCGCGCAGCGCCGCGTTGGTGCCGCCCTGAGCGATGCCGAAGACCATCTGCCCCGGCGCGCGCGGCTGTTGGCGGCACTCGACGGCCCAGCGCATCGTGCGCTCCACCGCGGCGCGCAGCTCGCGCGGCGTGCTGGTGTGCGGCGGGCAATCGTCGAACACCATCGCGATATCCGAGCCCAGCGTCGCCTGAATGGCCATGGCTTCCTTCGGCCCAAGAAAGAGCAGCGAGCCGTCCAGGTGCGAGCGGAACTCGACGCCGTGCGCCTGGATCTTGCGGATGGTCGCCAGGCTGAACACCTGGAAGCCGCCGCTGTCGGTCAGAATGGGTCGCTCCCAATTGATGAACCGGTGCAGCCCCCCCGCGGCGCGGATGATGTCCAGCCCGGGCCGGATATTCAGGTGATAGGTGTTGCCGAGAATGATCTGCGTGCCCATCTCGCGCAGCTCGCGCGGGTCAATCGCCTTCACGCTCCCCTGCGTGCCGACGGACATAAAGACCGGCGTGTCCACGACGCCATGCGGCGTGGTCAACCGGCCCAGGCGCGCTTTAGAGGTGGCGTCGGTCTTGAGCAGCTCAAACATGGCGGCGAGCTTCAACTACGCCGCGGGACCGGGCAACTGGAAAGTGGTAACGGACCAAGGCGAGTGACAAAGTCGGAATCTGACCGGAGCGCGGGCGTCCTCGCCCGCTTAACCAATCAGAACGGGCGCGTTTCGGTTGTTCCTGCCGTCTAAGCGGGCGAGGACGCCCGCGCTCCGCCGACCTTGTCACTCACCCTGGGCAACGGACGCGGCCCGCCTGCTGGATTGACCACTGCGGCGCTGGTCTGTTACTGGTAGGGGCAATTCATGGCCATGCCTCGATCATGACGAGCCACACCGCTCCGCAAACCAGCGACCGCGAGCCGGGCGCGCGCGCCAGGCGGATGGACGTGGCGGCGATGGCAATCACGGCGTGGCCATTTGAGAAACTCGATGGATAAGACTCAACCACCACTCTCGCCCCGTCCCAAGCGGACCTATATGAACATTGTTACCTGGATCGTTATTGTGGGGGCCGTGGCGGCCTTCCTGCTCATGAAGCGTTTGACCCGGACCAGCCCGGCGGTTGCCCGCCAGTGGCTGGACAAAGGCGCGCTGGTCATTGATGTGCGCAGCGAAGCGGAGTTTCAGGAAAGGCATCTGCCGGACGCCATCAACATTCCCCTCGGGCGGCTCGGCGATGAAATCGCCCGGCACGCCCCAAACAAGCAACAGCCGCTGTTGCTGCACTGCCGCAGCGGGGCGCGCAGCGGCATCGGCACGAGGGCGCTGAAGAAGCTGGGGTATAGCCATGTGCTCAACCTCGGCTCCTACGGGAGCGCCGAGAACATCGTCCGGGCGGCGAATAATGAGGCCGGGGCCGCCGGCGGCCGCACTGATCCGGGTAGGGCGACTCCGTAGGTTAAAGCCTTCGGACTACGCGAGCCGGCAACATGCCGGCCGGCCCGCCGGTTTTCCGTTTGACAGCGGGGTCAGGAACGGCTGGTCACATAAACTCGTTGATCAGGTTCTCCAGGAATTCCTGCCGGCCGCTGGCATTCGGAGCGGCGTCGCCTTTGTCGAGCATGTAGGCTTCGAGATCCTTGAAGCCGGTCTTGCCCGCCTCGATCTTCGCGCCGATGCCGCTGTCCCAGGAGCGGTAACGCTGCTTCAAGAAGTTGGCCAGCCGGCCGTCCTGGCGGATGGCGGCGGCGGTCTTGAGCCCGCGCGCGAAGGCGTCCATGCCGCCGATGTGTGCGTAAAACAGGTCCACCGGCTCGAAGCTCTCCCGGCGCACCTTCGCGTCGAAATTCGTGCCGCCGGTCTTGAAGCCGCCCATGCCAAGGATCGAGAGCATGATCTCGGTCGCCAGGTAGATGCTGGTCGGGAACTGGTCGGTATCCCAGCCCAGCAACAGGTCGCCGGTGTTGGCGTCAATCGAGCCGAGCGCCCCGGCGGCGATGGCGACCTCCAGTTCGTGCTGCATCGTGTGGCCGGCCAACGTCGCGTGGTTCGTTTCCAGGTTCAGCTTGAAGTCATCCAGCAAGTCATGCTCGCGGAGGAAGTTCAGGCACGCGGCGGCATCCGAGTCGTATTGGTGCTTCGTCGGTTCCTTGGGCTTGGGCTCGATGTAGAACTGGCCTCGGAAACCGATGGCCTTCTTGTAGTCCACGGCCATGTGCAGAAACTTGCCCAAGTGATCCATCTCGCGCTTCAGGTTGGTGTTGAGCAGCGTGCTGTAGCCTTCGCGCCCGCCCCAGAACACGTAGCCTGCGCCCTTGAGCGTGTGCGTCACTTCGATGGCCTTTTTGACTTGCGCCGCCGCGTAGGCGAACACGTCCGCGTTGCAGCTTGTGGCCGCGCCGTGCGCGAAGCGCGGATGCGCAAACAGGCAGGCCGTGCCCCAAAGGAGTTGCACCCCCGTGCGCTGCTGCTCTTCCTTGAGCACTTTCACAATGGCGTCCAGGTTCCGGTTGGTCTCGCGCAGCGATTTGCCTTCGGGCGCCACGTCGCGGTCGTGGAAGGCGTAGAACGGCGCCCCCAGCTTTTCCAGGAACTCGAAGGCCACCCGCGCGCGCGTCTCGGCCATCTTCATCGAGTTGGTTCCGTCCTCCCACGGCCGCACGGCGGTGCCGGCGCCGAACATGTCGGCCAGTTGCCCGCGAATCGTGTGCCAGTAAGTGACCGAGAACCGCAGGTGATCCTTCATCGGCTTGCCGGCGACCAGTTCGTCGGGGTTGTAGTGCTTGAAGGCCAGCGGGTTCTTCGAACGCGGCCCCTCGTATTGGATTCCGGGAATGCCAGGAAAGAATGCTTTGGATGGCTTTTTCATGGTTTGAAAAGGACCGCGGCAAACCTAGCGAGCCGCGCCGCGGAAGACAAGCGGGGAGTGGCTCAGTTCCCGCCCACGCTTTTGTCAAACGCGCTCAGAATGGCGTTGATAGCCTCGCGCCGGACGGCGCCCAGCTTGTTGTTGTCCCGCGTGGGATGGACGGCGTTGGTCAGCAGCACGAGGTACATCTTGCGGCTGAGTTCGACCCGCACGTAGGTGCCAGTGAATCCATTGTGGCCAAGGGTCCGCTTCTCGCCGCCTTCAATCCCCCACCCCAGGCCCCGCCCTGAATTCGGGGCCAGCTCGTGCGGGCGGGCGAATTCCGCGAACACCGTTTGCGAGAGCCACTTGCTCTGGCCGGCGTCCGCGCGCAACAGCTCGGCCGCCAGTTTGCCCAGGTCTGCCGCGGTCGAGAATAGCCCGGCGTGACCAGTGATGCCCTCGCCGGCGCGGGCGTTCTCGTCGTGAACAACGCCGTGCACGATGTTGGTGCTGTCCGGCAGCTTCTCCGTGGGGGCGATGCGTGCGCGGACCCCGGGCGCGGGATTGCGCAGCGTGCTCGTCATTCCCAGCGGCACAAACACCAGCTCCCGCTCCAGCGCCGCCAGCGGCTTGCCGCCCGCGCGCGCGGCTGCTTCGCCCGCGAGGAACATGCCAAAGTCGCTGTAGCGGGATCGAGCCCCCGGCGCGCTCTCCAGCGGCGTTGTGAGGATGGCGCGGAGCATCGCCGCATAGTTCGTGTGCGTGCGGTAGTAGGCCTTCCACGCCGTCAGCCCGGCCGTGTGGGTCAGCAGGTGCTCGAGGGTAACTTGTCGGCGCAGCGCCTTGTCCTCGGCGCTCGGCGCCAAATCCAGAAACTCGGGGATGAACTTGCTGACCGGATCAGCGATGCGCACCTTGCCCCGCTGGACCAATTGCATGAAGACCGAGGTCGTGCCGGCGACCTTGGTGACTGACGCCAGATCATAGACTGTTCCCTCCGTGACCGGCGTGCCGCCCGAATAGTCCAGACAGCCGAACGCCGACGACCAAAGAACCTTGTCCGCTGTGCCCACGACGACCGTGCATCCGGGGAAGGCGCGGTCCTCGACTCCGCGCCGCAAAATGGCCGCGGCTTCGGAGAAGTCCGGCGCGCTGGCCGCCCGGTTGCTCATGGCGCAGAGGAGCAGGCTAAGGATGCACAGGGGCAGCGAGGCCCGGGGTCCGTTGGAAACGGCGGACGAGCGGCCTCCCTGGCATCTCCGGCGGGCAGGCGCCCGACTAGCCAAGTCCGAGTGTCGAGGAGCCTTGAACCTCATGTCCGCTGCCGGCCGTCCGGGCTCAGTCTTTGGCCGGTTGGCCCAGCGCGGTGACGTCGTCCCGGATGCGCTTGATGTCCTCCGGGGCGAGATTCAGGTCGCCGGCGCGGGCGTTTTCGGTCACCTGCTCAATATTGCGGCCCCCCGCCAGGACATGGGTCACGCCGGCTTGGGCCGCCGTCCATGCGATCACCAGTTGCGCGAGGGTGCACTGGTATTTGTCCGTCAATTCCTTCCAGCGCGCCAGCAGGTCAAGAACCCGGCGGCGGTTGACGGGCATCAGCCAGGCGTTCCAGGCCTCGTTGGCGCGGAATTCGCCGGGCTGGAACACGCGGTCCATGCCGATCTTGCCGGTGAGTAGGCCCTGCTCCAGCGACATGTAGGTGAGGGTGGCGAGGTTGTTTTGCGCGCAAAACGGCAGGATGTCCTTCTCTGCGTCGCGATTCAGCATCGAATAGCGGAACTGGTCGCTCACCACGTGGCCGCAACGGATGTTCTCTCCGAGTTCGGCCACCGACACGTTGCAGACGCCCAGGGCGCGGATCTTGCCCTGGTCCTTGAAGCCGAGCAGCGTGGCCATCGTGTCGGCGATGGGCGTGGCGTCCGGCGGCATGGAGGGCCAATGCGTCTGGTAGAGATCAATACAGTCCACCCCAAGGCGCCTGAGGCTGTTCTCGACCTCGACCCGCAGCGTATCCGGCCGCAGGCTCCGGTAAACCTTCTTGCCGTCAAGATCGGTGAAGAAGCTGCCCCGGGTATCCTCCCACCAAAGCCCGCCTTTGGTCGCGATGAGAACCCGGTCGCGCCGGCCTTTGATCGCCTTGCCGACCACGGCTTCGCTGCGGCCATAGCCGTAGGCTGGCGCGGTGTCAATGAGGTTGATGCCCAGATCAATCGCCTTTTGAATGGCACGGATGGATTCCGCGTCGTCGGTGTCCCGTCCCCAAACTTGTCCGCCGCCGAGCACCCAGGCGCCCAAGCCGACAACGGAGGCCGAGAGGTTAGAATTGCCAAGAGGTTTGTAGTTCATGATGCGCTTTGCTCCCGCAGCCTGTGCTGACGCCGGATGGAAGTCCAGCCTGAATCTTCCGGCGTCACGATTGCTCTCTCAGCCCGCAAGGGGACGCACATCCGCGCCAGCAATTTCTCAGGACTGGCCGACGCCGCCCAAGGGTGATTTCCTCGCCAGGCGCTGGACAAACCGCAGCCCGGCCCTTTGGACTGCAGGGGCTGATACAGCCGTTGCCCGGCGGCCGCAGGGCCTTACTCGGCTTGCTGCGCCTGTTTGGCGCGCTTGCTTTCCTCGATGATCTTCTGCTCCGCCTCGCGGGGCATTTCCTCGTAGTGGCTGAAGGACTCAGCATGCACGCCGCGCCCGCCGGTCAGCGATCGCAGGGTGCTCGAATAGCGGTAAAGCTCCTTGGCCGGCACATGCGCCTTGATCAACTGGAAACCGCCTTCCATGTCCATGCCCTGGATTTTGCCGCGCCGGCTCGAAAGGTCGCCCATAACCTTGCCCATGCAATCATCCGGGATGCGGATTTCGACCAGGTAAATCGGCTCGAGCAGGCACGGCCGCGCCTTCTCGAACGCCTCTTTAAACCCGAAGTAGCCGGCAATCTGAAATGCGACGTCCTTGGAATCAACCGGGTGCATCTTGCCGTCGTAGAACTCGATCTTCACATCCACGACCCGATAGCCGGCAAGGATGCCTTCCTCGCACGCCTTCATGACGCCCTTCTCAACGGAAGGCACAAACACCCGGTCCACGTTCTGCCCGGTGAGCGTTTGCGTGAACTCGACCCCGGTGTCGCGAGGCTTGGGCTCGATGCGCATCCAGACTTCAGCGAACTGCCCGGCACCCCCGGTCTGCTTCTTGTGACGGTACTTCGAGTCACCTTTGGCCTTGATCGTCTCGCGATACCGCACGCGCGGCTCGATGAGCTCGACATGCACGTTGTAACGGCGGCGGAGGCTCTCCGCGATCACTTCCAGGTGCAACTCACCCTGCGCGGACACAATGGTCTGGCGCAGTTCGGAATCCACCACGTAAAGGAACGTGGGGTCTTCATGGTGCAGCGCCGCCAACCCGGACGCCACTTTGTCTTCCTCGCCTTTGACGTTGTTCCTGAGGGAGGCGTGGATGTTCGGCTTGGGGTATTCGACCTTCGGCAGCAACAGGGGCTTCTTGCCGCCGGACAACGTGTTGCCGGTGTGCGTGTCCTTGAGCTTGACCACCGCCCCAATTTCCCCGGCCCCCAGCGCGGGCACGCTGGTCCGTGTCTTGCCGTTGAGCAGGTAAATCTGGCCGATCTTCTCGCTGCTGCGGCGGGCAGCGTTCTGAACCTCGGTGCCAAACTTAACCGAGCCGGAATAGACGCGGAAGAAGGAAAGCTCGCCAAACTGAGCTTCGCTCATGGTCTTGAAGATGTAGAGCACAGGCTCGGGATCGGTCAGCTTGAGCTCGACCTGGTTGCCGTCCGAGTCCGCAGCCTCCACCGAGGGACGGTCCGCCGGCGAGGACCCGTATTTGGCAATGAAATCCAGGAGCCGGGCAACGCCGATGTTGCTGTCGGCCGCGGTGCAGAACAGCGGGGTAAACACCTGTTTCTGGAGCGCCGCGTGCAAACCGGCCCGCATCTCCTCCTCCGATAGCCCGCCCTCGGCGAAGAACTTCTCCATCAGCGCGTCGTCGGACTCGGCAATGTACTCGATGAGCTGGTTGTGCAACTGCTTGGCCTTTTCGGCCAGGGCTCCGGCGGCGGGCGCTTCCGTGTACTTGCCGCTCTTGTCGCCCGCGTAAGTAATGACCGCGTTGCGCGGCACGTCCAGCACCTGGTTGAAGCCGGGGCCCGCGTTGACCGGAACGCTCAGGGGGAAAACACGGTCGCCGAAATGCTCGCGGAGCTGCGCCAGCGTCTTGTCGAAGTCCGTCTCCTCCCGGTCGAACGCGTTGAGGACAATTACCTTCGGGATGCCGTTCTCGGTCGCGCATTTCCAGACGGTGTCCGTGCCGACGCCCGGCCCGTGGTTGGCGTGAACGACTGCCACCGCGAGGTCGCTGACCCGCAGCGCGCCCAACGCTTCGCTAATGAAATCGGCATAGCCAGGGCAATCCAGAATATTGAACTTCTTGCCCTGCCATTCGAGGTGCATGAGCGTGGTGGACACGGAAATCTGCCGGTTCTGCTCGCTCTCATGATAATCCGAGACCGTAGAGCCGGCGGCGATGCTCCCCATGCGGTTGATCACGCCCGCGCAAGCGAGCATCGCCTCGCTGAGCATGGTCTTTCCGCACGACGCATGTCCTACAATTGCTAAGTTACGAATGTCACCAGGCTGATAATCTTTCATAAAATCTAACTGACCATTTCGCCAATCCCGATTCGAGCCGACGCCCAAAGGGACATACAATGTAAAGAACGACTTGCCATCCGCAAGCCGAGAAATCAGCCCGGACAGGAAGTCTAACTCTGTGCCGCGAGTGGATTGACAAACCCAGCCCGGTCTGGCTTAATGCACCTGTGCCCGAAATGGGTGGCCCGTGGTAGGATACTCAAGTGGCCAACGAGGGCAGACTGTAAATCTGCTGGCTTATGCCTACGAAGGTTCGAATCCTTCTCCTACCACCATCCAATAAACACAAGGTAATACACCATTTCAGCCTTATTCCATGCGGGTAAAGCCAGCATCAGAGTGAGGCATTGCTGAATTCTTTGCTTTACCCCGCCCAACCCCACCCTTGCGGCATGGGGGGAGACTTGTAGTCAATTTCAGTACACACGGGGGAGAGTCGAAACCAAGCAGGGGGAGCCGGGGCAGGATCACGATGCGCCCTGCGCCGCGAACGGCCTTCCAACCGCGCGTTGACACAACTCACCTGCGGTCAGTATATTCTGGGACTTTATATGAATCGCAACCCGCATGTGGCGGTGGTCGGCGCAACCGGCGCCGTCGGCATCGAAATGATCAAAACGCTGGAGAAACGCAACTTCCCGGCCGGGAAGCTGACGTTGCTGGCATCGGCCCGCTCGGTGGGGAAGAAGCTCAAGTATTGCGGCCACGACGTCACCGTCGCGGAGCTCAAGAAGGATTCGTTCGGCGGCCTGGATATTGCGCTGTTCAGCGCCGGCGGCGGCATCTCCAGAGAATACGCCCCCATCGCGGCGCAGGCCGGATGTGTGGTCATTGACAACTCGAGCGCCTTTCGCATGGACGAGAGCGTCCCGCTGGTGGTTCCCGAGATCAACGCCGACGACGTGAAGTGGCACAGGGGCATCATCGCCAACCCGAACTGCACCACGGCCATCACGCTCATCGCGCTCTATCCTCTGCACGCCGCCTTCAACTGCCGGCGCATTTTTGCCTCCAGCTACCAGGCGGTCTCGGGCACCGGCGCCAAGGCCATCGCCGAGCTGGAGCGGCAGGTGGGGCAGGTTGTGCAGCGCCAGCCCGTGACGCGCGAGGTCTATCCGCATCAGATTGCCTTCAACGTCCTGCCGCACGTGGATTCCTTCCTGCCAAACGGCTACACCCGGGAAGAGATGAAGATGGAGAACGAAGGCCGCAAGATCATGCATCATCCCGCGTTCCGGGCGAGCGTGACCTGCGTGCGCGTGCCGGTCTATCGCGCCCATTCGGTCGCGGTCAGCGCCGAGTTCGAGAAGCCGGTGACGGTCGAGGCCGCCCTGGCGGTGCTCAGGAAAGCGCCCGGACTGGACGTGATTGACAATCCCGCCAAGTCCGAATACCCGCTGCCGCTCTACCAGTCGGACAAGTATAACTGCGCCGTGGGCCGCCTGCGCAAGGATTGCGCCCTGGACAACGGCCTCTGCTTCTGGATCAGCGGCGACCAACTCCTCAAAGGCGCCGCCCTCAACGCCGTGCAGATTGCCGAAGAGTTGATGAGGTGACGAGCCGCCGGCACCTGGCCGGCTCGCCTGGTCCGAGCGCGCCAGGCCGCCAACCTGTCGGCGCTGCGGTCTGTCCGCCTGACGTGGCGCGGGGTGAAGGCTCTGAACCAGGCGGCCCGCCGCGGCGATTTCCTGCAAGACAAAGCCTGGTGTCTCCGTATAGACAGGAGAAGCTGTGAAGACACCAGACGACTGCGAAGAATGGATTCCGACGCGGAAAAGCCTGCTGACCCGGCTCAAGAGCTGGGATGACCAGGAAGGCTGGCGGGAGTTTTTCGAGACCTATTGGCGGCTCATTTATGGCGTCGCCCGCAAGGCCGAGCTGAACGACGCGGAGGCGCAGGACGTGGTTCAGGAGACGGTGATCGCCATTGCCAAGAAGATGAAGAGTGGCGAGTTCAAATACGACCCGGCGCGCGGCAGCTTCAAAGCCTGGCTCCTCACGCTCACGCAATGGCGCGTTAGCGACCAGCTCCGCAAACGCTACCGGGCGGCCAGCCGCCATGCCGATCCCGCCGACAAGACCGACCTGATGGAGGCGGCACCGGATGAATCTGCCGAGGAGCGCCTCGCGCAGTGCTGGGACGCCGAGTGGGAGAAGAACCTGCTGCGGGTCGCCCTGGATCGGGTCAAACCCCGGGTGTCCGTCCGCGCATTTCAAATCTTCCAATGCCATGTGCTCAAAGACTGGCCGGTCGAAAAGGTGGTTGAGACCCTGGGTGTCAGCCGCGCCCAGGTCTATCTGGCCAAGCACCGTATCTCGGCCCGGGTCCAGAGGGAAATCGCCCGGCTCAACAAACGGTCTGTTTGAACCCAACACGACTCCAGCCAGGATTCACCATCGGCCATGACCAGACCAGCTCGCCAACCGCCTGACCGGCGGGGAGACAAAGACTCTCCCAAAGCGCTGCCTCGCCCCATTGCCGCCGACTACCCGCCCAAAGTGCGCCGGGCGATCCTTCGCCGCCTGCTCTCCAAGCTTGACAAGCACTATCCCGACAGACATGCTTGAGGCAAATCAGGCGTGGTATGCCAGGCAGCGACAGGTCCTATACTCCAAAGCAACAGCACGATTCAGGCGACGGCCCGCCCTCCATCCCCGGCCATCAACTGCTGCGCCGGATCGCGCGCGGCAGCTATGGCGAAATCTGGCTGGCCCGCACTGAATTGGGCGCCTTCCGGGCGGTAAAGATCATCCGCCGCGCAAGGTTCGCCGACGCCCGGCCTTACGAGCGCGAGCTCGCCGGCATCCGGCGATACGAACCCATCTCCCGCGAGCACGAGGGCCTGGTGGACGTGCTCCAGGTTGGGCAGGCTGCAGACGACGGCTTCTTCTACTACGTGATGGAACTGGCCGACGATGCGACCTCTGCTGCCGGGAATCACAAGTCCAAAGTCCGAAATCCGACGGCAGAGTGTGCCGTTGAGCCGCCGCCCGGTAATCGGCAATCGGCAATTGGCAATTGGCAATCCTACACGCCCCTCACCCTCGCCCAGGTGATCCGCGAGCGCGGACACCTGCCCGCCAGCGAGGTGATCCACATCGGGATCGAGCTGGCCGAGGCGCTGGACTTTCTCCACTCCCGGCGGCTGGTCCACCGCGACATCAAACCGGCCAACATCATCTTCGTGGCCGGGCAGCCGAAACTGGCGGACGTCGGCCTGGTAGCCGGGCTGGGCAACCCGCAGTCGCTCGTGGGCACCGAGGGCTACATTCCTCCCGAAGGTCCGGGCAGCGCGCAAGCGGACATTTACAGCCTCGGGAAGGTCCTCTATGAAGCCGCCACTGGCAAAGACCGGCAGGAGTTTCCAGAGTTTCCTACCCGCCTCGGCGAAGGCAACGACGATCCCGCCCTGGCCGAACTCAACGAAGTCCTCGTCCGAGCGTGCGAAAGCAAACCAGGCGCCCGCTACTCATCGGGCGCCCAAATGGCCGCGGACCTGCGACGGCTCGAAGGCGGACAATCGCTCCGCGCCCGCCGCGCCCGGCGCCAGCGCCGCCGCGCCATCGCCACGGGCGCAGCCGTAATCGCGGGACTGGTGCTCGCCGGCATTAGCCTGGTTGCCCTCGTTGAGTCCTATCGCTCCCGCCCCCGGCTGCTCCTCTGCGACCGCTTCGACACGCCCCAACTCAACACCAACCTATGGAAATGGGGCCACGTGGACGGTGGCGGCGTGGGCACGGGCCGCCGCTCGTTTCAGGTTGAACAGTCGGGAGGCGAACTTGTCCTGCAGGCGAAGGCCGAACACACGGGAGGATGGACAGCCATCGAGACTGTCTGGGCGGATCTCGACCGTGACCTTCGACCGCTCGCGCCATGCCGGATCGAGATCGAAATCGCCGCCTCGTTGCAGCGAGCGGGATTGGTGCTGGTCATGTCGGACCAGAACACCCGGCCGCAAGCAGAGGATCCATGCGGAGTGAGGCTTGGCGGGTTCAACGTCAGTCCCCAAGTCGAAGACTTCAAACTGCCCACTACCCGGCTGCGCATAGACCTGCTGCCCACTTGCCAGGCCGCGGTTGTCTATCCGGACACAAATCGCCCCGATGAGTTTGACGTCGTGGATTTGCGGGCCCTGACGGCCTGGCGATTGCGGCTGTTTTGCTCGACGTGTGTGAGCAGCAGTTACAGAACCAGCGAAGCGAATTGCAGGGTCAGGGAAGTCCTGATTTCCAGCAACCCCAACGGCGACGGCATCGCCGGGCGGGTGGTGGCGCAGGTCAGCGAATGGCCGGTGGCAGGCGCCTCGGTCAAGGACAGTCGCGGCCGAACCCTGACCAGGACTGGCGCCAACGGCGCCTTTCTGGTGCCGCGCAACCGAGAGACCCGTTCCCTGACGATTGAGAGAAGCGGCTACGCGTCACCCGACGGCCAATCCCTGGCTGTCAGCGCCATCCGCCAGCCTGTAAATGCGTGGCTTCGCAAGCTAAGAGACGAGTTCGGCGACGTGGTTGAGGCGGTCAAATATGGTGATCTTGACGCGAAAAGCATTGGATTCAAGGGTGACACCCTCACCCTTCTGGTTCATGATTCCGACATCGTGCGTCGGCTGCTGCCGGTTGAACTGGCGGGACCGCGCGTGGTGCCGGCTGTGTCTGGCGGGTTAAACATCGAGCTTCCGCGCGACCACCATATCAACGATTTCGTGGAATGCGGGAGCCGTTTGACAGGCATCACGTGGTGGCCTGTGACCCTTCTTGACCTCTATTCCGCACCACCGGGTTTGCTGCTCGAACCCATACACCCACGCGACGGCAACGGGCTCAAGTTTGCGGGCGGCGCCGCCTTTGACGGATCAGTTCTGTGGCTGCTGGAGACAGACACCGCCAATAAGCGCTTTGGCTTGCACGCCGTTGATCTCGATCAGCGCGCGGCCGTCAAGTTCCTGCTCAGTTCTGATGAGCAGATGCAGGGTTTGGCGTGGGACGGGCAGTCATCCTTCTGGATTTCCAACGCCGAGGGGCGGGTCTATGCCATTGACCGTGACGCGGCTGTAAGAGGCGGCACAGTTCAGGCGGGCCTTGGCCGGGAATTCCGGGGCGATTATGCCCGCCTGGCCTGGGGGCAGGGCTGGCTCTGGGGACTCGACCGGCAAAGACACCGCATCTGCAAGATCAAGACCACGGACTGATTGTCGAAAGGGCCCGCCCCCCCGGCTGTCCCCGTCCCACATGGCTCCCACAAGGCTGTTTTCTTCAGGAATCTCGCGTTTTCTGTCGTAAAGGTGCGCTGGGCGGCAGCAGGAACAACCCGCGTTAATCCCTCCGTGCCAGGAGTTCCTAACTTCGCAAATAGCGCCCGTTACCGCAGTGGCAGGCTGTTACCACCGTAGTACCTCCGTTCTTCCTCCGTTCTACCTCCGTTCCAGATACGGAGGTAGAACGGAGGTAGAACGGAGGTAGAACGGAGGTGCTAGGGAGGTACTAGGGCTGAAGGAGGGGGTGTGGTGAGGGGGAAATTAGACTCACGTCGTTTCCAACGGGCCAGGATGGCTGAGGCTGGGGCGGGGGAAAAGGGGCGGCGCGCCCCGAGAGGCGCTTGTGCCACGGACGGGATGCCGCCGCCAGGCCGCGCATGTTACAAACCCGCCCGCGGCAGTATCGGCAGCGCAAAAGGGAAGTAATGGGGCGAGAGGCCGCCGGCGGGCGTGAACCGCCGGTTTTACCGGGCGCGGGTGTGGTGAGCCGCTGATTGACCGGGGGCGGCCTGGGCTGGCAGAAGGGGACGGCGGCGCGCTCAGAGCCGCAGCATTTCGTCCTGGTCGAGAAGGCGGAAGCCTTGCTGTTCGAGGATGGCGCCGGCTTGCGCGATCTGATGGACTTCGATGATCAGGACGGCGCGGTTGTGGACGACGAAGCCGGAGCAGTTGTCGAGGTTGATGTTGTTGCGGCCCAGGAGGTCGGCGACCGCCTGCAAGGAGCCGGGCTTGTCGGGCACCTCGACGGCCAGCGCCTCGACCAGCGAGACCATCACGCCCTTATCCTTGAGGGTGCGGACGGCGGTGTCGCGCTGGTCCACGAGGAACCGCATGACGCCGAAGCTGCCGCTGTTGGCGATGGTGAGCCAGGAGAGGTTGACCCCGGCCTCGGATAGCAGCCTGGCAATCCGGGCGGTCTGGCCCGGCTTGTTTTCGACGAATACGGCTAAGAGGTTTACGGCGCGCATAGGATAGAGCAGTGGAACGTTTGGCTTTATAGGGAACGCTTGTCAATGACGCGTTTGGCTTTGCCCTGGCCGACGGGGAGGGAACCAGCGGGCACGAGGTCCACTTTGGGGCGGATCCAGATTTCAGCCCTGAGCTTTTCGATCATCTGCTGCCGGAGGGCTTCCAGGTGATCTACCTGGCCGTCGAAGGCGGCGGGGGCCAGTTCGACCTTGATGGTCAGGTCGTCCAGACCTTCGACGATAATGAGGTAGTTGCGGCCCATTTGGGGGAAGGACATCAGCACCCGCTCGATCTGCTGCGGGAAGACGTTCACGCCGCGGATGATGAGCATGTCGTCGGAGCGGCCGGTGAAGCGGACCAGGCGGCGATGGGTGCGGCCGCAATCGCAGGGTTCGGGGACGATCGAGGTGATGTCCCGGGTGCGATAGCGCAGGATGGGCATGGCTTCGCGCTTGAGGGTGGTGAGCACCAGTTCGCCGGTCTGGCCGTCGGGCAGGGGTTCGCCGGTGGCCGGGTTGATGATTTCCAGGATGTAGTTGTCCTCCCAGAGGTGCATGCCGGCCTTGCATTCGCATTCGCAGGCCACCCCGGGACCGTTCAACTCGGTCAGGCCGTAGGAGTTATACACGTCGCAGCCGAAGATGCGCTCGATGCAGCGGCGGGTTTCCTCGGTGTGCGGTTCGGCGCCGACGAAGGCTTTGCGCACCGTGAGGTCCTTGCGGGGGTCAATGCCCTTTTGTTCGAGGAAGCTGGCGAAGTAGAGGGCATAGCTGGGGAGGATATGCACGACGGTGGTCTGGAAGTCCTGCATGAGCATCAACTGGCGCTCGGAGGTGCCGGGGCCGGCCGGAATGACCAGGCAGCCGACTTTCTCGGCGCCGTAATGCATCACCAGGCCGCCGGTGAACAGGCCGTAGCTCATCATGTTCTGGAAGACGTCGGCGCGGCTGATGCCCGCCGAGACGAGCGATCGGGCGATGAGTTCGGCGGCATTGTCCACATCCTTGCGGGAGAAGAAGATGGCCTTGGGTTTGCCGGTGGTGCCGCTGGAGGTGTGCAGCCGCACGGCCTCCGTGCGATCCACCGCCAGCAAGCCGTTGGGATAGATGGCGCGCAGGTCGGCGCCGGTGGTGAAGGGCAGCCGCCGGACATCGGCCAGCGACTTGATGCTCTCAGGCTTGAGGCCCAACTCGGCCAGCCGTTGCTGGTAGAAGGGCACGCGCTGGGCCACGCGCTCGAGTGTTTCCCGCAGGAGTTTCATCTGCAGGTGTTCAAGTGTTGGACGGGCCAGTGTTTCAGATTCTTGATCCCAGAACATGATGCGGCAGCCTGTTTACACTGGCCGCAGGGGCGGTGTCCAGTTCGGAAATCAGCGCGGAATGTGTTGTCCTGCCGCCAGGGGATGGGGTATTAAGCTGGCGCGCATTTTATCGAATGAACGAGTCAAACCGACTTCTGTTAAGCGGCGATGAGGCCATTGCCCTGGCGGCACGACACGCGGGCGTCGCGCTGGGAACTGGTTATCCCGGCACCCCGTCCACCGAAATCCTGGAGCATTTCCACGCCCTGGGGGGGCACGCCCAATGGTCGCCCAACGAGAAGGTGGCGTTGGAGGTGGCCATCGGCGCGGCGTTCGGCGGCGCCCGGGCGCTGTGCACGATGAAGCACGTGGGCCTGAACGTGGCGTCGGACCCGCTGTTCACGGCGGCTTATACCGGGGTCACGGGCGCGCTGATCGTCGTCTCGGCGGATGACCCGGGCATGGCTTCGAGCCAGAACGAGCAGGACAACCGCCGCTACGCGGTGGCCGCCGGGCTGCCGATGCTGGAGCCGGCGGACTCGCAGGAGACGTACGATTTCATGTTCGCGGCGATCGAAATATCCGAGCGCTGGAAGATTCCGGTGCTGTTCCGGGTCACGACGCGCGTGTGCCACAGCTACACGGTGGTGCAGCCGCGCGCGCAGGCGGAGACGCCCCGGGCGGCGAACTACGAAAAGGACATCCAGGGCCGGGTGATGATCCCAGCCTACGCCCGGCCCGCCCACCGGCGGCTGCGCCGAAAGCTGGCCGAGCTGCACGAGTGGAACGAAACCTGTGGCCTGAACCGCATCGTGGAAGGCGGCCCGGCGCTGGGCATCATCACGTCGGGCATCTCGTTCATGCACGTCCGCGAGGCCGCCCCGGAGGCCCGCGTGCTCAAGCTGGGGTTCACGCATCCGCTGCCGATGAACAAGATCGCGCAGTTTGCGAAGGGTGTGGAGCGCTGCCTGGTCGTCGAGGAGGGCGACCCCTACCTGGTCGAGTCCATCCGCGGCGCGGGCGTGGCGGTCGAGGGCAAGGCGGACCTGTACCGGTTTGGCGAGCTGGACGTGCCGCGCGTGCGCCGCATCCTCAAGCAGGACCTGAGCGCGGAGCCGCCCAAGCCGCCGGGCAAACCGCCGCAGCTCTGCGACGGGTGCCAGTATCGCATCGTGTTCGAGGCGCTGCGCAAGAAGGATTGCATCGTTGCGGGCGACATCGGGTGCTACACGCTGGGAGTGCTGCAGCCGTTCGAAGCGATTGACTCCTGCGTGTGCATGGGGGCGAGCCTGGGAGTAGGGCTGGGCCTGCGCCACGTGCTGCCGGCCGGGCAGGCGCGGCGGGTGGTGAGCGTGATCGGCGACAGCACCTTCGTTCACAGCGGCCTCAGCGGGCTGGTGGAGATGGTGTACAACCCGCCGCCCCACGGGCATGTGTTGATCATCCTCGATAATTCCACGACGGCCATGACGGGGCATCAGGAACACCCGGGCACCGGCCGCACGCTGGGCCACGAGCCGACCGGCAAGGTGGTGCTCGAAGACTTGGCCCGCTCGCTTGGCATCCGGCGCGTGCACGTGGTCGAGCCGCGGCTGGGCACGGGCGAGTTCGAGCGGGTGCTGACCGAATGCCTCGAGAGCGGCGAGCTGGCGGTGATCATCGCCCGGCGGCCGTGCATTCTCATCGCCAAGCAGCTCAAGCAATACGAAACGCAGCGTTGTGAGTGCGCCGCCGCTGCCGGCCCGGCTCCCGCCTGAGTCCGCCACGCCACACGGAGCACCTGCTACCCCCCTTATGACCAAAGTGACCAACATTGTCGTCGCCGGCCTCGGCGGCCAGGGAGTGCTCAGGGGCACCGATATCCTGGCCGATGTGGCGCTGCGAGCCGGTTATGATGTTAAGAAGAGCGAGATCAAGGGCATGAGCCAGCGCGGCGGCTCGGTCACGGGCGACGTGCGGTTCGGCCAGGAGGTTTTCAGCCCGATGGTGCCGGTGGGCGAGGCGGATTTTCTGCTGGTGCTCGAGCCGACCCAGGTGGAGCCCCAGCGGCACATGCTGCGGCCCGGGGGCGTGCTCATTACGCCGGACGCCGTGCGCGCGGAGCAGTTGCCGAGCAGGAAGACGCTGAACGTGGCGCTGCTGGGGGTCTTGAGCGCGCATCTGCCCATGGCCGAGGAGCAATGGCTCGACGCCCTGCGGGCGGGTTTTGCCGAGAACTTCTTTGAAGGGAACCGGCAGGCCTTTCTCCTCGGGCGCGAAGCGCGGAAGCAGGGAGACCAGAACCTAAAGTAATATGAGCAAAGAAACCCAACCCCCGGCGGCGCATCACGGCGACGCGACCGACCGCATCCAACGCTTCTTCAAGGGCGACAAGTTCGCCGAGCGGGCCAACATCGAGCTGCTCTCGGTGGCGCCGGGCCATGCCCGCGCGAAGATGACGCTGCACCCGCATCATCTGAATGGCTACGGCACCGTGCAGGGCGGGGCGATCTTCACGCTGGCGGACTTCGCGTTTGCCGCGGCGTCCAACTCGCACGGCACGGTGGCGGTGGCCGTCAACGTCAGCATCACGTTCATGAAAGCCGGCCAGGCCGGCACGCTTTGGGCTGAAGCGCGGGAACTCTCGCGCAACTTCAAGCTGGGCTCCTACACGGTGGACGTGAAGGACGACGCGGGCGACCTGGTGGCCGTCTTCCAGGGGATGGCGTATCGGAAATCAGAGAAGATACCGGACTGAGCAGCTCGCGGGGCGGCGCGCACGCTTGCCCGCTGCCGCCAGCAGGGCGCATGCCTGAAGGAGCGCGGACATTCTTGTCCGCCCGTCTTGCCCATAACCCCGCAGGCGGACAAGAATGTCCGCGCTCCCTCTCGCCAGACCGCGCCGCCCGTCCCCGCGAGCGCCATCTCAAGCGACTGGAGTTGACCAGGGGGTAACAGCGCGGCCCCGGGGCTCAAGAGCAGAGGCCCTGATTTCCATCTGACTCTTGCGGCCCTTTCTTCACGGCTCCATCACTCGCGCCATGCGCGATAAAACCGCTGCGGCGCGCTCGTTGCCGCTGAATCAATCGTGATCGTCGCCGCATTGGTGCTGACAAAGTTCGTCCATGCCTGCCAGTTCAGCAGGTCATCCGACGTTTCCAAGTACACATACCCGCCAGGTTCAGTATTGACCTGGATCTGGAACGCGCCGCCCGCCAATTGCACTACCGGCCCGAGCCATAGGTCCGGCCGCACCGAACTTTGTTGCACGGTCAACCGCCACGTGTTGTTCTCCCGGTCGAACTCCGGTAAAGCCGCTGCGCCGTCCACCACCACGTAAATATCGAGCCCATCCGCCAGCCCGGCCACATCCCACAGGAACCCGACATCCACCGCCTCGCCCGGCGCGAGGTTGGTAACCACGGCACTGAACAAGTTCGTGCCGCTCGGTGACCCAAGCTTGAATTCCACCACCGTTGCCTGATTGGTGACCGCGCCCGCATTCCCGATCCGCGCGACGATGGAAAGCTTGTTGCTCGCCATCAAGCTCCACGTCACCGACTGCACGGCCAGGTCCGCCTGGCTGATGTCCAACCCCAGCACATTGTTGCTGCGGATCACATCACTCAGCAGCAGGTCCGGGTCACCCAGCGCATAGACCATCATCGGCTGATTTGTCTGCGGCAGGGTCCAGCCGTAAACCATGTCCGCCTCATCACCCGGCGCCAGGGGCCCCGGCATAGTCATCCGCCCAATCTCCACCCCACCGGCTCCCGGTTCGCCCAGGTAGAATGCCACCGGCACATTCGCCAGCGCGCGGTCGCCCTGGTTCGCAACCCTCGCGGTGAACGTCGCCGTCTCGCCCGGCGCCGGATTCAGCGGGTCTGATTTCAGCCACTTGAGGCACAGATCATCCCCCAAACCATACTCCAGCACATACAAGTCCGTGTTCCCGCCGCTATTCGTCGGGCCGATCATGCACCGGTTATAGACGGCGACCAGCCGGCCCGTGCCCCAGAAGCTGGTGGTAAGGCTCCGCTCGGTCTCCTGATCCGACGTAAGTTGTTTCGGCTTTCCCCAAAGCTCGAATATTGGGTCATAGAACACGCCTTCCACATCCGAACTGAAATTGGACGGCTCGGCCCACAGCAACGCCAGCTTCCCATCCGCGCTCTGGGTCAGCTTCACATCGCCCAGGTTGCTGCAATAGATGTTCGTGCGCACGACCTGCCGCTCGTTCATCGCAAAGTCCACCACGCTCGACAGCTCGTTCTCCTTCAGCCAAACCAGCACACAATTCCCGCCCTGGTCCAGCGCCATTTGTGGGTTGTCATCCGGCACCGAGTCGTCCGTCAGCCGTTCCGGCGCGCTCCACACACCGCCCTGGTAGGCCACCCGAAACAGCTCGCGTGCCGCAACATTCGTCTGCGTGCTCGAGGTGTCCAGGCTCATCACGAGGCTCCCGTTTGTCCCGTCATATACGAGGTCGTACTTCACCAGCGGGTTCGTGACTGTCAGGAACACCTGCGCCCCGCTCCATGCCGCCCCGTCCCACTTCGAGAACAAGAGCGTGTTCGGGTCCGCCGCGTCGCCCGTGAGGTGGCTGGCTTGGTTGGCCGTCCACACCAGCAGCACGTTGCTCCGGCTGAGGCCCGCCAGCTTCGGGCTGCGGTCGAGGAAGCCATTCGTGGTCAGGTTCACCGCCGGCAGCCAGTTCGTGGTCTGCGGGTTCCACCACGCCACGGCCACCTCCAGGTTCGTCTTCATGCTGTCGAACGTCGCGCTGTCTGGCAGCACAACCCGCTCGTTTTCCCAGGCCGCCACCGCCCACCCATCCGGAAAGGTCGCCACTTGCGGGTGGAAGTCCGCCGTCCCGTCATCCGCTACCGCAATCGGCTCAGTCCAATCCGTTCCATCGTACCGCGAAAACACCGTCAGGGTGCGGTTATTCGTGCCGCGGCCCGGCGCGTCATACAGCCACACGAGGTGGAAGTTGGTCCCGGCCGACCAGCAATCCGGCTCCGAATGCGGAAAGATAGTAGTTTGCAGCGGCCCCGCCATCGGCGTTAGCTCCAGCGCTTTCAGCGGCAGGGCCAAGCCCTTCTTGCTGCGGTTGCCGTGGAACACCGCGTAATCTGGCTGCGCCAGGTAGCCTCGCGGGCAAACCCGCGGCCCCGCTGAGCCGCCGGCGGGCACCCAGGCCATTTTCGGAGCCCGCTTCTCCGGCCAGTCCCACCGCAGCAACTCGTCCTCCCACTCCCACAGCAAGGCATACACCGTGACCCCGCCGTTCAGATACAGCGACACATCGAAGTTCGGCTCCGCCGGATACTGCAACTCGATCTCCATGCCGCCTCCGATCCAGCCCTCGACCGCGAACACCTAGTCTATGCCAACTCCAAGGGAACCGCGGACATACGGCTCCAGCGTCAAAACTCCGCTCGGAGAAATTGGGTTCAGACTCGTCATCTGCAATTCCGCTTCCGCGTTGATATCCAAGCCCGCCTTGGCATACATCGGCACCGGCACCGGCCCGGCGAAAAACACAAACGGCCAGCTCTTCTCCAGGTTGAACTCCCCGGCCAGCCCGGCGCTGAACCCCTTCACTTCCCATTGCTCGCTCTCACGGTTAAACTGGAATTGTCCGCCGGCAATTGGAAAGAAATGAAGCTCCATTGAGGCCACGGCCGCCTTGGGCAGGCGCCGTTTGTCAATCAGCCCCTTCTGCGTCCTGTCCGTCAGCATGTCAATCATCTTCCGCAGGTTGTGCTCACGTCCCCACTCCTTTTCAATGAGCTTTCCAAACTCGGCGTCGTCCCATCTGAACTCAAAATCCGCCACCCCTTTGCTGTCTATCGTAAAGGTCATTTCGGGGATGAAGCTCAGAGCGACCGGCTTTTCCCCAAACAACGGAATGCTTTCCGGAAGCACACCCGCATCAATCGCCTCATCAAAAAAGCTCATGTTGACGCCGCCGAAGTCCGTCGGTTTGTAGGCAAATCCATCCGGCTCGTCTGAAATCTCAAGAAACGCCCCGCCGATTCCTGGGATCGGCGCCGGCATCACCACCAGGCTCGCCAGCTTCTCCGCCGATCGCGTGCCGTCGCTGCTCACCGCCACGACGCGCAATTTGCCGTTCGCCCCAAAGTCGCCCCCCATGTTGAACGTCTGACTGGCTGTCGTCCCGCTCGCGGCGACTGTCCAGGTGCCCTTCGGCGTCAAAAACTCCACCCAACCCGGCGGATGCCCCGCCCAGTCCACCGTCGCCGTGAACGTCACGTTAAAGGCCGGGCCATCCAGAAAGTGCAGAAACCCCGGATACCTGCAAGTGATGTCGGCCACCCGCAAACCCGAAGTTCCAGCGGACAGGCTGATGTCCCGTCGGACGGTGGTTCCCCCCGGCACCACAACCGTGCCGTTGAAGCTGACGTAGCCCGAGGCGCTGGCGCGAAGCGCATACTCCCCAATCGGCACTGAGCCGAAGGCGTAGTTCCCGTGGCCATCCGTGCCGGTGCTCAGCGTGTCCAACTCGACCACGGCGCCAGACAGGCCGAGGCCGGAGGCCCGGTCATAAACTCGCCCCGCCACCGCCAATCCGCCCTCAACCCCAAGCAGGTTCACCGTGAACACGCCCGACTCCGCCCACGACCCGTGCAGCGTGGGCCCGGCGACGCCCCGCAAATCGAGCCAGAACTCGCCCGAAGCCGCCGTCCCCTGACCCACGCCGATAGCGCCCCGCCCCAGGGTCAGGTCCAGCACAAACTCCGCAGATTCCGCTTCACCCTGCTCGGCGCGCACCGACGGCCCCGAGCCGAGCAACCCCATGAATACCACCGCCGCCAGGAGCGCCGGCAGGAGCGCGGACATTCTTGTCCGCCCAGGCATCTCGAGCCGCCGGGCGGACAAGAATGTCCGCGCTCCGGTCCCGCTCATAGTTAGTTTCCGTTTCATATCGCCTCGTCCTCAACTGGCATCGCCGCCCAGAGCGGCGCGACACACTTTTCCCGCTCCCAGCGGCTGCCGGCCAAGTGGCCACCGCAATAGCGGCTGGCGCCAACCCATTGCCACTGCGCGTTGGCGCTCCCATGCGGCCAATCCGCCGCCGCCTTCACCAGACCCGCTCTGACCGGGTTCGCCTCGATGTAACGCCACGCCTTGCGAAAGTGTTCCTCGTCCCGGATATACCGGTCCCAGTAATCCTCCTGCCACAGCGCACCCGTCCGCCCCAGAATCCGGTTGATCGCGTTGGCGCTGGCGCCCTTCCACGCCTGGCACAACTTGCCCAGCGGCATCGTCCAAAGCTCCACCAGCACATGCGCGTGGTTCGGCATAATCACCCAGGCCGCAAGCCGATACCGCTCGCCGTCGAACTTGAGCAGCGCCTCCTCGACCGCCGCCGCGCACTTCGGGTTCCGCAAATGACACTCGCCGTAGCCGAGGTCCAAGTACGCCTCGAGCTTCGTCTGCCGCTGCCGCTGATCCTCGATCCGCCGCAGCGCCTCCCACTCGTGCCGCCGGACGGCGGGCATCGCGTCTCCGAGGCGGAACGTGAGCATCTGCATCGTGCCCGGCTTGTCGCAATGCGGCAGGTAACCGCGCGTGTGCCATCCCTTGGAGCCGACGTTCTGCGCGACCCACGCCTCGCCCGGCTCGGCTGGCCCGTCCGTCGCTCGCTTGCGTTCGATCAACTCATACGTCCGCCGCCGCTGCGGCTGCTTGGCACTTGTGTCCCAACGCCACGCCGCAGGAGCGCGAAGAGGAGCGCGGACATTCTTGTCCGCCCGAAGTTTGCTTACGCGAGGCTCGTTAGGCATAACGCGAGTGGCGCGGGGGTTTAGAGGGCGGCAAAGGGGGCGGACAAGAATGTCCGCGCTCCCGCTGGCGCCTTAAGCCAGCCGCCGATCATCCGGCCCACCTCATCCACCTTCTCCGCCAGCACGCCATAGGTGTGGTTGCTCACCAGCCGCAGCCCGTGCGCCAGGCGGATCAAATGCCGCGTCACCTCCAGCGTCAGGTTCGCCTCCAGCAAGTGCGCCCGCTTGTCCCGGCTGTAGTAGGCCCGCAGACAATGCTCCTGCACCTCCAGCAGCTTTGTCTCAATCCGGTCCCCCAGCACGAACTTTTGGTCCCGGGGAAACCGATTTAACTGCGGCACCACGTACAGCAGCAGGTCGTGCAGCCTCGTTAATATGTTGTCGCTCTCAGCCATGCTTTAAGCGCATCCCTCGCAGGAGCGCGGACATTCCTGTCCGCTACACGAGGCAACGCGTTTCCAAAACGAGGGCGGACAAGAATGTCCGCGCTCCTGCTGGCGCTCTCGCGCGCGCGTGAAAAATGTCGCGGGTGGGGGCTGTCGCCCCCAGACCCCCGCTTCATTTCCAACATCCCACACCTCATGCCATTCAAAAGAGTAAAAGAGTAAAAGAGCCCGAATCCTTAGCGAACGCGCGGAGTGACCCAAACTGTGGCCACGACGCA
>DAOPPX010000057.1:0-7461 GCA_035358715.1 Verrucomicrobiota bacterium
GGAGAGAGTGTTTTCATGTTCATCTATATAGGTCCACAAACCGTGTTACATGGGGAAAACCTCCTGTTACGGGCCTCGCCACGGCGGCGGCTTGGTCAAGTGGCGGGCGAGGGGAGAGAATTCCCCGAAAACGGCTTTTCGCGCTTTGGCCGCTGAACCACCGTGAGGCAAACAGAGGGCTGCTTGCGCTTTTCAATTGCCGCTTGCACCGGCCCTTTGGCGGATTAACCTTTCAGCGTGGATTGGCTGACTGACCGACACCTTTTCCTGCTGGCTGTGGCCATTTACGGGCTCAGCATGGTTTATTCGGTGTTCCTGTGGCGAAACGGGTTCCGCCGGGACAACCGCATCAATTACCTGCTGCTGCTGGTTGGCTTTGGCCTGCACACCGCGGCGATGCTGCAGCGCGGGTTTCACCTGGGCCGCTGCCCCGTTACCAATCTTTACGAGGCTACGCTCTTCATCATGTGGGCGATCGTGGCGGGCTATTTGGTGATCGGCCTGTGGGCGCGCCTGCGGTTCCTCGGCGCTTTTGCCTCGCCGGTCCTCTTGGCCATCGGGGTCTTTGCCCTGATGCCCAGCCTCGACACCCCGCCCAGCGCCCGGCCCGGGCTGGCGACCGTCTGGACGAGCCTGCACGCTGCGCTGCTGTCGCTCTCCTACGGCGCGTTTGGTCTCAGCGCCGTGGCGGCCCTGATGTTCCTTACCCAGGAGCGCAATCTGAAGTTTAACAAGCTGCGGGCGATCTTCTCGCTCCTGCCCCCCATCCAGCGGCTGGAGGCGGCGGCGGAACGGCTGCTGGCCATCGGGTTTGTTTGCCTGACGATCGGGCTGGCGGTCGGCGTGTTGGCCCTGGCCCGCCTGGACCATCCCCAGGCTTACCGCGGCGACCCGAAGATCGTTTGGTCCATGGGCGTCTGGCTGCTTTACCTGGGCTTGATCATCCTCCGCTGGCGCTTCGCCCAGGGCGGGCGCCGCTTCGCCCTGAGCGCCGTCGGCAGCTTCCTCTTCGTGCTGCTGACCTTCTGGGGCACCAATGTCCTGTCGCCCCTTCATAACCCCTAACATGCCGATCGTCGTCATAGGCCTGAGCCATCACTCCGCGCCCGTGGCGGTGCGCGAGCGCTTTGCGTTTGACGAGGCGGGCTTGCCGTCGGCCCTGGAGTCGCTTCGCGGCTCGGGCGCCGCCGACGAGGCAGTCATCCTGTCCACCTGCAACCGCGTCGAAATCTACGCCGCCACGCCGATGGAGCCCTCCCGCGCCTTTGCCGCGCTCCGGGAATTCCTGGTCGCGTCCCAGGACTGCCACGACCAACTGGCCGGCGAGCTTTACGCGCTGAGCGAGCCGCAAAGCGTCCAACATCTCTTCCGCGTCGCCTGCGGCCTGGACTCGATGGTGCTTGGGGAGACGGAGGTTCTGGGCCAGCTTAAGCGCGCGTACGATCTCGCCCTCCAGCACGGCCATACCGGCGCCCGGCTCAACAAGGCCTTCCAGCGCGCCTTCAACGTCGCCAAGCGCATCCGCACCGAAACCGGCATCCAGCGCGGCAGTGTCTCCGTCGGGTCGGTCGCCGTCGAGCTGGCGCAGAAGGTCTTCAGTCGGCTGAGCGACCGCGACGTGCTGGTCGTCGGCGCGGGCGACACGAGCGAGAAGACCGCCCGCGCACTGGTCTCGCGCGGCGCCCGCAGCCTCGCGGTGGCCAACCGTTCGCACGACAAGGCGCTCGCCCTGGCCCATGAACTGGGCGGACGCGCCGTGCCTTTCGGGGATTGGACCGGCGAATTCGCGCGCGTTGACATCGTCATCACCAGCACCTCGGCACCGCATTACATCCTCGACCGCGCCCGGCTGGCGCCGCTGCTCAAGGCGCGCCGCAACCGCCCCCTGCTGCTCATTGACCTCGCCGTGCCCCGCGACATCGAGCCCGAAGTCAACTTCCTGGAAAACGTCTATCTCTACAACATAGACGACCTGCAGACGATTGCCGACGATTACCTCAAACAGCGCCAGCAGGAGGTGGCCCGTTGCGAGCAGATCATCCGCGAAAAGGCGCAGGCGGTGCTGGAACATGCGGGGGGAACGCCTTGGGCTCAGCTCGTGAAGCCCGGGACCGCTGCTGCCAATCGCGCCACGTGTTGACCCTTTCTGACACGCACCGCGCGCCACGCCCCAGTCCCCCATGCTTTCCGCCCGCCCCATCACAATCGCCACCCGCGGCAGCGCCCTGGCGCTCGCCCAGGCCAATCTTGTCCTGGCCCAGTGCCGCGCTGCGTTCCCGAAACTGAGTTTCGAGCTGAAGATCATCAAGACCACGGGCGACAAACTCCAGACCGCCTCCCTGGCGCAGGAAGGCAAGAGCCTGCCCAAGGGCCTCTTCACCAAGGAACTCGAAGTTGCCCTCCTCAAGCATCGCGCCGACCTGGCGGTGCACAGCCTCAAAGACCTGCCCACCGAATTGCCCCCGGGCCTCAGCCTGGGCGCCGTCGGCAAACGCGCTGACGTGCGCGACGTGTTGATCTACCGCGACGCCGACTACCTTCGCGCCGCCGAAGCCGACGCCGAGGCCGTCGAATGGTCGCCCGGCCAATCCGCGCGACGCGGGTTCAAACCCGGCCTGGCAGTGGCGGACCTCCCGGCGGGCGCGGTGGTCGCGACCAGTAGCACCCGGCGAAAGGCCCAGTTGCTCGCGCTCAATCCCCGCCTCAAAGTCCCCGACATCCGCGGCAACGTGGTCACCCGCCTGCAAAAGCTGGCCGAGCGGCCTGACTTGGACGCTACCGTGCTGGCGCTGGCCGGCCTGGCGCGCCTCGACTTCCACATCACCCCGCCCGGCCGCCTCCAGGGCGATGCCGTGCCGGAGGGCCTGCTGGCAACAGTCCTCGACACGGAGGTAATGCTGCCTTGCGTCGGCCAGGGCGCGATTGGCATCGAGATTCGCGCCGGCGACGAGCGCATCGCGTCAATCTGCGAGCGGCTCAACCACTTCAACACCCGGCAATGCGTCCTGGCCGAGCGCGCCTTCCTGGCCGCAATGGGAGGCGGCTGCCAAAGCCCCGTCGCCGCCTACGCCGAAGTGGTGGACAGCCGCCTCCACCTGCGCGCCCTCTCCTTCACAGCCGGACCGGTTCGCCGCGCGGAGATAAAGGGGCCGCCCAAGGAAGCTATCGAACTTGGACAACAAATAGCCGCCCAGCTAAAAGGCTGAAGCCAATCCCGCAGACCCAACGGACCCGCAGACCCGGACAGTTCACCCCTACGCGCCGGCCAAACATATTAGGAGGCATTGACCGCAGTGGTCTGCTTCAATAGAGTCACCCGCGGAAGCATGAACGCCGAATCCTCCTCCAGAACCGAGCGCCGCTTCGCGCTCGACCGCCTGCCGTGGGTGGTTGGCGCGGTCGCCCTGGTGGTGTACCTGGCCACCCTCAACCACTGGGTGACTCTGGACAGCCTCGCGCTGGTAAGCCGGGTCAACGGTTGGGACTGGCAGCCCGTGCTCTCCCAGCCGCTGCTGTTCCTGCTGACCTTGCCGTTCCGTCTGCTGCCGGCCCAGTGGGTGCCGCTGGCGCTCAACGCGTTCACCGCCGCTTGCGCCGCCCTGACCCTCCTGACCCTGGCGCGCTCCGTGGCGTTGCTGCCCCACAACCGGCTGCCGCAGCAGCGCGAACTGGTCCGGGACCCGCACGCCCTGCTCACGGTGCCCCGGGCGTGGATACCGATTGTCCTGGCGGCCATCGCGCTGGGGCTGCAATTGACTTTCTGGGAGCACGCCATCAGCGCCTCCGGCGAAATGCTGGATCTGCTGGTGTTCGCCTGCGTGGTCCGGTGCCTGCTCGAACACCGCCTCGACGCGCGGCCATCTTGGCTGGACCGGGCCGCGCTTCTCTTTGGAGCCGCCATGGCCAACAACTGGGCGATGGCCGGCTTCCTGCCGCTCTTCGTGGTGGCGCTCGTCCGAACCAAGCACTTCAGCTTCTTCCGTCGGAGCACGCTCCGGCGCATGGACCAATCAAGATGGCGCAAAGTCAAATCCGCTCTGGCCGACGATATGCGCTTCTTCCTGCGCATGGTGCTGTTCGGGCTGGCGGGCCTGTCGCTCTTTCTCTTGCCGGCGCTGGTGCAGTCGCTTTCCCCGCATTCCGCCCTCGGTTTCTGGCCGGCGCTGCAAGAGTCCGCGGCGGTTTACGAGGCATCCCTCCGCGTGATTTACCGCGTGTTCTTCCGTTACCACCGCGACATCGCTCTGCTGCTGGCCGCCGGCTCGCTGCTGCCCATCTTCCTGCTGAGCATTCGCTGGCGCAGGCTGGGCGGCGGCCTGGGCCGCGTCCGGTTGGACCCGGCCATGTTCATCATGCACCTTGCGCATGCCTTTCTCCTGGCGCTCTGCCTCTGGATTGTCTGCGGCGCGCCCTTCAGCCCGCGCCAGATCGGCCGGGAAAACGGCATCCCTTTGCCGTTCCTGACGTTTTACTACCTCACCGCCCTGAGCATCGGCTATTACAGCGGCTTCTTCCTCCTGTTTGTCGGCCCTGCAATGCTCCATCGCCTCAGCCCGCGCCAGACCTTTCGCCGCGCGCTTTACCTGGCGGCCACCAAAGCCGCCGCTGCTCTGCCCGTCTTGTTGCTGGCCGGGTTGCTCCTGGTGAACATCCCCGCAATCCGCACCCTCCATGCGCCGCATCTCGACCGTTATGCCCGCCTGGCTGCGGATTGGCTGCCGCCGGAGGGGGCCGTCGTGCTCAGTGATGACCCGGGCCACCTCAAACTCCTGCGCGCCGCGCTGAGCCGCGAAGGCACCGCGGAACGCTATCTGCAGGTGGAAACACGCAGCCTGCCGCTGCCCGCCTACCGCGACTGGCTTAGCCGGAAATACCCTGACCGCTGGCCGGCCCCTGCCCCGGCCGCGCTGGGCCTGTCCAACCCCGATGCGCCCCTGAACCCCGTGGAAGTGGTGCAACTGCTGGATCGCGTTGTGCAGAGCAACCGCGTCTACTGCTTCCCGCCCGCCTTTGGGGCGATGCTCAATCGTTTCTACCCGCAGCCCCTGGGCCTGATACAGGAAATGAAGGACTATCCCTCCAGGAACCTCAGCGCACCACCGCTGACCCCCGCGGAGCTGGCGGCCAACCAGGACTTCTGGCGGAATGCCATCCCGGCAGTCGTTAAGCCGGTGCTCCGACTCGCTTCCCAACCCGAACTCCCGCGATCCGGCTTCTCCAAATGGTTGATGAAAACGGCGCGCCTTCAAACGCCCCCGCCGGCCGGCGCCACACTGCTCGCCGTCTGGTATTCCCGCGCCCTGAACCACTGGGGCGTGACCCTTCAGCGAAATAACCAATGGAAGGAGGCGGCCTCCTGCTTCGAGCTGGCCTTGGAATTGAATGCCGAAAACCTCCCGGCCCGGCTCAATCTCCAGTGCAACAGCAACCTGCTGGCGCGCCAGGAAATGACCGTCGTCCCGGACTCGCCCATCGAGGACCAGTTCGGCAAGTACCGCAGTGTGCTCCAACTGCTCGCCGACAACGGCCCGTTCGACGAGCCGAACTCCTGCTTCAAACTGGGCCTGGGGCTCTCCCGCAGCGGCATGCTCCGCCAGGCCTGCCAGCAATTCGAACGCGTCAAGGAACTGGCGCCGAACTTCCTTCCCGCGCGCCTCCTGCTCGCCGATATCTGCGCCGACGGCTTGAATCCCGCCCAGGCGCTCCGATGGGTGGATGAGATAAAAGCCGACCCCGCCTTCCAACCGCTCGGGTTGACCAACGAGGTCAACTTGACCCTGACAGAAGCCAAGGCGTGGTTCGCCCTCACCAACCGGCCCAAGGCCGAAGGCATCATCTACGCCATGCTGGCCACCCCCCCCCGCGATCCCTTCGTATTCGACCGCGCCATAGCCGGCTTGATGGCGCATGGGAGCCACTCGGAGGCCATCCGGATCATAGACCGGCACCTGCAACTCGCTCCCAATGATGCCGAGGTCCTCGCCAGCAAGGGCATGCTCCACCTCCTAATGAACCAGTCCTCCAACGCCATACCGCCGCTCACTCGCGCCCTCTCCCTGACCAATACCTACGAAATCCGCCGCAACCTGGCGCTGGCCTATCTGCGCGCCGGCCAGTTGGACGCCGCCGAAGCTGAATGCAAAGCCATCCTCGAAGCCTTTCCCGCCGCCTACAGCACTTACTCCGGACTGGCCGAAATCGCCCTGCAAAGAAAGGACACCAACGCGGCCATCCGCTATTTCAAGCAGCACCTTGCCAAGACCGACGCCAATACTGACGAGGCCAGGCATGTCGCCGCGATGCTGAAGTCGCTCCAGCCTGGACGCCGTTAAGCCCACAAAGCAACTCCCCCTCGCCCCTTCCGAAGGGGAGAGGGCAGGGGTGAGGGGACTGCCCAGTCGTAGAATCATGCAGTTCCAATCTGGAAGTGGTGTGAGATGCTCCGGCAAGCCCGGATACTTCACACCCAACACCGCGTGAGGGCACGCGGCCTACAGGAATGGGGGTGTTTGGCTGTAGGCCGCGTGCCCTCACGCGGCGCATTGTGGCCGTTTCCATCGGAGTCTGGAGTATTCGGCCTATTCCCCCACCCCGACTCGGTAGTAGAGCGGGGCCAGGTGGGCCGCATTGGTATCCGTGTAACTGGTGGCGCCGGCCTGGCCCGCCAGGTTGGTCGCCACGAGCCCAAACGGCGGTTGCGCCGAGAGATTGGTGCCGCGCAACAGGTAGTACTCCACCCCGGCCACGCTCTGCCAGGTCACTGTCACGTCGGTCCCGGCGGGCAACGCGGACAACAGGCGCAACGCCGAGAGCGCGTTGGTGGGATCGGTCTGGCAACGCCACTCCTGCCAGTTGTTGTGGCCGTCGGTGTCGCTGTGCGCGTAGTCGCTTGATCCGTCACTGCGCAGGCCGTATTGCCAGAGCCAGGCGCTAAAGCCGCTCAGACCAGCGCCCTGGAACTCGTAGGCGCCAACGTCCACCCTGCCGCCGGCGATGCGCGGGAGGCCGTCCAAGTCAGCCAGGCCGGGAGCGTAGAGGTTATTGCCGGCGTTGACGCAGGGGGAGTTGGTTTGGAGACGCAGGTTGCTCCACCCATTGGTGTTCACAAACCTGGGCTCATCGCTGAAATTGCCCGTGCCCGCAGGCAGCGGCGTCGTGCAGGAATAGTTGAAACCGCAGTTGAGGTGGTTTGGGCCGTTGGGAGCCGAATTGTAATACACAATGCAGTTGTTCAGGGTGCCACTATTCGCCCCGCCACCCCAGTCGGCGGAGTTGTCGCTCAAGGTGCAGTTATTCAGGATGCTCCCATACGCCCCGCCACCATCGTACCAGGCCGAGTTGCCGCTCAAGGTGCAGTTGTTCAGGGTGCCACCACACGCCCCGCCACCATTGTAGGCCCAGTTGCCGCTCAAGGTGCAGTTGTTCAGGGTGCCACCAGACGCCCCGCCGCCATCCACGGCC
>DAOPPX010000057.1:7561-34538 GCA_035358715.1 Verrucomicrobiota bacterium
GAGTTGCCGCTCAAGGTGCAGTTGTTCAGGGTGCAACCAGACGCCCCGCCCCCAGGTTGATAATAGGCCGAGTTGCCGCTCAAGGTGCAGTTGTTCAGGGTGCAACCAGACGCCCCGCCCCCAGCTTGGTAGGCCGAGTTGCCGCTCAAGGTGCAGTTGTTCAGGGTGCTTCCATCCGCCCCGCCGCCAGCTTCGGCCGAGTTGCCGCTCAAGGTGCAGTTGTTCAGGGTACCAGAATACGCCCCACCGCCAATGTAGTAGGCCGAGTTGCCGCTCAAAGTGCAATTGCTGACCACCCCCGACGGCTCACACCATGCTCCGCCGCCGCTCATCTCCTTGTCAGAGTCCCCAGGCCACCTTCGCGTGTGGCCGTTGGTCAAGGTAAACCCGCTCAGCACCGCGTTGGGCCCCACATACACGCACCGAATCGCCGCATCCCCATTCCCCGTCTCCGCCACCGCGCACCCTTCTATGACTGCCAGCAGCGGGCCGTTGACACTGCGCACTGTCACCACCTTGTCAATGACCACGCGGTTGGTCATCGTCTCATACACGGCCCGGCCGCCCGTGGCATAGACGCCGTCGGCAACGACAATCTCCTCTCCGTCCACTGCCACGTCTATGGCGTCCTGAATGCTGGTCGCGGCGGTGGCCCACGAATTGTAGGGAGCCAACGGGTTGCTGTTGGTCATTGTCACATAATGCACAGGCTGAAGTTCATACGCTCCCACATCCACCGTGTCGCCGTTGATGCGCGGGTTGCCGTCCAAGTCAGTCGCGCCGACAACATAAGCATTGTTGCCCGCGTTGATGCAGGGTGAGTTGGCCTGGAGCCGCAGATTGCTCCACCCATTGGTGTTCACAAACCGGGGCTCTTCGGTGAAATTGCCCGTGCCCGCAGGCAGCGGCGTCGTGCAGGAATAGTTTAAGATGCAGTCGTAGTGGTTTGGGCCGTTGGGAGCCGAATTGTAATACACAATGCAGTTGTTCAGGGTGCCACTATTCGCCCCGCCACCCCAGTCGGCGGAGTTGTCGCTCAAGGTGCAGTTATTCAGGATGCTCCCATACGCCCCGCCACCATCGTACCAGGCCGAGTTGCCGCTCAAGGTGCAGTTGTTCAGGGTGCCACCAGACGCCCCGCCGCCATAGTAGTAGGCCGAGTTGCCGCTCAAGGTGCAGTTGTTCAGGGTGCCACCAGACGCCCCGCCGCCAATGTCGGCCGAGTTGTCGCTCAAGGTGCAGTCGTTTAGGGTGCTGCGATCCGCCCCGCCGCCATACATGGCCCAGTTGCCGCTCAAGTTGCAGTTGTTCAGGGTGCCATAAAACGCCCCGCCGCCAGAATCGTAGGCCGAGTTGTTGCTCAAGTTGCAGTTATTCAGGTCGGCATGAAAGGCCCCGCCGCCGGAGCCAAGGTAGCCGGCCGAGTTGCCGTTCAAGTTGCAGTTGTTCAGGGTGCCACCAGACGCCCCGCCGCCAGAGTAGGCCGAGTTGTTGCTCAAGTTGCAGTTATTCAGGTCGGCATGAAAGGCCCCGCCGCCCTCGCCGCCCTCGTAGAGTTGGCCGGTATACTCATCATAGTAGCAGAAGTAGGCCGAGTTGCCGCTCAAGGTGCAGTTGTTCAGGGTGCCATCAAACGCCCCGCCACCAGAGCCGGAGGCCAAGTTGCCGCTCAAGGTGCAGTTGCTGACCACCCCAGACGGCTCACACCATACTCCGCTGCCGCAGCACTCTTTGTAATAGTCCCCATCCCTCCGCGTGTGACCGTTGGTCAAGGTAAACCCGCTCAGCACCGCGTTGGTCCCCACGTACGCGCACCGAATCGCCCCATCCCCAACTCCGGTCCCCGCCACCGCGCGGCCTTCGATGACCGTCAGCAGCGGGCCGTTGACGCTGTGCACTGTCACTGCTTTGTTGATGGCCACGCGATTGGTCATCGTGCCGTACACGGCCAGGCCGCCCGTGGCATAGACACCGTTGGTGACGATAATCTCATCCCCATCCACCGCCTCGTCTATGGCGTGCTGGATGTTGGTGGCGGCGCCGGGCCAGTTCGTATAGGGCGGGACCGGCGCGGGGTTGTTGAGGTTCACATAGCGGGTCGTGGCCGACGCGGTGAGCGCCGCGCACAAGAGGCTGCCCGCTGCCAGTAAGAAGGCATTTCGTTTCATAGTCTCCGAGGTTTGAATGTCGCCTGCGTTTCCCGGCCTGCAATCCGGCTGCTGTCGGCGCGACAGGAGGCTTGAAAGGAAGTCCCCGCCCGCCGGCACCCAAACCGGTGGCAAACCGGCCGGGACTCTTCTTAGTAGAAACGGGCGAGCAAGGCAAGAACTAAGTCAGGGACTGTCGTGTAGCAGACAAAACTAGAATTCTCTGTGCGATCAAAACTAGAATCGCGTTCATGAGGCCGGAGATGGGAAAGGAGGTCCAGATTGATACGGGGTTTGGGCTAACACTCATGCCTTGGGCAAGCCCGGGGGAACGCGGTCCTTCAGAGCCCCGGGGATTTTACGCTTTAGAGCTTGAAACGGCAGGGGCATGCCGAGCAGAGGCAAATCTACCCAACCTTCCGACTCTGGGCCATTGGACCAGGGTTAGAGCGCAGCGCCGTATCCCTGCTGAGGCAGGTCAATTGTCATGCCACTCCAACGCCTAAACACCAATTTGCTCCCTGCAGGCATCAGTTTTCTGGTTTTGACCGCACGCTGGTCTCTAGTTTTGTTCGCACCACGACAGAACTAAGTCAGGGACCTCCGGCGGTTGGGCGCACGACAGGTTTCTTCGGAGTTGGCGACCAGCCTCTTATTAACACCCCGCTTCAGCGGGGTGGGGGCGATGGTCTCGGCCTCGGAACCGCTTCAGCGGTTTATCCACCGTCGTAAACCGCTGAAGCGGTTGTGGGACTCGTCCGCGTACCACACCCCGCTGAAGCGGGGTGTTAATGAGAGCCATGCTGCGGTGTATAGATGAAGCGATATGCGGCAGGCCCGGATCCACGGCATAAAACCGCCCAAGGAAGAAGACTGTCTTGCGCCTCCGGCGCTTGGGGCGCGGCTCGACAATGCCACTGGACCGGACCGCGGGCATCCTGCCCGCTTAGGCCGTTCGAACCGTGTAAGCGGGCAGGATGCCCGCGGTCCGGGTTCGCAGGTGTGAGATGTTCCGGCTATTCCCCAGCCCCCCTTCGGAAGGGGCGAGGGGGAGTTGCCGGCGGCGAATGGTGCGATCGCGAGGTGGAGTTGGTATCAGGCGTAACGAATAGCCCGTTTGGAGCGTCTTATAGACCGAGTTGAATTGCGCTCGTGCGGATGTAATGTGTCTGCGAATCTGAGAAGTATGACCATGACCACGTTGGTGCTGGTCCTGCTGCTGCTGGCGGCCCCGGCCGGGGGCGCGGCGCCGGCCCCGGGCCTGAACCCCTACGATGCGCGCGCGGAGCTCGTGAGCCCGAATGCCGTTGACGACCTGGTGCTGGCGAGGCTTGCAGGGGCCAACCTTCAACCGGCGGCGGTCTGCTCGGACGGCGTATTTGTCCGGCGCGCCTATTTGGACATCATTGGCACGCTGCCCAGCGGGTTCGAGGCCAAGGAGTTCATCCTCGACCGGTCTCCGAATAAGCGGCGCGCCTTGATTGACCGGTTGCTGGAGCGGGAGGAGTTTGCCGATTACTGGGCGATGCGCTGGAGCGACGTGCTGCGCATCAAGGCGGAGTTCCCCATCAACCTTTGGCCCCACGCCGCCCAGGCCTATCACCGCTGGATCCGGACCTGCCTCCGGGACAATGTTCCCTACGACCAGATGGTGCGGCAGATGCTCACCGCCAGCGGCAGCAACTTCCGGGTGCCGCCGGTGAACTTCTATCGCGCCATGCAAAACCGGGAACCGGCGGGCATCGCGCAGACCGTCGCCCTGACTTTCATGGGAACGCGGGCGGACAAATGGCCCAAGGAACGCCTGGACGGCCTGGCCGCGTTCTTCGCCAAAGTCGGCTACAAGCCCACCATGGAATGGAAGGAGGAAATCGTGTTCTTCGATCCGGTCAAAACCAACGCGGTGGCGCTCGCCGCGCCGGTCTTTCCGGATGGCACGCCCGCCCGGCTGGTCCCGGAGCGCGACCCGCGCGAGGCGTTCGCCGACTGGCTGATTACGCCGAAGAATCCCTGGTTCACCCGCAACATCGCCAACCGCGTCTGGGCCTGGCTGCTGGGCCGCGGCATCATACATGAACCGGACGACATCCGCCCGGATAACCCGCCCTCGAACCCCGAGCTGCTGGCCTTGCTGGAGCGGGAGCTGATCGCCGCGCATTACGATTTGAAGCACCTCTACCGCCTGATCCTGAACTCCAGGACCTACCAGCTTTCCTCCCTCCCCAGGGACGGCGCCTCTCCGGATGACGCCCATTTCTCCCACTACCGCCTGCGCCGGCTGGACGCGGAGGTGCTCATTGACGCCCTGAACAAGATCACCGGCGGCACGGAGAACTATTCGAGCGCCATTCCCGAGCCGTTCACCTATATCCCGGAGAACCAGCGTTCTATCACCCTGGCGGACGGCAGCATCACCAGTTCCTTCCTCGAAATGTTCGGGCGTTCCCCGCGGGACACCGGGCTGGTGTCCGAGCGCAACAACCGCCCTACCGCCGAGCAGCGGCTGCACCTGCTCAATTCCAGCCAGATGCAGCGCAAGATCGAGCAGAGCCCTATGATCAGGAACCTGACGGCAGCCGACAATGATCCGCGCAGGATCGCCACCGGCATGTACCTGGGGATTCTCTCCCGTTTCCCGACCGAGCAGGAGTTCAAGATCGTGGAGGCCTATTTCCAGTCGGACCAGCGAGAGGAGCGCGCGGCGGCGGCGGCTGACCTGGCCTGGTCGTTAATCAACAGCGCCGAGTTTCTATACCGGCACTGAGGCAGGATGAGAAGTTATGAACAACTCCACTGATTACCACGGCAAGTTAGTGAGTGCTTTGGCGCAGGGCCGGCGTTCAGAGGGCCTCACCCGGCGTGAAGCGGTGCAACGGGCGCTCCTGGGCACAGCAGGTTTGCTGCTGCCCAACTGGCTGGGCGCGCACTGCCTGAACGCGGCACAGGCCGCCGCGCCCGGAGCCAGGCGCCCCGCCCCGGCGGCAGCAAAGGCGAAAGCCAAGGCCGTCATCCAGATCTGGGTCTGGGGCGGCCCCGCCCACCTCGATACGTTCGACCCGAAGCCAGGCGCCGGCAACGATTACTGCGGCCCGTTCACCAAGCCGATCGAGACCAATGTGCCCGGCATCCGGATTTGCGAGGTGCTGCCGCTCTTGGCCAAGCAGGCCGACAAGTATTCCATCATCCGCAGCATGACCCACGGCATCAACGCCCACGAGACGGCCGCCTACATGGTTCAAACCGGCTGGTCGCCCGGCGGCCGGGTGGTTTATCCCTCGGCCGGCGCCGTGGTCTCGCTCTTCAAGGGTCACGATGCGGGCTATCGCGGGCTGATCCCGCCTTATATCGTGCTGACCGAACTGCAAGGGCGGTTCTCCGAGGCCGGTTTCCTGGGGGGGCGCTACAAGCCCTTTGCCACGGGCGGCGACCCCGGGCAAAGCCGCTTCGCGGTCGAAGGCGTGGTGGCGCCCGGCATCTCCGAGCAGCGCCAGCGGGACCGGCGCGACTTGCTCCAGAAGCTCAACACCCTCGCCCATGCCCTGCCGGACGATGCCCAATTGGCGGCTTCCGCGCAGTGTGAGAAGGAGGCATACGACCTGATCCTGGGCGACGCGGGCAAGGTGTTTGATCTCTCGCAGGAGAAGGATGAGTTGCGAGAGCGCTACGGACGCAACACCTTCGGCCAGTCCTGCCTGATGGCGCGGCGGTTGGTTGAACGCGGCGTCCCTTACATCACGATCAATTACAAGGGCTGGGATACCCACAAACAGCACTTCCAGGCGATGCGCCGGAAGCTGCCCGAGCTGGACAAGGGCATGGCCACGCTGCTCCAGGACTTGTCCGAGCGCGGCTTGCTGGACAGCACCATCGTCTGGTGGAGCGGGGAATTCGGCCGCACCCCCAGGGTCCAGTGGGAAGCGCCCTGGAACGGGGGCCGCGGCCATTACGGCAAGGTCTTCTGCGCCGTCCTCGCCGGTGGCGGGTTCAAGGGCGGCCAGGTCGTCGGCGCATCGGATGACAAGGGCGAAACGGTCAAGCAGCGCCCCGTCTATCCGTGCGACGTCATCGGCAGCATCTACGAGTTGATGGGCATTGACCCTGACGCCACGCTGCCCCACCCGCAGGGTCTCACAGCCCGCCTCACGCCCTCGCCTGCGGACGACGTCCCCACGGGCGGACGCCTCAAGGAAATCCTGTAAACAGCACCGCAGTGGAGTTTCCTCCTATGATTGCGCATACCGAACCGGCAGCAGCCGGCGCCACCGCCCTCGGCGCCCTTTGGAATCGCCCCAGGCCGTCGGGCCGGGTTTCAGATTGCTGCAGGATTCTGGCCGGCCTTCTGGCTCTGACGACCCTGGCATCCTTCGGGCGCGCGCAATCCCTAGCCCCGCGCATTGGCTACGTCTATCCCGCCGGTGGACGGCAGGGCGCCACGGTTCAAGTTGCGATTGGCGGGCAGTATCTGAACAATGCCGGCGCAGCGTTCGTCTCGGGCGCGGGCGTCGAGGTGAAGGTTGGCGAATACACGCGCCCCTTGAACCAAAAGGAGTTCAATAACCTGCGCGACCAACTCAAGGAACTGCAGAGCAAACGCGCCGCCGCATCTCGCGCCGGCAAGAAACGCAAAGCCCCGGCGGCGGCACGGTCCGGCACGAATGTTGTCTGGACTGCCGCGGATGAGCGGGCCGCCGCCGAGATTCGGCGCAAGCTCTTCCTCTTTGCCCCCAGGCGAAACCAGAACCCGGCGATTGCCGAGACCGTCACTTTGCGCGTCACCGTCAGCGCCAACGCCGCGCCGGGCGACCGCGAAATCCGGCTGGCCACGCCGGGAGGACTGTCGAATCCGCTGCGCTTCTGCATCGGCCAACTGCCGGAATTCACTAAGCGAACCACCACCACCGTCCCGGACGAGGCCACCCTCAGGCAGCGCCGGTTCAGCAATGAGCAGAAAGCCGCCGCGCCCACGGAAATGCGCATTACGCTGCCTGCGGTCGTCAACGGCCAGATTCTGCCCGGGGGCGTGGACCGCTATCGGTTCACGGCCCGCAAAGGACTTCGGCTCGTCGTCGCCGCTTCCGCGCGCGAGCTGATTCCTTACCTGCCGGACGCCGTCCCCGGCTGGTTCCAGGCGGCGCTCGCCCTCTACGATGCCAGCGGCCGCGAGTTGGCCCACGCGGACCATTATCTTTTCCACCCCGACCCCGTGCTCTGCTACGAAATCCCCAGGGATGGCGAGTATATCGCCGAGATACGGGACTCGATCTACCGCGGACGCGAGGACTTCGTTTATCGCATCACCCTGGGCGAGGTGCCTTACCTGACCCGCATTTACCCCCTGGGCGGCTCCGCTGATGCCCAAACCACCGTCGAGCTCAAGGGTTGGAATCTCCCCCTGGCCACCTTAACGCGGACCAACGGCGAGCCGGGCATCTACCCGCTGACCCTGCGCGGGCAGGACCGGATCGTCAACAACCTGCCGTTTGCGGTGGACGCCTTGCCGGAATGCTCCGAAAAGGAGCCAAATGACACCCTGGTCGCGGCCCAACCGGTTACCCTGCCCGTCATAGTCAACGGACGCATCGGCCAGCCGGGCGAGTGGGACGTGTTCCGCGTCAAAGGCCGCCCCGGCGACACCATCGTCGCCGAAGTCCATGCCCGCCGGTTGGATTCACCGCTGGATTCGGTGCTCAAGCTGACCGACGCCGCTGGCAAACAACTGGCCTTCAATGACGACCACGAGGACAAAGGGGCCGGGCTGGACACGCATTTTGCGGACGCTTACCTCACTGCCGCACTGCCGGCCGAAGGGACCTGTTACGTGCACGTTGGGGATGCTCAGCGTCAGGGCGGGGCGGAGTTCGCTTATCGTTTGCGCATCAGCCCGCCGCAGCCGGACTTTGCTTTGCGCGTTGTGCCGTCCAGCCTCAACATCCGTGCCGGGGCCGCCGTGCCCTTAACCGTCTTTGCCCTTCGCCGTGATGGTTTCACCAATGAGATTACCCTGTCCCTGGTGGACGCTCCGTCCGGGTTCAAGCTCAACGGCGCCAGTATACCCGCAAACCAGGACCAGGTGCGGCTTACACTCCAGGCGCCGCCCGCGCCCACCGAGGAGCCCGCGCGGCTGTTCCTGGAAGGCCGTGCCTTCGTGCGGGGCCGCCCGCTTGTCCACCCCGCCATTCCCGCCGAGGACATGATGCAGGCTTTTGCCTACCGACACCTGGTCCCCGCCCGGGAACTCGCCGTCAACGTGACGGGGCGCTCCGTGAACCGCACGCCGCTCAAGATTCTCAGCGCCACGCCGGTGAAGATACCCGCCGGCGGCACCGCCCGCGTCCGCTTCTCGACGCCCGGCGGAGGCGCTGCCAATCGGTTCGGCTTGGAGCTAAACGAACCGCCGGAGGGAATCGCGCTCGGGAAGGTGTCGCCCGCTAGAGATGGCACTGAGATTGAGCTGTGCAGCGATGCCGCCAAAGCCAGGCCCGGCCTGAAGGGAAACCTCATCATCAGCATCGTCTCCGGTCAAGTCCCGGCCGCCGCGGCCAAGAAACAGAAGGCAGCCACTCAAAAACGGGCCGCAGTCGGCACCCTGCCTGCCATCCCCTTCGAGATTACCCAACCCTCGAAGGTGAATTAGCCCGCCCTGCGGTCCAGTCGGTGCCATCGGCGTGGGCGGCAACCTGAGCAGACGACCTCCAACTTGTTGCCAAGTGGCAGCTTACGCCTCATTCATCCAGGGCATTGCTGCGTCTTTAGTCTTCTGCTGTTCGTATCGTTTGAATTGTTCTGGCTTTACGGGAGCCAATTGGCCTTTGCCGGCAATGGAATAGGTGCGCCAAACGGCATTGTGGTCAACGTTTACCCCTCGCGCCTGAAGCCAGGCAGCGATCTCCCTGAGCGAGAAGCCCTTCTCATCCTTGAGAAGCCGGATGGTGTCGGAGTAATCGTCCAGACAGCGCCGGCGCGGCTCCTTCTGCGCCTCGGCCTGTAGTTGCCTGGGGTCGGCCATGAACTCTTCTTGTTCCATATACCGACATTCTATGCTACAAGGTAGAACAGGCAAGAACAAATACGAACATATACAACGACTGCGCCTGCGAGGCTCACCGCCGAATTGCCGCTCCGCCGGTCCTGTCAGTTCGACAAGTGGATATCGGTCGCGACGCGGTAGAAGCAGCGAGCCCTGGGGGTGGAGTCAACCACGGTGATGGTTGTGCCGGAACCGATGATGTTCGTATATCCGGTGAGGGCGGCCCAGTTCGCGGTCCGCAAGTCATCGCACCAATGCACCGCGTAAGACTGGCCCTGTTCGGCGCGGAAGCGTAGTCGGGGTTGGTTTTGTTGCGGGCCGCCCGACATGTCTATTGCCACTGCGGGCCGGATCAATTCCGGGATAAGGCTGAAGTTGTCCAGATAGACATAGGTTTGAAGCGTCAAACCGCTCGCCGGATAGGCGATAATGCCCACTTCTTCAATGGTCGCCAGCGCCTGGGCTGGCAACGACGTGTAGCCAATTCCCTCAACATACCACTCGGCACTGTCGAAGGGCGCTGCCAGCCTATACCAACTTGTATCCGGCAAATGCCAGTAGCCGAAGGTGTAAATAGTGTCGTCGTAACTGGAGTAGAAATAGAGATCAACGGCCAGCACCTCGTCCGGATAGTCCACCGAGACGTCCGCCTCGATGGCGGCGATCCGGGCGGCGGCATAGTTGCCAACCACCTTTCCCGCTGAACTGGAGATGTCGGCAAACAGGTATGCCAGATCGTTCGTGAAGCCCCCCGAAATGTAGGGATCGGTGTCGTCTATCCACTCGGGGTAGAGGTAATTGCCATCGGCCCAAAGCCACCAGGTGTCGGACACGGCCGAGGTGTCAAAAGTCTCCACGAATCCCCGGGTCTGGGCCTGGACCTGGCAGCCCAGCATCGCCGCTAGAAGAGCGGCGAACAACGTTAGTTTGGTCTTCATGGCTTCACCTTAGCACAGGTGCTTCTGCCGGGACAACCAAACCTGATGCCGCAGCGGGCACAAGCACGGAAGGATTAGCCGCCGTTCGCCCGCGCCGCCGCAATCCCGTCCGCCCTCACTTCAGCCAGAGGAGGGTGACGCCCTCGTTGCCTGCATTCAGATCCGGGTCGCCGCGCAGTTCGGGCACGGCGTCCAGCAGGGCGAGCACCTGGTTGTTGAAGATGGAAAAGTCCTCGCCCGCGATGAACTCCCTGATCACGCCTTCTTTTCTCCGCAGCCGAAACGATTTACGCAGCCCGATGCACAGCGCGCCGCCCTTGCCGGACGAACCGTAGCCGTGGATCACTTTGAGCACCCGCGTGCCCCCTTGCCTGGCCCGCTTGATTTCCTCGATAACCCGCCGCCGCGCTTCATCCAGCGTGGGCCGGCTGGCTTCGACGTTGTATGTCCGAATCGCGCTCATGCAAGTCCAGGCGATGCGGCTCGGCGGGCGTGGAGAACCCCTTGCAGGGTCATGATGGCGCAGCCGAGCTTGAGGGCCTGGACCAGCGAGACGCCGCGCCATGAGAGGTCGGCGATTCGATCAATCGCATGCAGCGACAGCAGGTTGGCGGCCGAAATGCCCAGATACAAACCGAAGAACACCAGCAACAGCCGGTACGAACGGTGTGAGCGCCAGCCGAGGATCAGAAAGAGGATGACCGCTGCGCCGGCGATGCTGATCCCAACCTTCTGAAACGCGGCCCTCAGGTAGTAGAAATCGCCTGCGCGTGCCACCGTCCGGGCGTGCGTGCCCACCCAACTCTCCAACTCGAACAACTCCCACAGGCAGACCATCACCAGCAGCACGGCGAGCATCTGCCAAAAGCGGGTTCCCAAGTCTGGCGGGGGGGCTTCGGTGGCGGAAACGGCTCGCCGCGCCACCACCGCGGCCGCCAGAAACAGCAGCGCGGTCAGCCAGCGGGGCACGGCCGCCGCGCGCAATGGGCGCTTCGCGTCGTCATCGGGCGGTTGCAGGCGCAACTGCTTGAGTCGTGTCTCCACCTGGGCGCCAGCCTTGCGGCTCACCGGGATGAACTCGGTGGATGCGACCAGTGTGTGGTCTCGCCAACGGCCCGTCGGGGTCAGGTAGATGATCCCAGTGACAAATTGCAGCTCGTTCACATGGGGCACCCTTACTTGGAATTCGAAGGTCCCGCCCTCCCTGCCCACCGGTTTGGAGCCGCCACTTGCAAGGCACCCTAGCGTACCGTTGCGCGTGGTCGCCCAATGGAGGTCGGCGCACACGCGAGTCGGTTCCGCGAGTGGAGCCAGGTGCACGCGCAATGGCAGGGGCTGACCCACAACGGCGCGGCGCGGCGCTTCCACGCGCACCCAGTTGACGCGAGGCTCCATGCGGTCGAGCCCCCACCAGATGGCCGCCGCAGCCGCCACGACCAGGATCAGCGCGGCATAGCCGAGCGGGTTACCTTTCAGCGCCGGCGGCATGGGTCTCAGGGAACCGGCTGCCGCGCCAACTGCCCGGCGGCACGGGCCACGGACCGGCCCGACATTCCGCTCGCGTCGAAAGGCCGCAGCCGGAAGCTGTAACGCTGCGCCTGGCAGGGGATGAGGTATTGCTCGTGCGGCCAGTAGCCCCAACTGTTGTCACCGCCCACTCCCTGCTGTTGCCAGTTCAGGTTCAGCACCACGAAGTCCCGCCGCGGCAGCTCGAACGGATGCTCGGCTGACTGCAGGTCGTCGGTAGTGTGGTGGAGCGCGTTGACGCTAAGCCGGGGCAGGCCGACGGCGAGCAAGCCGACGCCCTTGCCGTTGGCCAGCGCCACCCAGCGGACGTCCACCTTGTTGCCGCTTTCTCCCGGCTCGACGTAGTCGTAAAAGAACTGCTCGCGCACCGAACCCGAATAAAGGCCGATGCGGGCGTCCTTGCGGTCGCAATAGGTTTCCTGCGGCCCGGGGCCGAGCCAGGTGATCCGGTCAAAGCCGGCCGGCATCACCATCTGCAGGCCCAGGCGTGGCAGCTTGGGCAGGTCGGTCCGGCTGGGGGCGAAATCCGCCTCCACCACCATGTCGCCGGTCCGATGCACGGTGTAAGTGGTGGTCCAATCGGCTGTCACCCGGGGCAGCCGATGGTGGATGGTCACGACGACCGCGGGCGCCTTCTCCTCCGCGCGGAAGCCGCGCACCTCGGCGCCGGCGTGGGCCGTGCGCCAGATGCCCTGGGACTCCGCCATCTTGCGTCCGCGGTCATTGTCTGTCGGCGCGCGCCAGAAGTCGGGGCGCAGCGGCGATTGGATCAGCTCGGTTCCCTTGAACCTCAGCGAGCTGAGCGTGCCGGCCCGCTTGTCGAACGTGGCGGTGAAGTCCTGGCCGCTGATTGTGGCCAGCGCGGCGGTCTGGTCGAGCCGCAGGGCTGGGAGGGGGGCGGCGTCCGGCACGGAAGCCGGCGCCGAGTCCGGCAGCTTGAACTGATCCCAGGCGATCTCATGTCCCCGGCTGGCCCAGGACTCGTCTTGCTTCAGCCGGAAGCTGACTTCGATGAAATACTCAACCCCCGGCTTCGGCGTGAAGGCTTTCACAGGAATGGCCAGTTGCGCCGTCGTGTGCGGAGCCAGGTCGGGCGCGGGGAGTTGGCCCGTTTGAAGTTCCCGGCCATCGCCGGTCAGGCGCCAGACCACAACCGCGATGTCCTTCAGGTTGGTGAAGTCGAACCAGTTCTTCACCTCCACGAGTCTCGGCGCCGCAGCCTCGGCGAGCTTGCCTTCCATGGCGAAAGCCGGCTTGCAGTGGACGCATTGGTAGATGTGTTTCACTTCGAGCAAGCCCGGGTGCGGCCGGCGATCCGGCGTAACCAGGCCATTGCACAGGAAGTTCTGATCGCTGGGCGTGCCGGGCGGACCGTAGTCGCCGCCGAACGCCCAGAAGGTGGCTTCGCCTTTGACCGGCCGGCGCACCGTGCGCCCGGCATTGCGCTTGATGGGCTCGCGCAGCGCCTGGTCCACCCAATCCCAGATGAACCCGCCTTGCAGAAACGGCTTGGTGTAGATCAGATCCCAGTAGAGCCACATGTTGCCGGAACTGTTGCCCATGGCGTGGGAATACTCGCACATGATGAGCGGCCGCGCGCGCTGGGGCTCAGGTTCGAGATCGGCGTCACCCGTGTGTTTGCCGCTCACGCGCTCGCCGTCGGCGTATTGCCGGAGCAGGGACGGGCGCGGGTACATCGGGCAGAAGATGTCGGTGTTGCGCGCGAACCCGGCGCGCTCGTAATGCACCGGCCGGCCGGGATCGCGCTGTTTCGTCCAGTCGTAGGTCGTCATGAAGTTCGTTCCGTTGCCGGCCTCGTTGCCGAGCGACCAGATGATCACCGAGGGATGGTTCTTGTCGCGCTCGACCATCCGGACCGTGCGGTCCAGGTGCGCGGCCTGCCATTCGGGGAACTTCGCCAACGACTCCGAGCCGTAGCCCATGCCGTGGCTCTCGATGTTGGCTTCGTCCACCAGGTAAAGCCCGTAACGGTCGCAGAGGTCATACCACGCCGGCTGGTTTGGGTAATGCGCGGTGCGGACGGCGTTGACGTTATGCTGCTTCATCACATGAATGTCGCGAACCATGCTCTCCACGGTGACCGCCTGGCCGCAGTCAGGGTCGGTCTCATGCCGGTTCACACCCTTGATCAGGATGCGCTGGCCGTTGACCAGCAGGTTCCCGTCCCGGATCTCGACTTTGCGGAAGCCGACATTCACCGGGATAACCTCTAGCGCGCGCCCCATGTTGTCCCGGAGCGTGATCAGCAGCTTGTAGAGATGGGGCGTCTCGGCGCTCCATTTCAGCGGGTTGGGCACGCGGGCATGAAGTGCCGCCTCGGTCTCCCAGCCCGGTTCGGCGTATGTCTTCGTCGGGACATCGAAGACCTCGACCTTGCGGCCGGCCGGGTCGAGCAAGGTCGCGTCGAGGAACAGGGCGCGGGGCGATCGGGTGTAATTGGTTAGCTTCAGGTCAACCCGCAACGCCGCGTCGCGATACTGCGCATCCAACTCCGTTTTCACCTCGAAGTCGCGGATGTGAACCTCGGGCGGCGACCAGAGATAGACATCCCGGAAAATGCCGCTCATGCGCCAGAAGTCCTGATCTTCGAGGTACGAACCGTCGCACCAGCGAAAGTTCTCGACCGCCAGCAGGTTCTCCCCGGGGGCGAGAAACGGCGTGATGTCGAACTCCAGCGGCGTTCGTGAATCCTTGCCCATGCCCACCGCCTGACCGTTTACCCAGACCTGGCAGAAGGAATTCACGCCGTCGAACGTCAGCAGCACGCGGCGGCCTGACCAGTCCCCGGGCACGGTGAAAGTCCGGCGATAGGCATTGACCGTGTTGTTCGGGTCATCCTCCGGCACCAACGGCGGGCGCCAGGGCTTGGGCCACGGGTAGGGCACGTTCACGTAAATCGGAATGCCATAGCCCTCCATCTCGACGTTGGCGGGCTCCGGGATGGTTGGCCATGCCCGGTCGTCGAAACCCGGCGCCCAGAAGCCCGCCACCCGCTCGCGGTGGTTCCTGCCGTAGTGGTATTTCCACTGGCCATTGAGCGAACGATAGCAGGGCGACTTCACCCGCTCGGCATTCGACACCGGGCCGATCTTCAACGCGGTCTTGGCGTCCGGGCAAATAACCATGGTGGCGTGCGGCGCGAGGTTGTTGCGGCCGGTCAGTTGCGGGTTCTGCCAGTCTTCGAGCGCGCCGGCCCCGGAGGCGCCGCCGGCGGCAAAGGCCAGAAGCATCCCCGGGAGCAAGTTCCTTAACGAGTTCATGTTTGCCATGCGTCTATTGTGTAGCCGAAAGCCCCCGGCGGTGGCAACTTCCCAGCCGTCCATCCGCAAACCGCAACGCTCGTTTTCTTGACCCAGCCGCCCGGCTCAAACATCCTGCGGCAGCGAACTCTTATGTCACTCGGGCAAAATATCATCTCCGAATTGCGGCGCATCGTGGGCGACGGCAATGTCCTGACGGAAAAGGAAGACCTGATCCCGTATTCCTTCGACGGCACCGCCGCGCTGCAGCAGATGCCGGGGTGCGTCGCCTTCGCAACAACCACGGATCAGGTTGTCGGCGTGCTGAAGCTGGCCGGCCAGACCCGGACCGCCGTCGTGACGCGCGGCTCCGGCACCGGCTTGAGCGGCGGCAGCCTGCCCAGCCCGGATTGCATCGTCCTTTGCCTCGCCAAGATGGACAAAGTGCTGGAGTTGGACCGCGCCAACCTCACCCTGCGGGTCGAGGCGGGCGCCACGACGCAGGCAATCGCCGATGCCGCAGGCGCGGCGGGCCTGTTCTACCCCCCGGACCCCGGCTCCCTGAAGATTTCCACCATCGGCGGCAACGTGGCCGAGAACTCCGGCGGGTTGCGCGGGCTCAAGTACGGCGTCACGCGCAATTACGTCATGGGGTTGGAGGTGGTGTTGCCGGATGGGGAGGTGCTCTGGACCGGCAACAAGTGCGTGAAGGATGTGGCGGGTTATTCGCTGCGCGACCTGTTCATCGGCTCCGAGGGCACGCTGGGCGTCATCACCAGGGTGCTGCTCAAGCTCATCCCCAAGCCCGCCGCCCAGAAAACACTGGTCGCAACCTTCCCACAGATGGACCAGGCCGCCCAGACCGTTTCGGACATCATTGCCGCCCAGGTCATTCCCTGCACGCTGGAATTCCTGGACCGCACCACCATCCATTGTGTCGAGGACTTCGCCAAGGTCGGCCTGCCGCTGGATTGCGAGGCGCTCCTGCTCATGGAAACCGACGGCCACCCCGGCCAGGTCGCCGACGAAGCCGCCAAGATGGAAAGCATCGCCCGCCAGAACGGGGCCAAGGAAGTGCGTGTCGCCCGGGATGACGCCGAGGCGGCCAAGCTGGCTACCGCCCGGCGTAGCGCCTTTTCCGCCCTCGCCCGCGTCTCGCCCACCACCATTCTCGAAGATGCCACCGTGCCGCGCAGCGAGCTGGCGAAGATGATCCGCTTCGTCGCCGCCGTCGCCGCCAAACACAAGCTGCGCATCGGCACCTTCGGCCACATGGGCGACGGCAACCTGCATCCGACCTTCCTCACCGACGAGCGCAACCAGGACGAAATGCATCGCGTGGAGGAGGCCTTTAAGGAGATCTTCACCGAGGCAATCCGCCTGGGCGGCACGATTACCGGCGAGCACGGCATCGGCGTGTCGAAGAAATCCTTCCTGCCCAGGTTTGCCGGCGACGCCCAAATGCGCGTCATGCGCGAGCTGCGCCGCGTGCTCGACCCGAACGGCCTTCTGAATCCGGGGAAGATGTTTGACCAGTGACCCCCCCCGTTTCCCATCTCAAGGGCCTTGATTACTCGGTCGTGCAGCAATGCATGCACTGCGGGCTGTGCCTGCCCACCTGCCCGACTTACGATGCGACCAAGATCGAGCGCCACAGCCCCCGCGGACGCATATCGCTGATGCGGGCGATTGCCGATGGCCGGCTGGACGTGACCAGAACATTCGCCGACGAGATGTACTTCTGCCTCGGCTGCCTGGCCTGCATGAGCGCCTGCCCGGCGGGCGTCAACTACGCCGAACTGTTCGAGCATGCCCGCGCCGAGGCCGAGTTCAGCGGCGTGCTCAAGTCGCCCCCGCGCAACTTCATCCGCGCCTTTGCCATCCGCTGGCTGTTCATGGACCTGGGCCACCTGCGGTTCGTGGGCCGCATCCTGCGGCTTTACCAGCAACTCGGCCTGCAAACGCTCGTCCGGCGCAGCGGCGTGCTCAAACTCCTGCCCAAACGCCTGCGCGAGCTGGAGGCATTCACGCCCGACATTCAGCCCAGGTTCTCCGCCGAGCTGATTGCGCCCGTCACGCCCGCCGCGGGCCGCAAGCGCTACCGCGTCGCCATGCTCACCGGCTGCGCCCAGGACCTCATCTTCAGCGACATCAACCGCGACACGGTAGAGGTGCTGGCGCACAATGGTTGCGAAGTATTCACCCCCAAAAAGCAGCTCTGCTGCGGCTCACTCCACGCCCACAATGGCGAGTGGGGCATGGCGCAGGAGCTGGCGCGCAAGCAGATCGAGCAATTCCCGCCCGACCAGTTTGATGCCATCATCAGCAACGCCGGCGGCTGCGGCTCCCACCTCAAGCACTACCACAAGCTGTTGGCCGATGACCCGGCCTATCACGACCGCGCCGTGCTCTGGGACAAGAAGGTCAAAGACATCCACGAGTGGCTCATGGAGATCGGCATCCAGCCGCCCGCCAACCACGCGCCGCCGCAGGTGGTGACCTATCACGAGTCCTGCCACCTGGCGCACGGGCAGAAGATCACCGCCCAGCCGCGCCAGTTGCTGAAGCTCATCCCCAACCTGAAGCTCGTCGAGCTGCCCGAAAGCACGTGGTGCTGCGGCAGCGCCGGCATCTACAACATTGTGCAGCCGGAAATGGCGAACAAGCTCCTGGACCGCAAGCTCGGGCACCTCCAGTCCACCGGTGCCACCGTCGTGGCCAACGGCAACTCGGGTTGCCTCCTGCAGCTCATCAACGGCGTGAAGCAGAAGGGCCTGAAGGTGCGCGTGGTGCATCCGATCACCCTGCTCGCCGAAGCCTATCGCCGAGGATGAAGATGCGCGTAAGGAGCCGTCTGCTCCCGAAGGAAAGAGACCATGCGAACTAAAGCAGAGATCATCTCCCTCCTCACCAACCCCGGCGTCATCGCCATTGTCCGCGCGCAGCAGGCCGCGCAGGTGGGGCCGCTGTTCGAGGCGCTCATCGCGGGCGGCCTCAACGCCATCGAAATCACCATGACCACCCCCAACGCCCTGGGGGCCATCCGCGAAGCGCGCGAGAAGATCGGCGAGCGCGCCCTGACCGGCGTCGGCACCGTGATCACTGCGGACACCTGCCGCGCGGCCATCGAGGCGGGCGCGGAGTTTGTGGTTACGCCCGTCTGCCGCCCGGAGTTGGTGGCCATCGCGCATGCCGCCGGGCGTCCGATCATGCTCGGCGCCTATACCCCCACCGAAGCGCAAACCGCGCACGAAGCCGGCGCGGACTTCGTCAAAATCTTCCCGGCGGACAAGCTCGGGCCGGGTTACATCAAGGCGTTGCGCGGGCCCCTGCCGCATTTGCGCATTGTGCCCACCGGCGGCGTGGACGTGCCAAACGTCGCGGATTTCCTGAAGGCCGGCTGCGCGGCGCTGGGCGTCGGCACGGCGCTGGTTTCCCCCAAAATCCTCCAGGAGGGCGACTGGCCGGAGCTGACCCGCCGGGCCGCCGCATTCGCCGCGGCCGCCCGCCAGGCGCAGGCGCGCTGATTCGCTTTTTCAGCATTGATTCCGCCCGGCCGATTCCTAAATTCAGCCACGTGAGTTCGTCGAACTATCACGTGCGTCGGGCGACGCTGGATGACATTGGCCAGTTGACAGCCCTCTGGCAATCCATGCATTACCCGGCCGAGGGCCTGGCCAAGCGCGTGACCGAATTCCAGGTTGCCGAGGATACGAACGGCAACCTGCTGGGCGCGTTGGGACTTCAAATCGCCGAGCGCCAGGGCCTGATCCATAGCGAGGCGTTTGCCGACTTCGCCCTGGCCGATCAACTGCGGCCGATGCTTTGGGACCGCGTCCACGCCGTCGCGACCAACCACGGGCTGCTGCGGATCTGGACGCAGGAAAACGCCCCCTTCTGGAACCATTGCGGCCTACTTCAGGCCGACGCGGAAGCGCTGGAGAAACTGCCGGCCCTGTGGCGCGGGCCGTCCGCTCCCTGGTTGACCCTGAAGCTGAAAGACGACGTCGAGACCGTCATGTCCGCCGACAAGGAATTCGCCCTGTTCATGCAGTCGGAAAAGCAGCGCACCGAACAGGTCTTCCGGCAAGCGCGGCGGTTGAAGACCGCGATGACGCTGCTCGCCCTTGCGCTGCTGTTCGCTGTCGTGGGCTGGGCGATCAGTTTGTTTATGCGCAACCCGCAGTTACTCCACCGCTGAAGCGGGCGCGGGCGGGAGCGCAAACTCGTCCGCGTGGTAGGAGCTCCGGACCATTGGCGCGCTGGCGACGTGCCGGAAGCCCATCGCCCGGGCGCGGGCGCCGTATTCCGCGAATTGCTCCGGCGTGACAAACTCCGCCACCGGCAGATGCCTCAGCGTCGGCTGCAGATACTGCCCCAGGGTGAGCAGGTCGCAGCCGGCCCGGCGCAAGTCGGCCAGGGCGGCGAATAACTCCTCCTCGACTTCGCCCAACCCCAGCATCAAGCCGGACTTGGTGTAAACCGTCTCGCCGCCCTTCGCCTTCACCTGGCGCAGCACGCTCAGCGACCGCTCATAAGTCGCCCGCGAACGCACCGCCGGCGTGAGCCGCCGCACCGTCTCGAGGTTGTGGTTGAAGATATGCGGCCGGGCGGCCAGCAACGTGTCAATCGCCGCCTCGCTCCCGTTGAAATCAGGGGTGAGCACCTCAATGACCGTGTGGGGACTCACCGCGCGCACCGCCTCAATCGTGCGCCGGAAATGGTCCGCCCCGCCGTCCGCCAGGTCGTCGCGGGCGACCGCCGTGATGACCAGATGCCGGAGCTGCAGGCGCCGGGCGGCTTCGGCCACGCGGCCCGGTTCGTCGGCTTCCAGCGGGAAGGGTTTGGCGGTGGTTACGGCACAGAAACCGCAGGCCCGCGTGCAGCGGTCGCCGCCGATCATGAAGGTGGCAGTGCCCTTGCTCCAGCATTCCCAGTGGTTCGGGCACGCGGCGCTTTGGCAGACGGTGTGCAGCCTCAGCTCCTCCAGCAGCGCCCGCGTGTGGGCGAAGCTGTCGGTGGTCGGCAGGTTCGTGCGCAGCCAGGCCGGCAGCCGCCGGCGGGGCTGGGTTGCGGCGCGAGTCAATCCGGGCATCTACTTCTCCAGCTTCTGCCAGAACTCAGCCAGTTGGTCAGGGCCGAAGTCAGCCAGGACCTGGCCGTCCACCTCCAGCACCGGCGAGAGATCCTGCCCGGAAATCCGGATCATCTCGTGCCAGTCCGCCTCATCGGCGGTCACGTCAATCCTCTCGTAATTCACCTGCCGCTCGTCCAGCCAGCGTTCGGCTTTGTGGCACCATCCGCAGTAGGGTTTAACGAAGAGACGAATCCGTTTGTGTTTCACAGCCATAAGCTCGCCGAGGTCGGGCGAATTTTCAAATCGGGAGGGCGGGAGGGCGAGCGTCCCCGCGAGCCCTGACTGCTCAGGTCGCGGCAGGATATTTGGGCTCGCGGGGACGCTCGCCCTCCCGGCAGAGGAGGTCACGCCCCGCCGATCTGCGCCTTGTATTCCTTGGGTGAGAGCAACCCGTCCAGCTCCGCCGGGTGGGAAAGCTTGATCTTGAAAAACCACCCGTCGGTGTAAGGGTCGCTGTTCACCAGCGCCGGGTCCGCGACGACCGCGGGGTTGATCTCGGCCACTTCGCCGCTGACCGGCGAGTAAATATCATTGGCCGTCTTGACCGACTCAACCACGGCGCAGGCATCGCCGGCTTTGATCTTCCGGCCCAGATTGGGCAACTCGACGAACACCACATCGGTCAACTCATGCTGGGCGTGGTCGGTAATGCCCACCGTCGCCACCGCGCCCGACACGCGCACCCACTCGTGCGTTTTCGAATACTTCAAATCCGAAGGAACTTTTGCCATACGCTTATTGAGTCAGGGACGGGGCGGGCGGTCAATACGGTTTTCACCACGGCGCGCAATTCGGGCGCAATTCCACACTGCCACCGGTTTCCCCCATGAACCTCGTCGGTGCGGTAGGGACGCGTTCCACCGCGTCCCTGATCGTGCAGAGCGATGGGGACGCGGTGGAACGCGTCCTTACCAGGTTCAAGGGGGCAATGCGCGACTTCGCTCGGGGCCTTCTCACCCCGGCCCTGCCGATTGAAAACCGGCGCTACGGCGCCTTCCGATAAAGGGGCTTCGGCACCACGACTGCCGGCGCGCGCTTGCCGCGGATTTCGATCCCGATGGGCGTGCCGGCTTGCGCGAATTGCGGCGGCACATACCCCAGGCCGATGCCGATGCCCAGCGACGGGCTCTGCGTGCCGCTGACCACCTCGCCAATCTTCGCCGCGTCCGGCCCCGCGCTCCAGATGGCGTAATGCGGCCGCGGCGGGGCCGACTTGGTGGTCATCTTGAATGCCACCAGCTTCCGGGCTGTGCCGTTCGCCTTCTGCTCGAACAGAACCGGCCGGCCGATGAAATCCTCCTTGTCCAGGGCGACGAAGAAGCCCAACCCCGCTTCCATGGGCGTTGTGTTTTCGTTCAGCTCGTGGCCGTAGAGCGGGTAGCACATCTCGGTGCGCAGCGTGTCGCGCGCGCCCAGGCCGGCCGGTTTCAACCCATGCTTGTACCCCGCGGCCAGCAGTTGGTTCCATATCTCCTCGATGATGGTGCCCGGCGCAACGACCTCGAATCCATCCTCGCCCGTGTAGCCGGTGCGCGAAATCCATATCCGCGCGCCCGCATGGCTGAACCCGGCAACCTGGTTCTTCTGCAGCGCCGTCACCCGCGCCACGCTGGTGCCGCCGCTCGACGGGCCGGGGAAACAGTGCTCCATGAACTCCGCCACGCGCGGGCCCTGCACCGCCAGGGCGCCCGTTGTTTCCGAGGTGTTCTCCAGCGTCACTTCGCCGCGCCGGGGAAAGGCCGCCAGTTGCTTTTCCAGCCAGGCCGCGTCGGCCTCGATGCGCGAGGCGTTAACGATCAGCAGGTATTCCCAGGTCGCCAGGTGATAAGCGTAAAGATCGTCCATCACGCCGCCGCGCTCGTTGCACATCAGCGTGTATTGTCCCTGCCCCGCCGCCAGTTTCCGCAGGTCGTTGGTGAGCGCCCAATTCAGGAACGCCTCCGCGCCGGGGCCGCGCACCAGGATCTCCCCCATGTGCGAAATGTCAAACAGGCCCGCCGCCTGCCGCACCGCCAGGTGTTCCTCGACGATGCCCGCGTACTGCACCGGCATCTCCCAGCCGCCAAATTCAATCAGCTTGCCGCCCAATCGCTGGTGTGCGGCGTAAAGCGGAGTTCGTTTCATCGGGCGGGCATCGTCTCATCTTCATGACTTCCCGCAAGCACAATTCAACGACGCTGCCCGAACGCCCGGACCAGTCCCGGCGGCTGTCTTGACGCCGGCAGCCGCACCTGCGAACTTGCTGCTGCTTGGCGCAGGATTCCGCAATCGCAGCGGCAAGCGAGTTATTCGCTCAGGTGCTGGAAACTCCCGCCGCGCGCTCCCTGGCGCGGCGCCTGGAGCAGGGGGGCGTGTTGTCCCTGGACGGCATCACCGCCGCCGCTCAACCGTTCCTGGCCGCCCTGGTGCGGCAGTTGTTCCCGCGCCGCCCCATCGTGGTCGTCACCGACGGGCTGCGCTCGCAGGAAAGCGCCCAGCAGGACCTGGCGACGTGGCTGGCGGCGGGAGCTGAGGGGAGAAGACAGAAGTCAGAGGTCAGAAGGCAGAATCATGCCTCGCCCGTCTCTCAACCCTCAACCCTCAACCCTCAACCCCTTTTCTATCCCGCCTGGGAGGTCCTGCCCCACGAAGCGCGGCTGCCGCACGCCGACGTCATCAGCGAGCGCCTGGAAACCCTGGTCGCGCTCACGCCTCACGCCTCACGCGGCACGCGCCCGCCGCCCCTCATCGTCGCCAGCGTGAGCGCGCTGCTCCAGCGCACCTTCTCCGTCGAGCCCCTTCGCGCCGGCACCCGCACCCTGGCCCGCGGCGACCGCGTGGATCCGCTCGACCTGGTCGAGTGGCTCGAAGCGCAGGGCTACGAGCCCGAAGCGCAGGTGACACAGAAAGGCGAACTCGCCCTGCGCGGCGGCATCCTGGACGTGTATCCGCTCACCAGCCCCTGGCCGGTGCGGCTGGAGTTCTTCGGCGATGAGCTGGAGTCGCTGCGGCAGTTCGATCCGCTGACCCAGATTTCGCGCGAGGAAATCCAAGCCGTCGCGATTCCTCCCGCCGGCGAGTTGGGCCTCCTCAAGCGAATGCGCGGCGCGGAATCCGGAACGCGGGATGCAGCCCCTCAACCCCCGCTTGGAACGCTGCTGGATTATCTGCCGCCAGAAACGGTGGTCGTGCTGTGCGAGCCGGGCCTGTTGGCCGAACGCGCGGAGGAATACGCGGCGCAGGTTCCCGACGGAGATCCGTTCTTCATTGCATGGGAAGCTCTTCAGGACCAGGCCCGGAAACGGGGCATGACGCTGGTGGAGGTGAGCGAAACCGAGCCGGGTCTGCCAGCCAGGGCGAACGAGGCCGCTGACGAGACAAGCCCCGATGTCCCCTCTCCTTCTTCTTTCCCGGCCCCTAGATCGGCTGTGGCGAACGCCATTCCCGACTCCGCGCCTTCCGCCCCGCGCTTCGCGAGCCTGGACGGCTTCCGTCCCCTGCCCGAGCGCGCGCCGGAGCAGGCGGTTGCCGAAGCCCAGCGGCGCGAGTTCTTCGCCCAACTCCACCGCTGGCTGCGCCAGGGCTGGGCGGTGCACGTGTTCTGCAACAACGACGGCGAACGCCAGCGCTTCCGCGAGCTCTGGGATGAATACGGCCTGGCCCCGAACGGCGCGAACGCCGCCGCCGGAGCGCCGGCATCCTGCCGGCTTACGCCGCCCGAACCGCTCGCAGCGCCCGGTCTGGAATCGAGTTCATCCCCGTCCGGCTCGGACCGCTGTCTCGACTTGCCCGACCTAAGCCGGCAGGATGCCGGCGCTCCGTCCAGCGCCGCCCCCGCCAACCCAGCCGCTGCCGCTCCCGCCGGTCTTTGGGCTCCAAGCTTCAGACTCCGCACGCACCTGGGCACGCTGGCCCGCGGTTTCCTCTGCGACGAGGCCAAGCTGGCGGTGGTCACCGACGCCGAAATCTTCGGGCGCTACAAGGTGCAGCGGCCGCGGCGGCTCAAATCCCCCCACGCCCTGGCGACCCGCTCGGCGCTGGACATTGACTTCACCGAGTTGGAGGAGGGCGACTACGTCGTTCACGTCCAGCACGGCATCGGCCGCTACCTCGGCCTGCAAGTCGTGCCCCTGGGCGCCGGCACCAAGCCGACCGACGGCCCCGCCGCCACTGCGCACGCCGGCCAGGAATGCCTGGTCATCGAATTCGCCCCGCGCGACTCCGACCAGCAGCCGCCCAGGCTATTCGTGCCCGTCACCGAAGCGCACCTGGTCGGCAAGTATGTCGGCACCGGCAAGGCACGACCCCCGCTCAACAAGCTGGGCGGCACGCGCTGGGCCCGCACCAAAGCCCAGGCCGAGCGCGCGGTGCGCGATGTCGCCAGCGACCTGCTCGCCATCCAGGCCGCCCGCGAATCCCAGCCCGGACACCCGTTTGCGCCCGACGCCCCCTGGCAGCGCGAGTTCGAGAGCGCCTTCATCTTCGAGGAAACGCCCGACCAGGCGCGCGCCATCGTCGAAACCAAGACCGACATGGAGCGCCCCAAACCCATGGACCGGCTCATCTGCGGCGATGTCGGCTTCGGCAAAACCGAGGTCGGCATCCGCGCCGCGTTCAAAGCCGTCATGGACGGCAAGCAGGTCGCCGTGCTGGTGCCCACCACCGTGCTGGCGCAGCAGCACTTCAACACCTTCCGCGAGCGCATGGCCGATTACCCCGTTCGCCTCGAACTGCTCTCCCGCTTCCGCACCCGCCGCGCCCAGGAACAGGTCGTCCGCGACCTCGCCGCGGGCGCGGTGGACATCGTCATCGGCACCCACCGGCTGTTACAGAAAGACATCGCCTTCAAGGACCTCGGCCTGGTGGTCATTGACGAAGAACAGCGCTTCGGCGTGATGCACAAGGAGAAGTTCAAGATGCTCCGCCGCCTGGTGGACGTGCTCACCCTCAGCGCCACCCCCATCCCCCGCACGCTCTATCTCGCGCTGACCGGCGCGCGCGACATGAGCACCATCCAAACCCCGCCCCACGACCGCCTGCCCGTGGAAACCATCGTGACAGGCTACGACGAGCGCGTCATCCGCGACGCCATCCAGCGCGAGCTCAACCGCGGCGGCCAGGTCTTCTTCCTCCACAACCGCGTGATGACCATCGCCACGATGGCCGGCAAACTCCAGGCGCTCCTGCCCCACGCCCGCATCGTCGTCGGCCACGGCCAGATGCACAGCGACGACCTGGAGGAGGTGATGACCCGGTTCGTCAACGGCGAGGCCGACGTGCTGCTCTCCACCACCATCATCGAGAGCGGCCTGGATATTCCCAACGCCAACACCATCATCATTGACCGCGCCGACCGCTTCGGCCTCAGTGACCTCTACCAACTGCGCGGCCGCGTGGGCCGCTACAAGCACCAGGCCTACGCCTACCTGCTCCTGCCGCGCCACGGCAGCCTCCTGACCGACGTGCGCAAACGCCTCAGCGCCATCAAGCAATACTCCACCCTCGGCAGCGGCTTCAAAATCGCCATGCGCGACCTGGAAATCCGCGGCGCCGGCAACCTGCTCGGCGCCGAGCAGAGCGGCCACATCACCGCGGTCGGCTTCGAGCTCTACTGCCAGTTGCTCAAGCAAAGCGTCGCCGGCCTCAAAGGCGAAAAGGTCAAACCGCGCCTCGAGGTCCCCGTGCGCCTGGACTTCCTGGCCCTGGGCCCCGCAGGCGAAAGTCCAACCTCCTCCCTCGCTGAAGCTGAAGTGCGCCAGGGCGACGCCCCCGCTCCCAGCCCCACGCACCCCGCCCCACGCCCCACCCCACTCCTCCCCTGCTCCGCCTACATCCCATTCCGCTACATCTCGGACGCGCGTCAACGGATCGAGATCTACCGCAAGCTGGCGCAGGTGACCGACAAAGCCGGACTGAGCAGCCTGGAGCAGGAGCTGCGCGACCGGTTCGGCCCGGTGCCGCCGCAGTTGGCGCTGCTGTTGCAGATTGCCGAACTCAAAGTGCTGGCCGGCGGCCAGGGCATCACCGTTATTGAGGTCAAAGACGGCAAACTTATGCTCACCCGGAATGATGATTACATCATGATCGGCAGCAAATTCCCGCGGCTGGAACGCAAGCAACCGGGCGCCCGGCTCAAGGAGATCAAGAAGTTCCTGTTGGCAATCGCCCCCGGCACCCCCGGGGCACCTCTTCAAGGCGCATGAACCCCGGCGCGCCCTGGCGGGTTGAGCCGAACCGAGCAGGGGCTGCGGTCTGTGAACCCTGCCAGCGGCGTCCTTGGGAGGCAACCCGAAGGGTGCCAGAGGTCTCGATCGCGCGCCTTTCCGCCTCGCACAGGCGCAAGGGCCTGTCCACACGGCACTTCCGCGCCTTTGCCGCCCCCACGCCCCACCCTCCGCTCACCGTCCGCCCCCCGTCCCGCTACCGTAGTACCTCTAACCCGGGGTTAGAGGAACTGTTGACAAGTTATGGGGAGGGGTGTATTCTCCCTGTAATGAATACGAAACATACTACAGTAGCGACGGGGCCGAAGCTGGCATACAGCTATCGGCGCTTTTCGAGTAAGAAGCAGGGCGACGGCTCCAGCTTGGAACGTCAGCTTCAAATGGCGAAAGAAGTCTGTGCCGAGCACGGCTGGCAACTGGTGGACCTGCCCCCGGATGAAGGGGTGAGCGCCTACAAGGTCAACGGCGATGAGCGGCTGGCCGCGAACATGCACAAGGGCAACCTGGGCGCGTTCCTGGCCAAGGCGAAGGCGGGTGAGATCGGGGCGGAATCGGTGCTCATCATCGAGAAGCTGGACCGATTCTCCCGCAACTACTTTGACATTGTGTTCCCGGTCTGGCTTAGCCTGCTGCAAAGCAAGGTGGAGATTTACTCATGCGTTAGCCGCACACACTACACGTTAGAGACCATCCGCAAGAACCCGATGCTGGCGGGCATGGCTTTGATTGAAATGGCAT
>DAOPPX010000058.1:0-32478 GCA_035358715.1 Verrucomicrobiota bacterium
TACCTTCCTCACCAATTGATGCCTTTCCTGTTCACAAGGCTAAGGTTTGGGGCAACTGCCACCGTTGCGGGTGTTTTGGCCATGGAAGAAACGAACCAGTCAGAAGAATTCTGAACCAACCAAGCTTCGCCTGGCGGTTTCCGGATTCCGCCGATCAACACGGATTCGCATAACGGAGTACCTGCGCAAGAGTCCGTGGCGCAGCCGGGGCGGCGCGGAGCGATGCGTGCGGGCCGTCACGGCGGCCATCAAGCGCCTGCACGTCCGCCTGGCCGGCGCGGTGGACCAGATTGGATGTCGCGGGGGATACAGGCGGGATCGTCCGGACCGAACTCCGGGGGTGGTTTGCTCATGGAGCGGCCGGAACTGGACCGTATGCCTCCCACCAATAGCCGGCCGCGACCCGACGCGCGGCGTAAAAGTTTGCGCCGTCGCTGCGCACGTTGATCATGCCATGCAGCCGCCGCTTGAACAGGCGGCGGTGCTCCTGATCCGAGCCGGCAACCCCCGCGGCTTCCGATCCCGCCGGAGCGGAGACTTCCTGAAAGTTGGCGGCAATCGCCGTCGAGAAGACCAGGGGTTGCTCGGAGCGGGAAGACCTTCCCACCGCGCCAACCAAGCAGGCTCGGGGGTGGCCGTGATCGGGATCATCTCCCGAGGAGATGATCGAAATCTGCGGACGAACTGCGTTCAGGAACTCGGGCGCATACTCGTGGCTGCCGTGGTGTGGCGCTTTGAATACGTGCGCGCCTAGCTTGGCCGGGACGCCAGGGGCCTCAAGCAGGTATCTCTCCGCCGGATCGTTCAAGTCACCGGCGAACAAGGCCTGGACGTTCTGATAGGCAAGCCGCAGAACCACCGAATGGCCGTTGATGGTGTGCGCCTCGTTCCCGAACCACCGATACGCAGGCTGCCCATTGAACGTGTCCAGCCGCGGCCCAAGCACCTCCAATTGGATGTCCGGATCGCCGAGATCAATCTGCCCCGTGTCGAGGCTCACGGCCTCGTACCGGGTGGCTCCCAGCTCGGCCTGGATGGCGTTTCGCCAGGCGGCGAAGGCCGGCGAGAGTTGCGCGTCGGTGAACTGGCTCAACTGGCTCTGCCGGGTCGTGAGGAAGGTCATCCCTCCGCCCGCTTGTTTGTCACCGAGCACCGTATTGAATTTCCCTTTGGCAAAGGTGGCGATGCCGCTGTGAATCACCCTTTTCACGTTGATCTTGGGGTGCTGAATGATCGGGATCAGGCCCTCGATGTGATCCCCGTCTGCATGCGTCAGCACCAGGAGATCCACATCCGCCGAGGCGCCGGGTTGATCCAACTGGTATTTCCAGGCCAGGAATCCCAACGCCCGCTTGTTCACGCCGCCGTCAATCAGGATTTTCTTCCGACCGGGCGTCACGATAAACGTCGAGTCGCCGGTCCCAACATCAATGAAGTACATCTCCAAGGGCGCCTTGGTTCCCAGCGAGCTTGCCGCCGCGTAGCCCTCTCGACCGCGGAAACGGACTCGTGCCCGTCCCGCAGCAGGATTGTCAATTGTTGTGACCTCGTCGCCGTAGATCAGCACCATCGAACGTGAAGTCCCGGTCGCTTGCTCATACAGGCACGCCGTCTTAGTAGTGATGTAATTGCTTGCCATAGGTTCTGGGTGTGTTTGTTGCCAGACTGCTGGTGGTGCTGGCCCTCGTGGCAGCTTTTGTCGCAGTAGATGCTTACCTCGGTCTGGGAGAAGGGGCCATTGGCTATTTCACATCTTCGGCGATGGTGGCGAATTGCTCCACCGCGGCTTCGAGGTCGTCGGCGATTTCCTGAGCGATGATCCCGGGGGAGGGGAGATTCGCGGAATCCTCAAGGGCTTCATCCTTTAGCCAGAAGATATCCAGGTTCACCTTGTCGCGCTTCAGCAGCTCGTCGTAGGTGAAAGGCTTGAATCGCTCGGTGTCCTTCCGCTGGTGGCGGTTTTTCGGGTTGTAGCAGGCGACGAAGTCGTCGAGGTCGGTGCGCTTGAGGGTGCTTTCCTTGAGGGTGAAATGCTTGTTGGTGCGCAGGTCATAGATCCAGAGCGTCTCCGTCCACGGCTTTTCCTGCGCGGGCTTGCGCTCGAAGAACAGGACATTGGCTTTCACGCCTTGCGCATAGAAGATGCCGGTGGGGAGGCGCAGGAGGGTGTGGACATCGGCTTGCTTGAGCAGTTCGCGCCGGATGGTTTCGCCCGCGCCGCCTTCAAAGAGGACGTTATCGGGCAGGACCACCGCCGCCCGGCCGTGCTGCTTGAGGATAGTGAAGATGTGCTGGAGGAAATTGAGCTGCTTGTTGCTGGTGCTGGCCCAGAAATCGTCCCGGTTGATGATGAGCGATTCCTTCGACTGCTCGCCGGCTTCGTTGACAATGGTCACGCTGCTCTTTTTGCCGAAGGGCGGATTGGCCAGCACCAGGTCGTATTCGCCGTGCTTGCCGGCCAACGCGTCTTTGGTCACGACGGGAAGATCGGCGTCGGAAATGGGGATGTCGCCGTCCGTGCCGCCGATGCCGTGCAGGAGCAGGTTCATTGCGCAGAGCCGGGTGACGCTGTCCACCAGTTCGATGCCGAACAGGGTGCCGTTCTTGAGCCGCTTCTTCTGCGCCTTGTCCAGACCGGGCGTGCGGGCGATGTAATCATGCGCGGCCAGCAGAAATCCGCCGGTGCCGCACGCCGGGTCGCAAATCGTCTGGCCGGGCTGAGGGGCGATGGCGTCAACCATGGCGGCAATGAGCGGGCGGGGTGTGAAGTATTGGCCGGCGCCGCCTTTGACGTCCTCGGCGTTCTTTTGGAGCAGGCCCTCGTAAGCGTCGCCCTTGACGTCGGCGGAGAGGCTCGACCACTGCTCCTTGTCGATCAAGTCCACGATGAGCCGGCGCAGCTTGGCTGGGTCCTGAATTTTGTTTTGGGCCTTGCGGAAGATGATCCCCAGCATGCCCTTCTGTTTGCCGAGGGATTCGAGGACGTGCCGGTAATGGGTCTCCAGTTCATCGCCGTCGCGTGCCAGGAGGCTCGGCCAGGCGTAATCCTTGGGGACGGCGGGGGGCTTGTTGAACGGCGGTCGCGACTGCTCATCGGCCATCTTGAGGAAAAGGAGGAAGGTGAGTTGCTCGACGTAGTCGCCGTAAGACAAACCGTCATCCCGGAGGATGTTGCAGTAATTCCAGAGTTTCTGGACAAGGACGGTTGGTTTATTGGACATGATTATCGTCGCTTGCGATTACCTTTGGATGCATTGCAGCCCCGACACATCAGGGCGGAATTCTCCAGGCGCGAACGCCCGCCTTTGCTGTGAGGATCAACATGATCGATTGTGAAATCGTCCCAGCTCAAAACTTTGCCACAGCCTTGGCATTTGCGGGAGGCGGCGGTATTCCAAAGAATTCGGCGTTGTTCCGATGTGAAACCTCGCTGTGAATCCTTCTTGGCAAACAAGCTCCCGAGGATTCCACGAAGGATTCCTTCGCGCCTTCGTCGTTGGTTTACGTCGTCCGTCATTTGCGAGACTGTCAGCAGGTAGTCGCGGTAGAGTTCCTGATCCGGCTTAACACCGATGGCTTTCCGTTGCTTTTCGCGCACCTCGTCCACGCGCGCTGCAAACGCGACCAAGAGATCCCATGCCAGACAGTTGAGCCTCCGGTCGGTCAGGATCAACCCCTCAGCTTCGAACTTAGCGATCAACAGGGTAAGGGTGTAGAAATCCGTCATCTGGCAGAGCCTCGTCGTGTGGAGTTTCGGAAACATGCGCCGCACGCGGTTCAACGCCGTGATTGTCTTTCCAGATGCTTTGGAAATATCCCGCGCGTTGAAACTGTCAGTCTTCATGACCCGATCCAAGGCGGCCTTTTTGTTGATGACGTCCCCTTGATGGATGGACAACATTAGCTCGCAGACCAACTCCACATGCTTCATGCGGCTCATTTGTCCGGCACTGAGGACTCCCGCTTCGTCAAAATACCACTCGTAGCGGCGAGCGAGCCAATCGGCCTCCTTCAAAAACGGACTATTGTAATACTTCGCCCGACGTTTTTCCTGGGGTGTCAGGGCCTTGCCGGTTGAGTTGATCCGCACGAAAAGGTCGATTATGTCGCCCATATCGCCGTCCACCTCAATCACGGGGATGCGGTAGCCGGTCACCAAATGTTGGCGTTTGCGCTTGCATAGCCACTTCCAGTCAATCCACTCGGGCTCATCCTGCCCCGGCAACTGTGTCTTGAGCCAATAGCGCCCACGCATCTGGCCCATGAACATCAGGATTGATTCGATACGCTGCTTGCCATCGATCACGTCGTAGATTATCTGGCCATTTTCCTCGCGGCGGTAGAGGAAGATGGCGGGCAACGGGTAGTTCCGCAGAATGCTGTCTATTAATTTTGCTCGATCACGCTCCGACCAAACGGATTGACGTTGGAATCCCGGCTCAAGGTTAAGGAGGTCGTCCTCGTAGAGGTTCTCGATGTCCTTGATGGTCTTGGTCTCGGGCCGGTGACTGAGTGTTGGGTGTGTCATAAATAGAAAGTAGCGGAATTGTTGATGGGCGGGTGTGCCTGCGCATGGGCCATCTTGAGGAAGATCAGGAACGTGAGTTGCTAGACGTAGTCGCCGTTGGACAGACCGTCATCCCGGAGGATGTTGCAGTAGTTCCAGAGTTTCTGGACGAGGGCGCCGGGTGTTCTCATGAACGGAAAAGTCTAAAAGTGCCATCCCTCCCGGCGCATCAAACCAAGCAGGCTGATACAGGAGATGCCCAATTCCCGGCAGACATCGGGAATAAAGTGCGTCCGCCTGGGATTACGCTTTTCAGCAGCGGGCGTTTCTTGAGTGACCACGATTCCCTGGCGCATCCTGGCCAACGCAATCACGTAAGCGTCAGCCTCCTCGTATTCAGCCTTGGGATCTCGCAAACCGGCGAACTGATTCTGAATCGCCTGCGCTTCAGCGAGGACTTCGGCCGTGGGAACAAAGATCCCGGCGTGCTTCTCGGTCCACTCGATCAAACCCGCGGTTCCCACCGCGCCGACTTCCTCTTTCACCAAAGCCGGCGCAATGAATCGCCCGGCGGCAACCAAGGCATCAATCCGCTCGACCAGCCCAGTGAAAACATCTGTCGGGAAGTACCGCCCTTGCCAATCCATGAGGGAACTGGAATCCACCGAGTAGATTGGCGGCGGGGCTGGATTACTCATCGGTGGAGGCTTCCCCTATACCCTGAGCCAAATGCACCCGCAGTTTGTCGAAGTGTTCAAACTTCAAATCCAAGTACCGCGAAGCATCCACCGAAGTGATTCGGTTGGCCGCCAATGCTTCAAGGACCAACTGGGCGAACGGCCGGCCGGCCCGGTTCACCGCCTTTTCCATTGGGGTCGCAAACCCGCCCCGGCGCGGCGGGAGCGCTGCCACGTAAGCCTGCCATTGTTCACGCCACTGACGGTATTGCGCCCACGTCATGAAACCGGATTCCCGGAGCCGCGTGGCCACCGCCAGCGGGGTCAGCCGAAACTTCTTCGCCAACCGCCGGACATTCCCAATGTCCCACGACGCCTGCTGCAATCCGAGTTGGCCCACCACGCCGTGCAGCGCGTCCTCCGGGAGGAGCGCGTGGCTCGCAGCAACCTCCGCGAGACGCTCCACCTCCATCCATTCGTTTCCTCTGCGCCGCTCCCGGGCGGCGGGCGCTTCTTCGTTCCCCGCTGCCAGCATGAGATGGATAACCTCATGGAAAAGCGTGAACGCCTTGGCCTCCGGCATCTCCTTGCCATTGATGGCCGCTACCGGCATCGGCGTTCGCAGCAGAGCGAGACCGCGCACTTCGGTCAGGGAAACCTTGATGAACTGAAAGACCAGCACCCCCAACTGCTCCACTGCCGTCCGCCAGACTCGCCAGGCCTCCCACTCGTTCGCCCAGCCAAGCTGCTGTGTCACGCCCACACCCGTTGCCAGCCGCAGACGCTGGCCGACGGCAGCCGGGGATTCGCTCAAGTGAGCCCGCAGCGAGAACTCAGGGACGGGTTCGCCCAGTTCGCCCATCAGGTTCAGCGCGTTCTCCCGTCGTGTGAGCATCTGCCGCAGGGCCAGCCGCAGTTCCGGCGATTCGTGACCGGGTTCGACATCGGGCAAGCGCCGATAGTCGGCGGCCAGCGGCGGCAATTGCGGCGGACGGGGCATGAAGAAAACGCCCAAGGGCCGATGGAAGAATCTGGCGAGGGCCTCGACTTGCCGCAGTGTCGGCTGGCGTTCCCCCTTCTCCCACGCCGCTACGCGCTCTTCCTTCACCTGCAGCCGCCGGGCAATCCGATCCAAGCCGTAGCCGCTCTCCACGCGTGCCCACGCGAGAAGCGACGGATTAACTGCTATGGCCTGATTGCTCGGCATGACAAAGGAATTTAACCGTAAGACGCTGAGGATACCAGCCTTCTCGAAAATGTCGGCGGCATGGGCTGGCGGAGGCGGATGGCGCGCTGGAGATTGGGGCTGGCCTCCAATTCCTGTGCCACGCTCAATCGCCGCCCCACTTGTGCCTTGCCGCAGGACAAAGCATCATCCCGGAGAATGTTGCAGCAATTCCAAAGTTTTTGGACGAGGGCGGTGGGGTTGCTCATTGCGGCTGATTCGGGTTACAAAAGTCCGTCCAACAAGAAAGCATTGTCGTTTGCCGAGGTTATCGGTTAAAAATCACGTGGACGGTAGCTCAAACTGAGAGCGTCTGCCTTCATAAGGTGGAAGGTGCGAGTGCAAATCTCGCTCGTGCATGTTCATTTCGATTCACCGCAATGGCTGCCGCTGTGCACCTTCTACAAGGTTAAGGGTCTCAGGGTTGATCCTTTGGAACGTTTCATCGAAACACTCTCCCCGGTAGCTGACCGCCTCCAATTTCATCCCCTGCTGCCAGAGAGATTGCCCGAACTTCACTGGCAGGATCTGTCCGCCGCCTTTTGTTCGTAATGCTGCCAATTGGGGGGGGCCGCCAACCGTGGAGACCTTGTTCGACCTGATTGCCCTGCAAAAGGAAGCAAAGTATATGCGAGATACACTGACGTTACAGTTCTTGCTCGCGGTGTGCTTAGCGATTTCCCTGTAGGCCGGTGCCCCTGAGCCGAGTTCGTGAAGCACGGAACTTCTGTTCAGCGTGATGGGTTCATGGCTCAGCGCCACGTGGAGCCCCTGTATGGTGTACACAGCGTTGCTGAAGCAGTTGTCTCCGGTTCGGTGGATTCCAAGAACATAGCTGGGAGCCTTCGACATGAAAGGTAAACTGCCCTTCAGGCCGCGCTGGAAAAAAGCACAGAGAGACTGCCATTTCGAGGCTACCGGTTCTGCCGGATTAAACAAGAAACCGCTGTCGATACTATCTACCAGTTGGGCAAGCAATGTGCTTGGCACCAACACCGAGCCACAATAGCCAAAGATCATTGGCTGAGTCTTCGAGACAAAGACTTTCTTGGCGCAGTCCCAAACAGACTTGTCGCAACTTATCCGGCTGTCAGCCGCTATATAGGCGGCTGAAGGTTTTTTCTGATCATGGCTTAGCCACGCAACAATTAATGTCATAACATATCCCCTGTGAATGCTTTCTGGAGTATGGACTGGCGCAAACGCTCCGCCCGTTGCAGGTTGGCCAGCACAAGCGACTCCAACTCCTCCACTACGCTCAAACGCCGCTCCACTTCCGCGACGATCCGGGTTTGCTCGGCGAGGGGGGGAATGGGGAGTGCCATCTTCGCGAAGTCGGTGATCGAGAGATGCTGGATCGCAACACCCCGAGCCTTCGCCCAGATCGGTTTCTGCGTTAGCTCGGATTCAATGACCGTCAGCAGGAACTTCCGCTCCATCGGACAGGAGCGTAACCAGATTACCCCCACGCTCTGGTTGATGCAGAATTGGCGGTCGGTATCAACGACCGCCGCGCGGCCAATCGTTCCGTCCTTCGTAATCAAAACGTCTCCGGGCTGGGGACGATCTTTTTCTGACAGCTTACCGAAGGCGTCGCGCGTTGTGAGATGTGCGCCATCAAAATCAATCCGCCCTCTGTTGACGCCCTTTGCTGTAATGATCGGAATCCCTTGGTCAACATGCGGCATGGGTCGTGTGAAACCGTATGTCACCCAGTTCGAGAGCTGGTTCCATGTTCCCCAAGTCCAGCCATCCGGCAGCGACGGAAGCTTGATTGTTTCTGGCTGTGAAGGCTCAACGTATTTCTTTTTCGCCTTGGCGCCCGCCTGTTGCCTGGCGAACCATTGGCAGCGCTCGGCGAGGATGCGTTGCAAGAGCTGTTCGCCGGTTTCGTAGCCCGCGTCGTTGTAGGCCGGTTCCCCTGACCCGGCGTTCTTCGCGCGACCGGTGCCGCGTGAGGGCACGCAGCCTACACGTTGGCGGGCGAGTTCGGCTTCGGTGGGGACGAGTTGGCCTTCGCAGGCGGCTTTGAGGACGGCGGCGCGGTAGCGTTTGAGGTTGGCCTGCACGCGCCGCAACGCCGCTACCCCCGCCTCCAGTCGTGTGAATTGCTTCTCAATCTCGGCGACGATGCGGCGCTGCTCGGGGAGGGGTGGAACAGGCAAGAGTGTATCGCGAATAATTCCCTGACTGATGTTCGATTGGGCTCCGCCTTTGCCCTGCTTGATCAACTCGCGTCGCTTGCCCTCGAAGAAACGATAGAGGTAGCGAGTATCAAGCCCTTCGGGAGGAAATACTGCGCAAACCGCTTGGTTCGTCGCCGCATCAATTCCAAGGATGCCAAGCTTTCCGACCGTCGCACCGTAAAGCGCGATGCAGAGGGTGCCTTTTGGAAAAATCTTAGCGTTGGATGAAGCGAGTCCTTCGCCGGACAAGGTTTCACTGGTTTCATAAACAACCCGGTCGCCGAGTTCGCCCGACTTCACCCAAGGAATCGTCCCGCCGTAATATTGCGGTTTATCGCGACGTGGCGTGCCCCCGCTGGTCGTCTGCGCGATGTCGCCAAGTCGCACGAGTTTCCATCCGGTGGGAAGTTCGCCACCTTCTTTCGCCCCTTTAGGGCTCCGCGTGTTGCTGGGGGGCATTTTTCCCAGGGCGTTGCCCCGGGCTATTATCTGACGCCCCGTTGGGGCTGCGGTTTCGGGGTTCGCGCTCATGCCATGAGGTGTGAACCGTAGAAGTCACAAAAGGCGGCGAGATTCTGACGCGTATTGTTTGCCAATGACTGATGCTCGGCGAATGGTGGAGTGCTCAGCGTCGACGAGAACAAAAAAAGGAAATGCCCCCAAATGAAGCAGTATTGAGCATGCGCGTAAGTCTGGAGCGTTCCTACGCTGCTCTTGAACGGGGGTTGCATGTTCCCGTGGAAGCGGTCGTTTCGGAATGTGTAGAGCAGCGCGTTAATCAGGAAGCTGATCCGCTCGGAGCGAGGCAGTTGTACCTTTGTTCCTTCCACATCTACCTCTGCCCCTTGGAGGGCCAGCCTGAGCAGCATCGCGGCCTTCCGTTTGTCTCCGATTGAGGATCGCGGCGCTCTATATTTCGCGGCAATGCGGCCCAGCAAATCATTAACTTTGGGATGCTTGTTTGGCGGATTGTTCAGCCGATTCCAAATGAGTTGATAGTCGGTATTAGGAAGCTGCCACTGTCCGAGGATCCGCTCGCCGAGATATTCACAACTTTGGACCGGGATATTCCTGAGCAGCTCGTCCAAAAGGGTGTTGTGCTCCGTCTGCGCGTCAATCTTCGCAGCCAAGCCGGGTGCTTCCTGATTGAGTTTGAAGTCCTTCGGGATAATAACGTGGTTTTTGTAGAATGATTCAAACGCTCGCCACACTGCGTCAAACGAGAGATCGATTTTCAGTGGAAGCAATTCAACCGCTTCGACAAGAAACGCGAGATGGTAATGGTAATCATCGTTGTCGGTGTATGGAAATGGATACGGAAAGAAGAGCCGGCTCGGCTTTGTGCGCAATCGCTCAACCATCGCGGCCTCCGCTGGGTAGGGGGAATCAGGCAACTCGCCTTGCAGGGCCCAAGTTTTGTAGTGGTTGTGTCGTTTGATTCGGATTTTACTCATGAGCGAAACGGATATGACTACGCGGCGAGCACCTCGTTGAGTTCATCGAGTAGCTTGGGCAGTTGCTCCCCGAAGAGTTGATGCGCTTTGCCGAGTCCGCCGCGCTGGAGGAACGGGACGGATTCGAAATCGTCCGGTTCGATGCTGAGGCTGGTGGCGATGTGGTCGCGGATGAGTTTGAGCCAGGCGAGCTGGTCGGAGGTGAACGTCACGCCGGCCTTGGCTTTGTCCATGAGCCATTCGTTGAAGCGGGTGGTGACGGATTCGGCGAAGGGTTCAAGGACGGGCTGCTGTTCCAGCGCGAAGCGGACGAGGGCGACGAGGTCGGCGAAGCGGCCAGCCTGCGAGCGGCCCTTGACCTTCCCGGGAGCGGTGGCGGCGAAGGCATTCCAGAGATTGTCCTCGGTCCAGGCGGCGTGCTGTTCACGCAGCTTCTTCTCCAGTTCCTTGAGCATCTGCTCGGTGAGGCGCTGCTTGTAGGGGCGGGAGTAGAGCAACTGTAGGGCGGTGATCTCGGCTTTGTGCTGTTCGATGTATTGGCGGAACGAGGTGGCAAGCTGCGCGCCGGCCTGCGTGGTCTTTTGCGCCGGGCCGGCGTAGAGAAGGGTGTCCTGCGAAATGATATCAATGGTTTGCTCGGCGGCTTTCTGGATTTTCTTGAGCAGGTTGCGGAGGTCGGGATTCGTGGCCAGAGGGGCCAGGGCCTGTTTGACACGAATTTCGCGAGTTTCGCGAATGTCCTTTTCTGAGGGCTCGTGATACTCGCCTTTGCCTTGTTTGGCTTGCGCCTCGATCTCATCGGGGTCAATCGCGGCTAACATGCCTTTGGCGATGTCGGAAAGGGTGTGGCCCCGGGCGGTCTTGACGACCTCGGCCTCGACCTCGGCGTCGAAGCGGCGTTCGAGGCGGATGAGGCGGCCCGCCAACGATTCGATGGCGGCGACCTCGGTGGTGCCCAGGGCGGCGGCATCGAGGAGTTTCTCGAAGGTGACGGTAGGCTTCTTTTCCAACGGGCGGGATTCGGTCTGCACCCGTTCGCACACGCCCACGGCATCCACGACGACGTAGCGGGTCTTGCGTTTGACGCCCGGGTTGACCTGCTCCATTTCGGTATCGGACACTACCCGCACGCCGCGGCCTTTCATCTGCTCGAAGAGGTTCTTCGAGGCGACGCTGCGCATGAAAAAGACGATTTCCAGCGGTTTGATGTCGGTGCCGGTGGCGATCATGTCCACGGTGACGGCGATGCGCGGGTTGTAGCTGTTGCGGAAGGCGGCGAGGATTTCTTCGGGCGAGAGACTGGAGGTCTTGACCCAAGTGACCTTTTTGATGGGTTCGCCTTTCTCGTCCTTTAGAGCATTGCCTTGCTTGTCCCGGGCGTCTTCTTCCATGCGGGTGAAGCCCGTGCGGTAGGTGATTTTCTGGCAGAAATCGTTGCCTTTGCCGAAGACCTCACGGCAGATGCGGACGATGTCATCAGCGTGGGTGTCGTCCTTGGCGAAGATCAAGGTCTTGGGCAGGTCGGTGCGGCCGGGGAACATCTCGGGAATCGCCTGGTCGCGGAATGTTTCCAGCACGGTGCGAATCTGGTCGGTAGCCACGACGTCGCAATCAAGGTCGCCGGCGTCATAAGTGATGGCCTCGTCGAGTTGTTGCCAGCGGACTTTGCGGGTCTGGCGGTCGCGTTTGTCCACATAGAGTCCGGCTTCGACCTTCGAACCGCTTTCGGTGATTTGGGTTTTGATGCGGTAAACGTCGCAGCCGACGTTGACGCCATCGGCGACGGCTTTCTCGTGGTTGTATTCCATGACGAGATTTTGCTCGAAGAAGCCGAAGGTCTGCTTGGAGGGAGTGGCGGTGAGGCCGATGAGCGAGGCGTCGAAGTATTCGAGGACCTGGCGCCAGAGGTTGTAAATGGAGCGGTGGCACTCGTCGGTGATGATGAAGTCGAACTCCTCGATGAGGAAATCGGGGTTGTATTCGACGGGTAGCGGCCTGGCGAAGAGCGGGGGTGCGCCGGCTGAGGGCAGCCGGCCTACAAGCCCCATGCTCTCGAGAGGGAGGTCGTCGAGGTCGGGGGCGGGGTCTTGCTCGCCCTTGAGCATGGAGTAGATGCGCTGGATGGTGCCGATGACGACCCGGGCGGATTTATCGAGGGTGTTGCTGCTGAGGTGCTGGACGATGTATTCCTCGGTGAACTTGTAGTTGTTCACGGGGGAGACGAACTGCTGAAATTCCTTGAGGGTCTGGCGGCCGAGGTTGCCGCGATCAACGAGGAAGAGGACGCGGCGGGCGCCGGCATACTTGATGAGGCGGTAGGTGAAATTGACGGCGGTGTAGGTTTTGCCCGAGCCGGTAGCCATCTGGATGAGGGCGCGCCGGCGGGCCTTGGCCTGGGATTGTTCGAGGCCGGTGATGGCCTGGATCTGGGCGGGCCAGAGGGAGCCGGGCAACAGGGGTGGCATTTCGCCGAGGCGCTGGGCAAGGGGCGAGCCGCCCCCGGCCACGTGCTGTACCCAGGCCAGGAGGGTTTCCGGTCGGTGGAAGGCGAAGACATTGCGGCTGCGCGGGAAAGGGTCGAGGCGGTTGGTGAAGCGGGTTTCGCTGCCGGTGCTCTCGTAGCAGAACGGCAGGGGCGTGCGCCAGGCGGGCAGCCCAGAAGGAACACCGGCGACATACTTGGCCGATTGCTCCTCAACGCCGATCAGGGAGTGGCCTACGGGTTTGGCCTCGGTGGTGCCGAGGGCTTTGCCATCCACGAAGAGGGTGTAGTCGGGCTCACCGGTGGTGAAGGCGAGTTCGCAGATAGCCACCCCGCGCGCGGCCGAGAGGTTGATTTTGTCTTTGGTTTGAACGACCCAACCGGACGCGGCGAGCATGGCGTCAATCTGCTGGCGGGCCTTTTCCTCGGGCGTCATTTGGTGCAGGGGTTGGATTGGCGGCGGCCCGGCACAGCGGGACGATCAGGCGCGGGCGGCACAGGGGTGCCGTGGGCCGAAGGTGACCCCTGATGGCCAACTGATAGATGTGCACTTATGCCGCCCATGACGCAAAGTCGCGCAATGATGGGACGTAAGTGGTGCGATTGCACGCACATTCTGAGGCGAGTCGAGAGCCGGGCGCTGGCCACCCGGCCCTCGCGGTTGTCGGTCAGGAACACCATCTCCACTTTCTGCCCCTCCGCTTCCACGCGTGCCACAACCCGGCACAGCCGCGCCGGATACTCCGTCCGGCTAGTGGTATTTCTCATACTCCGATGGAAACGGCCACAGAGCGCCGCGTGAGGGCACGCGGCCTACAGCCGCCCCCCCCCCCCCGATCCTGTAGGCCGCGTGCCCTCACGCGGCTTTGGGTGTGAACTCGACTCGCAGCGCAGATTCTTAATCAGAACGGGGCTTGGGAATTTGCGCTGGGGAGGGCGAGTGTCCGTGCGAGCCCAAACCGGGGCCACGAAAGGAGAGAAGTCAGGGCTCGCGGGGACGCTCGCCCTCCCGAAGTGAGCGGGGCGCGTCCTCCGCACTCCGCACTCCGCATTCCGCACTCCGCAATGGTACGGAGTTGGGGTGTGAATAACTTTTCGGGGAATTCGCCGGCCTACCCCCGTATTTGTCAGACCCGGTTTGATAGGTTACTGGACATATGAACAGTATTAAACAAAAACCGAACGGTGGGATGGCGAGAACGCAGAGCGGAATGCCGGTGGCCGCGCCGGCATTGCCGGAGTGGTGGGCGGCGGCGCCGGCGGGGGAGCGGAGGTTCCTCCGGGGCCTGGCGCGGGTGCTGCGCGGCGCCCGGCAGAGCCGGTCGCCGGAGGTGGCCCAGGCCGCGGCGAAATGGGAGCGGGCGCTGAAGTGCTTCATCAAGGTGCGGCTGATGCACGAGCGGCGGATAAAGAGAGGGGCGAATTGAAGGACCAGGACACGGGCCTGACGGGGGCGTGGACCTTTGACGGGGGCAATTCCAACGGATGCGCTGGCGCGGTATCTGGCGGCGACGCCGGAGCAGCGGGCGGCTGCTGACCGTTTCCTGCGGGGCGTGGCCGCTGAGCCGGGCGGCGGCGACCCCGGCGGCGCGGGGGCGGAACCCGGCGGTGGCAGCGGGGTGCAGGCGGCGCTGCGGCGCATCGAGCAGAAGGTGGATGCGCTGCGGGCGCGCCTCGAGGGCGGGGCGGCGGGGCGGGAGGCCGAGGCGGGCGAGCGCGAGGCGGAGCGGGTGTTTCGGCTGTTGCAGCGTTTGGAGGGCGGGCCGAAGCAGCGCAAGGCGCCGCTGCCCGCCGTGTTCCGGCTGCTGGTGCTGGGGGGATTGTCGCAGCGGGCGGCGGCGGCGCGGTGCGGGTGCGCCGAGTCGTTGATCTCGGCGCGGGCGGCGGCCATCGAGCGGGCGTTCGGGCTGAGCCTGGAGCGGCTGCGCTCGTATGCGGCCGCACTGTCGGAGATGGAGAGGGCGGTCAGAGGCGACCGGCGGCGGCGCAGGAGCACTGGTCGGCCGGAGGATTTCGAGCGGTCCGAAGCGGAGGAGGAGGGCGGGTTTTGAAGTTGTTTTGAAGTCTTCAAAAGCGTGCAAGTGCCTGTGTTCGCAGGTGCTTCTCTCGTGCGCGCGCGCCGCGGCGTGAAGTTCTTCGACTGGGTAGGGGCCGGTCGCATGAAGCGGCGGGCCGCCGAAGAAAGCACGATATGACGAAGCAAAGACGAACCAATGATTCCAACCGCCAGCCCCCGCCCGTGTATGCCTTGCGCCGCGAGCTGGGTTTCTGGGAAGTGACCTACGAAGGCCGGCGCGCCCTTTTCAAGCACGAGCTGGGCGCGCTGTATGTGGCGTGCCTGCTGCTGGATCCGCCGCGCGAACCGATTCACGCCGTGGCCCTGGCGCTCAAGGCCCGGGACGGGGCCGGCCAGGCGGGCGGGGCAGACCTGGTGCAGCAGCGGAGCATGGGGCTGGACGACGCGGCGGCGGTCCGGACGCTGTGGCGCCGGCAGCGGGCGCTGGAACGAGTGCTGGAGGACCCCGAGGCGATCGAGCCGGTCAAGGCCGAGGCGCTGCGGGAGTTGGAGGAGGTGACGGAGCACCTGCGCAAGAGTCCGTGGCGCAGCCGGGGCGGCGCGGAGCGATGCGTGCGGGCCGTCACGGCGGCCATCAAGCGCCTGCACGTCCGCCTGGCCGGTGCGGTGGAAGCCGGCGGCCGGCCGCATCCGGTGCTGACTGCATTCGCCCGGCACCTCTATCACCATCTGCTGGTGCCGTCGGGCCGGGGCGGAGGACACGTCCGCGGCTGGCCCGCCGCGCCGCGCGCCGGGTGCTTCACCTATGAGCCGCCGGAGGGAATCGTATGGAGTGCGGAATTCGGAGTGCGGAGTGCGGAGTGCGGAATTCGGAATGGGCGGAATGAAAATGGGGGGTTGTTACCGCAGTAACACGTTTTGTGGACCTATACAGGTGAAATGAAAACGAAAAGCAATACGGGAGCAGGAACAGTGCGGCGCACAGCCTCGCGCCGGTTCAACGCCGGTTGCCTGCGGCATGCGGGCGCCTTGCTCCGGAAATGGGGGGTGCGGAAGGCGGAAGTCCAGAGTCCGGAGTTTGGCGTTCGAAGTATGAGGTTCAAGGTTCGGCGTTCGCCGGGCCGTCCGGCGGCGGCGGATTACCTGTCGCGGTTCCTGGGCGTGGCCTCGGCGGCGGCGCTGCTGGCCGGCGGTTGTGCCGGGCCGCGCCCGCTCAAGGGCGGCCGGGCGGTCATCACCCGCAAGCCGGCGGGGGTTATCGAGCAAACGCTGGCGCAAGGCGAGAATGCGGCCCAGGCCACGCGGCAGAACGAGGAGAACGTGAAGGTGCGCAGCTACACCGTGCCCGCGGGGTCGCGGGTCGAGCAGTCTCCGGCACCGGTTGCCGGGGCAGCGCCGGGCGGTGCGGCCGCGGCCGGCGGGCGGGAATGCCCGCGCCCCGGCGCGCAGCCCGCGACGGCCTTTGTGCTGAGCGCGCCGATGCCGGTGGTCGAGCGCGAGGAGACTCGCGCCCGGACCGAGCTGGGGGCGGCGCAGAAGGACACCGCGCGGGAACTGGGCGCCCGGCTGTCGAGCCTCAAGGGCATTGTCTGGGTGGGCGTCGGGTTGTTTGTGTTCGGGCTGGCGTCGCTGGTGTGGCCGCCGCTCAAGGCGGTGATCGGGAGCGTGACGACCAGCGCGGCGATGCTGCTGGGCGGGCTGGCGCTGATGGCGCTGCCGACGATGGTGGCGGGCAACGAGTTGCTGGTGCTGGGCGGGGTGGCGCTGGCCGTCGGCGGCTGGTCCCTGGCGCATCGCCACGGGCAGTTGCGCGGGATGGTCGCCGTCACCAAGGCGGAGCCGGCGGCGGAGACCGGAACCGAGAAGCGCTGAGCCTGGATGGCAAACCCTGCGACCACGTTTTGACCACTGACACAAGGCAACCTATGAGCACCCATCTCAATTCCCCGGTGTCCACCCCGCGCGCGCTTTCGGGCGAGGGCTGGGCGGCGATCGCCGGGGCCGTTGGCTCGGCGTTTTTGCTGGTGAAGAAGCTGCTCGGTCCGCGGCCTCCGAGGCCGGAGCCGATGAGCCGGGCCGATTTCTACGCCGAGATGCTGGAGATCCGGGAGCGGCTGCACGCCGGGCACCTGGCGATGCTGGAGAAACTTGACGTCAACCACCGCGAGCTGCTGGCCGCCCTGGAGCGGCTGAGCGCCCGCGTGAACGCGCTCGAAGCGGGCGTCGCCCGCCTGGACGAGCGCACCGCCCCTCGCCATGCGGCCCTTCGGTAAAGCGCCGCAGGTTCCACCGCCGGGAGGGGGCGTCCTCCCGGGCGGACAATTTTGGCGCGCGCAGTTTGGCTGGTCCGCGGCGGCTTGCCGCCGTGGGACCACGCGCGCCGTTTACCAACCACACAAGAATAGAAAGAGTTAGTTTATGAAGATATTAGACATACCGCAGTCCGGGAAACGCGGGCTGTATGTTTCCCAGAACAGCCGCAGCGGGCTGGTGAGCCGGGCGCTGGTCATCCCGGCCAATCCGCAGACGGATGCGCAGTTGCGGGTTCGCAACTTCCTGCAGACGGTGGCGACGTCGTGGGGCAGCACGCTGACCCAGGCGCAGCGGGACGCTTGGACGGCGGAGGCCAGCCAGCACCAATCCAAGGCGCGGCTGGGCCAATCGGGTCCGCTCACCGGGCTCCAGTTGTATGCCAAGATCAACTGCGCGCTGCTGGTCATCGGCAGCGAGGTGGTCCTGACTCCGCCCGCCGCGCCGGTCTTCGACCTGTTGCCGGTGTCCGGGCTGACCATCACCAACGCGGCCGGCGTGATCACGCTCAAGCTGACGACCACCGGCACTCCGGCCGATGGGACGATGCTGTGGGGCGCCAAGCCGTGCAGCCAGGGCATCAACACCGCGCCCGGGGTGGTGTTTCTGGGCACGCTGGATTCGCCGGTCAACAACGCGATTGACATCACGGCCTCTTACACCGGCAAGTACGGCTCGCCGGCGGTGGGCAAGAAGGTGTTCGTGAGGATCAACCAGAACATCAACGGCTGGGAGGATGTTCCCCGCCAGTTCTGGGCGATTGTGCCGGCCGCCAGCTAAACCGACCCGCCCGCCGGGCGGTTCCCGGGTTCGCCCGGGAGCCGCCAGGCGTCACGGGCAGCCCCGCTTCGGCGGGGCTGCCCCTCGGGTCAAGACACTCTCCAATCTATGCACCGCACTGCAATTCACGGGCGCCCCGGCGCGGCAGCCCTGCCTTGGCAGGGGGGTTGCGCCGGGAACGCCGACGCCATTGTTCGTGGCGCGGTCTACGGAGCTTCTTATGTCCACCTGGCATGACATTGTTACCTCGCAGCCGCCGGAGGCGCAGCTTGTGCTGGCACGGCGGATTCCCGCTGACTGCCCGCCGTTGGCCGCCCACTGGGACGCGGCGCGCGGCCGGTTCCTTTGCGGTCCGGAGCGGTGGGCGCTTCCCTGGCAGTTCGCATCGCACTGGCGTCCCCTGGCCACCGCCCCCGTGTGGCCGCGGCCTCGCAACGGAGCGGCTCCCTGGCAGGATATTTACCTGTGCCCGCCGGCCCACGGGCAGTCGGTCTGGCTGCGGCGCGCCGGCGAGGACACCGCGGCTTTCCGGGCGGTGTTCAACCGGGAGGGCACGGTGTTCACGCTTCCCAATGGCTGGCAGATTCGATGGTATGAGGTTTCGCGGTGGCGCAGCGGTTAGCCGGTGGTTCGAGGTGGCGCGCGGGCATTTTGGCCGCTGGCACGGTGCGGACGGTCTAAGCCGGCAAGATGCCGGCGCTCCGGTTCGGCGCGGGGCGTTGAACCTTTTCTCGCCTTCGGCATTCAACTGGTTGTAAATGCTGGTAGTGGCTGAACCCGAACAACTGCCTGTGCCGCAAGCCAGGGCCGGCGAGCCGGCGGCCTGGGACACGCTCTTTCGGCGCTACCAACTGCCGCTATATGTGTATGCCTTTGAATTGGTCCACGACGAGCAAGCCAGCCGCGACATTGTCCAGGAGACGTTCCTCAATGCCACGCGGCACCTGGGCGGCCTGCGCGACGACGCGAAGTTCGGCAGTTGGCTGTTCGGCATTGCGCACCAGAAATGCCTCCAGCACTGGCGCAAGCAGGGCCGCGAAGCCGCGGCATTGGAGGAAGTCGCCGCCGAACCGGCGGTCTTCGAGGATGACCCGGCCGAGCTGCTTATCCGGGCCGAACAGGAGGGCGCGGTCATGAAGCTCCTGGACCGGTTGCCGGCGGCGCAGCGCTCCGTGCTGTTGCTGCATTGCGTCGAGGACTTTGCGCTCGAAGACATCGCCGCGGTGACCGGCGCCGCGCTGGGCACGGTCAAGTCGCGGCTGCATTACGCCAAGCGGGCGCTGAGGAAGCTGATTGAAGAGGAAGCACTATGAAGACACTGCGCGAAGTATTGTATGAGAAACACCAGGCGGCTGAGCCAGGGCTGGACGCCCTCCGGCAACGGGTGATCGCGGGCCTGGCCCCCGACCGCGCAAAGCGAGGGGCGGGCGAGTGGGCGGCGGGGGTTGCCGCGTTGGAGGCCGGGTGGCGCCAGAGGCTGTGGTCCTTGCGCTGGCATTTGGCCGGGATGAGCGCCGCCTGGGTGCTGGCGCTGGCGCTCAACCTTGACGCCGCGCCTGCTTCGGTGCGCCGCGCGGTTCATCGCGATGCGCCCTCCGCCGAGCAGGCGCTGGCTGCGTTGCGGGAGAATCACCGGCAGATTCGCGAGATGGTTGCCGCGCCCGGCGCGGAGCCGGCGCCGGCGCCGACCGAACTCGCGCCCTCGCCCCGCAGCGAGGTTCGACCTTTCACCCCGACCACGATTAACCCCGCTAAGACCTCAATTGCCTATGAATGCGCCTGACAGACCCCCGATGATTGAGCGCAGCACCACCGTGCGCTTCCTCCGCTGGCTTTTCAGTTGGCGGACGCTGCGGCGCATGCTGATCGGCCTGGGCTGGCTCGCTGTCCTGGGCGCGCTGTTCCACGGCGTGGAAAACTGGCGCGGGCGGCGCGTCTGGAACCAATACCGCCAGGCACTCGAAGCGCGGGGCGAGCCGCTCGATTTCAAGGCGGTGATTCCGAAGCCGGTTCCCGATGATCAGAACTTCGCCGCCACGCCGCTGGTCAAATCCTGGTTCGACCCGAAGCGGGAAGAGCAAGGGGGCGATTGCATCAACGATAATTACACCCGGGCCGATGTGCGGCTGTCCAGGCCCAAGCTGAAAGGTGTTCCGGCCAGCCGAAGCTTCCTTGACCTCGTGGCGTGGGGCCAGGCCCTGACCGCCGTTCGGTCCCCCGGCGCGGACAGGGAGTGGAAGGAAAGAGTTGAAGCGTCCATGCAAGCGTTCGAACCAAGCGCTCAACCCGCGGACAGTGCGGCACCGGCTGCGGATCTGCGTATTCCGCCCTCGGGCCGGCTCGATGCCGCGTCGCGCGCCCAAGCGGCCCCGGCGGTCCTGGAAGGATTGAAGACCAACCAGGCGATGTTTGCCGAACTCCGCCTTGCCAGCCAGCGCCCCTATTCCCGCTACCCGGTGAATTATGATGTGGGCACCCCGTTCGCGATCGAGTTGCCCCACCTCAAGATGGTCAGAGGCATCCTTAAGCGCCTGCAACTCAAAGCCTGTGCCGAGCTGGCCCTCGGCCAGAGCGACGCCGCGTTGGAGGACCAGCGGCTGCTGTTTGATTTGGCCGACTCGATCAAAGGCGAGCCATTCCTGATCTCGCATCTGGTGCGGCTCGCCATGCTGAACCTGGCCCTGCAGCCCGTGTGGGAGGGATTGGCCGAACATCGCTGGTCGGAGGCGCAACTGCAGGAGATTCAAAACCGCTTGCAGCAATACCGTGTGCTGGAGGAGGTCAAGACCGCGCTGATCACGGAGCGGGCAGGGGCCATCTCGACCATTGAACTGGTCCGGCAAAAGGGGCCTTGGTATCTGGCCAGTTTGGGCAGCCCCGAACCGGCCTCGGCGTCTGGAGCGTCCGTGCTGGGCAGGCTGGCCGCGGCGGTCGCTATCCCGCAGGGGTGGTATTCTCAGGAGGAACTCACCTATGCCCGGAGCTTTGACATGCTGCTGGCAGTTGGATTGGGAACGACTAATAGCCGGGTCTCCCCGCGGCAGGTCAAGGAGGACATCCTGGCCTTTGAGGAAACGGAGAGCCGCGGCGGTTTTGCTGGGACACTCCTGGGGAAGGCGCTCCGCCATCGAGTCATGGTCTCCCTGCTGCTGCCAGCGCTGGGCAAAGTGACCGCAAAGACGGCTGCGGCCCAAACCGCGGTCAACCAGACCGCGATTGCCTGCGCGCTGGAGCGATACCGCCTGGCCAATGGGCATTTCCCCGAGAGGCTGGACGCCCTGGCGCCGCAGTTTATCTCGCTGTTGCCCAACGACGTGCTCACAGGCGAACCCTACAAGTACCGGCGCGGCGACGGCGGCCAGTTCGTGCTCTACTCGATCGGCTGGGATGAAAAGGACGACGGCGGCGTGGCCGGCGAAACGATGTTCGACGAGCGGAAAGGCGACTGGGTGTGGGAATGCCCCGCCCGGTAGGACCGGCTGCGACGCGGCGGTTTACAGGCGCCGCGCCAGGCGCGCGGCCAGGCGGTCCAGAGCGGGGGAACGATCCAGCGGCGCCAGTCGCACTTCCAACAGGCAGAAGCTCCTGGTCCACCGCGCCGCCTCGAGGAGCGCGCGGTCCAGGTCCGCCTCGGTCTCGACGACGAAGCCGCGTCCGGCGCCGAGCACCTCCGGCACCCGGTGGTATTGCCAGGGCCAGAGATCATTGTAGGGCCCGTCCTGCATGTGGCGCTCGGTGCCGTAGCCGCGGTTGTTGAACAGCACCACAATCGGGTTGAGGCGGTTGCGGGCTACAGTGGCCAATTCCATGCCGGTCATCTGGAAGGCGCCGTCGCCGACAAGCACCAGCGGGCGCAGCCTGGGATTGGCGAGTTGGGCGCCGATACTCGCCGGCACCGCGAAGCCCATCGAGGTGTAGTAGGCCGGGCTGAGGAACTCGGTGCGTTTGCGAATGAACAGATCCGCCGCGCCGAACAGCGGGTCGCCCACGTCAGCCACCACCACCGTGCGGTCGGAGAGAAAAGCGTTGAGCCGTTCAAAGAGGCGCCGGACGGTGAGCGGGCGGCGGGAATCCGGGGCGCGGGGTGCGGAGCGCGCAATCATCTGCGCGGGACGGGGAATCCTGCCGAGCCGGCGGCGGCGCAGCGGCAGGCGCAGCAGCCCGCGAACGAAGTCCTTGAAGCGCACTTCCTCGTAGCTGTGATAGCGGATGGAGAGCTTCTCGCTGGTGGCAGAAATCGAGCGCGCGGGATCCAGGCGCGCCGTGTAAACGCCCAGGTTGATGTCGGTCATGAACGCGCCCAACAGGATCACGCAGTCGCTGCCTTCGACATACTGCCGCACTTCTTCGCGGCCCATCGCGCCCTCATAGACGCCGAGGTAGAACGGATGGTGCTCGCCAATCACGGACTTGCCCAGCACGGTCGCCGCGACGGGAATGTTGGTCTTCCGCGCCAGCTTGAGCAACTGGTCCTGCAGCCCGAACCGGTGCACCTCCACGTCCGCCAGGATCACCGGCTGCCGGGCCCCGTTGATCATCCAGGCGGCCTCGGCCAGCGCCGCGCGCAGGCTCCCGGCGTCGCTCCGCTCGTGGATTTCGGGCGTCTTATGGCGGGGAATGCCGGGCACCGAGACCAGGTCGCGGGGCAATTCAATATACACTGGCCGCTTGTAACGCAGCGCCGCGTGCAGCACGCGGTCTATCTCCTGAAACGCCGTCTGCGGATCGCTCAGGACCGTCGCAGCCACCGTCAGCTCCTCGAAGACCTTCCGCTGGGTGTCGAACTCACGGACCTTGTGGTGCAGCAGGGGATTCTTCTCGCGCTCTTTCATGCCCGGCGCGCCGCTGATGACTACGACGGGGGACTTTTCGGCGAAAGCCTCGGCGGTGGTGTTGGCCAATTTGAGTCCGCCGACGCAATAGGTCACGCACACAGCGCCGAGCCCGCGCACGCGCGCGTAGGCATCGGCGGCAAAACCAGCGCCCTGCTCGTCGCACGTGTTGACCAAGCGGAGCCTGCTTCGGGAGAGCTGATGGTAGAACCCGAGCACGTAATCGCCGGGCACGCCGAACACATGCCGCACGCCGTGGCCGTAGAGTTGCGCGATGAGGTATTCGCCGATGGCAGGTGAAGTCTTCATGTGCCCTGGGCTGAACTTAACACGAGGGCGCGGAAGGGTCAAAGCTGGCAACCCCGGGGCCAATGGGAATGCTTTGACTTCGCGCTGGCGGGCTCTACATTGCGTGGTCTAACGCAACAAACTGAAAGATGCTGACGGAAGACGATATTCGGAATGCCCTGCGGGCAGTCAAATACCCCGGCTACAACCGCGACGTGGTGTCCTTTGGCCTGGTCAAACAGATCGCCGTTAGTGGCGGCACCGTCAAGGTCTCAATGCAACTCGCGACCGCAAGACCGGACATTGCGGGGCAGATCAAGGTGGAGAGCGAACAGGCTCTGAAGGCGCTGCCCGGGGCGGCGCAAGTCCACGTGGAAGTGGGCTTGCCGGGGACGCGCCCGGGATCGCCAAACCCGTGGGAGCAGCAGCGCCGGGTTCCAGGCATCCGCCGGATCATCGCCGTCGCCAGCGGCAAAGGCGGCGTGGGCAAGTCCACCGTTTCGGTGAACCTGGCGTGCGCATTGCACCAACTCGGGGCGAAGGTTGGCCTGCTGGACTGCGACATCTACGGCCCGACCGTTCCGCTGATGATGGGGGTGCGCCAGACGCCGACCCTGAGCGACCGGGAGAAGATGGTGCCGCCGGTGAACTACGGGGTTAAGCTGATGAGCATGGGTTTTCTGGTGGAGGGCGACCAGCCGGTGATCTGGCGCGGGCCGATGATTATGAAGACCATTCAGCAGTTCTTCAGCGAGGTGGAGTGGGGCGACCTGGACATCCTGGTGGTGGATTTGCCGCCGGGCACCGGGGATGCGCAGCTTTCGGTCTGCCAAACCGTGCCACTGGATGGCGGCGTGATCGTAACCACCCCGCAGGAAGCGTCGCTGGGCGTGGTGCGCAAAGGCATTGCGATGTTCCAGAAGGTCAATGTGCCTATCCTTGGCATTGTGGAGAACATGAGTTACTTCACGACCCCCGGCGGGGAGCGCGTCGAAATTTTCGGCCACGGCGGCGGGCAGGCCGAGGCGGCGCGCCAGGGTATCCCATTCCTTGGAGAGGTCCCACTGTTTACCGAGATCAGGGAAGGGGGCGATCGGGGGGTGCCGGCGGTGGTCGCGGGCGCCGACCGGCCGGCGGGGCGGGTGTTTGTGGAGATCGCCAGGGCATTGCGCCAGCGGCTGGTTTGACGGGAGTGACAGGATGGCGGTTGTGTGTTAGATTTGGTCAGAAGATTAAGTCGGCGTATCAAGGCACGGGCGTCAGGAACAGCGATGGAGCCCCTGGCAATCGTTCGAAATTGGGGTTGTCATCACCTGATGTCATGCTAGGCTACGCCCGTAAGATTTGGATTCGCGATTATGTCTGATGAAACGAAAGAGCGGCCTCCGGCAAACGATCTGCTGAAGAACTCTTCGCTCTACAGGGAATTCCAGGCGGAGCGCGAAGAGATCCTGAAGCACAAGTGGATCGAATCCGAGAAGGCTGGTCGCGACATTGGGTTTGAGCGGGCGCTGACAGATTGGATCATCAAGCACCGCGCCAAATGGCGCAAGAGTCGGCAGGCGGTTGGCCGTTAGGCAAGCTGCCGCTCCTTTAAGGCAGCCCCGCGAGGCCGCCAAGGAACCATGCACCATCGGCAATCCCGACCCGCCGCCGCCCGACGCCTGACACGGAGGAATGCCTCTTGTGTCGGCCCGTCGAACTTCAACCTTTCCTTCCGATGTCTGACTCCACCCTTATTCTGAGCGCGCCGATGATGCAACGGGCGCTGTCCCGTATTGCGCATGAAATCGCGGAGCGAAATGAAACCGGCGGCGAAGTCGTGATGGTCGGCATCCAGCGCGGCGGGGTGCCGTTGGCGCACCGGTTGAGCGCGCTCCTGGCGGACATTTGGGGGCATGCCATCCCGACGGGCAACCTGGATGTCAGCATGCACCGGGACGATCTGGATCAGCGGGTTGCGCCTCACGTCCAGCCCACGGTCATCCCGTTCGATGTGACCGGCAAGACGGTGGTGCTGGTGGATGACGTGCTCTTCAGCGGGCGCACCGTCCGGGCCGCCATGGACGCGCTAAACGACTTTGGCCGCCCGCGGCGCATCCAACTGGCTGTGCTGGTGGATCGCGGGCACCGCGAGCTGCCTATTAAAGCGGATTTCGTCGGGAAGAACGTGCCCACGGCTCGAACCGAGAGCGTCCGTGTGCGGTTGGCGGAAACGGGCGGCGCGGACGAGGTCGTGCTGGAGAAATGAACAACCAACGGAGTAATGGAGTGTTGGAGTGTCGGAGTGATGGGAAACCGGAGCTCAGCTCTCTCCCATTGCTCCAATACTCCAATACTCCGCACCTCCCTTCTTTCCATGAGCTGGAATCGCAAGCATCTGCTGGATATTGAATCCCTCACGGCTGAGGAAATCACCACCGTGCTCGACACCGCGCGCGCGTTCAAGGCCGTCGGCGAGCGCGCCATCAAGAAGGTCCCCGCGTTGCGCGGCAAGACCGTCATTAACCTGTTCGTCGAGCCCTCCACCCGCACGCGCACCAGTTTCGAGTTATCCGAACAGCGGCTGTCGGCGGATATCATCAACTTCACGGCAGAGGCCTCCTCGCTCAGGAAGGGCGAGACGCTCAAGGATACCGCGCGCAACCTGGAGGCGCTGAACATTGACTTCATCGTCATGCGCCATAGCGCGTCGGGCGCGCCGCATTTCCTGGCCCGGATGCTCAACGCCAGCGTCATCAACGCCGGCGACGGCGCGCACGAGCATCCCACCCAGGCGCTGCTGGACACGTTCACCATCCGCGAGAAGAAAGGCCGCATCGCGGGCCTGAATGTCACCATCCTGGGCGATATCCTCTACAGCCGGGTCGCGCGGTCGGACATCTGGGCGCTGACCAAGCTGGGCGCGCGGGTGACGCTTTGCGGCCCGTCCACGCTGGTGCCCCGGGTGTTTGAGCAGATGGGCTGCCGCGTGACGCACGATGTCGAAGAGGCTATTCGCGACGCCGACATCATCAACCTGCTGCGCATTCAGCACGAGCGCCAACGCAAGGCCATGTTTCCCAGCCTCAACGAGTACTCGAGCGTGTTCGGCCTCAACAAAGACCGGCTGAGCCGCACGAAGCCGGATGCTCTGATCATGCACCCCGGCCCCATCAACCGGGGCGTCGAGATTGACAGTGAAATAGCCGATTCCGGACGGTCGGTCATTCTCGAGCAAGTGACCAATGGCCTGGCGGTGCGCATGGCCGTGCTGTTCCTCGTCAACGGAGGCAAAGGCCCACACGAAGTAGCAGGGTAGGCAAGTCCCGTGTCTGGAGCCTGAAGTCCTGAGCCCGAAGTCCGTCCGCGCGCTCTACCCAAACACGAGCCGGCACACAATGACCGAGGCAATGACGCCGACCGAGTCGGCGACAATTCCCGCCGGCAGCGCGTAGCGGGTCCGCTTGACTCCCACCGAGCCAAAATAGACGGCGAGCACATAGAACGTCGTCTCGGTGCTGCCGAAGATGGTGCCTGCCATTCGCACTGTGAGGTGGTCCGGTCCGAACTGCTTAACCAGTTCCGTGAAGATGCCGAGCGTGCCGCTGCCGCTCAGTGGGCGCATTAGCACCAGCGGCAGCAGGTCGGGCGGGAAGCCGATGGCCAACATCGCCGGCGCCAGCATCCGGCTCAAGAGGTCAATGCCCCCGGCGGCGCGGAACATGCCGATCGCCACCAGGATCGCGACGAGGTAAGGGATGATGCGCAAGGCCACGTCGAAGCCCTCCTTCGCGCCGTCCACGAACTCCTCATAGACCTTCACGCCTCGCAGGATGGCATAGAGCGGGAAGATTGAGAGCATCAGGGGAATGGACAGCTTGGAGATGGCATCCACGACACAGACAAAGGTGGACCGGCCAGCCGCTTCGGGGGTCAGCGGCAGTCCCAGCAGCGCGGGGAAGGCCAGCCGCAGGAACAGGTAGAGGAAGAACAGCCCGAAGGCCGAGAGGATGAGCTTGCCCCACCATTGCAGCGGCACGAGCGTCGCGGCTTCTTTTACCGGCGACTTGTCGTTGGCGGTATTCGCCGCCGCCGGGGGCCCTGCCGCTGGCGTCGCACCTGCCGGGGGCGCGGCTAGCGGCGGCAATCGGTAGAACGGCAGCCGGCCCAGCACCTTGGCGGTGAGGACAGCCGAGGTGGCGGCGCAGATCGTGGCCATCAGGGCGGTGCCGACGATGGCAGTGGGGTTGTTGGATTTGTTGGCCGCCAGGATGGCGATGGCGGTCACTGGAATGAGCTGCACCGAACTGGTATTGAGGGCCAGCAGCATGCACATGGCGTTGGTGGCCGTGCCGGGGCGCTGATTCAGCGTCTCCAGGTCTTTCATGGCGCGCAGGCCCAAGGGGGTCGAGGCATTGCCAAGGCCGAGGATATTGGCGGCGATGTTCAGGAGGATGGAGCCCATGGCCGGATGTTCGACGGGCACATCGGGGAAGAGCCAGCGCATCAACGGTCGCAAGGCGCGCGCCAACAACGCCACCAGGCCGGCTCGTTCCGCCAGCCGCATAATGCCAAGCCACAACGCCATGATGCCGACCAGCGGCAACGCGGTCTTCATCACCGCGAACTCGGCCATCTCGAAGCTCTTGTCGGCCACCGCCTTGAGGTTGTCGTTGAGGCCGCCAATGACGACCGCCAGCAGGATCAACCCGAGCCAAATGTAATTCAGCATCGCGCGCAACCTATACGCGCCGGACCCGGGTTCGCCAGCAGAATCGTTGCAGGACGGGAATCGCTGGGAAACGAGGTTACTCCTTCACAAACGGGTAGAGTGTCCGCTGCGGAGACCAGTAACACGTCTCGTTCAGGTGCATCCCGTTGTAACCGCCGAAGCTCAGCAGCCCCTCGCCAGTCCAGACGCCGCTGGTCAGCCGCGGCGACGGTGCACCCGTCAGGGTGATCTCCGTCCAGGTATCGGTGGCCGGGTTGTAGCGGCCGCCGGTGCCCACAAACCGGCCGCCGTTGCCCTGGGCGTCGTTGACACCGCCCCAAATCACCATCTCCCTGCGCGTCCACGCCGCCGCTGTGAGGAGCCGGCCCTTGGGCGCGCCCACGGCGGACATCGGCTTCCACGTATCCGTCTCGGGATTGTAGCGCGCCCCATTCACGTAGTAATCCGACGGCGCCGCCGGGTCCCGCGCGCTCCCGCCCCACACCAGCATCTCCCCCGTCGTCCAGACCGCGACGTGGCCCGCCCGCGCGCTCGGCGCGCCGTCGGTGCTGATGGACTTCCAGCTATCCTTCGCCGGGTTGTAGCGGCCGCCGTCGGCAAGCACCTTCTTGGCGTCACTGCCGCCCCAGACTATCATCTCCTTGCCCGTCCACACCACCGAGTTGAAGGAGCGACGGGAAGGCGCGCCCTTGGTCGTGATGGGCTTCCAGGTGTCGCTGGCCGGATCATACCGGCCCCCGCTGTTGAGATGGGCATCGGAGTGCGCCCCCTGGTAACGGCTCTGGGCGTCCTGGTAACCGCCCCACACCAGCATCTCGCGCCCGGTCCAGACCGCCGTCAGGTCAAACCGCGCCGCGGGGGCATGCCTCAGAGTCACCGGCTTCCAGGAATCGGTCTTCGGATTGTAACGCGCCCCGTCATCCCGGTTGGTGTTATTGCCCCACAACCCGCCGAAGCCTCCCCACACAATCATTTCCTCGCCCGTCCACACCGCCGCGTGGCCCGTGCGCGAAGACGGCGCGCCCTCCGACGGCAACATCGCCCACGTGTCCTCCGCCAGAGAATAGCGCGCCCCGTCACCGAAACTCGTGCCCTGGCCTTCGCCGCCAAACACGATCAGATCGGTGCCCGTCCAGACGGCGGTATTCCCGCCGCGCCCGCGCAAGTCCGGCGTGGCGCGCTGCTCCCAACACTCCGCCTGCCGCGTCCTGGCTGAGCGGTCTTTGTGGTAACCGGCGTTCACCAGGTCTGGATCATCCGCCTTGGGAGAGTAGCGCACGCCGCCGATGCCCAGATGGTCCGTCCTGGCGACCTGCGGCGCCTGGCTCGGCGGCACCCGCAACGTGCGCCCGGGGATCTGCCGGGCCGAGCGCGCCCCCTGCTGTGACAGCGCCGGTGGCGGCGCCACGATGTCCGGCGACACAGACGGGCCGCGCATTGGCAGTCCTGTTGCCGGGGCAATTATAGCGGGCGGCGGGGGCGCTGGCTGTGGGGCTCGGGCTGCGGGCGCCTCCCGAGGTTGGCCAGCCCGCCACTGGTATTCAAGCGGCGCGGCGGCAGCGCCAGGCGCTGCCGTCTGGGCCGTGCCGGACGAATAGCCCCTCTCCGGCACCTCGATCCGGTCCCCGTCCCGGAGCCAGAAGTCCGGCGCCCGGTTGCCGCCCTGCGAGCAATCCACCACCCACTCGCGCTTCTCGCCCGTGACCGCGTCCCGCCGCGTCACCTTCACCCGCGAAAGGTCCGACGACACCAGCACCAGCTTGGACTGGAGCATCACCGGCTGGAGCCAGAAGGGCGTTGAGGAGTAGATGGTAGGCTGGTACTCAACCCTGCGCACGCCTCCTGCTACGGGAACTGCGGTAGGTGCGGGGGTCTTTCCCTCGTTGCCCTCTTCCAGACCGGTGATTCGCGGCGCCAGCGTGAGCTTCGTGCTTTGGCCCTTGACGACGATCTCCACCTGCCGCGTCAGGCACTTCTTGAAGTTCGCCAACTCGGCCTTGGAGAATCCGCCCCAGCCCTCATTCAGCGGGTGGTCGGCCTCGGGAACCTCGACGACATCTCCCCAGCGCAGCCGCAGGTCCTTGCTGCAATCACCCGATTGCAGCACCGGCCGCAGATCAACCAACTGGTCCTGCCAGCCCTTGAGGTCCGCCGCAGGGCGACTGATGTGCAGTTGCGTCAGGTCGGGAAACGGCAAACGGGAATCGCCAAACAGCGCGCTCGCGCCATAGCCAGCGCCCCCTCCGTGGCTTGGCACAGCCGCCAGCAGCTTGTACTGCACCGCCAGCAACTCCAGCAGCGTGAACTGGTTCCAGTCCTGGGCGCCCTTCGTAAACGCGCTCTCGGAAAACCCGCTGGCGCTGCGCCGCGCCATGATCCGGTCCAGCTTGGGCAGGTCGTCCACCGCCCCGTGCCGCCGCAGCAGGTCCGCCATCGGCTCGGGCTTGGGCTCCGGTTGCCCGGGGGCAAGCGACGGCGGTGGGGTGCCCGGCCGATAGGCTCCAGGAGGCATCATGCCCATGCCCGGCCGTTGGGGCGCCTGCCCCTGGCTCTTGGCCATGTCCAGTGGCGTTTGCCCCGCCTTGTTTCGCTCGTTGGGATCGGCCTGGTTGGCCAGCAGCAGCTCGACCAGTTCCCGCCGGCCATCCCGGACCGCAAAGTGAAGCGGTGTATCGCCGTCGCTGCGCTGCTTCGCGTTGGGATCGGCCTTGCTGGCCAGGAGCAACTCGACCACTTCTCTCCGGTTACTTGCCACTGCCAGGACAAGTGGGGTATAACCACCGACATCTTTGGCATTCACGTCCGCCCCCGCTTTCAGCAACAGCTCGGCAATCTCCTTCCGGCCGTGGTTTGCCGCCTCATGGAGTGGCGTCCAGCCTTCCTTCGGTCGGCCGACATTCGGTTCGGCCTTGTAGGCCAGCAGCAATTCCACCCCCGGCTGCCCGCCCTCGATCTCCACTGCCTGCAGCAACGGCGACTTCTCCTCCTGCCCGCGCAGGTTCGGGTCCGCCCCGCCCTCCAGCAGCCCCTTGAGCGTCGGGGCATTGTGCAGGGCGCCGAAGATCACACGGCCAGCCCCACCGGGGAAGGAACCATTCGGGTCGGCTTTGGCCCGGAGGAGTTCGGCGACGGCCTCGGCGCGTTGCTTGCTGACGGCGACGGCCAGCGGGGTCGCCTTGCCGACGCTGGAACCCGAGCCATAACCCACGCCAGGAATCCCTGAGAGTATCCCGGTCACATTGGTGTTGAGGTTGGGGTCCGCGCCGTTGGCCAGCAGCAGCTTCAGCGCGGGCAGATCACCGTTGTAGGCGGCGATGGCCAGCGGCAGGTTGCTGGACCCCGCATTGGGATCCGCCTTGGCGGCCAGGAGGGCTTGCACGACCGGCTGGGAATGCTTCTCCACCGCATAGCTGAGCGCCGTCCGGCCGGAGCCGTCCAGCGCGTTGGCATCCGCCCCTTTGGCCAGCAGCAACTCTACCAGCCCGGCGTAGCCCGCGTTCGCCGCCGGGTGCAGCGGCGTTTGGCCCTCATTCAGTATGTACGTCAAAGCCGAGCTCGGAAGATCACGCCTCTCAGACGTCGTGGTCCTGGCATTCACCGGCGCCCCGGCGGCCAGCAGCGCCTTGGCCACTTCCTCGTAACCCTTGCGGGCGACCAGGTGCAACGGCGTTACGCCGGCTGCCGTCTGGGCTCCGGGTTTGGCCCCCTTGCTCAACAGCAAGTCCACGATGGCCTTGTGGCCGTTGCCCGCGGCGTAATGCAGCGCCGTCAGGCCCGGTTGCTGGAGGCCGTCCACCGCCGCGCCGTTGTCCAGCAGCAGCTTCACCACCGCCAGCTTGCCCTGGGCGGCGGCGGTTTGCAGCAGCGTCTCACCCGCCGCCTGCGGGGCGTTGATTAAGTCCGGGCTGTCTTTGACCAGTGCCTGGATGCGCCGGAGTTCGTCGGCTTCGCTGGAGACAGCAGGAGCGCCGGTTTCGGCGGCGGCCAAGGGAATCGGCTGGCCCGCCTCCAGCGCCGCCAACTGCCGCTTCAACTTCAGCAGCTCGCGCTCGGTGGGTACCGTGCTGTCCCACGGCGCGCCGCCGGCCTGCACCAGCCGCTTCTGCGATTCCACCTGCTTCTCCAGCAGCTTGATCTCCTCCTCCATCAACCGCTTCTGCTCCTGCCGCGCGGCGTCCGAGAGCACGGGAGCGGCAGGCGCTGCCGGCGCGGCGCCTAAGCCGGCGAGGTTCTGCCGGCTGAGCGTGACCAGCGTCGGCTGGTCCGAGAACTCGCGCAGGATGCGCTCATACTGCGCCGCGGCGTCGTTCGTATTCCCCTGCTTCCGGTAGCACTCCCCCAGCCGGAAAATGGCCGTGGCCGCCAGCTTGCGGTCTTTGTCGAACTGGCTGGCGACCGCCTGGTAGGCCGTGATGGCCGCCCCCAGGTTCTGGTTCGCCTCTTCCTCGAAGAGCCCGCGCTGGATGGCAGAGGTAAGGTCGTTGGTCGCTGCACGGGCTGGCGGCGCCAGCAGCGGGACAACTGCGAACAGTAACCCCGCGGCGGGTGCCGACCACGTAGCGCAGATTTGTAATCTGCTGTATCGCCGAATTGTATTCGGTAAGGCGTCCGCTACCTCGCCGCGCGCTGGAGCCAGGCGAGCCGCGCAAATTAAAAATCTGCGATACGGCAGATTGGAAATCTGCGCTACAGCCCGGTGCGGAGGCGCGGCGACGGCTGGCAGCCGTTTCAACGGCTTCTTCAGTCGCCGGGCAAACTGTTGAAACAGTCTGTCGCTCACCACCGCGCGTTTCCACCGGGCTAAAGCCCCGGTGCTAATGAGAAGTCGCGCCCAGCCAGGTCCAACAGTCGTCTTCATAAGAGTTCTGGTCTTCATTGTTCGCCGCCAGTTTGACGCATTCCCGCCCGGTAAATTGTCATTCTTTTGCAAAATCGGGTTGCCCGCTAACCACGGTAGAGTAGAGAGGCGTCCATGATGGAGTTGAACCGACCGCAGTTGTCAGTCT
>DAOPPX010000059.1:0-31934 GCA_035358715.1 Verrucomicrobiota bacterium
GAGGTACTACGGTATTGGGATGGGGAGGGGACGGCAGGCCTGCCCATCCCTGGCGGGGGGGTGGCCGTGCTTGGAAGATGGGGTCGGGAGGGGTCAATGCCACGCCGAGGTTGCGCAGCCGCTGCGCTGGCGCCTGTGCCAGGAAAACACCGCTCAAAAACTGAGATGCGCCCACGCACTGCTGACCCCTCGCTCGCAGGCCCACTCTCACGCGGCTGACCAAGGCCGGGCTGCCGGGTTTTCCCGCATTTGTTTGAACAAAACCGCTGCTGCCGCCGTCTGATTTATACAGTTCAACAGGAACTGAAAAGGGCCGGTGATCGAGAGTGGATTACCGACCTGTGTTTCATAGTGGCTGGTTCAAGCGGGGGCGGCTCGTTCAATGTAACGGGCCGCCCCTCATTGTTACTTGGACGGCCCCCATGCCCGGACTCCCCGGATGCCCACCATCGCCTTCTTCGGCCTTACTGCGCGGCGAGAGGCTTGAGGCGGATCGCCTTCAAATTGATCGCGTGCCAGCCTTCCTTAACCGGCCTGACGACAAGGGTCGTCTGCCCGGGCGTGGTGATTTCGAGGGCGCCAAGTTTGGCCAGCTTGAACTTGCCGTAGTCGCGGGTGACCACCGCTGGGCCGGCGGTCTTGCTTTCACCCACAGACACTTGGAGGGAAGCCTTTTCGAGCGCGGCGACTTCAGCGGTGACTTCAAACCTGCCGGGTTTGGTGACCTTGAACTCCCAATCGGCCCAGTCGGCAGGGTCGGTCCAGAAGCCGAGGTTGTCGCGTTCATGGCCGGTCTCGTACTTGATTTGATTGCCGTGCAGGCGCGCTTCGCTGGCGGGCAGCACGATCGAGCCGTCGTAGTCCTGCGCCAAGCCGGGCTGCGTGATGTCGAGGGCACCCTTGACCCGCAGGACGATGGTTGCGGAGACAGGATCGGGCGCGGCGGCGGGCACGGTCAGGAGGATCCCTTCCGGGCGGCTTTGGATGCTGATCGCCTCCTTGGTGGAGGGCCTCATCAGGTAGGCTTTCTTGACGGTGTTGTTCAGGCCGGGAACGAGGAGCCTGCCATCCGTGGGCCAATCGAAGACGTGGAGATAGAGGGTCGCGCCGCTCCGGGTGAGCTTCTTTGTGCAGCGGCCCCAAGGGAGGCGTTTGAAGGGACTGGCGGTGGTACCGTAGATGGCCGGGGAATTGCGCTTCATCCATTGGCCGATTTCTTTGAGTCGCTCGACGGATGGGGCGGGGATGATGCCTTCGGAAGTCGGTCCAACATTGAGAAGGTAGTTGCCCCCCTTGCTGGCACAGTCAATCAGGTTGCGAATCAGCATGGCCGAGGACTTCCAGTTCTGGTCGTGTTTGTTGTAGCCCCAGTGGTTGTTCATGGTCATGCAGGACTCCCAATCCACGCCCGGGCCAAAGCCGGTGGGCGGGATTTCCTGCTCGGGGGTGCCGTAATCGCCGACGCCGCCGGTCCCTTTGTCCATGCCGTCCATGCCGGCGCGGCCCTTGCCGACGCGGTTGTTGATGATGATGTCGGGCTGAAGACTGCGAACGTAGTTGTAGAGGTCCACGCCCCGCTCGCGGGTCCAGGGCTGCTCCCACTCGCCGTCGAACCACAGGATGCCCAGCGGGCCGTAGCGAGTGATAAGTTCCTTGAGCTGGGCTTTCATGTAGGCGACGTAGCGATCCATGTCGGGGGTGCCGGTGGCCTTGTCGTTCCAGGCGCGGCGCGTGCCCCAGTCGGGGTGGTGCCAGTCCATGATCGAATGGTAGAAGCAAAGCCTGAGGCCGGCAGCGCGGCAGGCTTTGGCCAGCTCCTGGAGCGGGTCGCGCTTGAAGGGCGTGGACTTGATGCACCAATCGGTCTGGTCCGAGGGATAGATGCCGAAGCCGTCGTGGTGCTTGGAGGTGATGACGATGTACTTCATGCCCGCCTCTTTGGCCAGTCGCACCCATTGCCTGGCATCAAATCTCACCGGGTTGAACTGGTCTGCGAACTTCTCATACTGGGAGACGGGCATCTTGGTCTGTTCGAGAAACCATTCGCCGTAGTTGGTCTGGCCGTTCCACTCGCCCGCGGGAACAGAATAGACGCCCCAGTGGATGAAGAGGCCGAACCGGGCATCCCGGAACCAGGCCATGCGTTGGTCGCGCTGGACTTGTGACTCGGCGACCTGAGCGACTAAAGGTGCCGCGATGAGCGAGATAAGAGGCATCAGCAACGATGGGCTAACGAGGCGGAGCGAATTCATAAGTGTTGCGGGGTTGAGAGGTTCAATGCGGGGACATTGTATGGTCGAACGCGCGGGCGTTGCCAAGCCCGAAGGCAAAGCATGCCCCCCAGGGAAGCGGGCAAACCGGAGATGCGAGGAACCGAAGAGGCTTGAGCCAGGCATCTGTTCGCCCTTAAATGTGAATTATGCCGATCTTGAAAGGCAAAGGCGATTTGTTGCGCGGGGCCCGCGTCTATCTTTCCGGGCCAATGGATTTTGTGGCGTCGCGCGTGACGGAAAAGCAGTCGGGCTGGCGCAATCGGGTCAGCCAGTTCCTGCAGACGATGGGGGTCACTGTGTTCGATCCCTGGTTCAAGCCGGAGGTTCGGGGGCTGCACGAATATGGGCGGGAGGACGTTAAGAGCGGCGACCGCATCCGAAAGCGGTGGACTTATGCCGGCGGCAAGCGCGGCGCGCAGGCCCGCGCGTGGTGCGCCAGGCAATTCTGGGAGACCCTGCACATTGACTTGCGGATGGTGGACACGAGCGATTTCAGCATTTCGTATTGCCCGACAAACATCTACAGCGTCGGCACGCCGCACGAGATCATCATGGCGACGCTACAACACAAGCCGGTGCTCTTCGTCAGCCCGCCCATTGTGTTCCCTGCGCTGCACGAGTTGCGCGCCCACCTGGCGGACGATCTGGCGGGCCAGGAGCTGTTGGCACGTCTGGAACGGGAGATTCCGATCAAGGAAAACCCGGGTGGCGTGCCCAGCCTCTGGTATATTCCACTGGTCGGGGGCGAGAATTTCTTCGACGGCTTCGGGTTTGCGGCTTATCGCAAACGCTTTGGTTGGGGGGAGGACATCCCGATTGACCGGCACGAGCGGCGGTTCCCCCCCAAACGCCCGCTGCTGCCGTTCCTCGAGCGGCTCAACCAGCGGCTGCCGAAGAAGTGGGACAGCAAGCTCGACCGGTTTGTGCCAGATGACGACTGGCTGTTGTGGGATTTCCGCGCCCAGGAGGTTCGCGGCAAGCACGTCGAATCCGTGCGCAAGTAGTGTTAGCCGTCTGGAGGCAACCGTTGGAGGGTGTCGGTCCTTTGCCGGCGGTCCACGGTTTGCCGGTCCAAGCTATAGAGGCAGTCGAAAAGCCGCTCCTTGAATGAGGCAGGGCCGGATGCTTGTTCGGCAGCAATCTCCGCTGCGATGCCGTAACAAGCAAGCGCACACGCGGCGGCCAGGACCAGGTCGCGTTCCACCGCCGCAAAAGCGCCAATGACCGATGCCGCCATGCAACCCGTCCCGACCACGCGCGTCATCATGGGGTGGCCGTTCTTGACGAGGCAGGTGATTTTCCCGTCCGTGACGATGTCCGATTCACCGGTAATCACCACGACGGCCTTGCGTTGGGTCGCCAGTCTCTGCGCCAGCAAAACCAGGTCGGCGTCAACTTCCGTCGCATCCACACCGCGGGTCTTGACGTTCTTGCCACTGATCTTGGCGATTTCTGAAGCGTTGCCCTTGATCACGTCCACCCTGACCTCGTCGAGGAGTTCCAGGCATTTCTGATCGCGGAAGGCGGTCGCGCCGGCTCCGCAGGCATCCAAGACCACCGGGATGCCCTTCCGGTTGGCGCTCCGGGCGGCAAGCTTCATGGCTTCGACCAATCCCACGGTCAGAGTGCCTATATTCAGGACCAGGGCGGAGGCGATTTGGGCCATTTCGGCGGCTTCCTCGCGCGCGTGGGCCATCACCGGCGACGCGCCCAGGGTTTTGAGCACTTGGGCGCAGTCGTAAACTGTCACCCAGTTGGTCAGGTGATGCACGACGGGGTTTTGCCGCCGGACTCTATCCAGCAAATCGAAAGCGTTGGGTCTCACGGGCATGATCGAGCGGGAGGACCTGTATTGGTTGGGGATCTTGGACTACAAATCACTGCCATCGGCCTCGGCTTCAACGGCCTCCAGAAAGGCCTTGAGGGCCTTGACGCGTGGTTCAGCCAGGCGGCGCGCGGAGGCCAGTTCGAGCTGCGCGGGCAGGTACTCCAGGTTGCGGCGCAGGCCTTGAACCGCGTCGGCATGACGCTCGAACCTCGTGTCGCGGCCCACCTTGCTGACGACGCGGAGAATTGCGATGGCCCCGAGTTGTTCCAGAAGATCGGCATCCCGCAGCAGCGTGCCCTCAAGAGTAGTCGGTTTGCGCGACGGAAGATGCGTCCGGATCGCCTCAATGGTGGCGGGAATCTTGGCTTCTGGAAACCCGAATTGCTTGAGAATCGTGGGCACCCTCCTGGCGGCATACGCCACGTGGTCCCAGGCCGCCAGCGCGGCCGGGGCTTCCGGACGGTGCCCGAGGAAGACTCCCAGGTCGTGCATCCAAGCCGCCGCATACAGAACGTCGTCATCGTAGGGCTTGCCTTCCGCCAGCCGCCTTGCGAGCCGGTAAAGGCGGGGTTGGTGACTAAACTTGTCCGGCGGCTTCGCTTGGGCGCAAATAAAATCGGCGATAGCCTCTCGGTATCCGGATTGAGTCATGGCGGCAAGATAGCAGCGCCGTTATTGATGTCCAATCCGTGAGTTTGAAGCCCAACAACTGCTGGCCCTGCGGCAATATAATGGACCATACGCGCGGAGAGATGGCCCCCCGGGCCGAGGCCTTTCTGAAAACTGCTTTTGGAGCCATGCTGTGATGCTGTGATTCTGGACAAAAAAAGGGCTTGCGTATTTGCAGAGAAGTGTCAGTCTTAGCGCGTCTGTTAGATAGCTTGTCAATCCCATGGCATGGTAAATCTTCAGGTGAACTCAGTTCAGTGATGATTTGAAACCCGATGATCGGGAACAGTCTGGAGAAAGCTAAAGTTAGTCTAGGACAGTAGTTAGAGATATCGAATGAGCGCGAAACTGTTTGTTGGGAACCTTTCCTTCAACATCACGGAAAACGACCTGCAGGACGCCTTTGCCGCCCACGGCACCGTCGTCGAAGCCAACCTGATGATGGACCGTGCCACCGGCCGTCCCCGCGGGTTTGCTTTTGTTACCATGGGCAGCCCCGAAGAGGCAGAAAAGGCCATCCAGGCATTGAACAACAAGGAACTGGGGGGCAGGAAACTGACCGTCAACATCGCCCGCCCCCGCGAAGAACGTCCGCCCGGCGGTGGCTCTCGCGGCTACGGTGGCCGCGGTCGCGACCGTTACTAATTCAGCAGTTTGCTTCTATTCCCGGGCCCGGGTGCACCGGGCCCGTTCTTTTTCCCGGCTGCGTCCTTTTCGTCCGGTGCGGGGGGCGTCCGTGATGGCACGGACGGACGATCTATCGGATGGCAGCCGGGAGGAAGGCGTGGCCGGCACGACCAGCGGCGCAGCCAGGTCACGCTACAAATTCCAGCTCCGGCGGGCGGGGAATTATCCTCCGCTCGGCCGCTTGCCCCAGGAACCGGCGGATAGACTCCCGGCCTTTCTCACCATAGTCGAGCGTCCAATGGTTCACATACATCCCGACGAACTTATCCGCCAAGTCCAGGCCCATGTCGCGGGCATATTGGAGGGCGTGCTGCACCGCTTCGGGCCGATGATCAAGGCTGTATTGGATGCTCGAAGTCAGCACATCCGACACAACCCGGCGCGTGGCGGACGGGAAACGCTTGTGGATCACGTTGCCGCCCAGTGGCAGCGGCAAACCGTTGTTGGCGTTGCCCCACCAGACTCCCAAGTCCTCGCACACCTGCAAACCTTCCTTCTGATAGGTAAGCTGCCCTTCATGGATGATCAATCCGACATCGGCCCTGTCTGAGCGCACAGTGGCGAAGACCTGGTCGAACGGGACGACAAGGTAATCCAACTCGCTTGCCGGTTTGGCCAGCCACAATTGCAGCGCGAGGAAAGCACTGGTCATCGTGCCCGGCACGGCGATCCGCTTGCGGCTGACCTCGGAGCGAGAGAGCTTCTCCTTCGCCACGAGCATCGGCCCATAGCCGTCGCCCATGCTCGCGCCGCTCGGCAGCAGGGCATATTGCCCGTTCACGTAGGCATAGGCGTGAATGCTGATTGCCGAGATGTCGAGTTCGCCGCGCGTGGCCCGCTCGTTGAGCGTCTGGATATCCTGCAGGATGTGCTTGAAATGAAACCCGCTGGTTGGAATCAGCTCGCGGGCCAATCCGTAGAACATGAACGCATCGTCCGGGTCGGGCGAGTGGCCGAGAGTCAGAGTGTTTGGCGACATGCGCCCAAGCTACCCCGGCTCCAAGGCTGCTGTCACGAAGAGAAGCTCCCTCGGCACGCCTTTCAGCAAATTCCCAAGAGCTCAAGCCCTTCGCGGCACAGGCTGCGGCATCAGCTCCAGAGTCTCCCGGGTGAAGGGAAGGCCATGACGCCGCCTGGCGACCAACCGGGTCATCTGCTCGAAGACCGGACGCAATTCGGGAAACCGCGCACGGAGTCGAGCTTGCGGCAAAGAGGCCACGATCACTCGCATGAACGCCTCCAGCGACACAACATTCCCATGCGATGCCTCGTTGGATGTCACCACGTGCGGCCAACACCCGGGGATAAGGCAGCACGAAAGGCTGCAGCGCAGGTCGCGTTGCGAGAACCCCAGCACCGGAAAGCTGCCGCGGCGCAAGGCGTTCACCAACTGCTCCAGCTCTGAAGCCAGCAGGCCAAAGACGGCCCGGGTCATCTCGGGCGTATTACCGGCACCGGTGAGGCCGTAGTCATAGTCGGCCGGGAGCGGCAGAAACACCTGTTGCTCAGTCACTTCCTCGTCTCCAGACAGCCGCTCCAGTCGCAGGCAACCGAACTCGGCAGTCAGGGCCCAACTGTGAGAGACGTCCTCCCGTCCAAAGGCCACCAGACCGAGCGGGACCGCTTTCCCCAGCACCGCGAAAACCCGATGCCCTTTCCGAAGCAGGCATCCAGGCCCCGGGGTGTTAAGCTTGCTCAAGCACAATGCCATATTCTGGCGACAACAACGATGGCACACATTTTGCCCGGCTCGCCGAGAGGAGGAAATCCGTAATCGCCGCAGAATCGCGTAGGGTGTTTCCCGCTGCCGCGCCGCACCGGCGCGCATAACTCAGGCGGCGGGCATGCCATGCAGTTCTGCGGCCGCCGCGCCGCGCGCGCGTCCAACCCTCTGCCCAATCCTCTTGCCTTCACTTGAACGCTCCCTAAACTCCGCGGGCGATGCGCAACCTGGGCACCCTCAACCCGCAGCAGCGGCTGGCCGTGGAGACTATTCACGGCCCAGTCCTGATTCTCGCCGGCGCCGGAACCGGCAAGACGCGGGTGATCACGCATCGCGTTGCGCACCTCATCGAGCGCGGGATTGCGCCCGGGCACATTCTCGGCGTCACTTTCACCAACAAGGCGGCGCGCGAGATGAAGGAGCGGGTTGCCAAATTGATCCCCAGGCGGGCGCAAACCGCAGAGCACTCGCGGCGGACGGTCTCCCCCGGCTCCCAACTCCCGGCGGCAGATTCGCCACCCACTATTTGCACTTTCCACTCCCTGTGCGTGCGCATTTTGCGGCAGCACATCGAAAAGCTGGGCTACAAGCGGAACTTCGTCATCTATGACGAAGCGGAGCAACTCGGCGTCCTCAAGAAGATTCTGGCGCAGATTTCCGCCAAAGGCGAGAAGGCCGACCCGGCGGCGATTCTCGCGTTGCTCAGCCGGCTGCGCAACGGCGGCGACCGTGCCGCGGTGTTTGCGGATCCCAGCGTGCGGGGCATGGCCGAGCACATCCGCTCCCGCTACGAGTCAGCCCTGCGCGCTTGTAATGCTGTGGACTTTGACGATTTGATTCTGCTCACTCTGCGGCTCTTCGGAGAGCATCCCGAGGCACTGGACGCCTGCCGCGCCCGTTACCGCTACGTGATGGTGGATGAATACCAGGACACCAACGCGGCGCAATTCCGCCTGGTCCATGACCTAACCTGCGAGCACCGCAATCTCTGCGTCGTGGGCGATGACGACCAGAGCATATACGGATGGCGCGGCGCGGAAATCTCGAACCTGCTCGACATGGAGAAGCATTACCCGGAAACGCGGGTCATCAAGCTGGAGCAGAACTACCGCTCGACCAATACTATCCTCAACGCCGCCAACGCGATCATCCGGCACAACGTCCGGCGTCGCGGCAAAAGACTGTGGTCCCAGAAAGGCGACGGACCGAAGATCACGTTGCATGCCTTTGCCAACGACGAGGAAGAGGCGCGCACCATCGCCGAGCAGATCGAGTTCGCGCGGCTTGCCCATCGTACCCCCTGGGCCCACCAGGCAATTCTCTTTCGCACCAATGCCCAATCGCGCCCGCTGGAAACCGCCCTGCGCCAGGCCGGCGTGCGCTACCACCTGGTCGGCGGCCAGAGCTTCTTCGACCGGCGCGAGGTCCGCGACCTGCTTGCCTACCTCAAGATCCTGCTCAATCCGAACGACGACGTGAGCCTGCTGCGCATTGCGAATGTCCCGGCGCGGGGTTTAAGCGACGTAACGATGGAACGCCTGCTGGCGGCCAGCCAAGAGCGCAAGTGCCCGGTCTTCGCCGTAATGAAGAACCCAGCGGTGACCACCACCTTCCAGGCCCGCACCCGAGAGAGCATCGCGGGCTTTGTCGAGCTCCTCCAACGCGCTCGAGGACAGCTCCAGGGCGAGGCCCTTTCGCGCGATCCCAAGGCGCTGCAGTCCTGGGCCCACCACTTCCTGGACGAAATCGGCTACTTCGCGGAGTTGCGCCGGACCGAAAAGAACCCCGCGACCGCTGAGAATCGGCTTCGGAACCTCAAAGACGTCATCGCCACCCTCGACGGGGCCGAGATCGCTTCGTTGCCACCGTTGGATCGCCTGCAGGCATTCCTGGAGCAGATCACCCTGGACGCCGAGCGCGAAGAAGACGAGGACGCGGACGCCAGTGAAGGGGTCACGCTCATTACGATGCATAGCTGCAAAGGGCTGGAGTTTCCCCACGTTTACATTGTAGGCATGGAAAACGGCTTATTGCCCCATTCGCGCGCGCAGGCAGACGGCACGCTCGATGAGGAGCGCCGCCTGTTCTACGTCGCCATCACCCGCGCCATGCAAACGCTCACGATTAGCCATTGTGGCGCGCGGAAAAAATACGGCGCCAACGTGCCTTGCCACCCCTCACCGTTCCTGAAGGACCTCCCGCCCGAATTAGTGGATAACGCCGACGAACTGGCCAATCAGCCCGTCACGCCACAGTCCGCCAAGGCCAATTTCGCGGTCCTGCGCGCCGCGCTTGGGTGAGGCGCCCTTAGCGCATCGGAGAGGCAATAGCCTCCCAGGCGCGAGCCTCATGGCTTATAGACATTGATAATGACGGGCAACTCGATCTTCGGCTGCGCCGCCACCGACGTCTCAACTGAAATCTTGCCATTAACCGTTTGCGCTGGCGCTTCCTTGAGGTTGACAACCAGGTCATAGGCTTTGCCGGGCTCCTTGGACTCCAGTTTAACCTCCAGGTTCGCAAGCGAGCACTGAAGATTCTTGAGTTCAAACCCCTGGCCTTTCGCCGAACGAATGGTCACCCGCCGCATAGCCTGCGCCTCCGGGCGATTCGTAGCCGCCTGTCCCTGGCCGGAAAGACTCCAATACAGCGCCTCTGGATTGGCCACCAGGTCGCCGGTGACCTTGCCGTAAACATACAGGACTGAGGCTGGGCCATTCGTTTGGCCGGCAGCGAACACATGCACGTATTCGTTGAACTGGCGGGGCGGCCCATCCGGCTCGACGTCAACCAGAATCCGCGCGGTGGAAGCGTTCGTCTTAGCGGCAGGGTCAAGCCTGGCTTTGATCCAGGGCTTGGAACTCACAAGCCGCTCGATCTTAAGCGGTTTCCCGTCGCTGCGCGTGATAGTGGTAAACAAGTTGGTCGCTCGACTGCCGAGAGGTACGTGTGGCGCCAACGCCATCGGGCTAACATCGTAGAGCGGAGTGTAATCGGCCTTGATGGTCAGTTTCACCTCCGGAGTCTCCGGGTCGTTGGACTTGACCATAATGTACTTCTCCATGGTCGCACGCGCCCTGCCCAGATTCAGCGTAAACACCAACTCGCCGCTCTCGCCCGGCGGCAGCGTATCCGGCTTCAGGCTCGCAATGGTGCAACCGCAAGTGGGTTTTGGCGTCTCAATCTTGAGAACCGCATCGCCGACATTCTTATACTTAAAGGCGCCCGTCACGCTTTGAACCGCCGACGTCTTGCCGAAGTCACAGACCATCTGCTCGAAGCGGATCTTGGCGGTATTGGTGGCCCAAGCCGGAAGGCATAACGAACCGGCCAGGAGGCCGGCGGCAAAGAAACACTTATTCATATATCCAATCTCACTATCAAATTGAACTCAGCCGGAGGAGGCGAGATTTTTCCCGCCTGCCTCCGGCTGGCTCAACAAGTCACCCGAAGGTGATTACGGTTTAACAACTCGATACAGGCCTTGCGGGGCTGTACCCACCGCCGTGCTCTTGGAGGCGGTAGTGCCCGTAGCGGTCACATCGCCCGGCACCGTAGCCCAGTTGGGATCCTGCCAGCTCGATTTGCTCTGGAGCCGGTAGGTAGTTCCAGCCTTTGCATTCCAGCTCACCGTCGCCACGCCATTAACAACGCTCACCTTGGTAATAGTGAACGGAATCAATGTCCCTGTGCAGTCGGCGCTGGAGGAGGCCGGAATCCCCTTGCAGGTGTTCACACCGGTAGCCGTAACCGTATCGGTGACGGGATTGGCGCCAGCAGTGACGATGTAGCTGCCGCTGAACCATTTCGTTTCACCTACGCCCAGTTCAATCGGGCCAAGCAAGTGGGTGTTCGCGGCTGGAGCACTGCTGACGACATAAACGTTGGTCAGGATCGTGTCGCCCGAGTTACTGACCGAGCCTGTATAGGAGAAGAGACCTCCAACCGGCACCTCGGTGGACGGGCAATCCTTGGTCACCGTGATGCTCGGGGTATTGAGCAAGTCACAGATGCCCGTGGCGGTCGCGTACACCATCTCGGTCGAGCAGCGATCCTTGCCGCGTGCCGTCAGAGTACTAACGATAGTGCAGCACGTCTTGGGCGTGCGGAAGCTGCCGCTGAAGTATTCTGTGGCGCCGGGCGCCAGCGTGAGAGGCCCGACGACCGGCGTGTTGTTGCTCGGCTGGCTGTTGACCACATAAACATCCGTCAGGGTAACATTCCCGTCATTGCGAACCGTGCCGGTGAAGTGCAGGTCCGCATTGTGCGGTGTGGCCGAATCCGGACACTTCATCGTCACCGCGATGCGCGGAGTTGTGTCAATCGGGCAGGTGGTGGTGGCGCTGCTGTTTACCTGCGCCAACGTGCAGGAATCATAGCCGCGCGCAGTTACGGTGTCAGTGCCGCAGAAGTCAGATGACGGCACGACGTAGGATGAGTAGTAAGGCACCGACTCGCCAGGGGCGAGAGCGATCGGACCAAATATCGGCCCGGGCGTCGGTTGGCTGTTCTCAATCATAACATCAACCAGGGTAATGGTGCCGGCGTTGCTGACGGTCCCACTGTACTCAAGCACCTCTCCGGGACGCACTGCTTCAGCCGGGCAGACCTTGGTTACGACGATCTTCGGCAGGGTAAGCGCCGTGCAGGTAGCCGTGAAGGTATCCGCCACGGTAGCTCCGGTGCAGATGTCGCGGCCGGTGGCGCCGACCGTGCTCGAACTCACGCAGCAATTGGGGGGCACCGTATAGCTGCCCGTGAAGGTGGCCTTGGCGCCCGGCGCCAGCGAGTTTGCGGTATAGATCACCGTGTTAGCCGCAGGCTGATCGCTGACCACAACGATGTCAGTCAAGGTGACATCGCCCGCGTTGCTCACGATGCCGCTGTAAGTAAGGATGCCACCCGGCGGCACGAGCGTTGTCGGGCAGGTTTGCGTGACAACGATTCGTGGAGATGTCGTAACCGTGCAGGTCGCCGACGCCGTGGCGGAGACCAGAGCGGTGGTGCATTTATCCTTGCCGCTCGCCGTCAGTGTGGAAGTGATGGTACAGCCGCTGCCGGCGGGCACCAGGTAGCTGCCATTGAAGGAGGCCACCTCACCGGGCGACAGCGTAGCCCTCGTAAACACAATAGTGCTTCCCGTGCGGTCATTGACCACGACCACGTCGGTGAGGGTGACATCACCCGCATTGCTGACGCTGCCGCTGTAGGCGATCATACCGCCCACAGGAGCCGACGACAGGCACTCCTGAGTGACGGTGATGCGCGGATGCGAGGGCAACGCGCATGCTGCCGAAGCAGTATCGCTGACCGGCGAGCCGCCGCAGATGTCGCTGCCCGTGGCGACCACAGTGCTGTTAATGGTGCATTGATCCACCGGCGGCGTCGGGAACGTCACCGTGAAGGTCGCGGACTGTCCCACGCTGAGAGTGGCGGGCACAGCCGAAACGGTTCCGCCCAGGTTGTCCACCACAGACACGTTGTTCAGCGCGATATTGCCAGTGTTGCGCACTGTGCCAGTGAAGCTCGTCGCCACCACCGGTGGCGGAGCAACGGACTGCGAGTAAACCTCTACTTCCGCCAGAGCCAGATTGCAGTAGCCGGCCATCTGGATTTTGACATACCGACCGGTCCGGTTCACCTCGAAGGCAGAAGGTCTGGCAAGGGTGCCATACCGTTGATAGACGCCGATGCCAGACTGGTTGAGGGCGTCTTGCAGGTTAGCGGGGATCGGCGAATCCGACACCAGGACATCCACATTAGTGCCGTTATTGGCAAACCCATCGGTGCGGCCCCAGAGGTTGATTGTGCCGATGTTTTGCACGCTGCCCAGATCCACTTGCCACCAGGGATCCGTTCCCCAGAGGGTAATAGACATGGCGTGGTCCGTATATACACCGCTGAGATGCCCATCCACGGCGTATTCCGGGCTAAAGTACCACCAATTCCCTCCGGTGATATCCAGCAGGGTGCTGGATTGCTCCGTCCAGTTGCCCCGCCCCAGGGCGAGATTCTGGCCAGGAATGACATTGGTGCTTTGGCCCTGGCAAGCCAGGGTGACATCAATGGCAGGGGCGGTTCCCACCGGGCAGGTGGACACAAACGAGTTGGCCACCTGCTGGAGCGTGCACTGATCCTTGCCCGTCGCCTGGAGGTTGGCGGTTACGGAGCAGACGTCAGCAGGCACAGTATAAGTGCCTGTAAAGGAAGCAGACGCGCCGGGCAGCAGCGAGGCTGCGGTGAACACGGTCGTGTTAGCCGCCGGGCGATCACTTATCACGCGGACGTCGGTGAGGGTGACGTTGCCAGCATTGCGGACAGTGCCGCTGTAAGTAAGGGAGCCACCGGGCGAAACAGTCGTGGTCGGGCAGACCGCCGTGACCACAATCGCGGGCGCCGTAAGGATCGGGCAGGTCGTCGTCGCCGCATCCGTTACCTGCACACCACAAATGCTCCGGCCCGTCGCCGTCGAGGTGCTCGTCGTCGAGCAGCTATTCGTCGGCACCGTATAACTGCCCGAGAAGCTCTGCTGTTGACCGGGCGCCAAGGCCGCCGGCCCAAATACAGTTCCGCCCAGGGTGTTCGCCACCACCACATTGGTCAGCGTCACGTTGCCCGTGTTGCGCACCGTGCCCGTGAAACTCTGCGTCCCACCTGGAGTCGTTTGCGTCTCCGAGCAGTTCTGCGTAACATCAATGCCTGGCGAGGTCGTCAGCGAGCACGTCGCCGACGCGCTGTCGGTCACCGGCCCCCCGTTCGGGCAGTTGCCCACGCCACTCGCCGCCACTGTCCGGGTCATCGAGCAGGAGTCCGCCGGCGCTGTGAACGTCGCCGTAAAGTTCGCCGACGCTCCCGGCGTCAAGCTCGCCGGCACGCTCGAAATCGTCCCGCCCTCGCTGTTGACGACCGCAACGCTGTTGAGCGTCACATCACCTGTATTCCTAACCGTGCCGCTGTAAACAATCGTCCCGCCAACCGCAGCCGGTTGTGCCGGACACGCCAGCGTCACATCAATGGACGGCGCCGTGCCAATCGGACACGTCAGCTCAAACTGGTTCGTCACGTTGCCAGAGCAATTGTCCGTGCCGACCGCGCGGAACACCGTCAGCAGCGAGCAGGTGTTGGCCGGCGCCGCAAGGCTGCTCGTAAAGTTCGTAGAAGCACCCGGAGCCAGCGAGGCAATATCCTTCACCTTCGTATTGGCGGATGCCGGATTCCGATACACCGCAATGTTATACAGTGGCACATTGCCTAGGTTGCTGACTGTAACCCCGTGAATCAGCGTGCCGCCGCCAGCTGGCGTGGTCTCCGGGCACTGCGCCGTGATCAGGATCGCGGGCGCCGTAAGGATCGGGCAGGTTGTCGTCGCCGCATCCGTTACCTGCACACCACAAATGCTCCGGCCCGTCGCCGTCGAGGTGCTCGTCGTCGAGCAGCTATTCGTCGGCACCGTATAACTGCCCGAGAAGCTCTGCTGTTGACCGGGCGCCAAGGCCGCCGGCCCAAATACAGTTCCGCCCAGGGTGTTCGCCACCACCACATTGGTCAGCGTCACGTTGCCCGTGTTGCGCACCGTGCCCGTGAAACTCTGCGTCCCACCTGGAGTCGTTTGCGTCTCCGAGCAGTTCTGCGTAACATCAATGCCTGGCGAGGTCGTCAGCGAGCACGTCGCCGACGCGCTGTCGGTCACCGGCCCCCCGTTCGGGCAGTTGCCCACGCCACTCGCCGCCACTGTCCGGGTCATCGAGCAGGAGTCCGCCGGCGCTGTGAACGTCGCCGTAAAGTTCGCCGACGCTCCCGGCGTCAAGCTCGCCGGCACGCTCGAAATCGTCCCGCCCTCGCTGTTGACGACCGCAACGCTGTTGAGCGTCACATCACCTGTATTCCTAACCGTGCCGCTGTAAACAATCGTCCCGCCAACCGCAGCCGGTTGTGCCGGACACGCCAGCGTCACATCAATGGACGGCGCCGTGCCAATCGGGCACGTCAGCTCATAGCGATTCGTGACGTTGCCGGAGCAGTTGTCTCTGCCGCTCGCTTCGAAAGCGGTGGGGATGGAGCAAACGTTAGCCGGCACCGCAAGGCTGCTGATAAAGATGGTCGAGGCGCCCGGAGCGAGCGAGGCAATGTCTCTCACCTTGGTGGTAGCCGACTGGGCGGTCCTATAGACAGCAATGTCGTAGAGCGGCACGTCGCCGGTGTTAACCACCGTGACATTCTGACTCAACGTCCCGCCGGCAACCGGGGGTATTTCGGGACAAAATGCACTGACCTGAATCGAGGGCGCTGTGAGGATCGAGCAGGTGGATGACGCCGCATCCGTTACCTGGACACCACAAATGCTCCGGCCCGTCGCCGTCGAGGTGCTCGTCGTCGAGCAACTGTTCGTCGGAACATTATAATTGCCGGAGAAGCTCTGCTGTTGACCGGGCGCCAAGGGCGCCGGCCCGAAGACTGTGCCGCCCAGTGTATTGACGACCACCACATTGGTCAGCGTCACGTTGCCCGTGTTGCGCACCGTGCCGGTGAAACCCTGCGAGCCGCCCGGACCGACTGGGCCCTCGGAGCAAACCTGGGTAACATCAATGCCCGGCGTCAACGTATTTTGGCAGGTGATGGTAACCGAGTTTGTGGCAAAGGAATTGCCGGGGTAACCATCCGTTCCGCGAGCCACCAAAGTAGCCGTGCTGGGGCTGCAAGGATTGGCCGGGGTCCAACTGCCGTTGAACGCGGTGGTTTGACCACCGGCGAGGCTGCCAATAGTGGTAACTGTATACTGTCCGCCGTTGACGAAGTTATTGACCGTAATGTCATGCAGGGTGAAGGCGCCGCAATTCTGAACCGTGCCGCTAAAGGTGATCGCGCCGTTTTCTCCCGTGCCATTGACGCATTGCGCGAGGATTCTGACACAAGGAATGCTCACCACCGTGTTCACGCCCTGGTAGGCGCCGCCACGGCTGAGAACCTCGTTCTGGTGAATCATCCCTTCGACGGTGGCGGTGGCCTTCAAGGTCCCGTCGGGTTGGATGTCCTGTTGCCGAACAACGTAAGCGATGGGGCCGTAAGAGTCTGACTGCTCGGGCAGAAGGTTGGTGCGCGACAATGAAATGAAGTTGGTCACCCCGTTAGGTGTAACCACCCAAGCCTTCAGTTGGCTGGCCTGGCAAACGCTGGCAGGCGCATTGAACACCAACACGCTGTAGTTCAGCGTGTCGCCAACATGTACCGGAGTGGTTGGCGAAATGAAGAGACTGATTCCCAAGCCGCTCCCGTCGCATCCAGGTGGATACTGGTCGGCGCGGGCTTGCGGCGCTGCCCATAACAGGAAAACAAATCCCATCAGCAGCAGGACCAATCGGCACGGAACGGACGGCCTGAATACAGCAGATTCAGGAGTTTGTGTTGTTTTAGTCATTTGGCTCATGTGTTTCTCTTTCTATCTATGGTTCAGTTCGCTATTTACGTCGCGCGGTTGCTATGTGTACACTCTAGTATGCTTGCATCTGCACGGACATTTCTCACAATCTTGCCCAAATTCTAGCAGGAACGTGCACGGCGTCAACCCCTTAGGCAATTTTTTTTGCAGCCTCCCAAACATGGGGTTCATGCAAGAATTTACTTTGTCCAGCACACCTGCGACAGCACTTCAACGCGGCGGGCTGGAGCTTGCGCTTCACCCGCCCCCACACCCTGGTCCCCCGGTCGCCTCACCGTAGTACCTCCACCCCGGGTTGGCGGCGCTACGGTGAGGCAACGGGAGGGTAATGGTAGGGTGGCGGGGGGCGTTTCCTCAAGTGCTTGTTCCCTGGCCTGTTCCCTGGCTTCATCTGCCTGTTTGGGCGCTGCCGATGAGCCGGCGCACGTCCTCGATGCCCTCCTGGAGCATGAACTGACGGAGACCGGCGATGACTTGCAGGGGTGTTTGCGGCTCGTAGAAGTTCGCCGTGCCGACGGCCACGGCGGTGGCGCCGGCCATGATAAACTCGATGGCATCGGCGGCGCTCTGGATGCCCCCCATGCCTATGATCGGGATCCTCACCGCCCTCGCGGCCTCCCAGACCAGCTTGAGGGCGATAGGCTTGATGCAAGGCCCCGTCAGACCGCCCGTTACATTGGCAAGAACGGGGCGGCGGGTTTCGACATCAATGGCCATAGCCGGGTAGCTATTCATGATGGACAGGGCGTCGCTGCCGGCAGCTTCCGCGGCCTGGGCATAGGGAACGATGCTGACCACGTTGGGACTTAGCTTGGTAATCAACGGCAGGCGCGTCACTTTCCGGCACGCGGCCACGACCTGGCTGAGGAGTCGAGGGTCTGTGCCGAATTGCGCGCCGCCCTCCTTGATGTTCGGGCAGGAGACGTTCAGTTCCAAAGCCCCAACGCCGCCGAGGGCATCAAGGCGCCGAGCCACTTCCGCGTATTCCTCGACGGTAACACCCCAGATATTGATGATCGCAGGCACCTTCAGCTCTTTGAGGAACGGCCAGTAGCTGCGGATGAACCCGTCCACGCCCGGCCCCTGCAAGCCGATGGCGTTGATCAGGCCGCTGGTGACTTCGACCGTGCGCGGCGTCGGGTTGCCGCGGACGGGGTCCAGCCGGATACCCTTGACGACGACCGCGCCGAGCTGGTTCAGATCAACGAGCTGCGAGTATTCAACGCCGTAGCCAAAGGTGCCCGAGGCAACGGTCACCGGGTTCTGCAGCGTCAGGCCCCCGATTCGGACGGACAGGTTCATTGGGCCGCCTCCCAGGCGATTTGGCGGGAATCAAAGACTGGTCCCTCCGTGCAAGTCCGCTGGTATTCCCAACCGCCGGCGGTCTTGATGGGGGCCACGCACGTCAGGCAAACGCCAATGCCGCAGCCCATGTGCTGGTCGAGCGATAGTTCGGCCGGCAGGTTGTGCTCAGCCGCAAGCCGGCCCACGGCCTTCAGCATCGGAGTGGGCCCGCAGGCGAACAGCTTCCGTCCCGGCACGCGCCGCTTGAGCTCGGCCAGCAACGCCTCCGTGACCATGCCCTTTTCGCCGTGGCTGCCATCCTCCGTGGTCACGCGCAGCTCCCAGCCGAGGGCGCGAAATTCCTTCTCGCATAGAATGTCAGCGCGCCGCCGCCCGCCGACGAACACAATGCCCCTTTGCGGCGAGCGCTCCGCCAGCAGGAAGAGGGCGGCCATGCCGTAACCGCCGGCGACCAGGAGCGGAACCTCGCCGCCAGGATGCGGCACGGTGAACCCGTGGCCGAGCGGGCCAATAAGGCTCAATTCCTCGCCGGGGCGCATTCGCGACAGCACTTCAGTGCCCTGACCGACGGCCTTGTAGAGAAGGGACAATGTGCCCTCCGACACCTGGAAAACGCTAAATGGCCGCCGCAGCAACGCTTGCTTCAGCGGCAGAATCCGGACGTGAACGAATTGGCCCGGCTGCACCAGAGGCGCGATCTGCGCAGCACGCACCACGACCCGGAAGTATAGGTCGGTATCGCGCTCATTGGAGACAATCTGGGCCGTCTGCTCAACCATTAACGCTCAAAATGAGTGCGGACACCAAAGCTGTCAATGCCAGGCTGCCGCCTGGGGCTGGGCCGCATTCATCTCTGAATTTGGCCTGACTGTGGCAGTGGAGCGTTTCGGGACACCTCGGGCCCAATGGTCCATCACTTTCACCGATTGGTGCCGCCGACCGGGTCGGGAATAGTCGGCGGCTCGATCCTCTGCAGCGCATCAGCGGCGGCAGCGCGAACGGATTGGTCGGCATCCTGAGCCAGCCGGATCAGCTCAGCGACCGCCGATTTGGCCGGCGGGCCGATGCGACCCAGGCTCTGCGCGGCGGCCTTGCGGATCTCAGCCGACTCATCGCCGAGGGTCGCGGTCAGCGCCGGCACCGCGGTTTGGGCTTTCCAGCTCAATTGACCGAGCGCGTTGGCCGCGGCCAGGCGCACATCCGGGGATGCATCCTGGAGCGCGGCAATAATTGCGCCGAGGCTGGCTTCGTCCGTGGCACGAACGGCGGCGAGCGTTTGGATTGCCTGGCGGCGGGAATCGGGGTCATGGTCTCGAACCATCTGGAGCAGGGGCGGCACGGCGATGCGCCGTGACGGGGAGAGCGACATGAGAACCTTGGCGGCAGCCTGGCGGGCCGGTCCATGTTTGTTCTCGATGGCATCGAGCAGCGCCGGCACGGCGGGCGCCCCGATTGCGACCAAAGCGCTGGCACTGGCTGTTTGGACCGCTTCGCTTTCGTCTTCGAGTCCCGCCACTAGGGCGGGGACGGCACTCTTGGCAGCCGGACCGGCCCGGCGGAGGGCCGTGGCGGCCAGCATGCGAAGCTCGGGGTCTGTAGCAGCCAGGGCGTCGAGGAGTTCCTTGACGGACTGCTCGCCGATGGCGCCCAGGGCCTGCGCCGCTTCCCAGCGCACCTCTCGCTCACTGTCACGCAAGGCCCGAGCCAGCGCCGGGACGGCGGCATGGGCGTCCGGTCCAATCGTGGAAAGGGCGTGGGCGGCCGATCTGCGAACAAACGCGGCGTCAGGTATGCGCACATTCCGGAGAATGAACAGGCGCAACCGCCGCGGCACAGCTCGGGGAATGGACCACACCAGCTTGCGGAAGATGGAGTTTCGCGCTTGCAACAGCCCGACCAGTTCGGGGACGGCCCGAGGCCCCATTGCCCTCAGAGCGGCGCTGGCCTCGTCGCGGGGTTTTTGTGCCGGGTCGTAGAGTTGGGCCGCCCATACCCGGAGAGTCTTATCCTGATAAAGCAACGGTTCCGGACCCCGCCTCCAAAGCAGGCCCGCAGCGAGCAGGCCAACGCTGAGCACTGCCGCGCCGATGAGCAGGCTTCTTCTCACCCAACGACTCAATCCCGCGCCTGGGACGGACCGCCCCGAGTCATGCCCCGCTCAGCGATGTCGGCTTGCGCGCACAGGTTGCGATAGGTGGCCAGCGCCAGCAGTGGCCAGGCGTTTCGGTACATGTCATACTTGAGGTAGTAAACTTTCGGGAATCCCGTGCCGGTGGTTTCGTGCTCGGTCCAGGAGCCGTCTGGATTCTGTGTGCGGACCAGGTATTCGATCCCGCGCCGGAGGCTGGGACGGGCAGGATCATCGAAGGCGCAAAGCCCCATCACCGCCCAGGCAGTCTGGGAAGCTGTGCTGGGCCCCTGGCCCTTGAAGACCGGGTCGTCGTACGTGTTGCACCGTTCGCCCCAGCCGCCGTCCTCGTGCTGCACGCTTTCCAGCCAGTCCCGGGCCTTGGCCAGCCACGGCTGCTTCATGTCGAAATGAAGGGCGCGCAAGCCCCGCAGCACCTGCCAGGTGCCGTAAACGTAGTTTACTCCCCAGCGGCCGTACCAGGAGCCATCCTCCTCCTGATGCTCGCGGATAAACCGCAGCGCCTTCTGCACCTGGGGATGCTCGACGCTCCAGCCTTCGTAGCCGAGCAGTTCCAGGATTCGCGCCGTGATGTCGGCGCACTCGGGATCGAGCATGGCGTTATGGTCGGCGAAGGGGACCTTCTCGAGCACGCCTTTGGTGCAGTCCTTGTCGAAGGCCGCCCAACCGCCGTCCTTGCACTGAAAGGTGAGCATCCATGTGAGGCCCCGCTGGAAGCACTCGTCGCGCTTCCGGCGGTCGTCCGTTGCGACTTTGCGCAGGGCCAGCAGCACCATCGCCGTGTCGTCCACGTCCGGGTTCCACTTGTTCTCGAACTCGAACACCCACCCGCTCGGCTCGACCCTGGCCGGATTCTTGTAGATCCAATCACCCCGGAAACGGATTTCCTTGGTCATCAGCCACTCGGTGGCGCGTTTCAATGCCGGGTGATCAGCGGGCACACCGGATTCGAGCAGGCAAATATTGACGATGGCGGTGTCCCAGACCGGGGAAAGGCAAGGCTCGATGCGGACGCTCTGTTCGGTCTCGTGCTCGAGTTTCTTGAGCTCTCGCGCCGCCCGGACCACATGCGGGTGATCGTCCGGGTAGCCAAGCGCCTTGAGGGCGATGAGAGAATTGAGCATTGCCGGGAAGATCGCCCCCAGGCCGTTGGCCCCCTCGAACCGCTCCAGCATCCACTGCTCGGCCTTGCGCAATGCCCGCTTGCGGAACGGGTGGATTCCATGCTGCGCGAACCATTCGGCGAACTTGTGCACCCGGTCCAGCCAGAGGAAGAAGTTGCGCCACGTAATTCGCTCCGGGTCGGGCGCCAGCGCCAGGTCGCGCTCGTGAATGCCTTGCGGGTAAAGCTCGTTCAGGTTAATCCCGGTCTTGAGTTTGCGGGTGGGCTTGAAATGGTTGAGGATCGCCAGCGGCACGAACATCGAGCGGCTCCATGAACTCATCTCGTTGAAGTTCACGTAGAACCATTTGCCGATCAGGATCACCTCGCAAGGAATGGTCGGCACGTATTCCCAGGGGAACAGGCCCAGCAGCGCCAGATACAGCTTCGAGAAGGTATTCATGCGCGGCACGCCCCCGAGGTTCACCGCCACTTCCCGGGCTCGCAACATGCGGGGATCGGTGACGGGCACCCCGGCCAGCTTGAGCGCGAGATAAGACTTGACGGTCGCGTTCACCTCGGCCGGGCCACCGTAATAGATGTTCCACCCGCCGTCGGGCAATTGCATCGAGAAGATGTGATTGACCGCCTTGCGCTGCCACTGCGGGTCCACCTTGCCGTTCCAATGATGGTAGGCCACCGTATCCGCGACCAGCGTCGCGTCCACAATCAACTCGCCGACCCAGTAGCCCTCGGGCTTCTGCTCGCCCAGCAAATACTGCTGCGACCGCCCGATGGCGGTTTCCAACTCGATGCGAGGCTGGGGCCCGAGGTCTTGATGACGCGGGTTCTCCTCGACACTGGTCTCGCGAAGCGACGCTACTTCCACGCTCCTATCCTGCACGGTCGAGGCAGGGCTGTAAAGCGTTCATTCACCCGCCCTCAGCAGCCGCGGCGCGTATGCATGAAAGCGCGCGGGCATCTTGACCGCTTATCTGATCCGCAATCCGCAAAGCGGGCAGGATGCCCGCGCTCCTCCGGCAGCTTCATGCATACGCGCTGCGCCAGCCTGACGCAGCTCGGCACGACCGCTGTGGCCAAACCACGGACTTCAGAAGATCCTTGACTTCGGGTCTGCGCACGGGTATCAAAGAGCCGCTCTGAGAAGCCATGAACTCGAACCGAAAAGTCCCCGCCCTGCCCTTCTGCCCGCTCACCCGAATGCTGGTTCTCGCCATCGCTTGCGTCAGCCTGTCTCTGCGGGCCGCGCCGTTTGACGCCGCGCCCTTTGGCTTGCCGCTGCCCGAAGGCAATGGCGTGATGTGGGAGGACCCGCGTGAGGTCCACCAGGTGGCTGTACACTTCGCCGAGGCGATCGCTGCGCCAGAGAACGTCCGCCTGGAATACTGGGGCAGCCGCTGGCCTGAACAACACTTTCCCAAGGACAGCGCGCCGGGCGGCGGCTTCAGCGGCTGGATGGAACTGGGCAACTGGCACACCTACAAGTGGCGCGTGGCGGACACCGAAGCCAGGGCGCAGGGGAATGTCGTCACCTTCACCTTCCGGCCGGTGAACGCGAAGGAGTTCCCCCAGCTCAAGGATTATCCGGCTGCCTTCCGCTACACGTTGAAACTTCGCGTGGCTTCCGCGGCGCCGCTGCCGAAGATCGAGCGCATCGAGGCCCTGACGGACTCCACACTCGAACCTTGCGGCGTCACACTGGCCTGGAAATCCGCGCCCGCCAGCAAGACCGGTTTCGAGGTGTTCAACGGCTTCATGGACGAGTTCAAACAGCTTTCACGCCGCAGCTCTCGCCTGAGGCTGCGGGTGGCGGCCAACCCCGATCCCAACACCCTGGACCGGACCCTGGTGACGGTGCGCAACGGCCAGGCAGTCTTCACTTTCGCCGTGGACGATCTGAAGCAGGGGGCAATCTTCGTGCCGCACGCCGGCGTGGCTGTTTTGCCGGAAGGCGATACGCGCAAGTATGCCGCCGTGGCGGCCGCTCAGAGACTTTCGGCCGGCAAGTCTCTCTACGACCGTGTCGCCGAAATGCCGGAGCAAACCTGGCGTGCCGCCTGGGAAGGAATGCCGCCGAAGAAGTCGCACATCTACCTGCCGCTGGGATTGGACAGCGGGCGACAGCGGTTCCGGCTGGATGCCGACGGCACCGTGCGGTTCCGCTCCAACGACCACTACCTGCTGCGGCGCGCGGGCAGGGAAAGCCCGCGCCTGGCCCTGGAGCCCGGCCCGGTCAGATTTCGTTTCCAACCATCCCTGGCGCCAGTCTTCCGCACCATCGAGGCGGCGTGTCTGCCGATTGGCCACACGGTTTGGGAAACCAACGGGGTGCGCATTGCCCAAACCGCGTTTGCCACGGAGCTGAACGGGGCAAAGGCTGGCAGCGCGGTCCCCGCCGCCGACACCTTCACGGTGCTGCTGGCGAAGTTTTCCTTCACCAACCTCACCGCCTCGCCGCAACCGGCGGCGCTGCCGCTGAGCTACAAGAGCGGCGACACTGAAAAACCGCTTCGGCTGGACGAGAGAGGTTTTCTCCGGCTCGGCGAGCATGTCCGCGGGCAGGTGCTCGCCGGCCAGGTGCCCGCCGCTGAAGCAGGTATCCTGAACTGGCGTTGGACGCTGGCGCCCGGGCAGAGCCAATCCGTCATCGTTAAGATCCCGTACGTCGTGCTGACGGAGAAGCCCGAGCAGGACGCGCTGGCGAGACTGGATTTCGAGCGGGAGAAGCGCGAGGTTGCCGGTTACTGGAGCCGCCGGCTGGACGAGAGCGCCCGGCTCATCACGCCCGAGCCGATGCTCAACGAGTTTTACCGGGCCCAGGCGGGGCATCTGCTCATCAACTGCGAGGGCGATCCCGACAGCTCCGCGCGGCGCTTTGCCCGCGTTGGTTCGTTCAGTTACGGCGCCTATGGCAACGAATCGTGCATGATGGCCGTGGACCTGGACCGGCGCGGCTATCACAAGGAGGCGCAGGAATGCCTGGAGGCCTGGCTGCATTACCAGGGCACCGCCGCGCTGCCGGGAGATTTCTCCACCAGGCGAGGCGTCCTTTACGGCGCCGGCGGCCTTGAGGCCGGCGGCTACAACCAGCACCACGGCTGGATTCTGTGGATGCTGGCGGAGCATTACCGGTTCACGCGCGATGCGGCCTGGCTGCGGCACGCCGCGCCGGGAATCCTCGCCGGCGCGGACTGGATCATCAATGAAACCAAACGCACCGCCGACCGCCATGAGCTGGAGCGCGGCCTTTTGCCCGCGGGCAGCCTCGAAGACATCGGCGATTGGTGGACATGGCTTTCCACCAGTTGCTACACGTGGCGTGGCCTTGATTCCGCCGCCTGGGCGCTGGCGCAAATCGCGCATCCGGACGGCCCGCGCCTGCGCAAAGAGGCCGATGCCTATCACGCGAGCCTGCTGGCGAACTTCCGCAAAGCCTCCAACCGGTCACCGGTGGTGCGCCTGCGCGATGGCACGTCGGTGCCGCACATTCCTTCGATGGTCCACCGGCGGGGACGTTACTTCGGCTGGATTTGCGAGACGCTGGAGGGCTCGCTGCACCTGCTCATCAGCGGGGCGCTCAGCCCGCATTCGCCGGAGGCTGAGTGGATCATCAAGGATTACGAGGACAACCGCTACCTTTCACACCAATACGGCTATCCCCTGGACGACTTTGACAAACACTGGTTTGGCCGCGGCGGCATCTCGATGCAGGCCTGCCTGCTCCTGGATGTCGAACCCTACCTTTACCGCGACGACGTCAAGCACGCCCTGCGCGCCCTGTTCAACGCTCAGGCTGCCAGCTATTTCCCCGACGAACGCATGAACACTGAACACGCGCTGCCGGCGTTGGGAGACTGGACTGGCGATCACTACAAGAGCTCCGATGAATCCAACGCCGCCGGATGGCTGCGCTATTTGTTCGCGCGCGAGGAGGGCGACGCATTGCTTCTTGGCCAGGCCATCCCGCGCGAGTGGTTGCGGCCCGGCCAGCGTTGCGGCATCGAGCGCACCGCCACCCATTTCGGCCTCACCAGCATCGTCTTCACCGGCGGCGAGAATGAGATCAAGGCCAGGCTGGATGCCCCAAGCCGCAACCTCCCGAGTGAGATTCGTCTGCGTTTTCGCGAACCCCGCGGCCGCGGCCTGGCTTCCGTCCAGGTGAACGGCAGGCCCTGGAAGAAGTTCAAAGGCGAATGGGTGTGGTTGCCCGGCGACCTCGGCTCAGCCACCGTGGTGGCGCAATATGGCAGGAAGTAATCGAGAGCTCGCTGCCCCCTGCCCTGCCCCGCCGCCTGACAGATTTGCATCGCCTTTCGCGTCCAAACCTCTACCCTGCCGGGAATGGATGCGGACGAGAGAGACATCTGTAACTATCTGAAGGCTTGCGGCGGCCAGTTCGTCTCCCCGCGTGAAATCGCCCGGCGCGCCGCGGGCAAATGGCGGTTCCGCGAAGAGCCGAATTGGGCCATGCCGGTCTTGCTGCGTCTCGCCGAGAAGGAAATCCTGGAGTCCGATGCCTCCGGTTACTACCGGTTGCGGCCAAAGGAGCGGAAGAAGCCGAAGAAATGGGTATCACCGCAGATCAAGGAGATTCTGGAGAAGAGCGGGAGGAACTTCGACGATATCCTGGAGTTGGATGACCTGGATGATTTCTTCAAGTAACCAGCCTGTTCAGCGGTAGCGCAGGCTGGAGAGGTAGCCCCAGGCAATGCCCATGACCAGGCCCGCAGCATGGGCTGCATTGGCCACATGAGGCACGATGGGGGTGAAGCAGGCAAAGAACCAGATGATCATCATCGTCAAGGTCGTCGGATGCAGATACAAGCCGGACCCGGGATCGAATTTGCCCCGCATCCAGATGTAGCCCAGCAGCCCATAAACCACGCCTGACATGCCGCCGAACATCGGCCCCCCGAACCAGAACTGCACCAAGTTCGAGCCAACCGCCATAACCAGCACCAGGAGGGCCAACTGGCCGGAGGACTGCCGGCCCTCGATCATGCTGCCCAGGTCGTGCAGCCAGAGCATGTTGAAGAGAATGTGGAGCAGGTTGAAATGAATGAAGATGGGCGTTACCAGCCGCCACACCTGGCCATGGAGGATTTCGGGCAGGCCCAGCCCGGAGGGATTGCCGGCAGCAAAATTCGTGATGAACAGCCACAGGATCGGCTGGAAGTTTTTGCCAAGGCCGGACAGGATGAAAACCGTGACGCTGATCGCAATCAGCCCGAAGGTCAGCGGCCCGAAACCGTAGGCGGTCAAAGGCCGAAAGAGGTGCCGCCGCTCACGCTGCTTCTTGCGGTAGCCGGCTTCGCTCTTTTCGGTCTCGGCTCGCCGTTCAGCCGCGCCCTTGGCCTGCGCCTGGTATTTTGGATCGGCGGGACTTTGCCGAAATTCCGTTAACAGCCTGGCAGCATCGCTGATTCTGTCCTCATCGGTAATCCAGATGCCCCACCCCTCGGCCTTCTCGAATTCGAGACGGCTCTCGATCTGCTGGACATACAGGTAGTCCGCGAAGGTGCGGGCGGCCTTTTCGTCCGCCAGATGGCCGATTAATCGCATGGTGTTTGCAGCCGGGCGCAAGCCGGTCCCGTGGCACTATGCGGGCCGCCACTGAAGCTTGATGACCTGACCGTGGGCTATGTGCGTGGCATCCACACACCGCAGTTCGAGCCGTATGCCGTTGCGTTTCAGTGTGGCATGCACCCAGCCGGCCGGATCGTCCCGGCGAAAGACGTAGGCGACCGGGGGAAGGGTAATCAGGTGTATGCCGCTGGGGTCTTGTTCAACGTGCCAGGCGTGGGTATGGCCGAAAATGTACGCCTTGACCTGCTTCCGAGGACGGATGACCGCCAACAGGGCTTCCGTGTCCTTGAGGCCGCTAACGCTCGCCATCGTGCCCGGGTTGTGATGCGCCAGCACCAGCGCGGGCTTGTCGCGATTGGCGTCGAGCGACCTGGCCAGCCAGTCCAACTGCGCCTGGCCGAGCAAGCCGGGCGTCGAGAGGGTCTTTTCGAGCGAATCCAGCACAAACCAATTCGCGCGCGGGGTGCGCACCAGCGCGACCTGCTTGTCGGCGAGCGGGCGTTTGGCGGCGCGCTCCTCTTCCTGGGCTTCCCAGAAACGCTCGCGGTTATCGTGGTTGCCCAGGGCGATGCAGACCGGTATCTGGCCCTGGCGAAGCGGCTGCAGCAGGCGCGCCAGTTGGGCATAATCGGCGAGCTGGCCGCTGTTATAGGCGCAGTCGCCGGTAATGAAGACTCCGGCAGGGCGCTTGCGCAGGGCCAGCAGCTCGCGCGTGACACAGCCGAAATGGTCCGTCATGCTGATGCCGCGCTGAACCATGCTGGCGTCGGCGGACAGGTGGATGTCGGAGAGCAGCGCCCAGGAATCCGGGTCACTGCGCTTGGTGGCGGCGAACAGTTCAGGAGCCAGCGCGAGTGCCGCGCCCCCGGCCAGGGAACGCACGAGGAACTGGCGGCGCGAAATGGCAGGTAGATGAATAGGCATGGTCTTCTCCTACCGCCGCGGAAAGGGCAACTCAAGCCAAAACGCAGAATTGCGGTTAGTCGCACGTGGTCCTTTCCCGTGCTTGCCAAGGTGTCGCGACGGGCACATTTTGGGGGGAGACGCATTTTGGGTATGGCGACAAGCATCGAGGAAGGACCGGAGCCCGGTTGGGCGCAGCGAGTGCTCATCGGGCGCAACCCCAAGCGCACGCTGGTGCGCATGGTCCTGCTGGTCATTGTTTCCCTGATCCTCTTTCGCTACGTGCTCCTGCCCGTGCGCGTGGACGGCGCGAGCATGCTGCCGACCTACAAGGAAAATGGCGTCAACCTCGTCAACCGGCTGGCTTACCTGTTCCACGAGCCGCAACGCGGAGACGTGGTGGCCGTTCGTCTGCTGGCTGGCGCGCACCGGATGTATCTGAAACGGATCGTAGGCCTGCCGGGCGACACAGTGGCGTTTCGACGCGGCCAATTGCTGATCAACGGCCTGCCTTTGGCCGAGCCTTACGTCAAGTTCCCCTGCGACTGGAATCAGAACCCCGTCCAGGTCGGGCCGGACCAGTATTACCTGGTCGGAGACAACCGCGACAATCCATGGGAGGGGCACGAGCAAGGCCGCGCGCCGCGCGCGTTGATTCTCGGCAAAGTTCTCTTATGAAAGAATGGGCGATTCGGATCATGCTGCTGGCGGCCCTGGCCGCGGTGGGCTTTTGGGCCTGGAGGACGCTGTACCCCAACCCGGAGAGGATCATCAAGAAGCGGCTCGCGGAAATGGCCCAAACCGCGTCCTTTTCCTCCAACCAGGGGCTTGCAGCCCAGGCGTGGGCCGCCAGTTCACTCGCCGAGTACTTTGCCCTTGATGTCGAGATCACGCTGAATGTGCCCGGTGCCCAAAGGACCTTTAGCGGGCGGGATGAAGTGATGCAGGTGGCCGTGACCGCCCGCCGGATTTGCCGGAGCCTCAGTATCCGATTCCCCGACATTAAAGTCACCCTCTCGCCCGACAAAACGTCTGCGGAGGTCTCTGTCACAGGCGAAGCAGACGTGACCTATGCGTCCGGCGGAAAGGAGTTCCACTTGCAGGAGCTGCGCCTGCGGCTGATCAAGGTCGAACGCGAATGGCTCATCAAGCAAGTCGAGACGGTGAAGACGCTCTCGTAGGGCCATCGCTCGATATTGGCAACCCCGCCCCGGGGAAGGCGCCCACTTGCGCGGGCGGCAACTCTGACCGCTACCGGTGCCTCTTTACTGGAGCCGCAAGCTTGAAATCCACCTGGCGTTTGAACGTGTCCACCTTCGCGATCTGCACCTCCACCTTGTCGGCGAGCTTGAACACGCGGCGGGTGCGGCGGCCGAGCAACTGGCCGTGGCGGGCGTCGAACTGGTAGAAGTCGTCGCTCAATCCCGACAGCGGCAGCAGGCCGCTCATGCCCAGCCCCGGCACTTCCACGAAGAAGCCGAAGTTCCGCACATCGGTCACCAGCGCGTCATACCGCGGCGGGTGCGGCGACTTGAGCTGCGCCCCGAGGAACGCAAACATCTTGGTATCCCTGCTGTCGCGCTCCGCGTCATCGGAGTTGCGCTCGGTCTCGGAGATGTGTTCGGCCACTTCCTTGAGCGATCCGGCGGCCAGACGTTGGCCCGGCGCCGGAAACAAGGCGCGGTGCACGACCAGGTCGGCGTAGCGCCGGATCGGGGAGGTGAAGTGGGTGTATTTCTTCTTGGCCAGGCCGTAGTGGCCCAGCGGCTCGACCGCGTAGCGCGCGCGCATGAGCGACCTCAGGAAGCCGATCTTGAGCGCCTGGCCGACCGGCAGCCGCCCGAGCTTCTCAAGCAGCCTTTGCACCTCGTGGCGATTGGACAGGTTGCCGCATTGAATATGATGGCTCAGCACCTCCTGGCGAAACTCCTGGAGCCGCTCCTCATCCGGCGGCTCGTGTATGCGGTAGAGGGCTGGGCGGTTCAAGGCCATTAGCCGGCCCGCGACCGCCTCGTTGGCCAGCAGCATGCATTCCTCGATGAGCTGATGCGAGATGTCGTTCTCCACCTTCTCTATGCGCAAGACGCGTCCCTGATCATCGAGGCGAATCTTCGTCTCGGGAAAGTCCAGGTCCAGCGAGCCGGCTTTGAAGCGCGCGCGGCGGATCTTCTGGGCCAGCGTGTTGAGGTCATGGAGCATCTGCTCGATCGCATCCTGTGGCCGGCGCTGGAGCAGGGCCAGCACCTCGCCGTAATTGTAGCGCCGCTGCGAGCGAATCACCCCGGAGTAGAACTGCGTCTTGAGCACGTGCCCCTCGCTTGACAGGAGGAACTCGACGCACTTCGTCAGCCGATCCACCTGCGGCTTGAGCGAGCACAACTCATTGCTGAACGCCTCGGGCAGCATCGGCACCACCCGGTCCACGAGGTAAGTCGAGTTGCCGCGCCGGGCGGCCTCCCCGTCAAGCGCGCTGCCGGGCCTCACGTAATGCGACACATCGGCAATGTGCACCCACAGCTTCCAGTGCCCTGGCCCGCTGCGCTGGAGGCAGATCGCGTCATCGAAATCCTTCGCATCATCCGGGTCAATGGTGACAACCTGGTGTGCGCGGCAATCCACCCGCCCGGCCCGTTCCGCCGACTTCACTTCCTGTCCGAAGGATTGCGCTTCATGCAACACCCGCTGGGGGAAATGCAGCGGCAACCGGTATTGCCGGATGACCGAAAGCATGTCCACCCCTTCGGCGTCCGGCGGGCCAAGCACTTCGATGATCTCGCCCTCGGGGTTCGCGTGGCGCGATTTCCATTCGCGCAGCTCCACCACCACTTTGTCGCCCACTCGCGCCGGGCGCCCGGTGTCGCGCGCCGGTGCCACGTATATGTCGTGTGAAATGCGCGGGTCGTCGGGGATAACGTACAGGAACTGCTTCCCTTTCTGCAGCGTGCCGACCAGTTGCGTCCGCGCCCGCTCCAGGATGCGCACCACCCGGCCGCTGGCTGCTTCAGCTCCCCGCCGCCGCGCCAAGCGCGGCAGAACCTCCCGCCGCACCAGCACACGGTCGCCGTGCATGGCCGTCGAGGTCGCGTCGAACGGAACGCGGATGGTCGGGACTTTGGGATCGTCCGCCTCCAGGAAACCCACCCCCTGGCGGTTCATGCGGATGCGCCCCGGCACCAGGTCGGCGGCCAGCGGCAAGGCGTAGCGGTTGCCCTGCTTGATGCGCGCGACCTGGCCGTTGCGCTCCAGTCGCGCCAGCAGGTGTTCCAGCTCTCTCTGGCGATCGCGCCGAAGGCCGAGCTGCGCCCGAATGCCCGCGGCATTGAGCGGTGTGTAACTTGCCCGGCTAAGCAGGCCCAAAATCTTATCTTCCATATCAGGTGATTTGCCCCAAGTGAGGTATTGGCGCGCAATATGCGCCGCCCCGGCCCGACCGTCCAGCTTAATCGCCGCGCCCCACCGGTCTCCGTCGCGACACGAACACGCTCCCCGCCAGGCAAAACCGCAGCGGCGCGTCGGCGGCTTTCGTTAAGCCCACCCGCGAGGTAGTGACCACGGGCCCCCGCTCCCGTCGGAATCTCGCCACTGCCGGATTCCTTGCCACGAACAGCGGCGCAGTGACGTCGCACAGATCAACCCCGTCGAGCCCGCGGTCAATGGCCATCGCCCGGCACAGCTTGCCGGGGCCGCTGGTCAAATCCCGGGCCGCCTCGAGCGGCCTGCGCTCGCGCATGAACGCCTCCCCGAAGTCAACTTCCACGGCGCGAATCAGCACCGCCTCGGCCACCCCCGCCGGCCGGCAAACCGCGTTGACGCAGAAATGGTTGCCGTAAATGAAATACACATACCCGCGCCCCGGCGCGCCGAACATCACGCGGTTGCGCGCCGTCGGCCCCGCGGTGCCGTGACAGGCGGGATCATCCGCCAAATACGCCTCCGTTTCGACAATCACCCCGCCGCACGGCCCGCCGGCGGTGTTGCGAACCAGCCAATGGCCAAGCAACGCGGGTGCCACCACCTTCGCCGATGGCTCGTAAAAGCGCCTCGGAAGGGCCCGAAAGCTATTCATCATGCGCCGCCACTCTACGGGCAAACCGCCTCGCCGACAACCCGTGGCGTTCCCTCTTCATCCCCTTCAACTCACGCAGCTTCCCGTTCCTGCCTCGGAATGCCTACCGTCTTGTTGAGTCAAATCGGGGGTGCCCCAAACCTTAGCCTTGTGAACAGGAAAGGCATCAATTGGTGAGGAAGGTAT
>DAOPPX010000060.1:0-31921 GCA_035358715.1 Verrucomicrobiota bacterium
GACGAACTCTGGGGGAGCACCTAAAACCCGGTGGTAGTGGCAAGATGCGCTCGTGTGTGGTTGGGCGCGGCCGTAATGGTTGTTGCGGCATTGGTGGCGGTCAGCGGTCTAAGTGGTTGCTCGACGCTAGACCGGGCGTACAAGAAAGAAGTCACTTGGACCAACCAGCCGGTGGTGGAGGTGGTGACGAACACGGTGGTTGTCACGAACCTGGTGCCGCAGGTTGTGGAGCGGACGAGCGTCGTGTACGTGACGAACGCCGTCTCGGGGACTGTGTCTGGCTATGCGACGCGGGAGCCGGTGGCGACGAACCTGGTCACGGCCATAGTGACCAACTTCGTGCCGGTCTTCTACACGAACGTTGTGCAGGTCCCGGTTACTAATCTGGTCGCCAAGCCGGAGGCGGTCGCGGCAATCGAGGCGGTTGGGTCTGTCACCAACACGTTCCTGCCGGGCATCGGCAGCATCCTCGCCCTGGCGTTGGGTGGGCTGTATCATGGCTACCGTCAAGTTCGCAACCGGAAGGTAATGCGCGATTATGCTGAAATAATCAGGGAAAATGGCATTTTGTTGTTGATGTGTGGGCGGATGTGTGGGATTATGTTGGACGGAAAGCGCAACGTGGAGCGATGGGTCGCAGCACGGCGCAAAACCAAAACAGAACACCACTTATGCCACTCGAACTCAGAAAACAACGGGACGGCCGGCCACGCGATTCTTGGTACGCTCGCTACGAAATTGGCGGCCGACGCTACGTCATTTGCCTCGGTGTGAAGGTTCAGGGAAACGCGCCGGCATCCCTGTCACTCAAGGAAAAGGGAGACATGGATTTTGAATGCTCCCGCGTGGCCGCGCAGGCGAAGCTGGATCAGATCGTGGAGGAGGCCAGGTCGAAACGGGGCTCGGCTCACCTGGTCGAGCGACTTTACGAAATGAAGACGGGCGAGAAGGTGAAGTCGGTGAGGCTCAGTGAAGTGCAGGAGGAATGGACCCGGCTGCCACGCAAGCGCGAGCCGTCCAAGTATTACGTGCGACAGTCCCGGGCCATCCTGGGGCGGTTCGTGGAGTTTGTGCGGGCGCGGAACCCGAAGTGCCAGGAACTGAGTGAAGTGACGCGAAGCCTGGGGCGGGCTTTCATGGATGCGGAGGCGGAGCGCGGAATTGCGGCCAAGACATGGAATGGCACGGTAATGCTGCTGCGGTCGGCGTGCCGGGTGCTCCTGCCGGACGGCGCGCTAAACCCGTTCTCGGGCGCGACGACGAAGGCGGAGGAGACGGTTTTCCGAAAGCCGTTCACGCCGGAGGAGATGAAGGCGATTCTGGACACGGTGAGGGACGACAATTTCATCCGGCCTATCATTGTGACGGGGATGTGCACGGCGTTGCGCCGGGGCGATTGCTGCCTGCTCAAGTGGAAAGACGTGGACCTGGAACGGCGGTTCATTACGGTCAAGACGGCCAAGACGGGCCAGACGGTGGGCATTCCCATCTTTCCGCTGCTGTATGAGGAGTTGGCGGCGCTGGCAAGCGCTGCAGGCCGGAGACTGGGGGCCGGAGAGGTGAAAGCTCGTGACGGAGTACAAGGGACAGAGGGCCAGGGACAGCGGCTGGACGGGTACGTTTTTCCCAAGCAGGCGGCGATGTATCGGGAGAATTCGGACGGGATTACGTGGCGGGTCAAAAAGGCCCTGGCGTTGGCGCTGGGCGGGTTTGGCGGCCCTGCCCCGGTCGGGGAGGTCCTGCCTGAGGTGTCGGAGGACGAGGCGCGTCGGCGGGGGCGGGAGTTCATCGCGAGTTTGCCGAACTCGGTCAAGACGCGGCACATGCTGGCGGTGTTCGAGGCCTATATGGATGGGAAATCGGCGGCCAAGGCGGCGCTGGCAGCGGGTGTGTGCAAGGCGTCGGCGGGGGCGTATCTGAACGAGGTCGAGGCCGCCGCGGGGTGCCGGATTGTGCGCGGGCGGACTGGGGGTTGCAGTTTCGTAGCGGCGCTGAGGTCGGATGCCAGCCTGCTTCGGGTAAGGCGCCCGGGCGGCGTGCGCCGAGCCAGCGTGCGGGATTTTCACAGCTTCCGGGTGACCTGGGTCACGCTGGCGCTGACGGCCGGGGTTCCGCTGGAGCTGGTGCAGAAGGTGACGGGGCACGCGACCACCGACATTGTGCTGAAGCACTATTTCCAACCGGGCCGGGAAGACTTCCGCCAGGCGCTGCACTCGGCCATGCCGAAGCTGCTGACCAATGGGCACAAGACAGCCAAAGAGGAAATGCGCGAGCTGATCGCGATAGTTAGGCCGGTGGCGCTGAGGGAGCGGTTGCTCAAGGTTTGGGCGAAGTGGTAACGGGAATTGGCCCAGGGCCGGGTCAGAGGCTCGGAGACACCGGACACGGCGCGAGTATCGAGGCGCCTTGGGCGGTGGTCTGCCCGGCCCGGGCTAGAAGCTCGGCGGCGTTTGGAGGGACGGCGGCGAAGAGAGGCGCGTGAGGAGGCAGGCCCGGGGGCAGGCGGACACACGGGGGTTTTCCCCAAAGGCGACTGGTTGCGTCAGAGCGGCGCATCTTGCGGCGGCTTCGGTATCGCGGCACACTTGCGGGGAGGGTATTTCGCCTTCGGCAGCTTATGGAACGGACCGGCGGAAGGCGGAAAAGCTGCAAGCCGCCGCTCTAATAAGATCCGAGCCGGAGAAGGTGAACGATTAAACGCTCCCGCCCTTACCCAGCCGCAGCTTCTGGCGAATTAGTCGGAGATCGTCCTCGGGCACGGGTGCAAGCGAGAGTTGCTCGGTTTCGAGCATGTAGGTGTAGTCGGCCTGGTGCTCGTTATTTGGGTCTTCGACACTGTACTTCCTGACCCGCTCGATTCTTCTCTCGCTCGATATGCATCCCGTGTGATAGGCGCAGTACTGCGGGCACACGAGCCGATTTGAACCTGGACGCGCCGCGAAGCCCGCAGGATAGACCTCTCTGTGGAGGCGCTTCAGGCCTGCTCTTGGCAGTGTGATATCTTCGTAGAAAAACCAGTTCTTGCGCAAGACCATGAAGTGTTTGGCGCCCCAAACCCCATCGCACCGGAAGCTCTCGCTGGAATCCCAGAGGTCCCGCAGCAGGAAAAGGCACGTGTCTCTGCCGGACGCCTCCGCCTCTCCGATCAATTTCAACACATCCGCCTTGGTCTGAAAATTGTGGGAGAACAGGATGTCATCGTCCATGCAAACCACCCAGGTGCATCCGTTCACGTACGCCCGCTGAAGCAGCGTGAGCTTATTGCCCAGGTCGTTCCATAGGCCTCTGCGGCGCAGGTTGAGATACTCACCACACTCTTCTCGATAAGGAAACTGTCGGTCTGAATTATCGTCCAGAATAATCGTGAAATCCGAAAGCGCCCTCAGGGTGGAGAAGGCCGAGCACGCATCGGAATAGTTCTTCACCGCCATCAGGCCGGCTATTTTTGCTGCCGGTTCTTGCATCAGCCGCCAAGGAACCTGCGGTAAACCGCCTCGTACTCCAGCGGCATGGGGTTGGGCAGCGCCGCCGCATGCGCCAGCGCGTTCTTCTTCATCGTGGCGTACAGCCGATCGTCCGAAAGCAGGAGGTTCCCTTTTTCTACGAACTCCTCCCGGGACCTCGCGACGAAGCCATTGTAGCCGTCAACCACGTACTCGCGCCGGGAGGCCCTCGGCACGGCCACTGTGGGTATGCCGAGCGCTACGGCCTCCATCACATTCATCCCGTAACAAAGGTGAGAATTGAATACCGGCGGAATGAAGGCATAGATCGAGTGCTTCACGATCTCCTTCTCGACGAAGTTGTTCCAAGGAACAAGATGAATATTGCTGAACGGACTGCTCCATCGCCGAACGTCTCTGGCGGCGGAATTGCAGTCCGAATAGCCGTACATGAATACCTCACCTTTGAGGCTTCCGTAGAGGCGGACCGTGTCCTCACTCATGCAGTAGGGGGCGAAGCGCGCAGCGAGGGAAACCTGATGATTGTTGTCGAGGGTGTGCGCGATGTCCCCTTTGTCCAACAGCGGCGAGCTTTCAATGATTACCCTTTCGCCGGTGTTTTTATCGTAGCACGGCTGGTGGATGCAGATCAGAAGATCAACAAATTCCCGGTACGGGTTCGTGACTGTTCCATGAACCGTGCATACGATTGCCGGCCGGTAAGCAAGTTGCCGAAACCAGGCCTTCTCGAAAACGCTGGAGAAATGCAAGTGAAGGATTTTGGGCCTTACCTGGTTTATGAAAGCGAGAACCAAATCCTCGTTAAAACCTGTTGTGGTCTTGCCTGGGCTAAATGAGAGCCAGTTTTGGCGAAGGCCCTTGCAACTCCAAATGATGTTTTCGATTATCTTCCCGATGCTGTGGCGGGTGCGGATATGGTACCCCAGGTGGAGAACATCAAGGTCTTGATAGGCTTGTTCATCCCCATTCAAGTGCTTGGGGACCCCGTTTGTCGATCTGATCACGCTGGGCGCGGCAGCGGACGCCTTCCCGTAATCGGTGACTATATCATCAAAGGCAGTGCCCCAAGTCCCGGAGCACTGTGGGCAACGCAAATGCGCGGGACGAACAATGCGGTCTTCGTCCTTTTTCAAGAGCGGCGCCCACCCAGGCTGCCGGGGCGAAGCGCCCAGATGCACGATGTTGACGTCCGCGGTCTTGAGGATGCTGACTCCCGCCAACTGCAGGCGCGCACGGAAGTTATCATCATCGCCGCCCCATTTCGCCAAACATTCATCGTAGCCGCCAATCTCGACGGCCTTCTGCCGCGAAACCGCCACCGACCCATAGAACTGAGGCACCTCGAAGCCGTCTCGGCCGGGGCTTAGCCTGTATTGGTAGCGAACCATTGCCTGGTAAACGTCTCTGCAATCGGCCAGTTGGTCGAAGGTGCTGTGGTTCAGGCGCCCGCAAATGGCGGACTCTGGAAAGGTTTCAAGATGGGACAGTACCTGCGAGGGGACGTCATTCACAAAGGCGCTTTCGGGGGACAGAATAAGAATATGCTCTCCCTGGGCGTGCCTTATCCCGACATTGATGGCCTTGCATGGAGGCCGCCAAGCATGTGTCTCGTGGCAGGCGATCACTCTCCACTGGATGTCCTTGTATTGCGCTGTTAGCTCAAGAACTTGCCGCTGCTCGCTATCCTCATCCAAGCATAAGATCACTTCGATGTGGCGCTTGTTCAGGAACCGGTAGTTGAGCGGCAGCACCTGCCGGAAATCCGAAAACTTCTTGTAGTAGGGCATGATCACGCTTAGGGACAAGCCTGACGTGACCTTCCGCGGCGGGCAATGAGGTCGAGGCCCCAGCCCGTAAACAACGTAACTTCGGGTGGTTCCGTCGCTGATCGAGAGATGCCCGAAAGTTTTATCGTGATAGTCCGGGGTGCAGTGTGTGCCGCCTTCGCGGCCGATGTGGGTGGAGCGGGACCACTTTGGTTGCAGAACCTTGAGCTTGCGGTTGCTGTCCAGCGCGCGGTTGAAGGCGAAGTCCCATCCCCGATCGTCGGCTGGCCAGTTCGGCTTGAGCAATTCGAGCCAGCGCTTCCGGGTAGCTGCCCAGCCCAGCGGCGCGAAATGGCCGGACAGTTCGAGCAGGCCAGGAAGCTGAGGGTTGCTGTGGTAATTGAACAGCCCTAGACAGAAGAAAGACTCGCTCTCGAGACCGTAGAAGTAGTTCACCAGGTCCAAAGCGTCCGGGGCCAGAATTACGTCATCCTCAAGCGCAACGTTGAGCAAGCTGCCGGAGTCGAACGCGCGGGAAATGGTCTCGAAGGGATTCCATTTTACCCCCAGCCTGTGCGGATTGATTACGACGTTGGTTGGCATGAAGTCCAGGCCCTGGCAATATTCCGCCACCTGCTCATCGCCGGGCTCTACGCCAATGAACAGCTTGTAACCTTCCAAATTGTTCGTTTTGAGTGATTCAATCACCCGCTTCAGGTAATGGAGGCGATCCTTGACGACGAGTGTGAGGGTTTTCATGATGTTTCTGGTGGTACTCGGTTCAATTCCTCTGAACTGTACCTCGCAATTCGTACCGCATCTTAGCTTGGTTCCACCTCAGCGAGATACCAAGCTGGTCGAAGTGCTTCTTAACATTCATGATACTATCACTAAGTCCTGCTCGGCAACGTTGGGTTTCAGGCAAACCCAGTCTGAGCATGCCACCGGCGCAAAGGGCCACTGCCGCAAAGTCTATGTCGCCGCGATGGCGTGTCAATCGCATTCAAGCGTTGCTCAGGGCAGGGACTGTTTCAGTCCCGAGCTCATCTCACCATCCCGACCTCCCGCAGGACGGCCAGCAACTCTTGATTGGACCGCTGCCAGGTGAGCTTGGATACAGAGGCGGCCGCCGTCGCGCCGAAAGCGCGCGCTTCGCCGCGCCTCCCGCAAACATGCCGCATAAGCTCAATCACGTGGTCCTTATCTGGCTCCGCCCAGTGCCCGCCGCCGGTATAATTGTACTGTGCGGGCGCGAGCGTCCAATTCACGCAGTAACCTGCCGATTCATGGAAGAACTCCGCGTGTCCGCCAAACCTCATGGCGATACAAGGCCGTCCAACGGCCATCGCCTGGTGAGGCATGAGTCCCCAGCCCTCGGAACGCGAGATCGAAATGAAGCACGTCAAGCTGGCGTACCACTTCGCAAGGTACCTCTCCGGCAGGTAATCCGCTATAACATCAACGCGGGGGTCGCTGGCGGACGGAACGCCGCAATCTGGAAAGCACTTTATTCGCAACCGCACGTCCTTCTCGGTGGGGAAAGCTTCTCGGAAAAGCTCGATCATCTCATCTAATCCTTTGCGCTCGCCGCCGCCGGCCATCCTGCCCGCCGCGCCAAAGACGCAAGGGCCACGCATGTTCATGGGCATGAATCTGAAGATCTCGCTCTTGATGCCGAGCGGCACGACCTTAATGGGCCGGTTCACGCCGCTGGCGCTAAAGCAGGAGGCATTCCATTGGCACGGCACGACGACACATTCAGCCCCGTTTAAGAAGCCCACCCATTCGGGCGGCAGCCGCGTCGCCTCCCACATCGTGAAGAACACAGTCTTTTTGCCGGCCGTAGGGCAGAAGTTAGGGGGATGCAACAGAAGTTCCCAGTTGTGGGCCTGCTCCCGGCGGACAAACTTCCTTTTCAAGTCCTGGGGAAGCTTTGCGAACTTTTCACTGATGGCTGTGGGCCTTATGGCGACCGCGTACCCGTGGGCTTCCAGGTCTGCGGCAATCTGGCACGCGTGCAAGCCATAACCCGTGTAGGCATTCATGGGAGCGCGGAAGACGATTTGCCTGGCCTCTTCGTGCAGTCCCTTTCTCAGTTTGCTGCGGGCGGCTGGTTTGCGGGGCGCTGCGGCGGGGGGAAGCACCAAAGCGCCACATTTGGCTACGCCGCTGATCTCGCCATTCCACTTCAGTCGGAGTTCCTTGAGAAAGCCAAGGCAATCTTTCTCGAAAAGGAAGCCGGAGATTCGGCTGTTTTCGCCGTCAAGGTCCCACTTGGCGAGATTCCGATGCTGGAATATCCGCCGGCCCTCAAAATCGTGCTGGCACATCGTGGCTTGCAGCTGCTCTACCGGCGCTGGTACCAGAGAAAAAGGAGACGCCAGCTTTCTGAAGGCCATATGGAACGTGTCCTTGTCTCCTAAAACATACTTGTAGTAATAGTCGGCATGCTCGTTGTACCACATGGCGAGGGATAAGGCTTTCCAACAAACCTGCTTGTTCACAAGTATTTGGCCTGACTCGAATTCCGGCTCTCTGCGGTACGGGGTCGCGAAGACATCCCATGTCTCTTTTGGGAGTCCCGGCCGAATGTCGGGCCAGAAAACGGCTCCGGTCCGTCTGAACTGACGCGTCCTGAACAGCGAATCCGGCTGGCGCACTGGGACATTGTCGGCGTCAATGAGCAGCACCTCCTTAAAACGCGAGTGGAGGATGGCATATGGTTTCAGGCTCCAGCCATTTAGCAGCCGGGGCGCATGCGCCCCGCGAGGTGCGGTCGCGTCCCTGCACACAACGTCCAGAGGCTTGACCAGGCGCTCCATCGCCGCATCGAATTCTCCCGCGCCCAGGTGCCACAGCTCGATAGGCAGAACGCAGCCCAGCTTCCGGAGCATTTTGATGCACACCCAGGCGCAAGGAAAGTAGGTCGGTCCTCCCCCGCAAATCACAATGCCCCGGCCCCCGAAGCCGCCCGGCCAATCTCCGATATTGCCGATGAAACGCTGGGCAGCTCTTTGAAAGGCGACCTTCTCCAGCTTTCGCGCGTCCCATCGCCTCTGCTCCCCCAGAGCGACGGCGCGCGCCGACGCCTTCGCCTCGGCGCGGCTAAGATACCGGACGCTGCCCCCGTCAAAGTATGCTTCGATTCGCCGAATAACCTCCTCGGCGGGGATCATGTCCATGCAGCGTGGCAGCTTTCGGGTCACGTCCACGCACAGGTTCTCAGGGCGGTCCCGCTCGTCTCCGTCTCCGAGGGGAAGCGTTCTGGATTTCCAGCAGCCGCCGTTGTCGCAGCATAGCAAAGATCCGTTCGTGTGAATGAACTGATGCTGCGGGTAAGCCGCCCAGTGGGCAGGCTCGCGGCCGCCTGCTACGACGACGCAAGGACGGTTCTTCGGCACCCCGCCTTTCACCTCCACGGCGGCGGCCAGGTGCATCAGCAGCGTGACCGGACACAGAACGCCCTGCGCATGGTGAACCAGCCGGACTAGCTGGCGTAAATCCGTTTTGCCACGAAAATCAATTACTCCCCTCAGCTTTGGGTGGAAGTGGCCGCTCGCGCCAACCTGCACGAATTGGATTCTTCCCCTGAAATGATCGACAACCTGCTGGTAACGCCCGGGTTCCCACCACTTTATGGTTACGTCATGTTTTCCGCCGGCAACAATGATCCAAAATGGAACTGCTTCCCCAACCAGCTCCTGGACCTGCGAGTCCCAAGCCTTTTCATCCTTGGAGAGGTAAATGTCTCCCTTGAACAGGGAAGGCTTGATCTTCAGGCCGAGGCGGTCGTTTAAGAACTGCGCGAACCCGTGCAGAGCGTGGTACGGAGCCGTATTGCTGCCGTTGATAAGAGGGTACTGGCACTCGACAATCTCCACTCCCGGCTCGCTCTCCCCATGAGGTGTGATATGAGGATTCTGTTCCCACAACTGCGGGAACGGCGTGCGGACGTCGGTGGAAAACTGGCCGGGATAACACAGGTGCAAATCGCGAACCGCTGCGGTGAGCAACACGATGTCTCCCGGGGAGAACCCATTCTTCAAGATCAGCTTTTTCACGATTCTGGACTGCTAGAAAAGTCTAGAAAATGGGAGGCCTAAGTTACCAGCCAAAAACTTCTGCGGGCACCCTCTGCCAAGAAGGAGGTCTTGCCAATGCAGCATTGGGCGCTACTGTAGTCGAGGTTGACGCAACAGGAAACAGACGAAAACTCAATGCGAGAGGAAGCACGGTATGCCAAAATACGTTGGATCTTCGGGCCGGAAGGACGAGCTGTCAGCAGGTGTGCATAAACGGACTAAGCCGCGGACATTGATAACCTCACACTTGAGCCCGCGTTCCAAGTCCATTTCAACGGTTCTCAATTTGGGAGCGGCCAGCCCAACGCCACATCGGCTTATCCTGTTGCTTGGCTATTGGCCACCTACGGACGTTGGGATTTCGACCCGGCACGGGATGCTCTGGAAGTGGCGAGGCGATGCCAATCAAACAATCACAAACAAGAACGGCACGGTATATGACGTCCTGGCAATGTCGCCCACGTTCAGTGCCCCGATAGGCAATCAGGGCCCGGGGTTGCCGTACTGGTCCAAAGGGACGGGCAGTTTGACCGTTGACTATCGCACAACCTCGAGTTTTATCTGGGTGACGGTCCGCAACAAAAAGCCGATCGCGATAATCAGCTTCAGCCGCGCTGCAGAGAATGACAAAAGATGGCAGCTTGAAGAGGAAGCACCCAATCGCAAAACAGACCCGCAAGAGTGGATCTTATCTCTACAGTACCTTGACCCTAATGGCCAGCTAAAAACCGAATATTGGGATTCCCCGTATGCTGGCGGAAGCACTAATGACCCGTCTCCGTATAAAGGAATGGGGACAATCGACGGCAAGCCACCCGACCGTAGCCAGGCAGCCGGACTCAAGCGGTTAAGTAATCTTCCGCTGGACGCGATTGAAGCTGCGATTAAGGCGCGCTTCCCGTCGGGAGAAATTGCCCCGGTGTTCAAAAATCCCAGCCAGCCACCTGGCGGCCAGCTCGGCAGCTTCGTTTCTGGTTTTATGGCCTACCACGTGGCGTGGTACAGGGAATGGAGCCAACGGAATCTTGGCCGAGACGCATGTAGTAAGGCTGGACACACGCATATAGGGATCAAACTGCAGGACACGGTCGCTGATGCGGAGACCGCCGTGGAAATTCAGCTAGGCAAGGTTGCCGATGAACTCCCCTGATTCTGATCGCTCAGGCCCGACCGTCATGAACTCAGCAGTGCATTCGTCTTGGCGCGGATCGAAAGAGATATTGCGCATGTTGCTTATTGGGATCGTGGCGGTGGTTGGAACTGAGCCTGGCGAAGGGGGACAGCTCGGCTGTGCAGCCACCTTCGGTCCTGAGTTTGCCTTTGATGGCAGGCAAGTTTTAATCATTGGGCGCGACGGGTTCTTGGGGAAGGTTGCCTATTTGTGGGACATGGCCTCAGGCAGGGAGCTACAGCGTTTCCAAGTCAGCAACTCAATACTCGCAGTCGCGATCAGTCCTGATGGCCAAAACGTCCTCACGGGTGGGGGAGACGTGGCGTGGGGCGTTACCAAAGCCGACAACTCCGCGCGGCTTTGGCAAGGCGCGACGGGCAGGATTCTCAGACGGTTTGAGGGGCACAAGGAGTATGTGTACCACGTGGAATTCAGCCCGGATGGCAAAAAGATTGTCACAGGAAGTGACGACCTGACGGCGAGAGTATGGGAAACAGAATCGGGCCAATTGCTCTTCGTTCTTGAGTGTCTTGTTTCGAAGTCCTCTCCAGGTGCCTTTAGCTCGGACAGTCGCAGGATCGTGGGGTTCGAGGGAAACAGGGTAAGTGTCTGGGACACCACCGGTGGCAGGAGAGTTTGCACCATAGAGCCGGACGGGGGCTTTTTCAAGTCAGCTAGGTTTAGCCCGGATGGCGCACTCGTCCTCACCGCATCTAGCAGCGGCTGCGCCCGAACTTGGGATGCGCGGACAGGCCAACCGGTTCAGGTCTTCGCTGGGCATACGAGTTACGTACACGAGGCGTCCTTTAATGCCGACGGTAAGTGCGTGGTTACCGCCTCATCTGATTGTACCGCGAGGTTATGGGAAACCACGTCCGGTCGGGAAATCAGGCGATTCCAACACCAGGCGCCGGTGACGCAGGTGCTGCTCAGCGCAGACGGGAAGCGGCTCCTTACCAAATGGCAAAATCGCGCGGCAGCAATACCACCGCCAGAATGTTCTTCACTGTGGGACGCGGAATCCGGTCGTGAGGTCAAGCGATTCACAGAAGGGGTAGAGGGCATCGTGGGTTTTCACCCGATTGATGAAAGATTCTTGATAGTCCGCGCCGGGAGACCAGTTGCGCTCTGGGATGGGGCAACGGGGAAGCTGATACGCGAGTACAAATAGGGATCATGGGACAAAAATGTGCGCTATGCGCCACCGTGCGGAGCGACTGCTTCCGTTGAGCCGGTGCGCTCTCATCGGACGGTTGCCCTGAATGTTCGAGTCCACAAGACTTGATAGTGCGCCCCGCTCTGCGGCGACCACATGTGTTGTACCGGCATATCTGTCTCGAAGATCGTGATCCGGTGCTCTAAGGTAAACTCCTTTGCTAGCCCCGCGATGGCGCCTCGGTCCAAAGTCAGAGTTCTGGCGCCCGGTGGGAAGTCAAGGTCTGATCGTACCTCCCGGTGGAGGGGGTGTGCCATGCCGTCATGGAGAATAGTCCACCCCCACTCCATGCCGTACTCCATCTTGTAGCCTATGGTTACGTTCGTCCTTACGAGCGTCGGGAACCTAACCAGCAACGAGTCTCCATGCTTTTCAACCTGCATTGCCGTCGGGACTCGGATCTCGACAGCGTGACGAACGGCGGGGGCAGCGTCGGCGATGGGTGACATAGTGCCACGTTCGAAGTCGGATTCCGCACCGTAGGTAACCGCCTGCAGCGGCTTGTTCGAGGAAAAGCCCAATGGGGGTTCCCAAAATACGTAAGCCAACGCACCCAAAATAGAGACGGCTGCCAAGGTCATCAGGATTATCTTGATGACACGGGCATTCATAAACGATCTCGGATACGACATCGGGTCCAAATACAGTCGAACCCGCCTACTATTTCAACTCATTAAATGGACATCTTCATTGGTCCCAACGTTCAAACAAGCGGTCTCGGGCCTTCGGCACGGTCATGGAGGGACTCATCGAGTCCGGCTTGCTCGAGCGTCAAGCCGCCTCCCGGCTCGATTCGACGTTCGTGCTGGGGTTGGTCAGCCACATTAGGCGGTTCGAGTGCGGGCGAAAGACTTTCCGCCTGGCCTTCCGAGGACTCCAGGCCCAAGAGCGGGACCCAGTCCGGCCAGCCCTCCAGTCGGTCCGGTGGGAGCGCTACGTCGAAAACATGTTGTCACCTTTTCCCGAACAGGGGTGAGAAACTCTCGTGCCACGCTACGAACACTGTAGCGTGGCACACGAAACGCTTGCCAATGCAATTGCCTGTAAGAAAGACGCTATCACCTCAGATCCCACACCTCAAGCGTAGTGGCATCATCGATTCTCGAGGTGTAGTTTGTAGAGGGCTGCGGAGTGAAATAGTCAAAGTTAGCGTCCTCCCAGAACAGATCGCCGGGCTGCTTAAAAGAGCAGTTAACGAACACGCACTTGTTAATGACAACGCCTGGCATGTGAGAATTAAGGTCCCATATCTCGCCGCACCACTTCGCTTCCGAACCATAGTTGCGTTTCCAAGTATACTTGGCCTCTTCGGGGTAATTGTCGAACGTCAACTCATTGCCGTCAAAATAGAAATGCCATGTCCCGGTCGGCTGGTCAAGCTCGATCCTGTACTCCTTTGACCCCTCCCCAGGATCTTGACGTCGCTGGAAGAGGCGATCAGGTTTGTTGTTAACAGAATCAAAGTAAGTTAACTCGAGATACACGAACCGAGTAATGGTCGTGCTGCCAGCACTCCGTTCACGCGACCAGCCCATCTGGGCCCAGTAGCCACTGGCGTCGGCGATGTTGACCCATGCTGCGCTTGCTGCCTCAACGGTACCGCCTTCATCCTCGCACGCCAGTTTTGGTGTAAGAGCGCCAAGCGAGGTCCTCGCCTTCACGAACTTGATCTGATCTGTGAGTGTCGATTTCCTGATGCCTCCGATACGGGCTTTCCCGGGGCTTGAACATGGCGGAGGCGAAGAATCGCCAACCAATTGGGAAAGGGTGGATGACGATTTCGACCGCGGACTCAGCCTGGACTGGGTATAGCGGTTATTTGTCCGTCTGGGGCTTCCTTGTTTCCGCGCAGAACTTGATGGTCGAGTTTGCTTCCGCATAATTGTTCCTGAGTTTAACTTTGTCACACATGCTTGAATACACGTAATTATTCAGGTAGCCTCACCATGAGGCTACCAACAGGCGGAGTGTAGATTAGCCGCCCGCACTCGGGCTGAGCCGTGCGGCGAGCTTCGGCGCAAGGCGGTTGGCTACCGTTAAAGGCGGAGCAATGCTTTGCTCCTAACCCTCGATGATATAACGCCCGTTTTCGCGATCCCACTTCACTCTAACTCCTAATTCCCGCAGCTGATGTTTCGCGCTCTCAAGCAATGCTCGGTCTCGGGCGTTTCTCTTCCCTTTCAAACGGCCAGACTCGAAAGTATCCAGTTCTTGGACAGGAAAACTCATAATAATATCCCACTGGTATTGCGCTGCCGGGGAAAGTCCCTCCACTACGCTGGGAATTCTGAGGACTTGCGTCCTGTCCCCCATCTTTATCGCCACAGCGTAGAGCGCGCCCATTGGTGCCATTCGTTTAAACACGAAGGTTGCGGCAGGAATGTCTTTGTACCAAGCTAATCCGTGTGCGATAGGGTACATCGCTCCCCCGTTTGTCGTCAGCAACCAGGCCTGCATACCATAATTGGTCCCCTCGCCATCCATACGCGCTCTTGATAGAGGTGGTGAGAAGGCGACGGCGTAGTTCCCACTCGGATCCAGAAATAGCAGTACGCCAATGGTTGTCTGGTCCGGGGTAAGCCAGCCTGCAAAGCGCCTTACCTCATTGGTAGTGCCAGTCGGGCTCTCGCTTCCGCTGGCAAGAGCAGATCTTTTCAGCAGAGCACCAGTCGCTATGAACAAACACAGATGCAGCAGCAACAATCGATAGAAATACCGTTTGAGCGGTGTCAGAGAGCAGCGCATAAGCTCTCTGGATGCAGACCGCCACAAAACACCTTTCCTCTGTTTTTCAGTCCTACGTGCTAATGCTTCGTTGTTCATTCGCTCTCAAAGCAGGCGCCAATGGCTAAGGAAAATGGAAGTCCACTATCCAAGTTATCTCGGCGACTGGAGCGCTACCGACTATGTTTCCATCTTCGTCAACCTCCCAAATCTGCCCTTTAAACTCGGCGTGACAACGCACACTAACCGGCTTCAACGACTTTGGAACCTCAAACTTGACAACGTCCTTAGTACTGTAACTACACCCTGTCAGCCTCGGAGCTGGACTATATGTATCGTCAAGCCCGTAATGCCACTTCGGGTAGGGTGTGTTGTCCGCGGGAGGAAGATCCCGCCTGTGGCCTGGACGATACCATTTGTTGCTAATATCTTTATCGCGTCCCCCATCTTCATGATAATCTGTTCTCGAGACAAAGACACCGGGAGCAAGTTCGGCTGGATTATCAAGGATTTGTCCCCTGTCGTTTGTATACTCTTGATAACCTCTGATCAGCTGGCGGTATTCGCAAAACTTGCATTTATTTGGCCCACCAGCGAACGCCGCCTTGGTCGAAACCGTTACCTGTCCCCCGAGCATCGTTGGGTCCGTAGTTGCGACGGGTTTGCCGACGTCGGAGGTAAAGCTGTCTTTTTGGACGACGCATTTCGGCGACGGGGACGCGGTGGCGGCTAAGACGCCGATAGTCGAGACGGAATTAGCTCTCGGACTTAGATTCATGCGTCACAAATACCATAAATCTCGGGGAACGACAACTGCAACCTTAAGATTATAGATATTGGATATTACTGGTCAGCTCGGACAAACGCGGTTGATGGGACGCGAGACGCCTGGACACTGAGCCAGAAACGGAAAGAACCGCAGGCCCTGCGTCAAACGAAGCCGGGAACGGTTTCGGAAGGGCGCCGGGCGACGAGGCTGGCTTCCAGCCGTACTGGGGAAAACTCGCCGTACGGAATGAACCGAGGGGGTAGAGGAACCGGCGGCACGATCTGATGGCCATTTGCCGCGATGGGCGAAAGGGCAGACACATTGGTAGTCATTGGCCTAAACCATCGCGCCTCCGCTCTACGGGACCAGTAGTTTAACGTTCCTTGCCTCTGCTTTACTTGTATGCACGGATCACTTTGCCGGTTGCACCGTTCCACAATGCAGCCGGTTTGTCGTGTTTTGTGCTTACGAACGTTTCGTCAATGGGAGAAAACCCCACAATCCTTTCACGCTCAAGGTCGTCAAATTGCTTGATCAGTCGGCCGGATTCCACATCCCACAGGGCCCCGGCTTTTGTGGCTATTGGGGGTTCATTTGCGGCAGATTCACATATGGCAATGAGCCGCTTTCCGTCGCGGCTGATAATCATTTGATCCACCGGCCCCCGACCAGGGCCAGGAATTTGAAACCGTCTGATTTCTTTTCCTGATTCCACATCCCACAATATGGCGATGCCATCGTCGGAGCCACTGACCACTCTCCGGCCCTCGGGGGTGAAGAGCGCATGGGGCCAGAATCGGCCGCCAGAGCTGACCGCGGCAAAAACTTGCGTCTGCCGGCCCGTCATGGCATCCCAGATCCGGGTCACGCCATTGCATTGTTCAGTCAGAACCAGCTTTCCATCCGGACTGAACTGGGTCGAAACAAAAAAGTCGGGTCTTGCCGTGTCTTTTCGTGCCTTGATCTGACAAATCTGTTCCGCGGTCGTGGAATCAAGAACAGCGACCTTGTCGTGGGAGAGCACCAAAACCCTTCGCCCTTCCGGACTGAAGCTCACATAACGGGCCGCAGGGGATCCCAAAGCGACCGCGTGCAATCCTTGCAGCACGAGAAGACGTTGTCCCGAGCTGGCATCCCAAATTTGAATTGTGTTAGACATGTCCACAGTGAGAATGCGCTTTCCGTCCGGGCTGAACTGGGCATCCCACACATATCCGTCATGAGGCGAGAAACAGACGATTGCCTCGCCGGTGACTAGATCCTGAAGTTCGACCGGACCACCGAGGATGAGAACCCCAAAGTTCTGAGCGGCGGCCATAAGAACCCTCCTTCCGTCTGGGCTAAACCGGGTTGCCGTCACGAACCTCTGCGGCACACCACGTGGTTGCACCTCCCCGTGCCGCAATTCCCTCCCGGACTCAACATCCCATAAGGAGTCACCAACAAGGAGCAGTTTTCCGTTGAAGCTTAAATCGCGGTAAAAATAGGGACCAGGACCGGAGACATTCTGCGCTCTTTCATCAATGTGCGCGGAGGAACAGCCGTTTGTGGCGGCGAGGGCTGTCAACAAGAAGAGGCGAATAGGTTTCGCCGCGCACTGGGCGATCATGGTACTCATTTCTCTCTTCATGTCGCAAAACTGCCGCCTTTCGGCAGATCATCAGTGACTGTCGAGCCAGGCTACCAAGGCGTTCACTTGGGCATTAAGCGCCGTCTTAGCGTCAGCCGGTGCAGTCTTAATACCCACGTGCGTGTGCCCGTATTTCCTGATCGCTGGATTGGCGGGTTGGACGACTGTGTCTCCACCATACCAATTTACAAGATAGGCCATATATGCTGAGACGTATTTTTGCAGTGTATCAGCGCTACCTGATGTGGTTGGATCCACCTTGCTGGTGTCGTTAACTGCCGCGTTGATTGCGTTTACTATTTCCGTCGTTGGCAAATTGCTTGCGCGCGACGCCCCGGCGGCCTTGGAGGGATCCGGCGGGTTCCCGGTCTGGGGCGTATCATGTTTTCTGGGCGATGGATCGCCCGTGCCGCCGCCGATATAAGGCGCACTCAAGGCCGGGACATTTGTCGGAGTCCCTCCCAGCGACCCAGAACCAAGCGGCGGTGGATAGGTCGGCGTGGGCGAGGGGTAGTACTTCGTTCCGAACAAAGCATGAAGATCTGTCCACCAATCTGCATTGGCATAGTTGTAGGCATTCGGCTCCAATATCCACTTCACATCAAAGCCCGGCGAACGGCTGAAGCTCATGATCGCAATTGGATTCTTTGACCGGACATCCAGGGTTGTCCAGAAGAAGTTGGCTGTGTCCCGGAAGTCGACCAAGGGATGTCCGCTTCCTGGTCCCCACCAAGGGACTAATTGATTGGGCGGAGAGCCGTTCTGCCAACCAAGCGGTTGACCAAACGTCGGCGAGTACGCTTCGATGCGGTAATTTCCGACATCTTTGCCATTCTTGTAATCCGAAAGCATCCAATCGGTGCCCGTTGGTGGCCAGTAGCCGAACAAAAGGATGACCGGCTTCGGCGAGGGCGACGAAACGGCCAACCGGATGGTCGACGCGGAGGTTGAGCGGGGACTTAAGTTCGAGGATTCAGCTTTTCTTGGTCCGCTTTGTCCAAGTTTCATAGTTAGTCAGGGAAACAGGTTAGAGATCCTCCTTACTATTCAATATTGGAGCGGTTGTGTCAACAGGATTGTCCGCGACACAGGATTGTCAGCGATCTCCGGCAAAGCCGGAGGCTTGTCGGAGGTGGAGCGGCTCAAGGCCGCCCAATCCGTTCGGACGCTGATCGCGAATTCCCGCGCGCTGCGTGCTCCAAACAACCGCTGCCCCCTCCTCGCAGGCCAATCGGTCGCCGTAGCGAAACCAGCTGGCGACCTGCTTTCCCGTGAGGTTGTCACAGACTCCCTGAACGATTTGCAGCTCGCGCGGAGTGAGGCACAGCGCCTCGGCGATGTCAGACCAGGCGTGGTGGCAGAGCATTGCGGCGCCGCGCAATTTCTTGTGCTCGGCGCGTTTTGGTTTCGTTCCCATGGTGTCGGCTTGATCTATCTGCCATCGGAACAAAAGGGGCGCGAACTCAACACGCCCCGTCAGAGGCGCCACGAAGCGCCTTCCAAGAAAGCGCGTCAAGCCGCGCCCGATGGGGCGCGAGCTCGAACCGTTTCTTGGAGGGCCTTGGAGAATTCGTGGTTCTCAGTGGGCCCGTAGCCGAAGCTACGCGAAATGACTATTTGGCTGTTTAGATCATTATTGCTAAATCTCTAGTGACATGACGCTCCGGTCATGCTGGGGCCAGTATTGGCATCGTGGGGTCGCGGAGGAAAGCGTTTCTTGGAAGCGGGGGCGTCTGGCGGCGGTGCGGACATTCTGAGAACGTGCGCCGTTGTGAAAATTTGCGAGGTCCGATGGCAGACGGCAAATGGCAAGAGGGGGGAGCAGTGACTCGTTACGTCGGTATTAGGTGAGCTTTACCAAGCGGGAGGTAAGATATTTTTGGGTGGACTGCGGATGTCCAAGGGGGTTGGGTAAGATATTGGGCATGAATATTGTCAATCAGCGTGAAATCATCAAACGAATGGGAAAAGCAGGCGCGTTGTCTCCGAAGGGAGTAGAGGCAGCACTGGCGGCACCGGTGTTTGTGTGGCCCCTGTCAACGGAGGACCGAGAGCGCAGCAAAGAGGAGATCGAGTTCATCGAGAAGGTGGTGCTGCAGCCGGGGACGGAGGTGCCGGCGCAGGTGCCGTTTCCAATGTTCCGGGTGGCAACTCAGGTGGGGTTGGACCTGTGGTGGCGAGTGGGAAAGCTGGCGTTCACCTGCTTGCGCTACCTGGCACCGGGAACGCCCTGGAGGCCGGACACCAAGAACGAGCTGCTGATGGAGCATGAGTACTGGTGGATGGGGGCTGGGCCGGGGGAGCAAGGTGGTAAGCCGCTCGGGGAGCGGTTGGAGGGGCAGCTGGCGGTGTGGGACGACTGGCACCGCGTAGATGGGGAGAGTGTGAAGGCGAGGTACAACGAAGATGAGAAGGCGTTCAAGCAGGTGTTTCTCGATCCGCTGCAGACTTTGCAGGCGTTTTTATTCGACATCGAGTACCCGGGGAACGTGGTATTGAGGGTGGGGCCGGCGGAGAAGCCGGGGAAAAGCGTGGAGTGGCGACTGGCGCGGACGCACTATTGTATTCTGCGGCGAGGCGATGCGCGGGCGTGCCGGCGGGAGGCAACCGGGCCAAGCGAGGAGCAGACGGCGCGGGCGGCGCATTGGCGGAAGGCGCATTTTCGCCGGCTGCGGAGCGAGGTGTTCACGCAGAAGCGGGGGCAACTCGTGGCGGTGCGACATGCCTGGGTGGGGCCGCGGGAGTGGGAAGGGAAAGATGGGAAGGTTTACCGGGTGGTGAATTTTGAGGGAGGGCGTTCGACAGAGGGAAAGGCAACCGAAGGGGTTTAGCCGGGGAGGCCGGGGGCATAGGGCTAGCTCCCGGGTGACGCTGCCCACTGTCAGGCTGCAGGGCGCGGGGGTGTTTGGAAAAAGGCCCGCAGGGTTCTCTCCGCCCGCTTTCGCGCCTCGTACCAGTCGGGCAGTTTTGCGTACAAGCCTTCGCGCATGTACTGCTGCGTGTACGCCTGAGCTTGCGGGGCCGGGAACCGCTGGAGGAGGCGATAGGCCCCCAGCGCCCTCAGATCGGCGGCGACCTCACGCGCCTGTGACTTACCGCGCCGCTCGACTGGCGGCCGAGGCCGGGTTTTGCGCAGCCAGGCCTGAAACTCCTTGAGCAGGCGCCCGTCCGAGGCGTCCCACTCTATCTCGAATGCGTATGCCTCTTCGCCAATGCCCGGCAGCTCCTTGATCGGCAGAGGGCGCAAGCCCCAGGTGTCGTCAGCCTCATATGGACCCAGTTCCTCAGCCCAGTAATCGTCACACCAATCCTGCCATGCGCCGAAATCGAAAGCGCATCTCAGGAAAGGCGTTGCGGGGAATTCGGGCGGGAGCCACAGGTCAACGGCTGGGGGAAGGTCCCAGTCGTATTCTTCGCTCAGTCCAGCCTCATCCAGAAACTTCTCAAACTCTTCATCGGTTTCCTGCGCGCCCTGGACGACCGGAGCGTGGAGATGCCAAATGCCCCACTCGTCGTGATCGTCCTCTTTTCGGCGCTTGAACTTCTCCAGGGCCCACGGCGACTCCCGGGCATATTCGTAGGCGAAACAGAGGCTGAGCTGGTCCGTCGGGCATTTCCCGAAATCCCACTCCTCCCGCGCGAGCGGCGCCAGCTTGGGCCGCGGGCCAGGCCGCTTTGTCTTTCGGGGCCGGTCGTTCATCTTCACCGCTTCATGCAGACGCAAAATCCGCGTTGCGGCAAGCCCGAAAGGAAGCCGACAGGATGACGTTCCACTAGCCGCAAAAGAAATTTATTTAAGGGGGATAGGCCAGGGACAAAGAGTGCGTCAAGGTGGCGGCCGTGCAGAAGCCCGGTGAAAGCAAACTGAGCCCGGGGTGCTGGCGGGTGAGAGCATGGCAAGAAATAAGATGAAACATTTTTTTCGCATGGACGGGGACAAAAGGGGTGCTGTTTTCGCACTGGTTCGCATGGGGGTCCGGAGCCGGGCGGGAGTGGAAAAAAGATCGGGTATAACGGGTGCGGGCGACGCGCGTTGGGCGCGTTGACTGACGAGCATTAGTAACGAACGATGCAGGCTGCGATCTCAAGTGAATTGCTGACGCGACTGTTCCGGGCAAGCCCGGAGCAGATGGCGGCCGTTGAGCGTGTCCTGATTGGTGGAAGAGTGGAAATTGGGAAATGGGAAAACAGAAACGGGGCGCGGTTGGAAGGGCGTCAAGGGGTTTGTGAAAGAAATTTCTTCCCGGTGCTTCCCGGTAACGTACCCGTGCTTCCCGATGCTTCCTGGTCGGGGTTGGAGCCGGGGCTGGAGCGCGAAAAGGGCGTGTTATGGTCGCCGCGTGCCTGTGAACGCAACACATCCCGGGACCAGCGACCGCCAACCGAGCGACGGGGGCGGGCGACAGGCGCGGGGTTGGCCGCTGGGCGGTGGCGGGTTGACTTCAGACGTGGGTAAATGAACGCCACCGTCTCAACTGATTTTCTGCTGCGGGTTGCCCAGGCGACACCGGGGCAGGTGGCGGCATTTGACCGCTTTCTCCAGGCGTCGCCGGAACAACAGGCGGCCATTGAGACGATCCTGGCAGGATGCGGAGCGGAGAATGGCAGTTCGAAGGACGCGGAAAACACGGAGCAGAGGGGGGAAAACCAAGGACAGAGGGCAGCGGTCAGAGGTGAGAGGGGGTTCAGTTATCAGTCATCAGTGATCAGTAACGAGTCATCGGTGGCCAGTGGCGAGGGAGGAATGGCCATGCCGGCGGAGCAGATGGTGCCGGTGGTGGCTGCGGCAGCGGTGGTGAAGGGGGTGGAGGCAGCGGGGGCAATGGAGAATGGCCTGGTGTCGGCGCTGCTGCGGATTGAGCAAAAGGTGGATGGGCTGATTGCATCCGGGCAGTTGCCGGAGAAGAAGAAGCCACTGGGTGAGGCGGAGCGTTTGCAGGTGTTCCGGTTGTTTGGAGAGCTGCTGGCAATGGGGACGGAACTGACGGCGCCGCCGGCGCGGGTGTTCGACCTGATGGTTTTCAAGAAGCTGGCCAAGGCGGAAGCGGCCGTGGCGTGCAAATGCGCGGCGTCGCTGATTACCAGGCGGGTGGCAACGATCGAGGGGCATTTCGGCATGCCGATTGAAGATCTGCGGACCTATGCCTCCGATATTAAGGAGCGCCAGAGCACGGTTAAGGGCGACCGCTATGCCAAGAAGAAGCATGGGGCCGTGAGGGATGGGCGGGAGCAATGCGATGACAGGGACCAGTCGAGCCTGAAGGAAGATGATGACGGTTATTTGCCGGAAGAGAGGCAAAGCAGTGATTGATTCGTGAAGTGTTTGTGAAGGCTTCACACGCTTGAAGGCGCCTGTGTTTACGGGCGCTTTTGCATTTCCGGGGAAGTGGTTTGTGAAGTCCTTCAACTGTATAGGGCCTTTCGCATGAAGCGGTGGGCCGAAGACGAAAATGTTGAAGACGAAGAACAACAAAGGCCAGGCGATGCGCGGCGCGCGGCGGCGTTTGGGCCTGACCCAACTGGACCTGGCACAGCGCGTCGGTTGCACTGAATCGCAGGTCACCAAGATCGAGACGGGCCGGGCGACACCGGAGCAGAGCCTCAAGGAGGCGATTGCCCGTGAACTGGGCATCCAGACCTGGGAGGTCGGGGTATGAACGGCAGCAACTCGAATGAGCGGATGCTGCGCTTCCTCCAGGCGACGCCGGACCAGCAGGCGGCCATTGATCGCATCCTGGAGGGGCGGTTGGCACCGCAGCCGGCTGCGCCCGAGCCGCCCAAGGGGCCCCTGCTGATGATGATCAAGGATGCGGCGGTGTTGCTTGGCGTTCATCGGGCGACGATCTGGCGGCTGTTGCGGGCCGGGCGGCTTGAGCCGGTGATGCTGCTCGGGGCTGTGCGCGTGCGACGGGCTGATGTGGAGGGCATTGCTGCCGGGCACCGGCCCGCTGACGCGGGAAATCCGAAGGCCCAACGCCGAAGCCCGAAGGCGAACAGGGAGGTAGCGCGATGAAGCCGACGAAGACTGATTTGCGGGTGGTGCGGTGCGCTGAGCGGCTGGCCCTGGACGAAAGGCTGATGGCTGAGGCCCTGAAAGCTGAAATGGGAGCGCGAGGCGCGGTCGTTACCCGGGAGGGGCTGGCTGAGGTGTTGCTGGTTTCGGTTCGGACCGTGGACGAGATGGTCGCCAAGGGAGAGATCACACCGATGCGCCCTGGGGGCGTGCTGGTGCGGTTCTACCTCCCGAATGTGATCCGGCAATTGACGGCGGCAGCGGTGGCGCGGCTGGAAAAGTTGAAGGGAGGCCTATGAATTCACGAGAAAAAGGCAAACGCGGTGAGAGGCAGTGGAGGGATGAGCTCCGGGCCAACGGCTACGCAGCTCGGCGCGGGCAGCAGTTCAGTGGCAGCCCCGACAGCCCGGATGTGATTTGCGACGGGCTCCCGTGGGCTCACTTCGAAGTCAAATTGGTCGAGCGGTTGGACCTGTACGCCGCCATGGACCAGGCCCGACGCGATAGCGCAGGGAAGGCCCCGCTCGTGGCGCATCGCCGGAACTTCTGGCCGTGGCTCGTGACGATGGATGCCGAGCGGTTCTACCGGCTGCTGAAGCAGGACCTGACAGGGCAATGGGCGGAGCGGATGGCGAGCGGGTCGCCTGCTGCCGTATTTGCCGGGCTGCCGTGGGCCTTCGGCCAGGTCCACGAGGGCCGACGCCTCAACATTCACGAGGCGATGTGGGAATGCGGATGGCGGAACGCAGAGCGCGGAGCCCAGCGGGTGCCGGTTGTTGCGCATCGCCGCCCGGGCGGTCGCTGGCTCATCACCATGACGGCCAATTCATTTTTCGATTTCCTCCGCGGTGTGTTGCCGCCGGAGGGGAAGAAGCAAACAAAGCAAACAAAGTAAACGGAGCATTCACATTATGCGTATCAAAACAGGTAGCGGGAACTTCCAACCTTGCCCGGAATATAACGGGTCGGCGGTCTGCGTGGACGTTACCCCTCTCAAGACGGTGCAGACTCAGTTCGGACCGAAGGACAAGTTCCGGTTCGTGTACGAGACCGGCCAGACCAAAGACGACGGCACGCCCTGGTGCGTGTGGTCCGCGCCGTTCACACCGTCGTATCACGAGAACTCGGCCCTGCGGCCGTTCCTGCGGAAGTGGCTGGGCCGCGAGCTGACGGCGGAGGAGCTGAAAACCTTCGACACAGAGGACATGCTCGGCAAGACGGCCCACATCACGGTGATCCACGAGCACAGCGACGGCGAGGTTTACGCGAATATCGCGTTGATCCAGCCGGACAAGTCGGCGGAGCCGCTCAAGCCGTCGGGCAAGTTCGTCCGAATGAAGGACCGGCCGCCGAAGGACGGCAACGGTTATCGCCGCGCCGAGCAGGCGAGCGGCGGCAACGGCGACCTGGGCGCGACCAAGATCCACGTCGGCAAGTGCAAGGGCCTGGAGGTCCGTGACCTCTCACCCGAGCAGGTCGGCGCGCTGATCGGGCATTGGCTGCCGGCGGCGAAGGCGAATGCCAAGCCGAGCGCCGATGATCGGCGGCTTATTGCCGCGCTGGAAGCGTGGCAGGCCGCGCAGAAACCGGTCGAGGACGACAACGTTCCCTACTGAGGTGCTAGCCGCACTGGCCAGTAATGAACTCACTACAACCGCATGGAGGGGCGCGGGCGGATCGCGTCCCTCCATGCAAACCGAAGGAACTGTTATGCAGACCATTGTTTTTGACGTGGAAACCGGGCCATTGGCGGAGAGCGAGCTATCAGCGCTACTGCCACCGTTTGACCCGGCGGAAGTGAAGACGGGCAACATCAAGGACCCGGAGAAGGTCGCGGCCAAGATTGCTGAGGCCGAGGCCAGCCAGCGCCGGGACTTTTTCGACAGGGCGGCGCTGGACCCTCTGACCGGGCGGGTGGTGGCCATCGGGATGCTCGTGTTCGACGAACTGAGCCAGGCCGGGCCGGAGGGCGGCCGGTGCGTCATCATCGGCCACGATGATGAGGCGCAGACCCTGCGGGAGTTCTGGCAATACACGCAGGCCGAAATGGGGCGGATGAATCCGATGATCGGATTCAACATCTTCGGCTTCGACCTGCCGTTCCTGTTCCGGCGTTCGTGGAAGCGGCGCGTGCCGATTCCGTTCGGCCTGCGGCGTGGCCGCTACTGGGGCGACCAGCTCATTGACCTGCGCGATACCTGGCAGCTTGGCGATCGGCAGGCGCGGGGCTCGCTGGACAGCATCGCAAAGCACCTGGGGGTGGGCGCGAAGAACGGCGACGGCAAAGCCTTCGCGGAACTGTGGCGGAGCGACCGCAAACAGGCGGAAGCGTACTTGCGCAACGACCTGGAACTGACGGCGAAGATTGCCCTCGGGCTCGGGATCTGTGCGTAGCCGGCACCATGCCCGGTTTGACCCGGTCCTGTATCCGGCCTTGGCGAGACTGGTGTCTCGCCTGGGCCGGCGCGGGGAGGTGCTGGCGGGCATGTGGGCGGGCAAGGGAATGAAGGAGATCGGCGCCGATTTGGGCATCAGCCCGAAGACAGTCGAGTACCACCGGGCTCAACTGTATCGGCTCTTTGGGGTTGGAAACCCGGTGAGTTTGTGCCGGCGGGCAATGGTGGTCGGGCTGATCAAGCCGGATGTGGCCGTCAGAACCGACGGGCCCCGGCACGTGCGGGATTGAGAATTTATGCAAACGAATTTGAGTTTTGAGGTTGGTGAGACGAGCGGGCGGCCTGGCTTCCCGTTCACGGATGCGGAATACGGGGCGATGGCTGATGCGGTGCTGACGCCCGAGAACCGTTTTCATGCCGCCGCGCTGGGCGGGAACAATTGTTTCCTCACCGGCGCGGGCGGGACGGGGAAGAGCACGCAACTGCGGGCCTTCATCGCCGAATGCCCGCGCCGGGTCAGCGTGACCGCGCCTACCGGCGTGGCCGCGCTCAACGTGGGCGGGATGACCATTCATCGCTTCTGCGGGATGCTCATTGGGCCGGCGCCGGGGCAGTCGAACGAAGATTACTTCGCACAGCTCCAGCGCGACCCGCGCCGCTCAATTCTGGCCGGCTTCAACCGGGTGCGGCGGTGCGAGGTGCTCGTCGTTGACGAGGTGAGCATGTTGCCCGGGCGGCAACTGGAGTTCGTTGAGTTCCTGTTCCGCCGGCTGCGTGGCCGGGATGAGCCGTTCGGCGGGTGCCAGGTGATCGTGACCGGCGACTTCCTCCAACTGCCGCCGGTCCGCACCAGCGAGACGGAGCCCTACGATTGGGGGTTTCAATCGCCGGCCTGGGCGGCAGCGAGGTTCCGCACGTTCATGCTCGAGAAGGTGCGGCGGCAGGATGAAACCGCTTTCGTCCGGGCGCTGAGCGACTTCCGCGTTGGCCGCGTCTGGGGCGACAGCGCCAGGATTTTGCAGTCGCGGGTGCGGAGTAATCCGCCGTCCACGATGCCGCGCTTGTTCACGCACAACGTGCAGGTGGACAAGTGGAACATGTTTCAGCTTTCCGAGCTGCCCGGCGAGGAAACCGTATTGCACGCAGAACAGAGCGGGCCGGAGCTGCAAAGGGAGTTTCTCACCCGGAACCTGCTGACGCCCGCAACGCTGCATGTGAAGCCCGGCGCCCTGGTGATGTTCACGGTCAACAAGAACGAGCCGAACCGGAGTGAGCCGCTGTTTGTGAACGGACAGATCGGGACAGTCCAGGACGTCGAGCCGGGCGCGGTGGTGGTGAAGACCAAGGCCGGGGCGGTGATCCGCGTCGAGCGGTTCACCTGGCGCTTCGACCAGCAAGACGATGACTCGGCGAGCTTTAGCCAGTTCCCGTTGCGCCTCGCGTGGGCGATGACCATCCACAAGGCGCAGGGCCTGACTTTGGACTCGGCTTACCTGGACATCCGCGCCGCCCGGGAGCCGGGCCAGGCATATGTGGCGGTGTCGCGGGTCCGATCGTTGGCCGGGCTGAATTTCAAGGAGTGGTTCAAGGGCGTGCATGTATCGCCCGAGGCCATCGAGTTTTATCGGGAGATCAACAACTGAGAGAGAAAGGACGTATGAAGATCGGAATAGGCAGCAAGTTCGAGGGGTCGCTGGACTTCTTTATGGTGCCGGGGCGCTGTCCGGACTGCGGGGAGCAGCGGTATATCAAGCTGGCGTTCGGTTCGGACGGAACGATGTGGATAGACCCGGCGGAGGTGGGCATCGGGCCGCAGCAGGCCGCGCAACTGGAGGGTTTCGGTGAGGCTTACCTCCTGACTAACCCAGGGACCGGAGAAGTGATGATCAACGCCCGGGCGGTGGTCAGGGTCAGGACGGACCCTGAATGGTGCCGGCGGTGGCTGGAGTTCGTGGAGAAGATGCTCCGGGAGCACCAGGCAGTGCGCGCGCAGGCAGCGGCGGCGATGAAGGCGCGGAACAACTGAGACACGAATTTCACGAATTTTCACTAAGGACGCATGAAGACACTCATTGACGGCAAGACGGGGCTGAACGAGGCCATCGGAGGCCATGAACTATGCGCCTGGCAGCCGGCGCGCGGGGTGGTGTGGGTCCAAACCCGCAACCCCGAACACGCGCGACGCATGGCCCAACGGGAGGACAGCCGCCTGGTGGTTCGCGGCGTCGCCGGGGGCTACCTCAAGACCTTCGAGTTCCGGGGGTCGCTGACCTGGGCGGCTGGATTGATGAAAAGATACTTAACCGACGAAACGGCGACTAATGGGGCGTTGGGACGCGCCATTTGCCCCAGGACGAGCCGGGCAATCCGGGCAGGTAGAGGATAGCGGACAGTTGTCCCGGCGTGTTTTCGAGACCTGAAATGACTATGGCGACTCCTTTGGAAGATGTGACCGGATTGTTCGGCGACGGTGCGTTCCTCGTCCCGTGCATCCGCGGCACTAAAGTGCCGGCGGTGACTTACACGCAACGACCTTTTGAGGCGACCCAGACGCCGGCGTACCGCTACGCCCTGGCGTCGGGCGAGTTCAACATCGCGGTCTATCTCGGGCAAGTGTCGGGCGGGCTGTGCGCCTTGGATTTCGACCGGGATGAGGACTTGGCGGCGTTCCTGGCCGCCAACGAGCCGTTGGCCGCGACAACGCGCTCGCGCGGGAGTCGCGGCGGGATGGTTTGGGTCCGTGTTGAGGGTGAGTTTCCGGCGAGCTGCAACACGGCGCACTTTGAGTGGCGGGCCAATGGCCGGCTTTCGACGATTTACGGCCAGCACCCGAAGGGGATGGACTATGCCATCCTGGTGGCCGCGCCGCCGGTGACGGTGAAATTTGCCGACATCCGGTGGCCGGACGGGTGGGAGCTGCCTTGGGTTGGCGCGGCCGAGCGCGATGCCGCAGCGGCGCTGGCCAAGGAATACGGCCAGCCGTTCTACACGAACAAGGAAGGCAAGGTCACGGGCATCAACGAGCGGTATTGGGCCGCGCTGTATGCCCGGGAGAACCGGGTGCTCTACGACCCCGATGAGAGGACGTTCTACCTTTACTGCGACCGGACTGGCCTTTGGGAGCCGGTCACGCCGGAGAACATCCGCGAGACGATCTCGTGCCGGATTCTGGAGGTCAGCCGGGAGGCGCGGCAGTTCACCCTGGAGATCCAGATCACCCAGGCCAAGCTGAATGCGGTGGTGTCGGCGCTCAAGGGGATCGTCGAGAAGCGGGGCGCGTTCAAGAGCAAGGAGCGGTACATTCACGTCGCCAACGGCGTCATCCGGTTCGCCGAGGATGGGGATGTTCAGTTTGGAGGCTTTTCCCCGGAGGATTACTCCCGAAACCAGTCCCCGTTCGCTTTCGACGCGGCGGCAGAGTGCCCGCGCTTCCTGAATGAGCTGATTTACCCCGCCGTCGCGCCTGATGACGCCGACCTGATTCAGCGTTGGGCCGGGCTGGCGCTATTCGGCTACAACCTGCCGCAACGGTTCCTGATCCTCGACGGCACGGCCAACGGGGGCAAGGGGACGCTGGTACGCATCATCCAGGCGTTGGTCGGGCTGACCAACACCTACCAGTTGCGCACGGAATGCCTGTTGGAACGGTTTGAGACCTTCCGGTTCCGCGGGAAGACGCTGCTGATTGGGCCGGATGTCTCGGGGGACTTCCTGATGCAGAAGGGCGCCAGCATGTTGAAGGCATTGGTCGGCGGTGATCCGCTTTCCGGGGAAGGCAAGGGTTTGAACGGGGATTTTCCGATGTTCGGCACGTTCAACATGGTGATGACGTGCAATTCGCGCCTGCGGGTGCGGTTGGAGGGTGATGCTTCGGCCTGGCGACGGCGGTTGCTGATTGTGCGGTATGAGAAGGACCCGCCGGAGAAACGGATTTTGGATTTTCACGTCCAACTGCTGCGCGAGGAGGGCGGTGGCATCCTGCGGTGGGCGCTGGCCGGATTCGTGCGTTTGCAGGCCGAGTTCGCCGAGCGGGGCGATTTTGCCCTGACCGACGCGCAACGCGGGCGGGTGGATTCTCTGCTGGCCGAAAGCGACAGCCTGCGACTCTTTGTTAAGCAGCGGATGGCGCGGCACGAGTACGGCGACGTGACCACCAGCGAGATGCAACAAGCTTATGCGGAGTTCTGCGCTGACCAGGGCTGGAATGCGCTGCCGACAGCCGTCGTCGAGCGGACGTTGCCGGACATCATGCTGGATGAGTTCCACGTCACGAAGTCGCACGACATCGAGCGCAACGGGAAGAAGTCGAACCGGGGCTGGCACAAGGTGCGGTTGCTAGAGGTGACAGACCTGGCATTGGAGGGCGGTGAATGAGTCTGGACGTGGCCAAACTGGAAAAGGTTCGCGAGCTGGCCGGCGGCATCGTCCAGGCCCGGTGTCCCGCCTGTGCCGAGAGTGGCGGCGACCGGAAGGGTGAACACCTGCGGATTTACCCCGATGGGAGGTATGGGTGCTGCGTCCATCCGAAGGATGGGGAGCACCGGAAGCGGATCTTCGCCCTAGCCGGCGTCCGCAAGCCGGGGACATTTACCCTCCGGCTGAAGACACCGCTGGCATTGCCAGCGGCAAGGTCGGTGAAGGCGGCTTTGGCCACCCCCTCCCTTACGCCGCCTGAAACGGAGTTGGAAAATGGCGTCCGGGGCGTCCGGGGCACCCCAACTGACAGTTCCCGGACGCCCCGGACGGGTATTTTCAAGTCCCGCGCGCGTACGCGAGGGGATTCCACCCCCGACATAGATATAGGTGAAGGCTTCCAAGAGGAGCTAAAGGACTTGGAAAGTGGCGTCCGGGGCGTCCGGGACACCCCAACTGACAATTCCCGGACGCCCCGGACGGGTATTTTCAAGTCCCGCGCGCGTACGCGAGGGGAATCTTCCCATAGTACATATGCAAGCATGGATTCCCATGAGAAGCTAAAGGACTTGGAAAGTGGCGTCCGGGGCGTCCGGGGCGCTTTGCCGGCGGCCACCATGCCCGCGGCTGATGATCTTGGGACGCTTGGGACGCCTGAAACCGAGTCGGAAAATGGCGTCCCAGGCGTCCCAACACCCCCCAGTCCGGTTTCTGGGACGCTTGGGACGCCTATTTTCAAGTCTCGCGCGTACGCGAGGGAAGGTTCTCCTACAGTACATACGCCCGTGTATATGTGTAAGGACTTGGAAAGTGGCGTCCCAAGCGTCCCGGCTGATGGTTTTAGGACGGGTAGGACGCCAGTTTCCGAGTCGGTAGAGGCGGGCTTGGCCGCCGCCAGCCTTAGGACGCTTAGGACGGCAGGTTCTGAGTCGGAAAAGGGTGGCCCGGGTGCCCCAACTCCCCCGGCCGAAGAATTTAGGACGGGTAGGACGGGTATTTTCAAGTCTCGCGCGTACGCGCGAGAGGATTCACCTGTAGTAGTAGATGCACCCGTGTATACGTGTACAGACTTGGAAAGTGCCGTCCTACCCGTCCTAAGCGTCCCAGAGGGTGTGGAGGGTGAGGCGGAGCAACCGCCGACACCCGCTGGGGAGCATTTGCCATATCTGACGCCGGGCGGGACGCTGGTGATCCCGTTTGATTCGCCGGAGCGATACCATTGGTGGAAGCCGCCGCATGATCAGCGGTTGCGGGTGAAAGAGACCCTCGCCGAAGTGAAAGAAAGGATGAAACATGCCGTTAGCGTTTGAAAAGCAGCCCCGAGAGTCGGATAAGGCGTTCGCCGCGTTCAGCTTGTATCTGAGCCTGGGCGCCGAGCGATCCACCCGCGAGGTGGGGAAGCTGTTGGGGAAGAGTGAGGGTTTGATCGAGCGCTGGGCGGCGAAATTTGACTGGCGCAGCCGAGTGGCCGCGCACGTGGCTCACCTGGCCATCGTCGAGCGCGAAGCGATCGAGGCCGCCGCACGCAGCAAGGCGGCGGGGTGGGAGGCCCGCGAGCAACAGCTCCGTGAAACGGAGTGGACTATGCACGAGCGGGCCATTGCCGCCGCGAAAAAGGGTTTGGACGCGTATATGGAGCGCGAAAAGGTCTATGCCAACCTGGCGGACATCGCCAGGATGCTGGAAATCGCCAGCAAGCTGGGGCGGCTGGCGACGGGGCTTGGCACCGATGGCGAGCGTCGCAAGGGCGACGATCTGCCGGCGGTGCGGGTCGAGGTGAAGGTGGCGATGGAGAAGATCTACGGCGAGCCGTTGCCGGGGGAAGTCGTGGACGTTGAGGTCCTTGGAGGCGGGCCGCAGGCGCAGAACAAGGTTTTGCCGGCGCAAACAGGCAATTCGGCGTCGCAAACAGGGAGTCTGGCGTCGCAAACAGGGGAATTTGAGGCGCAAACAGGGAATCCGGGGTCGCAAACAGGGGAGGCCAAGACGTGACGCCCTGGGAACGCTATTTCGCGGTCGGGCGCCGGGCGGGGTGTCCTATGGACCAGATGGACCGGTTCCAAGCGGCCGATGTCATCCTGCAGAGTCGCCAACTCGCCGCCTCGGCGGCGGCGCGGCTCTGCGACCGGGCCGACGGGCCGACGGCAGTCGGCTACGGCGGGGCCCGGGGCGGCGGCAAAAGCCACTGGCTTTTGGCGCAGATGGGCGTTGACGACTGTCAACGCGCTGGAGTTTGGACATTTTCTGCTGGACTCACGTCCCTGGATGACATAAAAC
>DAOPPX010000061.1:0-31371 GCA_035358715.1 Verrucomicrobiota bacterium
GGATGAGGAACCGTTTCACATCCCCATTATGGTGGTAGTGTCAAGATGCGCCCAGTTGACGGCGCAGGAGCAGGCGGCGGGGCGGATTCCGACGAACTGGCTGTATCGGCTGCCGACGGAAGCGGAGTGGGAGTATGCGTGCCGGGCAGGGACGACGAACCGGTTCTACTATGGAGACGATCCCGGCTACACCCTGCTCGGGCAATACGCCTGGTATCCTGGGAACAGCGGCAGCGCGACGCATCCGGTGGATCAGAAGCGGCCGAATCGCTGGGGGTTGTATGACATGAGCGGCAACGTCTGGGAGTGGTGTTCGGACTGGTATGGCGCCTATCCCGGCGGGAGTGTGTCGGACCCGACGGGGCCTTCTACGGGCTCGTACCGGGTCGGCCGGGGCGGCAGTTGGTTCGACGACGCGATCGGCTGCCGGTCGGCCTGCCGGATCGGGGGCAGCCCGGGCAACCGGTACAACAGCGTTGGGTTCCGGGTGGCCCTAGTTGCAGTTCCTTGAAGACCTGAGCTAGGGCAGAAATGAACAGGTTGAACTAGAGCTGTCTCGGAGCAGGCGGCGAGGGACGAGCCGCCGGCGCAGGGGCGGCGTCGGTCGCCCCATCGCTTGGTTGAACAAGCTCTCATCGCGATTCCCGAGTGCGGCTTGGCGCGCTCCACGGCGCTTCTGGCCCGCGTATTGCCCAACGCCGCGTGAGGGCACGCGGCCTACAGGGAAAAGGGCGGACGCCTGTAGGCCGCGTGCCCTCACGCGGCGCACGGTTGCGGTTTCCATCGGGAAATATGCAGGCCAGCTCCGGATTCGAGTGGTGGCGGTTGCGCTTTGTTCGGGGGCTGGCTATGCTGTGGGCATGTTCAGGTGCTTCACTCCTCCGCGCAGTTTGGGCGTCTTGGCGGCTTTGTGTTTTATCCTGCCCCTGGCCGCCCCGATCCCCGCCCCTGGCGCCACCGATATCCCGGCGGATGCGCCGCAGGATTCGCTAATGGCCGAGCCGGCCGAGCTCCAGGAGATGCAGGACTGGGCCAGCGCTGTCTTTACCGGGCGCCGGTTGGCGGGCCGGGAGCCGGCCGTGCGCGTGCAGCTTCGCCGTCAGGACCACAGCAACTTGCGGTTTGGCTTGTCGTGCCTCGAAACGCCGCTGCAAATCGGCCAGCGGAAGTTCAAGCGCGGGCTGGGAACTCATGCCAACAGCGAGATCATCCTCCACCTCCCCCCGGATGCGCGGGAGTTCCGGGCGGTTGTTGGGATAGACAACAACCCGGACACCGAGGGGGTGCGGGGCTCCGTGCAGTTCAGCGTCGAGATTGCCGGCAAGAGTGTCTTTCGCACGCCGGTGCTGCGCGGCACCAATGCGCCCGCGCCGGTCAAGGTCGCGCTGCCCGAGGGCACGCGGGCGATTACGCTCAAGGTGGATGCCACGGCTGACGGTCCCAGCCACGACCAGGCCGACTGGGCGCAGGCCTGCATCGTCACCGGCGACGGCCAGGTTCACTGGGCGGACGAGGATGTCCAGCCGTTCATCCGCATGACGCGGCCGTTCACTTTCCGCTACGGGGGCGCGGCTTTCGCCCCCACGCGGGACGATTGGCAGCGGGCCGCACAGACCCAGGACACGCCGACGCGCATCATCCACCAGGCGAGCTGGACCGACCGGAAGACGAGTCTGCGCGTGAGCGCCACTGCCGTCGTCTTCAAGCGTTACCCGGCCGTCGAGTGGGTGCTGGAGTTCGAGAATCGAGGCACAGCGGACACGCCGCTGATTGAGCAGGTGCAGGCCCTGGAGGTTCAGTTGCGCACCGGCTACCACCGCAAGCCGGTCAAGCTGCACCATTTGACGGGCGATATTTGCGGGGAGCGCTCGTTCCTGCCGCTCGAGACGGAGCTCGAGCCGGGCGGGGAGGTGGTGCTGGCCCCGGAGGGCGGCCGCTCTTCCAACGGCGCGTTTCCGTTCTTCAACGTGTCGTACGGCAACGAGGGCGTGATCGCCGCCGTCGGGTGGTCGGGTCAATGGCGCGCCGCGCTCAACCGTTCGGCCGGGGGGCCAACGATGTTGCGGGCGGGGATGGAGAAACTGTCCTTGAGCCTGCACCCGGGCGAGAAGATTCGCACGCCGCGCATCCTGATTCTGCCGTGGAGCGGCGACCGGCTGGCGGCGCACAACCGGTTTCGGCGGTTGATGCTGTTCGAGTATGCGCCGCGGCAGAACGGGCGGCCGCTCGCCTTGCCCATCGCGCTGCAATGCTTCGACCGCTACGTCAGCAAGCTGCCTGATTGGGGGACGGAAGCGGGCCAGATCCGCGCGGCCAGGGCGGCGTATAACACCGGGTGCGACATGCATTGGCTGGATGCGGCGTGGTTCGAGGGCGGGTTTCCCAACGGGGTCGGCAACTGGTTCTGCCCCGCCGAGCGGTTTCCCAAGGGCCTCAAGCCGGTGAGCGATGTCTGCCGGCAGTTGGGCCTCAAGTTTATGGTGTGGTTCGAGCCGGAGCGCGTGGCGCCGGGCAGCCAGATAGCCCGCGAGCATCCGGAGTTTGTTTTCGGCGGGGACAAGGGCGGCCTGTTCAAGCTGGGCGACCCGGCGGCACGCGGCTGGCTGACGGACCTGCTGTCGCGCCGCATCACCGAGTTTGGCATGGACGCCTACCGCAACGACTTCAACATAGACCCCCTGGCGTTCTGGCGGCAGGCCGACGCCACCAACCGCGTGGGCATAACGGAAATCCGGTATGTGGAGGGCCATTACGCGCTGTGGGATGATCTGCTGGCCAGGCATCCCGGGCTGTTCATTGACAACTGCGCCAGCGGCGGGCGGCGGATTGACCTGGAGACCTGCCGGCGCTCGGTGCCGCTCTGGCACAGCGACACCGGCTGTTCGCCCGGCCACGCCGACTGGAACCAGAGCCAACTCTACGGCTTGAGCCTCTACGTGCCGTTGTTGGGCGCCTGCGCCTGGACGCCGGAAGCCTACGACGTGCGCAGCGCCGCCACCGCCGGGATCGTCTGCCAGTTTCCGGTGTTCGACGAGAAGTTCTCCTTTGAGGCCGCCCGCGCGGCGCTGGCCGAAGTCAAAGAGAACCAGAAGTACTGGTATGGCGATTTCTACCCCCTGACCTCGTGCGATCTGGGACCTGGGGCGCTGGTTGCGTGGCAGCTCCACCGCAGCGACCTGGACGCGGGGGTTGTCATGGCGTTCCGCCACAGCCAATGCCCCTACCCCGTCCTGCAAGCCCGCCTGCGCGGTCTGAATCGGGAGGCATCCTACCACTTGGACCTCTTCGAGGAAGGGCGCACCAACCAGGTGCGTACCCTGACGGGCAGGCAGCTTGCGAACAACTTCGAGTTGCGGATGTCCAAACGCGGCACCAGCCTGCTGGTCCGCTATGCGCGGGACAGCGGTCCGGTTTCCGCCCCGAAATGAGCTGGCGCCGGCCCCGGCGGATCGCCCGAGGTGGGGTTCGTCACGGGCAAGAGCCGAAACGGCAAAGCCGCTTCCTCGCAACGGCCTCCAAACCATGCGGGGACTATCGTTTCGCCTCAACGGGGCATGGTAGAGACGCGTTCCACCGCGTCCGCATAGCCAGATCAGGGACGCGGTGGAACGCGTCCCTACCCGATGCAGGGGAAGAATGCGCGAATTCGCCCCCTTCTCTCCCGGGATTGACTCTGCGCTGGAGGTGACTCACATTCTGGCCTCTGTTGCAAAGCCCTGAAACTCAAGTGAAGATAGACCGCGCCAATGTCCTGGGGGTGGGCATCAGCGTTCTCAATCTGGATTCCGCCGTGGCGGCGATTGCCGAGGCATTGGCGCGGAAAACCAAGGGTTACGTGTGTGTGACGGGGGTGCACGGAGTCAGCGAAGCCCAGGAGGACCCCGCCTTTCGGACGATTCTGAACCGCGCCTTTCTCACCACGCCCGACGGCATGCCCACCGTCTGGATGGGCCGCTGGCAGGGGTTCCGGCAGATGCGGCGGGTTTATGGCCCGGACCTGATGCTGCGGGTTTGCGAGTTCACTCAGACGCGGGGTTATACGCACTTTCTCTATGGCGGGGCGCCCGGCGTGGCCGACACTCTAAAGGACCGCTTGGAGAAGCGGTTCCCGGGCCTGAAGATCGTCGGCACTTACACCCCTCCCTTCCGGCCCCTGAACCCCGCGGAAGAGCAGCAATTGCAGCGCCTCGTCGGGGAGCTGAAACCGGACATCTTTTGGGTGGGGCTCAGCACGCCGAAACAGGAGAAGTTCATGGCGCAATACTGGCAGAAGCTCGAGGCGACGCTGTTCTTTGGGGTGGGCGCGGCGTTTGATTTTCACGCCGGCCGGATGCGGCAGGCGCCGCTCTGGATGCGGCGCAGCGGTTTGGAGTGGCTGTTCCGTCTGTGCTGCGACCCGGGCCGGCTCTGGAAACGTTATCTGAGGAACAACCCGCTGTTTATCCTGCGCGCATTCAGCCAGGTGACCCACCTCAGAAGGTATCCGCTCGAATAGATCCTCCCCAACCCGACAGGAAGGACGGAGGCACTACGGTGGCAGCAGCTTGCCACTGCGGTAATGGCAGCTTCGTGCCAGGCCAGTCAGAACCGCTCCCCGGACCAGCCGATCAGAGTTTCCAGGGCGACAGGACTTTGGTCGTGGGAGCAAACTTCACGGAGCGATACTGGGGCCAGGGACAGCAGATCACGGCCAGCTTGATGTCGGCGCGTCCCTGGAGGACTGCCGGGTCGGCGAGGTGGTCGAACTCGTGCACGCTGGGCGCAATGTCCGGCCGGGCGCCGTAGTCGTGCACCACGACCTTGTAGCCGTGGCGTTTGAGCTGCTGGGCCAGAAACAGCCCCGCTGCTTCCTCGGTGATGTAGGTGTCGGGCTTGTAGGTCAGCCCCAGGACGGCCACGGTGTCACTCTTGCCCACCAGCTTCTGGACCTGCTCGAACAGGGCCGCGTTGGCGCGGTGATTCACCTTGTCCGAGGCCTCGGCCAGCGGAGCTTCCAGGCCCAACTGGCGGGCGGTGTAGGCGAGCAGCCGGTTGTCGCGCGGGAAGCACGGGCCGCCATAGCTCAAGCCCGCGCGCAGGTACTTGCGGCCGACGCGGCTGTCACTGCCAATGGCGTCGAGAATGTGGTGGATGTCGGCTTTGGGGAACTGGTCGGCGATCATGCGCAACTGGTTGGTGAAGCTGATCTTCATCGTCACGTAGCTGTTGACGGAGATCTTGGTCAGCTCGGCGCTGATGATGGACATGCGGGCGATGTTGGGCTGGTTCTGGTTGTATTTCTTGTACATCGCCTCCAGCACCTCGCCGCTTTGCGGGTCGGATTGGCCGATCAGCACCATGTCCGGCTCGAGCAACCCCTTCACGACGTTGCCCAGGGCGATGAACTCGGGGTTGTAGCAGACGCCGAAGTCCCGGCCGCAGGCGCCGCCGATTTCACGCTCCAGCATCGGAATGAGCACGGTATCCACAGCGCCGGGGGTGGTGGTCGAACTGCAGACAAACAGGTGGCCTTGCTTGCCCTTCTCGCGCACGGCGGCAGCGATGGGTTGCATGGCGCGCAGCAGGAACTCATTGGAGAAACTCCCATCCGGCAGGCTCGGGGAGGGCGGAATGAAGAAGGTAACGTCGGTGGCGACCGCCTCGTGGTAGTCCTGCGTGGCGCGGAGCCGCGCCTTGCCGGCGGTGATGGTCTCCGCCAGGAGCGGTTCTTCGACCGGCGGCTGGCCCGCGTTGATCTTCTTTACTTTCTCCGCATCAATGTCAATGCCGACGACCTCGAACCCGCGCTGGGCCAAGGTAGCCGCTATGCAGGCGCCGAGTTTGCCTAGTCCACAAACAGAAGCTTTCTGGATTGGTTTCATTCAGTTAGTCAGGTAGCCTATTGCACGACTGGCGAAGGTCAAGTGCGAAGCCGCTCTTCGGGGCGCCGCGCGGCGCCCGCCGGTTGGTCTGAGCTTGATTTTTATGACACCGAACCTGGATAAGATAGACGATGCGATCCTGGCGCTGCTGCACCTGACGAGTTTTACGGAAGGCAGCGGGGCGCTTAAATCAACGCGCGCCTGGAAGGGACACGACTGGGACGCTTTGGCCCGCCTTCATGCCAAACGCTATATCAGTAATCCCGTCGGCAAGGCCAAATCGGTCATGCTTTCGGACGAAGGGAAAGCCCGCGCCGAGGAGTTATTCCGCCGCTTGTTTTGTGATTGAAGCGCCGGAACCAGCGGATGCCGCGCGCAAGGCATGCCAGGCACCCTTTCCACATGATGTCTGAAGCCCAGGAAATCAGCCGCCTGATAACCTCGGTGTTTCGCGCCTGGGACCGGGCCGGCATTGATTTTCTGATCCTGCGCAACTACGAGGGCCTGCCCAACTACTCGACCAGCGACATAGACGTGCTGGTGGCGCCGGATCAGCGGCGGCGCGCGGAGCAAACGCTGGTGGCTGCGGCGGAGGCGGCCGGTTTTTGCCTCCACAACCGCGCTGAGTTCATGCCCGTGGCCCTCTACTTGTCGAGCCGGCAATCCAATGCCCAGGCGCACTTCGATTTGTTTGTCGCTTCCAAGTGGCGCGGGTTTGATTTCCTGAGCTGCGAGGGATTTCTCCAGCGCAGAGTCCGGCGGGAGCTGTTCGCCGTGCCGCATCCGGCGGACGAAGCCGCCACCAGCCTGCTGTCTTTCCTGATTTACACCGGCAAGGTAAAGCCGAATTACATGGCCCGCGTCCTGGACGGCTTCCGCGCCGAACCTGCGCTCGTGACGGACTTGCTGGCGCAGACCTACGGTTCGGCGCGCGCGAACTTTCTGGTGGCTGCCGCAGCAGCGGAGCGGTGGCCGGAGATCGAGGCGGCTACCGGCGCCTTGCGGCGGGCTCTGGTTTTTCGCCAGCTGACACGGCATCCCTGGCGGACCCTGCGGTCCTGGCTGACCGATGCCAGGCGCCTCGTGCGGCGGTTCCTGCGTCCCCCGGGTTTAACCGTCGTGCTGTGCGGCGCGGACGGCTGTGGCAAGTCCACCGCCGCCCGGGCTCTCGTGGACGGGCTGAGCTGCACGTTCAGTCCGTTGAAGGGACGGCTTTTCCATTGGAAGCCGCCGGTGTTCTCCGCCAGGCGGCGGGCGGCGCGCGGACCCGCCACCGACCCGCATGGGCAGCCGGTGCGCAACCGACTCGCTTCATTCTGCTACTTCCTCTTTCACTGGCTGGAGTTCTTCCTCGGATCACATCTCTGCTTCCGACCCGTTACCTTTCGCGGCGGCCTGGTGCTGGTGGATCGGTTTTACTTTGACTTTTTTGTGGACCAGCGACGTTACCGACTGCAGGTGCCTCAGGGCATTGTCCGGCTGGGATATGCCTTCCTAAAGAAACCGGACCTGGTGGTGCTGCTGGACGCGCCGGCGGAGGTGTTGCAGACTCGAAAGCAGGAAGTTCCGCTCGCCGAGACCGAGCGGCAGTGCCACGCTTACCGGACGTTGGTGAAAAGCCTCGGCAATGGCCGCATCATCAGGGCCGCCCAACCGGCCGAGAAGGTTGCAGAAGACCTTTGCCGGATGATCCTCGATTACATGGCCAAGAGGACAGAAAGCCGACATTGATGACCGCTGCGCACCCGACTGAAGCCATGCCTGCGCCCCGAGCGTTCTGGGAAGAGCTATTTGTCGCCAAAGCGGGCGACGGCGACGTGGCGCGCGTCGAGATGCGGGCGGTTAGCAAGCGCGGGCAGCCCTTTCTGCTTCTGCCCTGCCGACGTCATGCGGCCCGGACGGTGCTGAGCCTCTACCCGGCGCAGACGCCGCGCGCCCGCGCTGCCAAAGTCGTCTTGAGCTGGCTTGTGCGCGCCGGCGCAAACCTGGGCACGAAGCCGATCAGCTTGGCCATTTCCCCTCACGAGGCATTTGCGGTATTCCTGACTTCGCTGGCCGCCGGAGCGCGCCCGGGGACGGGCGCGGCAACGCTCGCAAGCGCCGGGGCGGGAGGACCTTTCACCACAAGACGCCGTTCGGACGTTGCTGCGCCCGGGGACGGGCGCGCTCAGGGGTTGCCGACGCTGGGTATTTTGGCGGGCAATCCCGCTAGTGATGGCCAGCGCTTCCTGCTGCTGGTCTTCAACGCCAGCCAGGAGCCCGTCGCGGTGGTGAAAGCCGGTCTAAACGAACGCGCCCGGCTGCTGATCCAAGAGGAAGAGTCCTTTCTGGCGATGGTCCCGCCAAGAACGAGCGGCGTGCCCAGACTACGCGCAACATTCCAGAGGCCGGACCTGCGCGCGCTGGCTTTGGATTACTTCGCCGGGGATTCGCCCCGGCCGCGCGACGAGGGCGCGCTGCCAGTGCTGCTGGCTTCGTGGGTGGATCCGCAGCGAACCCTGGTGGTGGCCGACACTCCGGGTTGGGCCCGGCTGGAAAGCGCCGCCTCGGCGAGCGAGTGGTTCGCGCCGCTCGCCGGGCAACTCCGCAACCGCGCCATCCATCCGGCGATCCAGCACGGCGACATGGCACCGTGGAACATCAAGGTTTCGCCCGCAGGCGCCTGGACCGTGCTGGACTGGGAACGCGGCGAACTGGTCGGCATCCCTGGCTGGGACTGGTTTCACTATGTCATCCAGCCCGCCATTCTTGTGGAGCACCTGCCAGCCGCCGAACTGGTTAGGCGAGTCGAGGGCTTGCTGGGGTCGGATGCGTTCAAGGTTTATGCAACGCGCTCCGGTATCATTGGTTGCGAGCGCGAGCTGGTCCTGGCCTATCTGTTGCACGCGGTTGAGGTCATTAGACCTTCGGAAGGCTTGGCAGCCACGCGTGATCTGTTGCGGGCGCTGGCGGCGCGCTGGCGGCCAGGCTAGCGCCCCCAGAATCTTCCGCGAGGCTTGCTACAGCGCCCCCCTGCTGCTTAGCTTGGGATCACAGCGATGCCAGAACGGCTTAAAGTCCTCATGTCCGCCTACGCCTGCGAGCCCGGTAAAGGTTCGGAGCCCGAAGTCGGCTGGCGATGGGCGCTGCAGATGGCTCGGTTCCACGAAGTAACGGTGCTCACGCGCGCGAACAATAGGCCCGGCATCGAGCGGGCGCTTGGGGCGCTGCACGGCCGGCAGCCGTTGCCCAGGTTCGTTTACCACGACCTCCATCCCCTGCTGCTGGACCTGAAGCGCCGCGTCAACGCGACCAAGCTTTACTACGTTTTGTGGCAAAGATCGGCACGAGACGTGGTCGCGCGGCTGCACCAAGAGAACCGGTATGACCTCCTGCATCATGTCACCTTTGCCGGCTTCCGCTATCCGGCGGCGATCTGGGGCCACGGCGCAGCTTGTATTTGGGGGCCGATTGGAGGAATCAAGTCCATTCCTTCCTCGTTGTTACCCTGGCGCCATCCGCCCTCGGTGTGGCACGAGGCGTTCCGCAGAGCGAACAATCTGTGGCAAGGCGCCCCGTTTCATGCGCTTCGCAAGCGGGCACGGGCGACAACCCTCATCCTGGTCTCGACCCGGGAAATGAAGCAGGCGTTAGCCTGCCTTGGCTTTGACTCCGAGGTCATGCAGACCATTGGTCTGCAGCCCGCGGAGTTGCCCTTGCAGCCGCACCGGCAAAGCGAAGGGCCGCTGAGATTGCTGTTCGTCGGCAAGGTCATCACCCTGAAGGGCATTGATCTGGCGCTGGAAGCCCTGAAGCAATCACAAACCAGCGCCGTCCTCACCGTGATCGGGACTGGCAACTATCTGGAGGCAGCCAAACGCCAGGCAGATCGGTTGGGTCTGTGCGAGCGGGTCAGGTTTGAAGGGCGGCTGCCGCGCGAGGAAGTGCTGAAAGTTTATCCCCATCACGCCGTCTTCCTCATTCCCAGCTTGCACGACACTGGCAGTTACGCGGTCATTGAGGCCATGTTTAATGGGCTGCCGGTCATCTGCCTCGACTGCGGCGGTCCGGCGGTGGTGGTGCCGGCCGGTTGCGGCCGCAAAGTGCCGCTTGGCAGACGCGCCACGGTCATCGCCGATTTGGCCGCGGCCATCCGGTGGTACGATCAGAACCGTGGCCTGATTCTGGAACACGGTAAAGCCGCCCGCGAGGTGGTTTTGCGCCAGTTCGACTGGGACAAGAAAGGCGAGCAGATGAACGAACGTTACCAAGACGCAGTTGCGCAAGCCCGCACGCAGCAAGACCGTCCGGATCATAGGCCAGGCTGCTCTGGGTCCTCATCCAGCAATACCCGATTCTCCGAATTGGACGTCGAATGAACCCGCACTTCACGCTGTGTACTTGTCTGGCATTTCTCGGCGGGCAGCTTCTGCACGCGCCGGCGCAACAGCCCGACATTCTGCTCCTCATGCCCGACCAGATGCGCGGAGATTGTCTGTCGGTGTTGGGACATCCAGCGGTCCGCACGCCGCACCTGGACAAACTGGCCGAGGACGGCGCGCTGTTTCGTCGCGCCTATTCGACCTGTCCGTCCTGCATCCCCGCGCGCGCGGCGCTGCTTACCGGCCTGTTCCCGGCCACCAGCGGCGTGGTGGGCTACGCGGCCCGGCCCATTCCCCATCCTACCTTGCCTCAACTGCTCGCCGATGCCGGGTACAAGACAGTTCTGGTTGGGCGTTATATGCACCAGAAACCCATCGAGGAGTCCTACGGATACCAGCGGGAATTCCGCGGTTCGACTCACGTGGACGACGATGCCTATGACCGGTTCCTTAAGCAGGCGGCGCCTGCCACCGGGGGCATTCGCAGCCTTGTGACCAGGATGGGTCTGTCCTACAACGGGTGGCAGGCCGCGCCGTGGCCGCTCTCGGATGACTTGCATCCGACCGCGTGGGTTGTCAGCCAGGCCCGGAGGACGCTGAGAGACGTGTCCGTTGAACGGCCACTCTTCCTCACCACCTCGTTTTATGCGCCCCACCCGCCGCTCTTTCCGCCCAAGCGGTATTTCGATGCGTACAAGGGGCGGAAGCTGCCCGCACCGGCGCACGGCGATTGGGTGGATTGGCAATCCCTCTCGCCCGCGGGCGACAAGCAGGGGCATCGCGTGCTGCTGGAGGGCGAGACATTACAGGCGGCTCAAGCGGGTTACCTCGGACTGATCCAGCATCTGGACGATCAGGTTGCGCCGCTGATCGCCGAGTTCAAGGAGCGGAGCCGGAAGGCCAGGCGGCCTTGGGTCATAGTATTCACGTCCGATCACGGCGAGATGCTCGGGGACCACGGTTTCTACCGGAAATGCGAGCCTTACGAAGGGTCGGCCAATATTCCATTCCTCGTAGCCGGCTCGCCGGAACTGGGTTTCGAGCGTGGGCTGCGCTCCGAGCAACCAGTCTGCCTGGAGGATGTGATGCCCACGTTGCTGGCGTTGGCCGGCGCAAGCCGCCCCAAGCTGATGGACGGGGTGAACCTGGTTCCAGCTCTTCGCGGGGAAAAGCGAGTGTTTCGCGAGTGCCTGCATTTCGAGCATGCGCCATGCTACAGCCCACTTCAGGCTTTCCATGCCCTGACCGATGGGCAGTTCAAATACATCTGGCGGCCGTTAGACGGTACGGAGCAGTTGTTTGACCTGGCCCAGGACCCTCGCGAGGAGCGTGACCTGGTTAAGGTGGCCTCCCGGCGCGCGTTGGTCGAGCAATGGCGCGCGCGGCTGGTCAACCAACTCGCCGGCCGGCCAGAAGGCTTCTCGGACGGAACCAACCTGATTCCCGGCCGGCCCTACCCGGCGCTCCAGACAACGTTGAAGGCGAGCAGCACGAAGCCGGGAGCCGCCCCACCGCGTCAATCCGAGTAGCCGGGCCCAGCCAGCACTGATTCTCATGGTCATGAAGCACTCGATCTCAAGACGGACCTTCCTAAAGAGCAGCTTGCTCACGACCGCCGGGTTCTGGTTAGGAACCAGCAGCGGGCTGGCCAGAAAGGTCTCGGCCAATGCCAAGCTCAACGTGGGGGTCGTCGGCACGATCAACCGGGCGGGCGCCAATCTCAACGCCGTGCGCGGGGAGAACATCGTCGCCCTCTGCGATATTGACGACCGCCTGCTGGCAGCGGCGCGCGCCAGGTTTCCCAAGGCCAGGCTCTACACAGACTTCCGCCGGATGTTGGACCAGCGGGACATTGATGCCGTGGTGGTCAGTACTCCCGACCATACGCATGCTGCGGCGACTATGGCCGCTTTGAAGTCCAACCGGCACGTGTATTGCGAAAAGCCGCTGGCGCATGATTTGTTCGAAGTGCGCGCCGTCACCAGGGCCGCCGCCAAGCACAGGCTGGCCACGCAGATGGGCACGCAGATTCATGCGACCGGGAACTACCGTCGGGTTGTGGAACTGATCGAGTCCGGCGCCATCGGGCTGGTCAGCGAAGTTCACGTCTGGTGCGAACGAGTCTGGGAAGGCGGTGGGCGGCCTGTCGAGATGCCGCCCGTCCCCCAGGGGCTGCACTGGGACCTGTGGCTCGGCCCGGCGCCGGCGCGGCCTTATCATCCGACCTACCATCCGAAAGGCTGGCGGCGATGGTGGGATTTTGGCGGCGGCACATTGGGAGACATGGGGTGCCATTACATTGACCTGCCTTTTTGGGCGCTGAAACTGCGCGCCCCGACCAGCATCGAGGCGGAAGGACCGCCGGTGCAATCGGAAACGACCCCCGGCTGGCTGATTGTCCGCTACCAATTCGCGGCGCGCGGCGCGCTGCCGCCCGTGCGACTCACCTGGTATAACGGGGGAAAGCTGCCGGAGTTGGTTGCCGCCGGCGGGGGAGTGCCGAACTGGTCCAGCGGCGTGCTCTTTATCGGCGCGAAGGGGATGTTGCTGGCGGATTATGGGCGACGGCGCCTGCTGCCGGAAAAGGACTACGAGGGGTTTGAGCCGCCCGCGCCCAGCATCCCCGACTCGGTCGGGCACCACGAGGAGTGGATTGCCGCCTGTAAAGGGGGCGCGCCGGCATTATGCGATTTCAGCTACGGCGGCCCGCTGACCGAGGCGGTTCTGTTGGGCAATGTGGCTTACCGCAGCGGCCGGAAACTCGAGTGGGACGCGGCGGCGTGCAAAGTGACCAACACGCGGGAGGCCGATTCGCTCGTTCGGCATCCGTACCGTCGCGGCTGGAAGCTGTAAAGAACCTCGGCGAATGACCGCTCTCAATGCAAACGGCGGGGCCCCCAAGGCCCCCTGCCCCCTGGGCCTGGAAGGCGGGTCCTTTATTTGCGTCGCCCGGGGTTGTTCGCGCACAGTAGATCTGGATTATGACTCAACTCAGTTGTTTGCTTACGCTCACATGTTCAATCGCCCTCGCCGCCTCAGTCGTGGTCGGCCGTGCAGCCGGGTTGCAGGTGGAGGGGCTGAGGTGCGAGTATCGCGCCAACCCGCTCGGCATTGACGCGCCCCAGCCGCGGCTGAGCTGGCGGCTGGAGGCGTCAGAGCGCGGACAGTGCCAGACGGCTTATCGCGTGCTGGCGGCCACCAGCACGAAGCTGCTGTCGGAAGGGAAGGCGGATTTGTGGGATAGCGGCAAGGTGATTTCGGATGAGTCGGTCCACGTGGTCTATGGCGGCCGGCCGTTGCGCGCGGGCCAGCGGGCGCATTGGAAAGTGCGCGCCTGGGATCGAAACGACCGGGCATCAGGCTATAGTGAGGCGGCGTGGTGGGAGCTGGGCCTGCTGGCGCCGGCGGACTGGCAGGCGGATTGGATTACGCGCCGGAGGCTTGTCCCGCGCTCGGAGCAGCAGATGTTCGAGGACGATCCGGCGCCGCTGTTCCGCAAGGAGTTTGTGGTCGGAAAGAAGATTCGCCGCGCGCGGGTCTATGTGAGCGGCTTGGGCTACTACGAGCTGCGCCTCAACGGGCGGCGGGTGGGCGACCAGGTGCTCGATCCAGGCTGGACGACCTACTCGAAGCGCGTGCTCTATTCGACTTACGATGTGACGGCCGCATTGCAGCCGGGCCGCAACGTGTTGGGGGTAATGCTCGGCAACGGGTGGTTTAATCCGCTGCCCTTGCGCCTGTGGGGGAAGATCAATCCGCGCGAGAATCTGACCATCGGCGAGCCGCGCGTCATAGCGCAGCTCGTGGTCGAGTATGAAGATGGGATGGCGCAAACGATGGGAACGGACGAAAGCTGGAAGGCAAGCCAGGGCCCCATCCTGCGCAACAGCGTGTATCTGGGCGAGGTGTATGACGCGCGAAAGGAGCAACCCGGCTGGGACCAGCCCGGCTTTGATGACTCAGGCTGGGAACCGGCGCAGGCGGCACGCGGGGCGTTGGGGCCGCTGCAGGCGCAGGACGCGCCGCCGATTCGCGTGACCCGCACGCTTAAGCCGGTCAAGTTCACGGAGCCGAAACCGGGCGTTCACATATTCGACCTCGGGCAAAACTTCGCGGGGTGGGCGCGGCTGCGCGTTCGGGGGCCGGCGGGCACGCGCGTGAGACTGCGCTACGGGGAGCTGCTCTACCCGGATGGCGCCCTCAACGGGATGACGGCGGTCTGCGGCCAGATCAAGGGCGGCGGCCGCGACTACCATTACGACGGCCAAGGCGCGCCGAAGACGGCCTGGCAAATGGATGACTACATCCTCAACGGGCAAGGGGAGGAAACCTACACGCCGCGGTTCACCTTCCACGGGTTCCGCTACGTCGAGGTGACGGGCTACCCGGGCCAGCCGACCTTGGCGTCGCTGGAAGGGCTGCGGCTCAATTCGGATGTGGCGCCCGCAGGTTCGTTCGCCTGCTCCAGCGAACAGCTCAACCGGATACAGGAAATGGTGCTGTGGACGGAGCTGAGCAATCTGTTCAGCGTGCAATCCGACTGCCCGCATCGCGAGAAATTCGGCTACGGCGGCGACATCGTGGCCGCCGGCGAGATGGCCCTGTTCAACTTCGACATGGGGCGCTTCTATGCCAAGGCGGTGCGGGACCTGGCCGACGCGGCGCGCCCGAACGGCGGGTTCACCGAGACCGCGCCCTTTGTCGGGATCAGCGACGAGGGATTGGGAGAGCTCTCCGGGCCGGTCGGTTGGGGCACCGCGCACCCGTTTCTGCTCTGGGGGCTCTATCAGCATTATGGGGACAAGCAGTTGCTGGAGGGAAGTTATGGCGCGGCGAAACGGTGGCTGGGGCTGCTGCAGTCGCGCGCACAGGAGGGCATCCTGGACAACGGGATCAGCGACCACGAAAGCCTCGTGCCCAAGCCGCGCGCCCTGACGGGCACCGGCTTCTACTACCTCAACGCGAAGCTATTGGCCAACCTCGCGCGGGTGCTGGGGAAGGAAGCGGAGGCGGCGGAAGCGGAGACCCTGGCGGAAACCATCAAGGCCGCGTTCAACCGGAGGTTCCTGCAGCCGGGCACGGGACGATACGACACCGCCACGCAGGCCTGCCAGGCGTTTGCGCTCTACCTCGGGCTGGTGCCGCCGGAAGAAAAGGACCGCGCGCTGGCGGTGCTGGTGCGGGACATCGAGGAAACGCATCGCGGCCATCTGAGCACGGGCATCTTTGGCACCAAGTTCATGCTGCACGCGCTGGCGGAGCTGGGGCGGGCGGACACGGCTTTCGGGGTGGTCAATCAGCGCACCTTTCCGGGTTGGGGGCACATGCCGGAGAACGGCGCGACGACGTTGTGGGAACACTGGGAGTTCAGCGACAATACCTACTCGCACAACCATCCGATGTTTGGGTCGGTAAGCGAGTGGTTCTACAAGGTGCTGGCGGGCATCAATGCCGCGCCGGACGCCGCGGGCTTTGACCGGATCATCATCCGTCCGCAGCCCGTGGGCGACCTGAGCTGGGTCGCCGCAAGTTATGATTCAGTGCGCGGGAAGGTTGTCAGCGAGTGGCGAAGGGAAGGCGCACAGTTCAAGCTTCATGTCCGGGTCCCGGTCGGCGTTGTTGCGACAGTCTTTCTGCCGGCCCGGGAGGGCGCGGAAATCACGGAGGGCGGCAAGCCGGTTGCCCGCTCCGCGGGTGTGCGCCTCCTGGGCCGGGAGAACGGGAGCGCCGTGATAAACCTGGTTTCGGGAGTATATGACTTCGCCTGCGCGCTCGAATGAGCGAACGAACTTTTCTGGTATTTTTGTGTTGCGCTTGTGTGGGGGGGGGGAGGTACGCTACTATTGCATTCAGCTCAGTGGTGTAGCGCCACAGTGGCGGCTACCTGAGCAGTTACGTAGCTCCTAAGACACTTTATGAGTTATCACTTCGACCCCAGGCGTAGTCGCGACCTCTATGAGAAGACGCTGATGCCGATACTGGCGAAGCACCCCCTCGCGCCCTATCTGGACGCGCGCAATGAATTCTACATCGAGATGCTCGATCGGCATGGGGCGTTGCAGGCGGGAAAGCATCTGGTGGACTTGGGGGCAGGACTTTCGATCTTCGGCCCATTGTGCCGCGCGCACGGCCTTAGAGTGACCCTGGTGGATGATTTCGGCGGAGGCGGGGGCGTGGAAGTGGGCCAGCGCGGACGGGAGATTCCGTTACTGGACGCTTTCCAGGCGGATCTGGGCATAGCGGTTGTGCGGGAGAATTTCCTCGAGCATAAGCTGCCCCTGCCGGACACGGAGGTGGACGTGGTAACCTGCTTTCACAGTCTGGAACATTGGCATCACTCCCCAAAACGGCTCTTCCGGGAAATCGTCCGCATCCTCAAGCCCGAAGGTTTGCTGATTCTCGCTACACCCAACGCGGTGAATCTGCGCAAACGACTCTACGTCCTCTTCGGCCGAAACAACTTTCCGCTATTGCGGACCTGGTACGAGGATGGAGACCCGGTCTATCGCAACCATGTCCGTGAGCCGGTTATCCGGGATTTGCAGCAACTGATGGAATGGAATGGGTTGCGGGCGGTGGCCACTTATGGTCGCAACTTCATCGGCCGCGAGAGCAAGGCGCTAGCCTTTCTGCCCGCCGCGTTTGTGAAGACCCTGGCGACGGGCTCAGACCGGCTGTTGCGCCTCTTCCCCGGCCTGTGTTCGGATATTCATGTCGTTGGCCGCAAGGGATGAAACCGCGCGTGTTGATGAGCGCCTACGCGTGCAATCCGCGCGGCAGCGGAGAGCACTGGCTGGGCTGGGGTTGGGCCGAGGCCGCGGCGCACAGCCACGAAGTGGAGTTAGTGACCACGCCCAAGGCGCGGGCGGCGGTGGAGGAAGGCGCGCGCGCGGCCGGCATCATCCCGCATTTCGTTGACGTGCCGGAGTGGCTGCGGCCGCTGGCCGACCCGGGCTGGGCGAGTTGGTCGCGCAAGCTGGCCTGGCAGCAGCGGGTGGCGCGCCTGGCTCGCGAACTGCACCAGGAGAGGAAGATCTCGCTGGTGCACCAGACAACCTTCCACACCTTCCGCGTGCCGTTCCTGGCGGCCGGATTGGGCATCCCGTCAGTGTGTGGGCCGATTGCCGGCGGCGAGCATGTGCCGCCCGGATTTGATCGTTGCCTGGGACCGGCAAGACGGGCCGAGAAGGGGCGGAATCTGGCGAACCGCTTTTGGCTGCGGACCCCAGCCGTGCAGCGTTCACTGCGGCAGGCCTCGGTCCGCGTTTTATGCCCAGGCAGACGTGCTGGTGTTTCCGGCCTTGCGCGACAGCGGCGGCTCGGCCCTGCTCGAGGCCATGGCGCGCGGGGTGCCGGTCATCTGCCTGGATTGGGCCGGGCCGGGGGAAATGGTGGATGAAGCTTCGGGGATAAAGGTCCCGGTCTCGGCGCCGGAAGAGACGATCCGGGCCTTTGCGGCGGCGCTTGTTCGGCTCCAGCGAGAGCCGGGGTTGCGCGCCAGCCTGGCCAAGGCGGCGCGGGCGCGAGCGGAGGCCCAATTCGGGTGGGAAGCAAAGAGGCAGTTGCTGGAGGAGACCTATCTAAAGCTTATCCACCCCGATGTTGGAGGAAAATGAGGTTTTGGCCCGGAGGTGCCGCTTGAGATGCAGCCCGCCGGGGATCAGGTCGCATTTTCCGAGGATGAAGAGCTTTTCGAGCTGGCGTTTGAACCGGGCGTAGGTCTGCAGGGCTTTGCCGACTACCCCGCCGGGCACGCCGTATTCCTTGCGGATGACGGCTGATTCTTTGGCCATATTAGCCCGCACCCGCAGATCGGCGGACTGGCCGTGCTCGTGGTAGCGGTAGTTGACGATATGCACGGGGATGTGGCCGATGCGACAGCCGGCCCGGATCAACCGCATGACATACTCGTAGTCGCAGCAGTTCTTAAACTCCCGGTAGCGGTAGCCGCCGAGCCGCAGGTAAACTGCTCGCTTCAGGAACAGGGTCTGATGATTGACGGTGTTATGCCCGTATCGAATGATCTGCGCATCAAACCCCGCCTCCTCGCGCCGAAAGATCTCCCGGCCTTCGCCGTCAACGAACACAATGTCGCCGAACAAGGCATCCCAGTCAGGATGCGCTTCAAAGGCCGCCGCGACTTCCCGCAGCACCCCGGGCCGGTAGCAGTCGTCCGCGTTGAGAATGGCGACGACGTCCCCGGACGCCTGGCGCGTTCCTTTGTCCATCGCGTGATAATGGCCCTCGTCCTTTTCGGATACCCAGAGCAGGCGGGGATAGGCTTTCAGGATATCGAGGGTGCCGTCCGACGAACCGCCGTCCATGACGAGGTGCTCGACGTGCGGGTAGTCCTGCTGCGCGACACTCTCGATTGTTGCGCGAATCGTGTGAACGCTGTTGAAGCTGGGCGTGACGACCGAGATTTTGAGCGGCGACGGCATGACGATCGCCGGATGCTGCCAACCATGCGGGCCGAGGTCAACCGGCAAGTGTTTGGTGTTGTTTCCGGGGCGGGCATCGGATTATATTGGGCCGGTCATTTCTGGAATGAGCTTGTTGAGTAGGTCTCTGGGAGCCCCGAACTGCCGCATTGCGTTGGTCGCCATGCTGGTGATCGGGCTGGACCAGTTAACCAAGCAGTTTGTGCTCCGCTTCCTCGGCTACGCGCAGGAGAAAGTGGTCATAGAAGGCTTTTTCAAGTTCGTGCACTGGGGTAATACCGGCGCGGCCTGGAGCCTGTTCCGAGGCAACAACGAGCTGCTGGCCGGCGTGGCCATCGCCGCGCTGCTGGCGCTGTTTCTGAGCCGCCACCTTTTCGACTACAGCAAGCCGCTAAGCCAGATCGCCTTCGGGCTGATTTTCGGCGGGATAGTGGGGAACCTCATTGACCGGCTGCACGCGGGGCATGTGATTGACTTCATCTACTTCTACACCGAGCGGGGCGGCCGGGAGATCGGGTTTCCCGCGTTCAATGTGGCCGATAGCGCCATTTGCACCGGTGTGGGGCTGGTGTTCCTCATCACCTGGCTCAACGACCGCGAAGCCAGGCGCAGCGGAGCAGCCCCCGCCAAACGAGCGGCCGAGTGAGCCGGGACCTGACTGACCGGGACTTTCCGCCATGCCCGCCCGCACTGAAGTCCTGACCGTGGAGCACTCGCTTCCGCTGGGAAGGCTGGATACTTACCTGCGGCAAAAGTTCCCCGCCGTCTCGCGCGGCGCGATACAGCGCCTGATCGGACAGGGCCATATCCGGGTCAACGGGCGCACCGTCAAGCCGACCCATGCCCCGCGGGCCGGCGAACAAGTCGAGGTGTGCTGGCCCGACGCCCGCCCCGCCGAGGCGCAGCCCGAGGAGATGCCGCTGGAGGTGTTGTTCGAGGACGAAGTCCTGCTGGTGCTCAACAAACCGCCGGGGCTGGTGGTGCATCCGGCGGCGGGCCACGAAGAACACACGCTGGTCAACGCCTTGCTGCATCATTGCGCGGGGCAGTTGAGCGGCATTGGCGGTGTCGCCCGCCCGGGCATCGTGCACCGGCTTGACAAGGAAACCAGCGGGTGCCTCGTGGTGGCCAAGAATGACGAGACGCACCTGGCACTCTGCGCCCAGTTTGCGACCCGCAAGGTGGAGAAGATATATCACGCCATTCTCTGCGGCGAGCTGCCGCGCGACCGGGGCGAGATACAGGCCGCCATTGCCCGGCACCCGTCGCACCGCAAGCGCATGGCGGTGGACGACGACCTGGGGCGCGAGGCCCGCACGAGCTACCGGGTGATCGAGCGTCTGCGCGGGGCGACGCTGGCCGAAGCGGTCTTGCACACCGGCCGGACGCACCAGGTGCGCGTGCATTTCCAGTTCATCGGCTTTCCACTGGTGGGCGACCAGGTCTATGGCAACCGGCCCAACCTGCGCCTGGCCGACCTGACCGGCTACACCGCTCCGCGCCAGATGCTGCACGCCTGTCGGCTCGCCTTCGTTCACCCGCGCACCGCCCGGCGGCTCAGCTTCCAGGCGCCGCAGCCGGAGGACTTCGCGGATGCGCTGGCCGCGCTGCGCTGAAGTGGGGGCGCGTTAAGTTTTGACAGGCGGGAGCGGGGGGATAGTGTTCTAATATGAGCGAGCCAAAGAGAGCCGCGCCGGCCAATGGCCGCGGGCCGCAGGTGTCGAAGATCTCCGATGCCGTCATCCGCATCGCGGGCAACTCACAGGACGGCATCCAGGCCATGGGGGGGCTGCTAGCGCGGTTGGCGGGCCGCAGCGCCCAGGATGTGATGACCTTCATGACGATCCCTTCGACGATCTCGGGGGGGCCTTCAATCTTCCAGGTGCACATTGGTTCCGGAGAGGTGCTGAGCGCGGGCGACGAGGCGGACGTCCTGCTGGCTTTCTACCAACATTCCTACGAGGAACACATTGGCTCGTTGAAGCAGGGGGGGGGTGTGCTCTACGACTCGGACCACGTGGAGCCCAACGCGGCGTGGCAGCCGCAGTATCATCACGTGGGGATTCCCATTTCCAGCCTCACAATCGAGGCCATCGGAGGCACCACGACGGACAAAGGCAAGAACCTGTTCGCGCTGGGGGTGATCGCCCGGGTCTTTGACCTGGACAGCGGGAAGCTCGCGGGGCTGGTCGGCGAGCGGTTCGGCAGCAAGGACGCGCGGGTGCGCCAAAACGCCCTGGCCGCGTTTCGGGCCGGTTACAACTACTCCCTGGGCAATCTCCTGGAGACCTTCAAGTTTGTCGAAAGCCAGGGCCAGCAGCGCCGCCAGGTCGTGATGAACGGCAACGAGGCGCTGGCTTACGGCTTGATCGCCGCCGGCGTCCGCTTCGGCGCCGCCTATCCTATCACCCCGTGGTCCGACGTGATGGAGATCCTGCGGCGCGAGCTGCCCAGCTACGGCGGCACCTTTGTCCAATGCGAAGACGAGATGGCCGCCATTTCCATGGCCAACGGCGCCAGTTATGCCGGGTGGGTCGCGGTCACCGGCTCCAGCGGGCCGGGCATCTCGCTCAAGATGGAGTCGCTGGGCTGGGCCGTGATGGCCGAGGTGCCGCTGGTGGTAATCAACATCCAGCGGGGCGGCCCCTCCACCGGCCTGCCGACGCAGGTCGAACAGTCGGACCTGAACCTCGCCTGCTACGGCAGCCACGGAGACGCCCCGCGCGTCGTGCTCGCCCCGGCGGATGTCGAGGAGTGTTTCTACACCGCCATCGAGGCGGTCAACCTCGCGCGCCAGTACAATGTGCCGGTGTTCCTGCTGAGCGACCAGGCGATCGCCGCGCGCGTCGAGGCCTTTGGCGAGCCCGACCTGGAGAAACTCTGCCAGGACATCTCTCCCGACCTGACGCCGGTGGCCGATTACAAGCCCTACGACCTGTCGGCGCCCAATGGCGTCACGCGCCGGGTGGTGCCCGGCACGCCGATCCTGAGCGGCCGCTACCCCATCGCCGGCGGACTGGAACATGACGAGTATGGGCACCCGACCGCCTCGCCGCGGCTGCACAGCGACATGACGGCCAAACGGCGCCGGAAGCTCCAGGCACTGGCCGCCACGCTGCCGGCTCCACAGGTCTATGGCCCGCCCGAAGGCGCGCTGCTGCTGGTGGGCTGGGGCTCGACGCGAGGCCCGATTCGCGAGGCAGTGGACCGCGCCCGCGCGGCGGGGGCGCGGGTTTCGGCCCTGCACCTCAAGTACCTCAACCCGTTGCCGCCGGGGCTGGAGAAGATTCTTGCCGGTTTTGAGGCCATCCGCGTGGTGGAAATGAACGACGAGGGGCTCTATGGCTACGGCCAGTTGGCCGGGTTGCTGCGAGCGCGCTATTGCCTGCCGACCATCCGCGGCATCAACAAGACCGACGGCCTGACCTGGAAAGTCCGGGAGATTCTCGAACGCGCCCGCGCCGATCTGACCACCGGCCCGCGCCAGCAACCGGCTGGCGCTGATCGCCCCGCTTAGGCTATGACTGCACCCACGCCCCCCCCCGATCCTGCCCAGGCTGGCATGCCGGCCACCCCGGCCGCCGCCGAGCGCCAGGGCCTGACCAAGAAACAGCTCGCCGCCGATCATCCCAGTTGGTGCCCGGGCTGCGGCGACTTCTCCGTGCTGGCGCTCTTCTTCAAGCTCGTCGAGAAGCGCAAGCTTTGGCAGGAGAAGCTGGCCACCGTCTCGGGCATCGGTTGTGCCAGCCGTTTCCCGTATTTCATCCAGGCCCACGGCGCGCACTACATCCACGGCCGGGCGCTGCCCTTCGCCAGCGGCATCTCCCTTTCCCGGCCCGACCTCCACGTGTTCGTTTTCGCCGGCGACGGCGACCTGTTCTCGATCGGCGGCAATCATTTCACCCACACCGCCCGCAAGAACATCCGGCTCACCTGTGTGGCGATGGACAATTGGGTTTACAGCATGACCAAGAAACAGACTTCGCCGACGTCCCCCCTGGGCTTCAAAAGCAAGACCGATGTTATGGGCGCGGTGGATTATCCGATCAACCCGGCCAAGCAAGCCATTGCCGCGGGCGCCACATTCGTCGCGCGCACCACCAGCACCAACCCGAATCATCTGCTCCAGATGATGGAAGCCGCCCTGGACCACGACGGCTTCAGTTTCATCCAATGTCTGAGCGAATGTGTGGAGTTTGCCCCGGGCGTTTTCGATGCCGCTAACCCGCGCAAGGGCGGCGTCTTCAACACGGTGCCCGCCGGCCACGACGTGACCAACGAGGCCGCCGCCTACCAACTCGCCAACGAACCGTTTCCCGGCGTCTTCGGCATCCTTTACCGGGTCAACAAGCCGACCAAGAACGCGCAGGAAGCCGCCCTGAACCAACAAGCCCGCGCACGGTTTACGGGCCTCAAGGACTGGCAAATCCTGCAAAAGACGCTTGATACGATGAAGTAGCAGCCCTCAGCGCCCGCGCACCGTTGATGCAGGCTTAGAACCGCTGAACCGCCGCACGCAGTCTGAGGCTGTGAGGAATCTGCCTGACGCCACCACAGGGCTGCTCCCTTCAGAAATCGCGCGTTTTCTGCCGTAAAGGCGCGCTTGGCGGCAGCAGGAACAATCCGCCTTAATCCCTCCGTGCCAGGCGTTCCTGGCCTGGCAGGAAGCTGCCAATACCGTAGTAGCAAGCCGATTCCTCCGTTGCTCCTCCGTCCCTCCTCCGTTCCACCTCCGTTCCACCTCCGATCGCCGGTCGGAGGTAGGACGGAGGTAGGACGGAGGAGGGACGGAGGAGGGACGGAGGAGGGACGGGGGTGCTAAGGTGTCAATCGCCTGGCACTGCCGTAATGGCGGCTCCTTTCCAGGCCAGGAACGCCTGGCATGGAGGAATTGGCGCGGGGTATTCCTGCTGCTGCCAAGCGCGCCTTTACGGCAGAAAACGCGAGATTCCTGAGGAAAACAGCCCTGTGGCAGCATCAGGGAGTTTCCTCACGGCCTCTGAATCCGTGTCGCGGGTCAGGAGTTCAGGAGCTGTGAGGCTGTTTTTCGCGGTTGGCAGTTCGCGCCCGGGCTGGCATATACTTGAGCGGAAAGTCTGAACCGATGTTTTTGGACGTAATAAGCAAGAGAGTTTGCCTCGTGGCTTTGAGCCTGGCGGTGCTGGGCTCGGGCTGCTCGATCAAGCGGCTGGCCATCAACAAGGTCGGTGATGCCCTGGCGGGCGGTGGGACGACTTTTGCCTCTGATGACGACCCGGAGCTGGTAAAGGCCGCGGTGCCATTCAGTCTCAAGCTGATGGAGAGCCTGCTGGCCGAGAGCCCTCGCCACCAGGGGTTGCTCCTGGCGGCTTGCAGCGGTTTCACCGAGTATGCCTATGCCTTCGTCCAGCAGGACGCCGATGAGATGGAGGACAATGACTTTGCCGCCGCCGAGGAGATAAGGGCGCGCGCCCGGCGCCTGTATTTGCGGGGGCGCAACTACGGCCTGCGCGGCCTGGAGGCGCGGCACGCAGGATTCGAGAAGGCGCTGCGCGCCAATGCCAAGAGCGCCGTCGGCGCGGCGACGGTCAAGGACGTGCCGTTTCTCTACTGGACGGCCCTCTCGTGGGCGGCGGCCGTCTCGCTGTCGAAGGACAACCCCGACCTGATCGCCGACCTGCCGCTGATCGAGGCGATGATGGACCGCGCCTTGGCGCTCGATGAGGCGTTCGATCACGGCGCGCTCCATTCCTACTTCATTACTTACGAGATGAGCCGCTCGGGGACGGGCGGTGATCCCGCCGTTCGGTCGCGGCAACACTTCGAGCGGGCGATGGCGCTCAGCGGCGGCCAACTGGCCGGCCCCATGGTTTCCCTCGCTGAGGCTGTGTGCGTGCAGAAGCAAGATCTGAAGGAATTCGAGTCTCTGCTGCGCCAGGCCCTCGCGATCAATCCCGACGCGAAGCCGGAATGGCGCCTGGCCAACCTCGTCATGCAACGCCGCGCCAAGTGGCTGCTCTCGCGCACTGATCAACTGTTCCTCATCGCCAACCCGCCGGAAAGCAACTAGCGCCTTCACCCGGAGTTTAATTACAGATGAATAGAGCCAGAGCCAGATACAACGACACCGCCCGTGAAACAGCTTTTCTCCCGGGGCGCAGGAGGCGCTCCGGTTACCGTGATCGGGGGCTGTCGGTGTTCATCTGTGGTGTGGTCCTGTATTTGGGCCTGTGGGCCACCGGCCTGCAGGCTGCCCCGAAGACCATTCGCCTCAAGCTGGGCACCTTGGCTCCCGCGGGCACCTCTTATCACAAGAGCGTCGTGGCGATGGGCGAGAAATGGCGCAAGGAGTCGGGCGGCGCCGTGCAACTGGTCGTCTTCCCGGGCGGCACGCAGGGCAGCGAGGCCGACATGGTGGGCCTGATGCAGACCGGCAACCTGGATGCGGCGATGATCACCTCGGAGGGCCTGTCACAAATTGACAAGGACGCGCTGGCGCTGCAGATCATGCCGCTGGCGTTCCGCGACCTGGACGAGGTGGATTACCTGACCGAGAAGCTGCGGCCCAAGCTCGAAGCGAAACTGGCGGCCAAGGGGTATCTTGTCCTGTTCTGGAGCGACTCGGGCTGGGTGCGGTTCTTCTCCAAGTCGCCCGTGGTGCAGCCCGATGACCTGCGCAAGCTCAAGGTCTTTTCCTGGGCCGGCAATGCCAACCAGTATGATTTGTGGAAGGCCAGCGGCTTCAGCCCGGTCGCCCTCGAGACTTCCGGCATCGCCCAGGGCCTGTTGTCGGGCACCATCAGCGCGGTGCCCACCGTGCCCATATTCGCCCTGGCGTCACAACTCGACACGCAAGCCAGGCACATGCTCGAAATCAACTGGGGACCGCTGGTCGGCGCGGCCGTGGTGACCCGGAAGAGCTGGGAGCGCGTGCCGGCCGGCGCCCGCGAAGCCATGCTCAAGATTGCCGATGAAACCGGGCGCCAGATCAGGACCGCCGGACGCGCGGAGAACGACGCGGCGGTCGCGGCGATGGCCAAGCGCGGCCTGGTGGTGCACCCCATGACGCCCCAGGCCGAGGCCGAGTGGCTGGCGGTCATTGACGGGGTGAAGGACCAGATTCGCGGCAAGATTGTCCCGGTGGACATGTTTGACGAGGCGCAGCGGTTGCTCAAGGAGCGCCGCGCCGGGGCGGCCGGGAAATGAAGGGGCCGATTCCAGGGGGCAACCGGCGCATCTTCCTTTCCTGCAAAAGGATGGGTGGAGCGCCGTCATTCCCGCCGGCCCAGCCAAGGGTTCGCGAACGGGCCGACAGGAATGTCGGCGCTCCTGAAGTGAATTGAGAAGCGCCAGTGAAGAAAGAGAATCCATGAGCGCTGAATCTGCCTCCGGCGCTGAGTTGCACAATGCCGCCAGCCTGGCGGAGCGCACCGGCTTTCGGCGGGTGGCCTGCCAGGCCGAGAACCTGCTGCTGGTGGTCGCGCTGGCGGCCATGCTGTTGCTGCCGGTGGTGGAGATCATTCTGCGCCATGCGTTCAACACCGGCATCTCCGGTTCGAGCGCCATCGTCCAGCACCTTACTTTGATTGTCGGGATGCTGGGCGGCGCGGTCGCGGCGCGGGAGCGCCGGCTGCTGGCCTTGTCGCCCGTCCAGGCATTGCTCAAGGGCCGGGCTCGCGCGGCGGCGCAAGTCTTCAGCAGCGGCTTTGCGGCGGCCATCTGCCTGTTCCTGTGCGTCGCCAGCCTCCAGTATGTCCTCGCGATGAAGCCGCTGGGGAGGATACTTGTCTATGGCATCCCGGTTTGGGTCGTGCAGCTCATTCTGCCGATCGGCTTCGGCCTGGTGGCGCTGCGGCTCATCTGGCATGCGACCGGCACCTGGCTCGGGCGCGGCCTGGCGCTTGCCTTGGCGGCGGCGCTGGCGGGCGTGGCGGTGTGGGCGCCGATTTCGCCGGCGCGCCTGGAGGTTCCGGGTTTGGTGGCGCTGGCGGTGGCGACCTTGCTGGGCGCGCCGGTGTTCACCGCGCTGGGCGGCGCGGCGCTGCTGCTGTTCTGGGGCAACGACCTGCCCATCCAGGCCGTACCGCTCAAACACTACAGCCTCACCACCAACGACCTGCTCCCCAGCATCCCGATCTTCACGCTGGCAGGCTATTTCCTCGCCGAGAGCGGCGCGTCCAAACGGCTCGTGCGCGTCTTCCAGGCGATGGTCGGCCAGTTCCGCGGCGGCCCGGCCATCGTCACGGCGCTGGTCTGCGCGTTTTTCACCTCGTTTACCGGCGCGTCGGGCGTGACGGTCCTGGCGCTGGGCGGCGTGCTGATGCCGGTGCTGATCGCGGCGCGCTATTCGGAGCGCAACGCCCTGGGACTGCTGACGGGCGCCGGCTCGCTCGGCATGCTGTTTCCGCCCTGCCTGCCGCTCATTCTCTATGCGATCGTCGCCAACACCAGCGCCCATGCGAATCTGAGCATCAAGGATATCTTCCTGGGCGGCATCGGCCCCGGCATCCTGCTGGTCATCATCACGGCCTGGTGGGGTATTCGCAAAGGGTCCAAAGAGGCCGCCGACCGGCCCACGTTCCGCTGGGCCGAGGCGCGCGCGGCGCTCTGGGACGCCAAGTGGGAGCTGATCATCCCGGTTGTCGCGATCGGTTCCCTGTTCACCGTGCCGACCATTGTCGAGGCCGCGGCGGTGACCGCGACTTCCGCGCTGCTGATTGCCACCGTCATCCACCGCGACCTGCGCCCGTTCAAGGACCTGCCGCGCGTGATCACCCAATGCGGCCTGCTGGTCGGCGGGGTGCTGCTGATCCTGGGCGTTGCGCTGGGGTTCACGCACTACATGGTGGACGCGCAACTGCCGGACAAGCTGGTCGGGTGGGCCACCTCGGCGGTGAAGTCGAAGTGGCTGTTCCTGCTCGGCCTGAACATCGTGCTGCTGTTCGTCGGCGGGCTGGTGGAGATTTACGCCGCCATCATTGTGGTCGTGCCCCTGCTGGTGCCGCTCGGCGTGGCCTTCGGCATAGACCCCATTCACCTGGGCATCATCTTCCTCGCCAACATGGAGCTGGGCTTCCTTTGCCCTCCCGTGGGCCTGAACCTGCTGCTCTCGTCCTACCGCTTCAACAAGCCGATGGCGGAGGTAATCCGCGCCACCTTCCCGATGCTGCTGGTCCTGCTGATCGGCGTGCTGCTCATCACCTACTTTCCGCCGCTGACGACCTTCCTGCCGGGGCTGTTCAAGTGAGCCGGCGGCGGCGGGCGGACAGAAGAGGGCGCGCTGCTGCGCCGGCTTCATGGATGCGCCCGGGTTGTTGCGGCTTTGGTGGCCGCTGCGGGTGTGTTATCTTCCTTTGCATGAAACTGGTGAAGCCGTTGGTTTGCCTGACTGCCGCGGCGGTGTTGTCCGCAGCCACCGTTGCAGGCTGCTCGCGCGCCGCGTCGCAGACCGCCGCCGCCAATTGCACCGCCGCGCCGCCGCCATCCACTAATTCCGCCATGATGAAATTCCAGAAACCGCCCGCCGCCGAACTGAAGCGGAAGCTGACGCCGATGCAGTTCGCCGTCACCCAGCAATCGGCCACCGAGCCGGCGTTCCGCAACGAATTCTGGAACCACCATGCGCCGGGCATTTATGTGGACGTGGTTTCGGGCGAGCCGCTGTTCAGCTCGCTGGACAAGTTCGACTCGGGCTGCGGGTGGCCCAGTTTCTCCCGTCCGGTGGCGGCGGATCGCGTCGGCAATCGTCCCGACCATTCCCACGGCATGAAGCGCACCGAAGTCCGCTCCACGGCGGCCGATTCGCACCTGGGCCACGTCTTCAACGATGGCCCCGGCCCCACAGGCCTGCGCTACTGCATCAACTCCGCGGCACTGCGTTTCATCCCCGTGGCGCAGATGGAACAGGCGGGCTATGGCGCTTACCTGGAACCGTTCACCAAAGCCGGGCTCCACCAGCCGAAAGGCACGAACAGCGCCAAACCGCCGGCGCGTTAACGGCGCGTGAAGGGGATTGAAACCGGGAGGCAGTTGGCCCATGCTCCCCTCCGACCCGGTTTAACAGTTAAGCCTTTAGCGCCTTGATGTTATGCTAGTTGTTCACGTTCATGTTCACGTAAAGCCGCAGTATGTGGAGGCCTTCAAACAGGCGAGCCTCGCCAACGCGATCGAGAGCCTGAAAGAAACGGGCATCGCGCGCTTCGATTGCGTTCAGCAGCAGGATGACCCGACGCGCTTTGTGCTGGTGGAAGCTTACCGGAGCCCGGAGGCGACCCTCGCGCATAAGGAAACAAAGCACTACCAGACCTGGCGGGACGCCGTCGCACCCATGATGGCCGAACCGCGCAGCAGTGTGAAATTCACGAACCTCTTCCCAGAGGATTCGGCTTGGTGACGGGCAGTCCAGCCCGCTTCCCCGCTCATGCGCTTTGAGTTTGCCACCGCCACGCGCATCATCTTCGGGCCCGGCACCCTGCACGAAGCGGGGCCGCTGGCCCGGGAGCTGGGCCGGCGCGTCCTCGTCGTAAGTGGCTCGGACGTGACCCGGGCAGCGCCCCTGCTTAACATTCTGCACGAGCACGGCCTTGCCAGCGACATCTTCTCGATTAGCCGCGAGCCGGAGATCGCGGCCATCCGGCAAGGAGTGGCGCTCGCGCAACGGCAGAACTGCGGGGCGGTCATCGCTCTCGGCGGCGGCAGCGCGTTGGACGCGGGCAAAGCCATCGCTGCCATGCTCACCAATACGGGCGATTTGCTCGATTACCTGGAGGTCATCGGCCGCGGCAAGGCGCTGACGGAACCCGCCGCCCCGTTTATTGCCATCCCGAGCACCGCGGGGACCGGCTCGGAGGTCACCCGCAACGCCGTGCTGGCCTCGCCGCAGCACGGCGTGAAAGTCAGCCTTCGCAGCCCGCTGATGCTGCCGAGAGTCGCCATCGTTGACCCGGAGCTGACTTATGACCTGCCGCCCGCCGTCACCGCCAGCACGGGCCTGGATGCCCTGACCCAGCTCATCGAGCCCTATGTGTGCTCGCGCGCCAACCCGATGACCGATGCGGTGTGCGTGGAAGGGATTCGCCGCGCCGCCCGCTCCCTGCGGACCGCCGTCGAGCGAGGCTGCGACATCACCGCGCGCACGGATATGGCCTTGGCAAGCCTGTTCGGCGGACTCGCCCTGGCGAATGCCGGGCTCGGTGCGGCGCACGGGTTCGCCGGACCGATCGGCGGCCAGTTTCCCGCGCCGCATGGCGCTGTCTGCGCCGCCCTGCTGCCGCACGTCATGGAGGCAAACCTGAGCGCCCTGCGCCAACGCCAGCCCGCCGCCGACACGCTGCGCCGCTACGATGAGGTCGCGCGCCTGCTGACCGGCAGTCCAACGGCGACGGCCGAAGCCGGCATCGAGTGGGTCCGCAAGCTGGTTGCCGATTTGCGAATCCCCGGCTTGAGTCATCATGGCGTCCAGTCTGAGCACATCGCCGAATTGGTCCAGAAGGCCTCCCAGGCCAGCAGCATGAAGGCCAACCCGATTGCTCTCACCCACGAGGAGCTGGCCGGGATACTGGAACGCGCCTTCTGACAACAACTAACGCCGCGCAGGTCAGGCCAAGGCACGCGGTGTAAGCCCCACCCCCCGAAGGCCGGGAATTCAGGGATTCTTTACACAAAACCCACCTGGACGTAAACCCCTATGAATTGGTAAGATAACGCCCCGGCGTGTGTTGATTCTGCAGAAAGTGTCGGTTCGCTTAACACTCACGACACGTGAAGATGATTTTTGGTAAAAGACTGGGCGATTCATAAATAGCTGTGGAATTGGAAGATATAAACGCGCTGATCATTGGCGGCATGGTTGGCACGGGTGCTGCTAAACTTCCAAGTGAAAATCGAATAACCATTGAAATGAAGAACATCATGAAAACCAGTATTATCGCAGCAGTGCTTTTGGGCGTAGCCAATATCGCCTCGGCAATCACCGTTACCTCTTACGGCCCGATCACCGGCCCCAGCGGGGTCAACTGGGAGGGCAAGTATGCATACACGTGGGATGTCAATGCACCTGCGTTGGCCGCCGGCGAAACAGTTACCTCGGCGAAGATATCGTTCAGCAACATCAAGCTGACCTCGGGAAGCGGGAAACTGTGGGTTGACTTCGGCAGCGTAACAGCGAACAACAGGTATACCGACAACGAAGCGAGTGGTGATTATTTTGATGGGCGTTCAGGGTTCAACGCTGTGGATGTTGGCTTGAAGACCTGGTCCTATGGGAGCACCAAGAGCTGGGATTGGGATATCAGTAATTTGACTGCCTTAAACACCCGTATGCTCGCGGGTAATCTGGGCTTCCTGTTTGATCCTGACTGCTATTTCCAGATTGGGTGCATTACCTTCTGCTATACGACCGAGAAGAACGGCGGCGGCGGCGGCGGGGTGCCGGACGGCGGCGTGACCGCTATGCTCCTCGGTGCGACCATGCTGGGTTTGGGCTGGGCGAGGCGGAAAATGAGTGTCTGATTAGACAGATCGGGCTTCATTTCCAGACATTGAACTGGCGGGCTTCGGCCCGCCAGTTTCTTTGTACAATCGGGGAGAAACCGCGGCTAAGTGGAGCCAGGAAGCGGAAAAGGCGGGCGATAATCCAGGCCGTTCCCGGGCAATTGGGGGGTGGCGCGATGGATGGCACCCCAAACCTTAGCCTTGTGAACAGGAAAGGCATCAATTGGTGAGGAAGGT
>DAOPPX010000062.1:0-12615 GCA_035358715.1 Verrucomicrobiota bacterium
GGTGCGTCGTGGCCACAGTTTGGGTCACTCCGCGCGTTCGCTAAGGATTCGGGCAACTCATTAGTCAGCCCTTGGACATTGCCAAATTGGGGCGGACTCATCATAAAATAGAAGTTTGTCGAACCTGCAACGGCTGTATTGGTGAAATTGTAGTACTCGTCCAGCCCATCAAGAATTTCCCGACGAATCAAATCTGTCCCCGCATTGGTGTACAGAATCGTTTCCCAAATTCCGTCAATCCATTGCGTGTGCCAGGCATAAAGTCCGTCAGCAATGTCGTCGGTGACTATCGAGAGGATGTAGATATTCGTCCCCTGCGTCTTGGCATAAACCGGCTCGAAAGTGTTGGAGCCCCCCACATAATCCGGCTCCACCAGTTTGAGCGCGTTGGACGCGTTCGATGCGCTGGCCGAGTTGGTGGGTATGGCCGCTATGGCGGCGGCCACGTAGCCGGTCGAAGCCAGGCCGTTGGTGATGCTGGACGCAACCGGGACCAGGCCGAGCGCCCCGGTCACGTCATCACTGGTAAGGCTGACCAGGCCGGTGCGTAGATTGAAGCTAACGACCCCCGCCGAACTGGCGGCGACCTGGATCGCCGAGTAAAGGCTATTGGACGTTCCGGTAACGTGATTCGTGGCGGCGGTTCCCAGGCTGGACGTGGCGGACGCCAGGGTCCCGAGGACATTGGTATCCACCTCCGACCAGTTGGTCAAATTCCCGGAGCCGAACTGGGCGTAGTAGGTCAGGCCGCCGCCGCCGGCGATGGCGTAGCGGGCGTCGGACGCGGAGGCGGAGTAGGAGTAATCCTGGGGCCGGGCAACGGTTTTCGGGAAGGAGACGATGAGGGTGTCGGCGCTCACGGTGCCGTTGGTAGGAGCCAGGATGGCAAACGTAGTGGTGTCGGGCGGCGCCTGGATCGAGACCTGGTAAAGCCCGGGGATCAGGTTGGTGATGGTGAACTGGCCGTTGGTCCCGGAGTTGTAGGCGAGCCGGTCGTAGGTGGCCACCTGGTTGGTGGCCGGGGTGAGCTGGATCGGCGTGATGATAACGAGGCGGTTGGTGGCCGGGGTAGTCGGGAATTGGACGAGGTTGAACGAGACGGTGGACGATCCAAAGGCTGAAAAGCTGAAAAATAAAATGCTGAAAATGGCAAGCAGGGCAGCACACCACGGACCACTGACCACTGACCTCTGACCTCTGATTTCTGATTTCTGGAATGGGTGCATAGTGCTAGGATTGGACGGGGGCCTGGGCGGCGAGGGTGAATCGGATTTCGTAGGCGTCGAGCAGCAGGCCGGCCACCTCGAATTGGCCGGTGCCTTGATAGACGGGCATCCGCTCGTCGGGACCGAGGCTTTCCCCTTCCTCCAGCCGCAGCGAAAGGACGAGGTTTTCAGCTTCCTCGACGAGGTCAAAGAGTGGGCGGCCGCCGGCGCTGCCGGCCGATAGGGATTCGCCCGGGATCAGTTTCAGGGAGCGCCCGCGCGAGACGATGAGTTTGAACTGGTTGTCGCGTCGCCCAAGGTTCTCGGGTTCCCGGGGCACGCGGCCCGTCCAGAGGATGGCCAGGGTGGGAGCGCCGGGCGTGGCGCGGAGCTGGTCAACGGCATCGAGGGCGTCTGCGGCGATAAACGCGCGGCCTTTGTTCTGCTGCGCCCAGGGGACGAGGCTCAAGGCGAGGAAGTTGAGCTGTTCGCTGATGGTCATGCGGCGCCGCGTCAGTAGGTCGTCTGGGAGCCGGAAGGCACGCGGCCGGGCACGCGGGGATCCGTGCCGGCGGCGGCGGGAAGGGCGCTGACGGTCGAGCCGTCCAGGGTTTGCGTCCCGTCGCGGACGGCCATCAGCCATTTCTCAACCGCGGCGATGGCGGCGGCCCAGTCTTTGGGGAGGTCTCTTTGGCGCCGGCCGTAAAGGTCGCGGATCGTAAACCAGAGGGCGGCGGACTTGACGCTGGCGGGCGGGCTGGCGACGGGGGTGGTGACGCGGTTGCAGATGAAGCCGTCCACCTCGGTGCTGGCGTTGGCAATCACCTGGTCGAGCAGCCCGGCGTCGCGCTGGCCATCGCCGTTGTCGTCGAGGACATCATCCAGGACCAGGGCGGGGACCTTGGCTTCAACGGCGGTCTGGGTCGTGTATGCCATTTAAGAAAAAGGCCCGGCGCGACGATGCACGCGCCACACCGGGCCTCATCGGGTTGGGGACATTAACTGGTCCGGCTGGCGCGGGGTTTGTGCTCGCGGGCGGGAGCCGCAGCCGTCGGCGCCAGGCGGGCGTAGGCGCGCAGACGCTGCTCGATTTGGGTGATGAGACCGCGGAGCGCGGTGACCACGCTGTCGAGCGGAGCGGCGCCCGCTTTATACGCGACGCAGGCTTTCTGCTCGGCGTCCTTCAGGCTAGCGAGCAGATCTTGATGTTTCGCAATCATAGGCTTCCTGTTGGCCCCGCCTCCGATCACGGCGCGGCCTTGATCGTCTTCTTGACCAGGTAAAGGGCGGAGTTGGTGCCGTTCACGTTGGCGTCGGCGTTGACGATGCTGACCACCTTGATGTAGCCGGCCGCCCCGATCACCGACGACGGGATGTTCGTATAGCCCACCACCGGCGTGATGCCGTTCAGCGAGTTGATCCAGGTGAACCGCGGGCTGGTCTCCCAGTTCACGTTGTCCGGCGAGCGGGCAAAGGTGATGGTGACAAGCCCGGTGCCCGCCTCGCTGCCGGCGGTCTTTAGCATCAGGCCGATGTTGTCCTGGCCGGTGACGGACAGCGCGCTGCCAAGGTTAACGGAGGTGGTGGCGTTTTTGCCGATGGTGTTGGTGATGCCGAAGCTCACCATGCCGACTTCGGCCTGGACGGTGAAAGCCGCCGCAAGCAGGATCGCAAACAAGGGTAGGTATTTCTTCATATTAGATTGGGATTTGGGTTTTCAAGTTGTGGGGTGGCGCCTCTTTCCGGGGAGCCACCCCACATGGAGTCGTGGGGTGGCTCCCCGGAAAGAGGCGCCACCCCACATGGTTTACGTGGACAGGATCTGGCCGGCGGCCGCCTGGCCCACCGATGCGCCGTAGTAGAAGCTCAACCGTTGAGCCGCGGAGGCGAGCTGGTGGTTGACGTATTGCGTCTGGCGCACGCTGAACCCGGTGTCCGGGTCGGTGACCACGACGGAGTTGCCGTCGGCGGCGCCGGGGATGGCGTTGACGTAGTCGCCATCGGGCCGGGCGGCGATCAGCAGGGCGGACTTGCTGAACGCAAACCCCTTGAGGTTTCCGGTCGAGGGCAGGTTGCCCGCTTCGATTACGTAGTAACCATGCACGTCGGGCAGCACGCCGCCGGTGATGATGCCGGGCTGCTGCTGCGCGGCCAGGGTGATGATGGCCTGGTCCTTGGCGAGCTGCCCGTAGTAGGTCGGGTAGAGCACCAGGGTGCGGTTGCTGGCCCCCTGCGGCACGCCCTTGAGCGTCTGCGCCACCGCCATCTCAATCACGGTCGAGCGATCGAAGTCAATCTGCGCGGACGTGATGGCGGTGTTGGGGAAGTTGGGCGCGGTGATGAGCGCATACGCATAGTCCACGATGTCCTTGGCGATGGCGTAGGCCTGGCCGGCGCCCATTTCGTCGAAGAGCCGGCGCACCGTGCCGGCAAGGTAGGTTTCCTTGAGCACGATCTCGCAGCCTTTGTGCTGGTTGAGCGTCACATAGGCGTCGGTGTTGGTCCAATCCTGCGCGGCCCAGCCGGTGCCGGCGCCGCCGCTCTCGTAGGCCACGACGCTCGGAACGGTCTGGTAGCGCGTGTAGATGGCCTGGTTCAGCAACCCCGGCTCGGAGCCGAAGTTGGTAGTCATCCGCGACAGGGGCGGCAGCGCGAAGCGCAACAGCTCCAGCGAGCGCTGGGTGATGAGCTTGCCGACGAGCTCTCCCGTGGTGATGGTGGCGGCGCGCAGCGGCAGGTCGTCGCCCTCTTTGAGCCGCGGGCGGATCTGGGTCGCGTAGATGGCGGCGCTTTTCTGAGGATCGCGCTCGGCGCTATACGCCTTGAGCACGGCCTGCGAATCCTCGCGCTGGATCGAGACGGGCATCACGGTCAGGCGGGGCTGCATGGCGGTGCTGCCCTTGGTGGCGTTGAGGGCCTCGATCACCTCGGGGTCTTCCACGCACCACTTCTTCCACTTGGCCTGGAGGGCCTCGTCCTTGGCCGGCAGGGCGCCGCGGCGGATGGCGGCCTGGACGGCCCGGCTGGCGTCCTTCTCGCGCTCGGCCAGCAGCGCCGCCTCGAGCTGCTCGTTCTTGGCCTTCAGCGCCGCGGCTTCCATCTGCCGCTCCACGTCAGCCAGCTCGCTCTGCTTCGCCTTCAGCGCGTCGGCGTTTTCCATCGTTTGCTCTTGCGCCGAAAGCTCGGCGATCTCGCGCTCCAAATTATCCTTCATGGTTTGGAGCGGCACTTTGTCTTTATTCATGTCTGTTTGGTTGGTGGTTGAACTAGCGCCGAGGCCCGCCGCCAACGGGCGGCGGGTTGCTCCAGCGTCCTTTGCCCATAAGGGCAAAATCTCTCGAAAGGCCGGGTTGTTGGTCAGCGTTCCCGCATACGGCCAGTCCAGCCCGGTGATGCGGGCCGGGTTCTGCGCGCTGCCGCGCCCGCCCGCCCGCACCGAATAGGTCTGCCCGCTGCGCACCTCGCGCCGCTTCGGCAGCTCGGCATCCGTGAAAAACGACGGGCTGAAGGCGCGCATGACTTTCCCCTTCACATAATCCAGCCCCAGCCGGCTCCACTCCACCAGCGCATAGACCCCGGGCCGCGGAGTGTCGGACCACTCGAAGCGCGCCGGCCAGGCCATCGCTTCCTTGGACTCATGCTCCTTGTCGAAGAGCAACCGTTGCGGCGCCAGCTTCGCGGAGAGTTTCTGGAAGCTGGCCTGGAGCGCGGCCGCCGTCTCGGGCCCAACCTGGACCACCACTTGCGCCGCGGCGTCCTGGCCCATGCCGCAGACGATCTCGTTGACACCGCCGGGCATATACATGATGCGGTCGCCGCCGGCGGCAACCTCGGTAGCTACCGAGCGCGCGCGCAGGGCGACGGGGTCAGCGGCCCCGGCGAGCGCCGGCGGGGCTGCCGGCGCTCCGGGAGTTGCGATGCGAGGCGTGGTGGCCATTCGAGGTTGTTGTAGCGAGGCAGCGCGCGGGCGTGAAGCGCTCGGGGCGCTTAAACATTGAGCGGCCAACCTCGAATGGGTCTTGAAGAGAAACGCCTTCCGCCCTTGTCATCTGCCATTAAACGCCTTACCGCCGTTTACCGCGACCGCCTGGAAGGCGTCGAAAGGCCGTGGAGGTATATCGGTGTCCACCCGAACAACAAAGCCCGCCAGCGGGCGCGCAGGCGCTACGCTCGCTTCAGGCGCAGAATAGCGGAGACCTTGATCCGATAATGCCCGCGCCCGCCCCGGCCGCGGAGCTTGCGCCAGTCCCTGCCCTCTTGGAGCCGCCCCTCGTCGCACATGCTCTGGATCGTCCTTCGTGCGCAGCTCATCATCCGCGCCGCCTCGCTGGTTCCAATCTCAGGCCCGAGCTCTTCCATCGTGCCGTCCGGGTGGACGATCAATGGCACGCTGGCGCGCGGTATCCGAATCCAGCGAAAGGAATTGGTTAGCATGGGAGGCGCATCAAAGCAGGAGTTGCTGACCCGAGGAGGCGCTCTCGCGGAGCTCCCGCAACTCCTCGGCGGTGCTCACGCGGTAGATGCCCTGGCCCTGGTCAATGCCGATCAGGCGCACCAGGCCGCACTGGTGCAGCTCCGTAGTCCGTGGCCGGAAGGCCAGAATGTCCAGCCCGCATTTGGCCGCCACTTCCCGCGTGGTGCCCGGCCCGTGCCTGAGCCAGGCCTCATACACGGCCTCCTGCCGCGCGTTCATGCTGGCCTGTATTCCTTTCCAGTTCTTGTCGCGGATCGAAGACGGGGAGAGGGATGAAACTGGAGACCTGAAACGGGAGTGTCGGTGATCGGTCTCAGGTCTCACGTTTCCAGTCTCAGGTCTCAGGTTTCCAGTCTCAGGTCTCAGGTTTCCAGTCTCAGGTCTCATAGGGAGGCTTTGAACTTCTTGAACTCTTCATACGCTTTCGCCGCGGCCACCGGGTCGCTGACAATTTTGGCCGCGATCTGGCCGGCGGCCTTCGCGGGAGCGCCGGCCGGATCGCCGGGTCGGCCCGAGGCGCGCAAAACGGCGGCGCGGGCCGGATCGGCGTGGCGGGGGCGGGCCTGCGCTCGGGCCTCGGCCAGATCCTCCTCGAACCTGTCGGGCTGGGCGATCAGGTTCGAGAACCGCAGCGCGCCCCGGTTGCGCTGCCCGTCCCGGATCCCGGCGCGGAGGTAGCGGATCACCAGCTTGAGGTCCTCCAGGGTGAATCCGCGCCGCAGCCACTCAAACCAAACCCGCTCCCGATACATGTCCAGCCCGATAGCCAGCCCGCTATGCAGAACGTATGCGCTGTGCAGGGCGCGAATCTTCTGGACGGATGTCGCCTGGTCCATTGGCCTCTTCTATAAGAGTGCGCCCACGAGGCGCCAGCCCACGGCGCCGAGCTCCCAGGCCATCCGCGCCAGCGCCCCGCCCAGCACGCAGCCGATGACCGCCATGACGGCCAAGATCAGCCCCGAAGCGCGCGCGGTCGAGTGCCGCCCCCCCACGCCGTCCAATCTTTCTACAGGTAACATGTGGTTCATAGCTTTCCAGGTCAGTGGTCTTGTAGTCTTGTGGTCAGTGGTCTTGTGGTCAGTTATTTCCGGCCGCTTCGAGTTCCGCGGCGTCCTTGAGCAGGGCGTTGACGAGCTTGTCCACCTGGCTGTCCACCGGGTTGATGATGACCGCGTCGCCGGTTTCAACGATCCGGCACCCGATCTTCTTGAGATCGGCGATGTCCAGGTCCTCGATGGCCTTCTTGATCGGCTTGCGCGTCGTCTTGATGAGCAGCTCGGCCTGGGCGGCGCTGAAATGCTTTTGAATGAGCTGGATCACCTTGGCCTCATCGTCCCACTCAATGCCGCCGCGCCCCTTTTGCAGGCCGACTTTCATCCCGTGGAAAATCACGGTGCGGGGTTGCACGAAGAGATGCCGGGCCTGGTCCACCAGCTCGGCCAGGGCGGCGCGGCTTTCGGCGGCGCGGGCCACGCGGCGCTTGATGGCCGGGATCGAATTGCGTTTCAGGTCTTCGACGGCCTGGTTAAGCCCGGTCACGAGCTCCGCCAGGGCCGTGTGATCGGCGGCGAATTGCTTGGCCGCTTGTTCAATGGTGGCGAGGGATATTTCTGCGGGGGTGTTCATAATACGGATAGACTATCGGGAGACCGCTAGAGCGGCCGGTTGGTTGTTCGTTTCGGATGCGTCACCGAGCTCAAGCCCGGCGTCAATGGGTTTGCCGAGGTTCAGCATCGCCTCGATCAGAGCGCGGTCCTCGGGACGCGGCTCCACGCTGAGCGAGTCGGAGCCAATGTCCGAGAACGCCAGCGTGCCGTCGAAAATCATCACAAAGCCCGCGCTGATGACCTCCAGGTCTTTGGGGACGGCGTTGCGATGTTGAATGGCCGCGGGGAAAAGGATGGGGAGTTCCTCGCCGGAGGGGGATTTCACAATAATGTATTTGAGCATTGGAATAGGCATAGGTGTTACGGATTCGTGTTGATGGTCTGTATTCAGGATTTGGCTCGAAGGGCATTGCCGGCCTTGGCGACCAACACGCACGCGCACGCGGCGCAAAGGCCGGTCAGCATCCGCCGCTGGGCCAGGCTGACCAGGCTCAGGATCGCCAGCGCGTGGCAATACCCGGTTATCAACCAGCGGTTGAGGGCGATGTTTTGTAGTAGTCCAGTTTGAAATAGACGTTCCATAAGGTGGCGGTGTCTTCGGTTTCTTGTAGCCCGCGGCCGCGTGTCATACGCCGGCAGATCCCGTCGGCGTACTCGAGCCCGAGGCCATATTGCGAACAGCGTTTTCGGATTTTCCATAAGATGATTCTTCGTTGGTTTGCTTCGGTTTGGCTGTGGAGGTCCGCTCTAAGGGCGTCGCCGTCGCGGCCCAGCAGGTGCAGGAAATGGGCTTTGACGGCGCCGTAGTGATCCTGGCTGCAACATCGCAGCCCCAGCCGCCCGCACGCCCGGGCCACCTGCTCTCGCCGCCAGGTGCCGGCGTCTTGGGCGTCAGCCTCCGGGTTGCGCTGCCAGGCCTGTCGGGCGAGCTGGGCAAGGTAAGCCTTTTGGCGGTTGGTCAGTTTAGCCGACACTCGCTTTGTGCCTTACCAGGAGCCCCAATTGGCAATTGGCAATTTGCAATTGGCAATTTCATGCCTCTACCTCCACCTTCACCGCCTCGCCGCTCGCCCCGGCCAGCGCCACCGTCTCCTGGATGATGAGCTCCGAAATCGCCTTCTTGTTATCCGCCTTATCCGACGCCGCCTCGGCGCTCGCAATCGCGTCATCGAGCAGCCGCAGATTCGTGCTCGCCCGCAGCACCGGCAAAATCCGGCTCGCCACGCTCACCGCCTGCGCCTGCGTCAACCCCCCGGCCGTCTCCAGGTAAAAGATCGCATCCTCCTGCGCAATGCCGCCCCGGTAGAGGTCAAACGGCGGCTTGAGGCAGCGCCCCAGGAAGGCGTGCGCCTCGATCAGCGCATCCGTCGTGCCGGTCTGCACCCGCTTGAACGCCGTGTCGTAGGCCAGATACACAAACCGGCTCGGCGTCTCGTCCACAAACGCCCGCAGCTCGTGCATCAACTGCACCCCGCCCTCGTGCGCCTGGTCTATGAACAGCGTCCGCGGCGTGTTCGCCAGCTCCTCGATCACCGTGTGCTCCACCACGCTCGGGTTGGTGCTCTGGATGGTCTTCCCCAGGGCCCGCGCAATCCCGGTGCAAATATGCCCCGACCGATTCCGCCACGTCGGCCGCATCCGCACGTAAGCCCGCGTCGCCCGCGACTGCGCCACCGCCCACCGCGCAAACGCGCTCTTGCCCGTCCCGTTCGGCGCCAGGCACGCCAGGATCCGCCGGTCGTCGGTCTGCCGCTCCAGCCGCAGCAGCCGCGCCGTCATCTCCTTGGCAAACCCCATCTCGGGGTAAAAGATTTCGTCCGGGCTCCCGCCGTCCAGGATCGCCGCCACCCGCCGCAGCTTCGCCAGCATCCGGTCCAGGTTCAGCCCCTCCAGCGTTCCGGGCACCAGCCGGTTCCGCCAGGTCTTCGTGCTCCCGATGTCCGGGTATTCCCGCAGCAGTTGGTTGTCCGATAGTTTCCGCGCGCCCTGGATGTCCGCGATCCGGGCCACGATTACTTTGATCTCCGTCAGTTTTTCTGTGTGCATGTGTGCATTTCTTGTTGGCGCCGTCGCGCCGGGTTAGTGGTTACGTTTCACTGTCCAAAAATTCCTGCAAAGCCGGGTCCTCGCTGGCCGGGCGGCAAGCGGGGGCGCGCCCGGCCAGGAGGCTGTTGTTGTCGCCGCGGTCAGGTTCCGCGGATTGTGAGTCGCGGACGGGGATGTCCGCTATGCTTAGTACTGAAGAGATTGGTTGCCCCGCCTCGCTGATCGTCCGCCGCTGCGCCAGCCCGTCCCGCTGCTCCACAATCGAGAGCCCGCGGCCCGACCCGGTAATGGCCCGCTTATCGGCGCGCAGCGCGGCCAACTGCCGCTGCCGCATCACGCGCCCCTCGTCGCTCGGCCCGAACCCGAGCCCGAGCATCAGCCGCGCATACTCCGCAATGTCGTTGGTCTGCGACGCCGTCCCCAGGATCACCCCCGCCGCGTGGTGCTCGAACGGCGCCGCCAAAACTACCGTCGCGTGGCATTTCGGCAGCCAGGGATCAAAGTAGGCCCGCACCCGCGCCCCGTGAAAATGCGCCATCCACGGCGCCGCAAACGTGAAGGGAATGCTGAACGAATCAAACAGCCGGACCTTGGTGTTGATGCCGTTGTTGACCTTCCGCTCCACGCAGTAAGGCGCAAACATCCATTCCGTCGCCGGGTCCAGCTTCCGCAGCGGCGTCTCGCCGACGTGCTGTTCCCAAAGGTCCGAGGGCACCCACCGGCCCACATGCGTCTGCACCGGCGTCGCGTTGGCTTCCAGGATCGCCTGGTCTATCGCCGCCAGCGCCGTCTCCAGCGACGGGAACACCGTCCGCGGATCCGTGTGCCCCGCCTGGCAACTCGTCAGCACCGCATTCTCCCGTTCCATCTCGCCCCGATACCGCCCGATCTGGCCGCCGGACAACCCCGACAGCACCGTCCATAGCTTGTTAAACCGCCCCTCCACCGCCGCCTTGTTGTGCGGCGAGTGGACCAGGTGCCGCCGCACCTTGAGCAGGTCCAGGCAATCCTTGACCCGCCCCGCGTTCCAGGCCCCGCCTTCGTGGAAGATTTCCTCGGGGATCCCGTGCTGCCGCATGAACACGTTGTAAAGCCCCAGCGCATCCTCCTGCCGGTAGCTCGAACGCGGCCGCACAATGAACGACCGGGCCCGGATCGCCAGGCTCATCGCGTCCACCAGTAGCAACAACTGGAACCGCCCCACCATCACCCCCCACCGCGCCGAGCATTTGTCCGAGGGAAACTGCCACAGCACCCACACGCAGAAATTGATCGAGCCGTCGTCGGGCTGGAGCCGCTGCCCGGCCCGCAGCGGCACATACTCGCCGTTCACTCGGGCGAACCTCGAGCACCCCGCCGCGTTCACCATGTCCAGCGCCGCGTCGGTCGGGTTGCGCCCGAAACGCACCACCGCCGGATTCACTTTCACCTGCCGCGCCACGCGCCCCGGCACCAGCGGCAGCCCCGCCGCCTGGCGCGCCAGGATCGCCTCCCGCAACCCCTCCGGGCACACCGGCGCCTCGTCCATCCGCAGCACGCCCAGGAACCGCTCAAGGTCCTTCCGGCTCCACCCCACCGGCGTATAGGGCAGCGAGATCACCCGCCGGATCGCCTCGGCAATGCTCCCCCGCTCCAGCGTCCGGTTGGTCTGCATGTAGAAGTAAGTGGCCGCCGGGATGAACCACCCGAGCGCCTCAATCTGGCAGGTCAGATCCCCCGCCGCGACCGGCTCGCGCCGCGCGCGCGCCAGCTCGGCGGCGCCCCCGCGAACCCACCGCTGGTAAGTCGAATCAGGCCCGCTCCACCACCCGCTGGACTTCCCCACCATCTTCGCCGCCATCCGCCCCGAATACCCATCCTCGAGCAGCCGCTTAAACCACGCGCAATCCGCCGCCTCCCCCACCGCCGACACCGACGCGGAGAAGTTGGAGGGCTGAGACTGGAGACCTGAAACCTGACCCCGGAGGCCGTGGTCAGTAGTCAGTGGCCCGTGGTCAGTAGTCCCCATTCTGCATTCCGCACTCCGCACTCCGCACTCCGCATTCAAAGGGTTGGCGGACAGTGTTGCATGAGGTTGAATCCCAGGCGTGACGTTTCGCCCGACAGGAACCGTAGTAAGTCCTGTTACCCGTTCGGACCTCTCGTCCGACGCCATGCTGTCCGCCCCGACGCTCTGGCGCGCGCCGGTAAAGTATCTATCAGGGGCGTTGTTCATTCAGGTTTCCGGTTTCCGGTTTCCGGTCTCACCTCTCCGGTCTCCGCCCCACCCTCTCGCCCTCCGCATCCGTTCCCGCAACGCCTCCATCGCCACCCGGCACACATCCTCCGGCCACGGCTCGAACCGCACCGGCACCTGGATCTCCTCGCCCCGCCGCCCCCGCAGCTTGAACTCCTCCCCGCAGATCGCCGCCGCAAACTCGTCCTTGATCTCCGTCCGCTGCCGCTCCGGCATCCGGTCCCAACTGCTGAAAAAGGTCGAGATGTTTTGCAGCTTCCGCAGCGTAAAGTCCGCGTAGTCCCTCCGGTCCCCGCCGCCTCCGCCCAGCACTGAGCCGTTAACCGACCGATCCGCGCCCACCAGTATCCCGCCCAGGCAAGACTTGAGCGTCCTGTTTTCCGTGAAGTAAAACCAGTTGCGCTTGAACAACAGCGCCTCCGCATCCAGCTCAGCATCCGGCTTTCTCAGCACCACGCTCGGCGCCAGGCCGAACCGATCCAGCAGCGGATCCGCCTCCGGCAACTCCTCCCCCACAACAGCCATCAACACGTTCCTCGACGCCCGCATCCAGCGCTGCGCGGTAACGAGCGAAATCTCCGGGAGGTTCGTGCATACAAACTCCTCAAAGCCGCCTGCATAATCCCAGGACTCGAACGCTCCTCCTGGGCCCCGATTCCGCTGAAATAGCACCCGCGCCTCGTTCAACGCCTGGCCCGCCAACAGACAGTCCTGAATCGCACGGGTGGCGAACCCAACCGCCGCCCGGACCGCCATCTGGAGCGACGCTAACACCTCCGGCGCAGCCAAAGCGTCACCGTGACGCTTTGGTGAGTTTCCTAAGGATTTGACAAATCGTGACCCATTCTGAGGGGGGGTAGGTCGGGTTGGCGCCAGGGAGGTTTTCGAGGGGGGGGTGAGGGTAGTTTGATTCATTGATTTGTTGCGGGAGTTTTGGTCCTTGGCCGGCGGTTGGACGCCAGCACCCAAAGTAGCTTCACATTCGCACCGTCCCGCCATCTGGAGCGACGCTAACACCTCCGGCGCAGCCAAAGCGTCACCGTGACG
>DAOPPX010000062.1:12715-31008 GCA_035358715.1 Verrucomicrobiota bacterium
CCTTGGCCGGCGGTTGGACGCCAGCACCCAAAGTAGCTTCACATTCGCACCGTCCGGGCCGAGCGCCCAGACCGCCGTCGTGTCCCCTTGCCGGACGTAGGCTTTGGCGGGCTGACGGCTCCGCACCACGCGCTTGATGACGGTGGCCCCGGCCGGAAGGTTGGTGATCGGGGCCGAGAGCCCGCGCTGGTCCAGGCCGAAGATCATCGCTGTGCCGTAGTAAATCATTCGCCGCGCTTCAGATCCCTATAACGGCAGGACAATGGGCGGCTAACGCGATGCCCCGTCAGCACCAGCCACAAATGCTCACGAGTCACGCCCAGCGCCTCCGCGTCCGCGCAGATGCCGCGGAAACGCGTCGGGCCGCGTTTTCTTCTCGCTTTTTTCATTTGTTGCCGTAACATTGATAACAAAATTGCACAAAGTTCCACACCACGTCAACAGCGAAGTGTAAAAAAGTGCAAAATATTTTAGAGCGCATTTTGACGGTAAAACGCTCCCAGCAATGGGACTGGAAAAATACCGCTAAAGCGCTGGATTTAAGCGTCTCGATGCTCATGGCAGTTCAGAAGGGAGAGCGGAACTTGAGCGACGACGCGGTGTTCAGGCTTGCACAACTCGAAAATAAACTTGGCCTACGTGTGGAACAATGTGCAACCCAACTCCACACCAGCCCCGCAAATACTCCTGCCCATACCCTCGACTTGAGCATTTTCCCCGCTCCTCTGCTCGAAGACCTGCTCTCAAAAATCTCGGCTCTTATCCCCACGGCCGGTCGCAGCCGCGGCCATCTTCTCCAGGCCGCGCTGGCGATCACCCGCGAGCTCGACGCCCGCAATAGCGCCCCGCCCCAACCCAAGCGCGCCTAGCTCTCAGGTTTCCGGTTTCCGGTTTCATCCTTCTCCCCAAACGCACCGAGCGCTTCACGCCCGCGCCCCGCCTCGTTACAACTGGCGCAAATGAACTTTCTTGAAGCTCTCAAAGGCAAGAAAACCTACGCCACCATTCTCATGGGCCTCATCTACGTCGCCGGCGCTTACTTCCAGTGGTGGGCCTTCGACGAGCGCATCGCCTCCGCCTTCGGCCTCGGCGCCATCGCCACCCTCCGCGCCGGCGTAGCCACCGCCCCCACCACCAAGGACACCCAATGAGACTTCTCTGCCGGCTCCTTGCCCTCGTCGCTGCCGGCGCTCTTTGCGGCTGCGTCGGCCTCTCCGTCCCCCGCACCACCATCCAGGGCAACCTCGGCGGCGCGCCCTTCGCCATCAGCTCCCCGAAAGACTCCACCCTCGTCGGCCTGCGCGTCACCGCCGGCACCAACGGCCTCCTCTCCGTCGTCGTCGAGCGCCTCGAATGCCGCATGAACCCAGACGTGGTCAGCATGTCCAGCCGCGCCCAGGTGGACCTCGTCAACGCCGTCTCCGACGGCGTCACCCGCGCCGCCGCCAAGGCCGCCACCGCCGCCGCCGTGCCCTGACATGACCCGCCCGCCCGGCTGCCCCTTTCTGCTTTCTGCTTTCCGCTTTCTGCTTTGCCGATGAACATTGCGGTCCAAAAGCCGGGCTGGCGCGCCAACTACGACATCGGCTATTGCGGCTTCACCATCAACCGCCGCTCCTTCATCAGCCTCGGCATCAACTGGTTCCAGCGCTGGGATGATCTGCCCCGCGTTCCTTCCCCCACCCATTGCTTCATCGTCACCGGCGAGGATGAACTCATCGAAGCCGGCCCCCGCGGCGTCGCCAAAGGCACCCTCAGCGCCTACCTGGACAAAGAGGACCTCACCCTCCTCATCCGCCGCCCGGCCCAATGGACCGCCGCCAAAGGCGAGCTTATCGCCCAATGCGCCAACGGCTACCTCGGCCAGAAATACGGCTACACACTCATGGCCGCCCTCGCCGTCTCCAACTCCACCGTCGGCAAGATCCTATCCCTGCTCACCAAAGGCTGGTTCGAGCGCCAGGTCACGCGCCTCGCCGACGCCAAACGCCAGCAGGTATGCAGCGAGCTGGTCGCCCGCTGCCTCCAATCCATCCCCTACCTCGCCCTCCGTGGCGTCCTCCAGCGCCCCGCCCGCACCATCAAACCCGTGGACCTCTTCCAGGACACCATCGCCTTCGAGCCGCCCGAATACGCCGTCGAACTCGTCCCCTAACCCACCAACCCCGCATGTTCGCCCAGCTCAACGATGTCCCCCCCGACTTCCTCAAATGGCTCGCCCTGGCCGTCATTGCCCTCATCGGCGGCGCAGCCGGCATCGCCTCCATCTACAGTTCCATCCGCCGCCATCGCGTCGAACCCCAGCCCCTCCTCGTCAAAGGCGCCGATGAACACGTCAGCAAAGAGTTCTGCGCCCACCTCCACTCCGAAACCGTCCGCCGCGTGGATGAACACTCCCGCCAGATCGAGCTCATCTGGGAGCATATCGTGAAGCAGAAGGAAGAAACCGAGGCCGCCGCCCGCGCCCGCTCCGCCAAAATCTACGAGAAAATCGAGGAGGTCCGCACCGAGCTCTCCCGCGACTCCAAGCGCCAACTCGAAATGGTCTCCAAAGGCTTCCAGGACCTCGAACGCGCCATCGGCCACCTCGAAGGCAAACTCAACTCCAAATTCTAATGCTCTCACTCGAAGATAAAGAACTCCTCCGCCGCGCCGTCCTCGAAATGCTCGTCGAACGCGCGTTCATCCCCCATCGCCAATCCGCCATCCGACGCCGCGTCGCCACCGGCCTCGACTTCCCCTTCTCCGACGAGGACCTCGAAGCCGCCCTCGAATACCAGCGCCAGGGCGGCTTCGTCACCTTCATCTACGACCCCGACGGCGCGACCAAATGGTGGCACGCCACCCGCGCCGGCATCAACCTCATCGAACGCGGCCCGCTCCCCATCCAGCCGGCCTGACCTCCCATGCCTCAGCCCGCCCAATATCGCTACCGCGCCGGCGGCACTCCCATCGGCAAGATCGCCCGCCTCCCCCACGCCATCCGCGAGCAGCTCAACCGCAAACTCCTCGATAACCAGGCCGCCCCCGACATCCTCGCCTGGCTCAACGCCCTCCCGGAAACCGCCGCCGTCATCGCCGACCTCAACCGCACCGGCCGCACCTTCGGCGGCCACGTCGCCGGACCCATTGACGAGCGCAACCTCTCCAAATGGCGCTACACCGGCTACGCCACCTGGCTCAAACAGCGCGAACGCCTCCTCCAAACCCGCGACCTCGCTGCCTACGCCCACGACCTCGCCCAGGCCAAAGGCGGCGACATCGCCCAGGGCGCCGCCGCCATCGCCGCCGGCCGCATCCTCGAAGCCATGGAAGCCGCCGCCGACGCCGGCGCCGATCCCGCCACCCTCAAAGACCTCATCACCGCCGTCTCCTCCCTCCGCGCCGGCGACATCGCCCAGCAGAAGGCCGACGTCGCCCGCGAACAGCTCAAGCAGAAGAACCGCGAGCTCGATCTGGCCGAGACCCGTTTTCACCGTGAAACCTGCGCCCTCTTCATCAAGTGGAACGCCGACGAGCGCGCCCGCCAGGTCGCCGCCGGCCAGGGCTCCAACGAAGAGAAGATCCAGCAGCTCGGCAAAATGATGTTCGGCGAAGATTGGGAGGATAAATGAACAAGAAGAAACTATTGCAGGTCAAAGACGGCTCCCGCACCCTCTACTATTCACCCCTGCCGCGCCCCCGAAAAGACGGCGTCGTCGCCACCCTCGTCGGCTACCGTAAAGCCGGCAGAACTCATTGGTATTGACCCATTCCTCTCCGTGAACTCCGTGTAAACCGTGGTCTCACCCCTCACCATTCGCGCCGGCCAAAAGGAGTTCTCGCGCGGCGTCGCCGTCCACCGCGTCGCCGGCCTCCTCGCCCGCCGCCAATACGGCAAAACCACCATCGCCGCCCGCGTCGCCCTCAGGAAAATGATGAAGCGGCCCGGCCACACCGTCATCTTCGGCTCCGTCAAACTCGACCTCGGCCGCGAAATCGTCCGCAAAGAAGCCGCCGCCCTCCAGGCCGCCTTCCAGGCCTTCTCCACCGACGCCCTCCAGATCGTTGACGCCCAAACCGGCAAGAATATCAGTCCTAAAGGTCCTATCAGTCCTATCTCCCCCGACGACTTCGCCGAACTCTACGAAGCCACCCGCCTCGAGTTCCGCCTCTACCACTCCCGCTCCATCTATTCCCGCACCAAAGTCGTCGCCCTCAACACCGCCGCCGTCGGCGAAACCGGCGACCTTATCCTCGACGAAGTCGGCCGCGTCAAAAACTTCCGCGACGTCGTCGAAGCGATCATGCCCGTTATCGCTTCCAACCCCGATTTCCGCTGCATCTACACCACCACGCCGCCCCCTGACGACACCCATTACAGCTTCGAGCTGCTTGCTCCACCGATCGGGGCCGACCTCCCCGTGAACCCAGCCGGTAATTGGTATCAGAGCGAGCTCGGGGTGTGGGTGCTGCGGATCACCGCCTGGGACGCCTACGCCGACGCCGTCCCCCTCTACGACGACGACTCCGGCGCCCCTCTTTCCCCGGAGGAATCCCGCGCGCGCGCCCACGACAAAGACGCCTGGGATCGGAACTACGCTTGCCGCTTCGTCCTGGGCGGCACCGCCGCCTGCGGCCTCCTCCAGCTCGACACCGCCCAGCGCCGCGGCATCGGCCAATCCCAACTTTTCCAAGTCAACAACGACCTCGAGTTCGACCAGTCCCTCTCCTACCTCACCAATCAATTCCGCATTCCGCAATCCGCACTCCGCATTGGCCTAGGCTGGGACCTCGCCACCACCACCAGCGAAACCTCCAACCCCTCCAGCCTAACCATCCTCCAGCAGATCGGCCAGGACCTCTTGGCCCGCGCCGTCATCACCTGGAAAACCGCCGACCCCGATGTCGCCCTCGAGCGCGTCCGCCGCGTCGTTGAAGCCACCCGTCCGCGCCGGCTCTGCATTGACGCCACCAACGAGCGCTACTTCGCCCAGATGTGCCGCAAAGAACTCGGCCCCCTTGTCCCCGTCGAACTCGTTATCGGCTCCGAGACCATTGACGTTCCCGGCGAGCCCGCCCCCATCACCATGAAACAGTATCTCGGCGCCCAGCTCGTCGCCGAGCTTGACGACAACCACCTCACCCTGCCCCCCGAGCGTTACCTGCGCGAAGACTGGCGTCTCGTCCGCAAGGAAAAGGGACAGTTTGTTTGCGAGCCCGACGCCAACGGCCGCCACGGCGACACCTTTGACAGCACAAAGTTAGCCCTCCGCGCGTTGAGAAGCACCGCCGGCGCCCTCCTAACCGCCGACGGCATCTCCACCGGCAACAATGCCCTCCGCCCCGGCTCCCGCCTCCGTTGAGCACCGCCAGCATTATGAACTCCGCACTCCGCACTCCGCATTCCCCACTGCCATGAGCCTCCCCAACTCCTACGCCGCCCGCGGCCGCCAGCTCCCCCCGCGCCGCCCCACCCTCTCCTTGGGGAGAGGGCAGGGTGAGGGGGAATTGCCCATCCACACAGTGAAACCAATTGGCAATCGGCAATCGGCAATTGGCAATATCAAATGGCTAGTCCCCCAAGCCCAGGAAAGGTGGCTCGCCGCCGGCGTAGCCTACTACACTCCCCAGCACTGCGAGTATATCTTCCGCCAGGCCCTCGGCGGCGACCTCCGTTCCCAGTGGGAAATGTTCGACCTCATGGAAGCCACCTGGCCCGAACTCTCCTCCTGCCTCAACCAATTGAAGGACGCCGTCGTCGCCGCCAAAATCAAAGTCGAACCCTTCCGCATCCAGGGCGAGCAACCCTCCGACCAGGCCGTCGAACGCGCCGCCCTTGTCCAGGACGCCCTCTTCGGCATGTCCCCCCGCCCCGGCGCCGACGAAAACGACCTCGAAGACACCATCCGCGACCTCCTCGACGCCCGCTCCAAAGGCATCTCCGTCCTCGAACTCGACTGGGAGCACCGCCCCGGCTCCAACATCATCGCCCCCGTCTGCTCCCGCTGGGTCCATCCCGCCTGGTATGGCTACCCCTCCGGCGACACCTCCACCCAGCTCATGCTCCGCTCCGCCACCCGCGGCCGCGCCGGCCTCACCCCCGATCCCGACCTCTCCCAGTGGCACGACTTCGAGGAGCACAAATTCATCATCGGCCTCTGCAAAAACAAGACCGGCCACCCCCTCGGCTCCGCCCTCCTCCACGTCCTGGCCCCCCTCTGGGCCATGCTCAATTTCTCGACCGAGTGGTTCTTCAACTTCGCCCAGGTCTACGGCCAGCCATTCCGCTGGGCCACCTACGACCCCAACATGTCCGCCGCCGACCAAACCAAGCTCGGCCAGATCCTCGCCAACATGGGCGCCTCCGCCTACGGCATGTTCCCCGCCGGCACCAGCGTCGAACTCAAAGAAACCTCCAAAGGCGCCTCCGAAAACCCCAACCAGCAGCTCATTGACCTCGCCAACCGCACCTGCCGCCTCGTCATCCTCCGTCAAACCCTCACCGCCGATGTCCCCGAAGCCGGCGGCTCCCGCGCCCTGGGCGAAGTCCACGAGCGCGTCGAAGCCTCCGTCGAATACGCCCTTTCCAAGTGGGTCTGCAAAACCCTCACCCCCCTCGCCAAATCCATCCTCACCCTCAACTACGGCGACGACACCGAGTGTCCCCTCCTCCTCCCCGGCATGGATCCCGAGGAAGAAGGCGCCACCGCCCTCAAGCGCGAGGTCCTCAAAGCCTTCCTCGTGGACGGCACCGTCAACGACGTCCTAGCCAACCTCACCGACCTAAAGGCCCTGGTGAGAGACTGCGGCCTCCCGGTAAACGAAGAATACATCGAGCCCTACCTCCCCGTCCTCGCCCAGCCCGGCGCGAAGGTGACCGGCGAAGTCATAAAAGACAGCGAAGGCGACATCGTAGGCGGCGCCGTAGAAGAATCCGTCCTATCCGGCCTATTCGACCCATCCCTCCCCCCCGCCCGTAGAGGCCAGGGTGATGGGGAATTAGCTCCCACCCCAGGCGCCAAAGAATCCGAAGCCGACGTCGAGGAATCCCGCGACGCCCAGGGCCGCCTGATCGCCGCCAGCGCCGGCGGCCGCCGCGCCCCCGCAATTGGCAATTGGCAATCGGCAATTGGCAATGCCCCCTCCTCGCTCGCCGCGGCCTATCGAGGCAGCATGGCCCCGTTTCGTCAGATAATCCTCGAAAGCACCAGCCGCGAAGATTGCCTCCGCAAACTCGCCCGCGCCTACGCCGACTGGAGACCCGAACGCCTCGCCGCGGAACTGGAGACCGCACTCCAGCTCGCCGCGGCGGCCGGAGCGGTGAAGGGTTCCGAATAATTATGTATCAGACCAACAAAAAACTTGCCCTCTGTTCTTACCCGGGAAACAAGCGCCGAATATGCGAGAAGCTGCTGCCGCTTATTCCCGCCCATCGCCATTACGTTGAGCTGTTTTGCGGGGCCGCGGGTCTCCTTTTTAACAAGCCGCGATCTCGCAATGAGACACTCAATGACATTGATGGCGAGCTCACAAACGCCTTTCGGTGTATGCGCCACCACGGCGATGCAGTAATTAAAGCCCTGCACTGGCGAGTAAATAGCCGGAGAGACTTCCACAGCGCGAGGAGGTGTAGCCGTTGCGAACACTCTCCACTCACCGATATTCAGCGCGCGGCAAACTTTCTTTACCTCCGCGCGATTTCTTTTGGGGCCGAGGGAACATCCTATGGCGTTGCCGGAACAAAACAAGGGGGGGGGGGGGGGGGGGGGGGCGTTAACCAGTATGCGCCACGTGACGGAACAACTGGAGAGGGTTCAGGAGCGGCTGGACAGGGTCGGTATCGAGAACCTCCCATGGCAGCCTTGCCTGAAACTCTACGACCATCAGGACGCTTTTTTCTTTTGCGATCCTCCATATCTGAATGGGCGTCAAAAAGCCTACCAGTCATGGTCCTTTGCGCAATTCTCCGAGCTGCTTGATGCTTTGCGGAACGCGAAAGGCAAATGGATGATTACTATAAACGATTCTCCCGAAGTGCGGCGAGCATGCGCTGGGCTGCGGTTGCTCAAGGTATCGCACCCCCGTGGAATCATAAGCGGTAAGGCCTACACCCAGCTTTGCGTAACTGAAAAATAGCCTGCCCCGCGCAGTTATGCCCGTGCCCAGCTTCATCTCCGCCCCCCACAAAGAGGCTCTCGCGTTCCTGCTGGGCAAAAAGCTGGTCGCCAGCAAAGTCTTCTACAAGCTCATCCCCGAACTCCGCGCCCGCGCCTTTGCCGTCTCCGGCCTCGCCGGCGCCACCGCCTTGCAGCGCATCCGCGACGCCGTCGCCGCCGTCCCGCGGGGCCCGGAAGGCATGACCTGGGACCAGGCCAAACGCGAGATCGCCGACGAGCTCGAGCAGGCCCATTTCAGCGAGGAAGCCGCCGAAACCCGCGCCAACGTCATCCTCCGCGTCAACACCTTCCAGGCCTGGTCCGCCAGCACCTACCGCGTCGCCATGGAAGACGACGACACCACCCACCTCCAATACATCCACGGCGACCAGGCCAAAGTCCCCACCCCCTCCCACCTCGCCCTGGACGGCATCGTCCTGCCCAAAAACGACCCATTCTGGAAGACCCACACCGGCCCCTGGGGCCACATCGGCTGCGTCTGCTACGTCCGCCCCATGAACCCCGACCTGGTCGAGGAAGAACGCGCCAAAGACGCCACCCGCGCGCCCGAGGATCGGAACGTCCTCGAAGGCGCCGTCCGCAAGCACCTCAACCAGGGCGAAATCATCCGCAAAGGCCAGCGCTTCAACGTCGCCCCTCCCGAAGACCCCATGGCCTTCCGCTGGCACCCCGACGACCTCCGCCTCCCCCTGGACGATGTCAAAGCCCGCTACGACGAAGACACCTGGCGCGCCTTCGAAGAGTGGGCGCGCAGCACTTTGGTCGGCCTGAAAGCCTCCGTCTGGGGCTGGCTCCGAGGCGCAAGGCTCTAAGTCCGCCTCCTGGCGTATAGTAATATGGCCTCCGTCAGCTTCAAAATCACCCGCAACGACATCAGCCCGGCCCTCACCCGCCTGGCTGCCGCCGCCAAAAACCCCACGCCCGTCTTCCGCGCGATGGGCACCACCTTCATGTCGCTCACCATGGGCAACTTCAAGAGCGCCGACTACCGCCCGGCCCCCTGGCCCAACAAGCGCGACGGCAGCCCCAGCAAACTCCAGAAAAGCGGCACCCTGAGCCGATCCTTCCACCTCGAAGTCGCCCCCGACCACGCCACCGTCAAATCCACCCCCATCTACGCCGCCATCCATCAATTCGGCGGCACCATCAAAGGCAAGCCCGTCCTGCGCTTCGAGTGGGCCCCTGGCCGCTGGGCGGTCGTCAGCCAGGTCACCATCCCCGCCCGCCCCTTTTTCCCGGTCATAGACGACCGCCTGACCCGAAAAGCCGAGGAGAAGATCGCCGCCGCCGCCCGCCGCGCCCTCCTCCGCCAATCCGGCCAATCCCCCCCGCCCTGACCCATTCCGCTCTTCACCGCCGCCCATCGGCGACCCATTCCGCAGACCCATTCAGGAGACCCATTTCGACGTGGAGGATGGTAGTTTGCCCTCCAAACCCCCATTCCGCTCAATGTTTACGCCCCTTCTCTCCCCATCTCCCCTCCGTTTCGCGGGCGCGCAGGGAGGCCCGTAGGGTGAGGGGGGAATCAGGCTCACGTCGTTTCCAACGGGTCAGGATGTCCGAGGCTCCGAACCGGGGGCAAAACGCTGATTGCGTCAGGGCACGCGATGGTCTAAAAGGGGGAATCATGAATATCCATCCAAATCCTGACGGTAATCGCGACAAGGCAAAGCGCAATGTGTCCACCAGGCTCACCCGCCGTTCCTTCTTAGGCAGCACGGCGACGGCCATGCTGGCGGCGCACTCGATGATTAACCGCGCCCACAGCGCGGACGTCATTCCTGGTTTTGACCAAACCAAGACCGATTACGACCGGACGAAAATCTGGAAGCCCTTCAGCGACCGCAAGGTGCGGGTCGGTCTGGTTGGCTACGGGGTGTGCCAGTTTTCGGCGGCATTTGAATTTCAGAATCATCCCAACGTCGAGGTCGTGGCGGTGAGCGATCTAATACCCGACCGTTGCGCGGCGCTGGCCAAACGCGTCAAGTGCCAGAAGACGTATCCCTCGTTGGAGGAAATGGTGAAGGATGATCGCATCGAGGCCATTTTCGTGGCCACCGATGCCCCCTCGCACACCCGGCATTGCATGGAGGTGCTCAACCATGGCAAACACGTTTGCACGGCGGTGCCCGCCTTCTATGGCGACATCGAGGACGCGGAGAGGCTGCTGGAATGCGTCAAGAAGAACCGCGGCCTGGTGTATTCCATGTTTGAGACCTCGGTCTTCCACGATGATTTGTATGCCATGGAGAAGCTTTACGCCGCGGATGTCTTCGGTCGCATCGTCTATTCGGAAGGAGAGTACTGCCATCCGCATACTTTAGGAGCGCCTTCGATAGGTTCCTACAAGGACTGGCGCAAGAAGGGGGCGCCCATGTGGTATCCGACCCATGCGACGGCTTACTACATCTGGGTTACTCATGGCAGTTATGTGGACGTGCAGTGCCAGGGCACGGCCCTGTTTGACAAGGCTAAACGCCAACCCAATCTCATCGGCAACATCTTCAATTCGGAGGTCGGGTTGTTCCGCACCCGTGAAGGCGGGCTTTCCCGCATGGTCAGATGCGCTTCCCAGGGGGAATACCTGGAAGCGGGCCGGATTCGCGGGGAATATGCCGGCTATGACGGGCACAACGGCCGGGTGGACGGTTTTGTGGGGGATGCCACGGGCAAGCAACGCCTGCTGGACGCGCTGGCCAAAGGGCTGCAAATCAAGAAACCCGCGCTGCCGCCGGGGGTTGCCGCGGGTGGACACGGCGGTTCGCACGGCTATCTGTCGGATGATTTCATTGACGCCATTCTCCGGGGGCGCAAACCGGCGGTGGATGTGATTGACGCGTTGAACATGACCGTTCCCGGTTACTATGCGCACCTGTCGGCGATGAAGGACGGGGAAACCATGAAGATCCCGCAGTACTCGCTGTAGATCGCACCGAGTCCGCAGGGCGGAGAAGCCGGGGCGCGTTTCGGCGTGGGCTCGGCATGGACGCCGCGAGGGGAAGTGCCGGGCGGTCGAGAAGGCAGTTAGTCGTTGCGCAGCGCCGACAGCAGGTTGCCGCGCAGGGCCCAGGCCGTGGCCAGCGACGTCCACAGCAGGCCGTTGAGCAGGACGGCGGCGAGCGTCAGCGCCAGCCAGCCGTAGGGCAGGTGTGTCCCGGGCGATAGCAGGGCCGGCAGGACGGCCACCGCGGCGGCAACGACGCCCAGGCCGAGACCAACCCCGAGCAATGCGCCATGCTCGGTCAGTACCAGCCGCTGCAATTGTCTCCGGCGGAACCCCACCGCCAGGAGCAGGCCCAGTTCGCCGCGCCGTTCGAGCACGTTGCGCAGGACGACAACGCCCAGGCCCGCGCTGCCGAGCAGCAAACCCAGTCCGCCCAAAACTTGAAAGGTGCCCAGGTAGGTATTCTGCACGGCGTTGAACTCGTTCAAGCGTCGCGCGGCCGGCGCCAGTTCCAGGCCGTCATCCTGCAGGGCGTGCGACAGCGCGGCCGAGACATGCGATACGGCGTTTGTGGGCGCGTCAATCAAGAGCATCCGGTAGCCGCTCTCGCCGGGAAAACGCCGGGTGAACTCGGCTTCGTCAATCAGCAGGCTCCCTTGCAGGATCGAGTTCGCCACCGCGCCCACCAGCCGCAGCCTGAAGGTGCGCCCCAGCTCGTCGGTGTAATCAATCGTGTCCCCGATCTTCTTGCCCAGCGCCCATTGAATCGAGTTGGCGTCGCCGATGGCCGGCACCTCGGCGGGGAGTGCGGAATTGCCGGTCGGAGCTTTCTCACGCCGGATGCCGTCCGCGGTGAGGATTCCCCAGCCCTGGCGGCGATCCAACCCCTCGGCGACCTTTGCAAAGGTGAACCTGCCGGCCAGCAGGTCAGGCTTTACGCCCAGGAGACGCGGCTTCTGGGCGCGGTTCAGATTGAGGCAATTGGCCGCATCGCCGTCGCGCACGCGCAACGGAACCATGCTCACGCCGGCAAGCTGCCCGTCATCCAAGCCATAGAACTCACGGCCGGTTTTGGCGTTCAGGTCCTGCACGATGGGCATCGTGGATTCGCCGATCAAAGCGAACCCGCCGGTGCCGGAATCGCGCCGTGTGGCGTCGCGACGGGCATCGAGCCGGAATACCCCGACGGCGAGGATCACAAAGGACCCGCAGGCCAGCAGGGCGATGCTGGCCAGGCTTCGTTTCCGGCGGCGCCCGCACCCGCGCACACCCAGGCCGCGGAGCGTCAGGCGCGCGGCCCCGGCCTCTTGCGCCAGGCGTCCCAACCCCGCCCCCGCTGCCGCCAAAGCCGCCACCAGCAGCAAGCTGCCCGCGCCGAAGAACACACCCGGGGTAGTATTCCGGCCGCTGGCCAGCGCCCACCACATCAGCGCGACTGCCGCCGCCAAACACGTCAAGGCGATCCCCATTCCACGGCTTCGGCCTTCGCCGCTCGGGCTGCGGGCTTCCCCTGCCAGCAGGGCGGGGGCCGGTTGCCGCGCCTGCTGCCGCAGCGTGAGCCAAATGGTCAGCGCCGCCACGATTGTGCTGGCGCAGAGACCGATGATCAGGCTGGTCGCTCCGGCATGGAACCGAAGCTCTGCACCGCCAATTGCGCCGCGCCACACGGTGGCCAAGCCCCACAGCATCGCCTTGGCGTAGAGGAGCCCACCCAGCGCGCCTAACACGCCTCCCGCCACCGCCAGCGCCGCCCCCTCCATTAACAACAGCCGCCGCACTTGCCCGGGCCTCCAGCCGACCGCCAGCAACATGCCCACCTCGGACGTCCGTTGTTCCAGGCCGAACTGGAAGAGCAGAGCCATCAGCAGCAAGGCCGCCACGACCACAAACAAGCTGAAGCCGAGGAACAGTTGGCCGAAGTCCTGTCCGTGCGAGGCCGCGTCGAGCGCCTGCCGGCGGACAGCCTCGAAGCGCAGCCCGACATCCTCCGGCCGCAAGTTGGCCAGCAGGTTGCGATACACCGCCTCGCGGCAGGTGCTGGCGAAGGTATTGGTCGGCACTGGATACCGGATGGCGGTGAGCGTCCCGAACCGGTTGGCCCACATCGCCTGGCCCGCGCTCAGGGTCACAAAGGCCTTGGGCGTGCCGCGATATGCCTTCCAGTACGCCTCGTCCTTAGCCCGAATCGGATAAACCAGCGGGAACCCTGCGTCCCAGTCATGCGTGCTTTCGGCCTTGGCCAGTCCAGGGAATTCGGGCATGAGCGTCCGGTCGGCGTAGATGCCTTTCAGCGGCACGACCTGGCGCACGCGAAACCGGTTCGTGCGCTCGACCAGCCGGCTGCCGGAATCCGCAACGTAGTAGCTCAGAGCCACGGCATCGCCGGGCTTGACCTGCAAATCGTCGGCCAGCCACTGGTTGACGAGCACCTCGTCGTCGCGCATGTCCGGCGGCACGAGCGGGCCATCGGCCGCGGTCACCATCGAATAGGGCGTGGCCCGATCACCGGCGCGAATCAGGTTGGCCAGGTAAGTCAGGACGCGCACGCCGTTGGTGACAAGCTGGCTGAAGGCGAGATCGTTGGTCCCGTCCGATTGAAAGTCCTCGCGGTTGGTCAGCAAAGCCGTCCGGGGCGTAAGCGCGGCGGCGGCGATGGACGGCTCCAGGAAAATGCGGGGGCTGCTGACCTCGACGAACAGCCGGGTGTGCTCATCGCCGGTCATGTCCTGCGGCTGCTCCACGGCGCGCACGGTCAAGCCGGTGTCTTCCGGCAGCCAGGCGCGAGCCAATCCACTGCTGAGCCAGGGCAAAGCCCATTCGTCGGGAATGCTCCGGTGGCCTTTGGGTTCGAGGCGGCGGGCGGCCCGCGCCGCCAGGCTCGAGGCATCAGGCCGGTAGTAAGCGCTCATCGGGCCCGTTTCACTCACCCGGCGGTGAGGCGCGCGCTGCCACAACCACCTCGAGATTGCGGCGCGCACGCGATCCCATCGGCCGGGCTTCCGCTCAGCCAGGACCGCACCTGTGACCAGCAGATTCGCCTGCTCCGGGACACCGAGTTTGCCGGAGAGGAATCCCAGCGGCAGAAACAGGTTGGCGGCCGGTCCCGGCTGGGCGGCAAGGGCAAAGTCGCCCAGCAGTTCAGGGGGCAGGATCGCGCCGACCTTCAACCGGAGCGCCACGGTGCCCTCGCTGCGCGGGCTGATGGCCGCGTCCAGCCCCAGGGCGCTGGGCTTGCGCACACGCACAATGATCTCGTCTCCTTCCCGGGCAGAAAGTGCCTGGGCCAGGGTCTGGTTGATGAAGGCCGTTTCGCCGCGCTTCCAGCGCGTGAGCGGCCCATCACCGCGCTCCCGCAGCATCATCGCAACGCCATCGCGGTTCAGATGCTTGCTCGCGGCGTCCGGCAGCCAGACTCCGGGGGACAGCATGCCCCAGTCGGCCAGGCGCGGCCATGACCCGGCCACCACGCCGAACACATTGACGCGGTTGGCACGCGCGGCGCCGTCCTGCCGGGCCACGATGCCGGGGAGCGCCAGCGCCTGAGACTGGAGCGAAGGGGCGACGGGATAAGTATCCACAGCAGTCGTGGATGCGGCGTGAAGCGGGTCCGGCGGCCTAACACGGGCTACGCGCTCGCGCAGGCTCGTTGGGAACAGGCGATCCTGCGTGGCGAGGGCAAAGTGAATGCCACCCAACCGGCGCAGAGCCATGTTCCGAAGGCTCTGCCGGACCGAATCCCCCACCCCTAGCGCGCCGATCAAGGCCGCGCTGCCAATTGCCGCGCCGAGCACCACGCCCAGATGCGCCCGCGCATGAAAGCGCAGGCTGCGGCGAATGAGCGTCCAGAAGGTCATGCAACCCATTCAATGTGTCTGCGCCAATCGCCCGCCCTTCAACTCGAGAATCCGCCCCATGCGCCGGGCCAGGTCCAGCGCGTGAGTCACGACCACGAGCGTGACGCCTTCCTCGCGGTTCAACTCGATGAGCAACTGTCCGAGTTCCAGCGCCGAGGCGCCGTCGAGGGAGCCGGTAGGCTCGTCAGCCAGCAGAAGCTGCGGTTGATTGATCAGGGCGCGGACGACGGCCACGCGCTGGCGCTCGCCGCCCGAGAGTTCACCGGGGCGATGGGAGACCCGTCCGCCCAACCCGACCCGTTCCAGGAGGTGCTGCGCCCGGTCGCCCGCGCCGGCGCGCGCCGCGCCCTCCCGAGAGGCTAGAGTCGGCACGAGGACGTTCTCCAGCACGGTGCACTGGGGCAGGAGATAGTGCGCCTGGAAAACGAAGCCGATCTGCCGGTTCCGCGCGGCGGCGAGTTGCGACTCGTCGAGGGCGCCCAGGTCTTGCCCGTCAAGCATGACTGAGCCGCTGGTAGGCCGATCGAGAGTGCCCATGATCTGCAGGAGCGTGCTCTTGCCTGAACCCGAGGGGCCGACGATGGCCAGCGATTCGCCGGTGGAGACGTCGAGCGAAACCCCGTTCAGGACGGTCAACGCTCCCGACCCGCCGGGCGCGTCGTAGCGCTTGGTTACGTCAGCCAGTTTCAACAGTGGGGCGGGCAATGGCATGCCATAGTCTGGCGCAAGACAGCGGGGGAAGGACAGGGAAAACATTTTAGTGCTCGTCAGCCCCGGGCGGAAACGGTAGCTCTTAAGGCACGGGTCAGGTTGGTGCCGTGATTATGAGAATGAAACGACGCGAATTCCTCACCGCCGGTGCGGGCGCCGCCGCCTGGTGGGCGCTGCCGGCTTGGGCGGGCGCCGCTTCGGCAGGCGCCAGGCCGCGCCAAGGCGCCGGCGACAGGGGCTACCGAACCAGTTGGTATCCGTTTACGGGGCATCCCGACGCTGACACCTGTTGGTCGGTGTCCGTCGGCCCGGATGGGCGCATCTACGCGGCGGCCTGCGCGGAGAGCGTGCCCGGCGGCGTGGTCAAGGTCGTTCGCTACAACGAGCAAAAAGACGGGCTCGACTACCTGTTTTCGCTGGATGAGATGGTGGACGACCCGGGGGATTCGGGCCGGGCGACGCAATGCAAGATCCACTACAGCTTCGCGCCGTCCATGGCGGACGGGGTGCTTTACATGGCGACGCACCTTTCGGGGCCGCCGATTGACCAGCCGGCCTATTCCCCCTGGCTGTCCTGGCACGACGCGAAACGCTGCTTCAGAGGCAGCGCGCTGCTGGCCTTTGACACCCGGACCGACAAGGTGCTCTGGTGGGACACGCTGATGCCCAAGGAAGGCTGCCGCTGCCTGCTGCACGATGAGGAGAGGCATCGGCTTTATGCGCTGAGCTACCCGCGGGACCACTTCATCATCTACGACACCAGGACCCGCACCCGCCGCGACGTGGGCCGCATAGGGTCCATCAACGCCCAGACGCTCTTCCTCGACCGCCGGCATCGAGTGTGGACGACGGACGATTACGGGCACCTGGTCCGCTACGACCCGGAGACGGATCGCCTGGAGCGCTCGCCCTTTGTGCTGCCGCACAATCCCCTGTTCCAGACCGGGTGGCACAGCGTCTTCTATGATGTCGCCGCCGCGCCGGACGGGGAATGCGTGTATGCGGTCACCTGGATTGCCCAGCCGCGGCTCATGCGGATGTGGCCAAGCCGGGGCGATTGGCCGAAAGTCGAGGACCTCGGTCCGGCCACGCAGGACCGCGATCCGACGCTGCCCAAAGACACCTTCATAGACCACTGCGGCGGGCTGGTCTTTGCCGGAGACGGGCAGTTGTATTACGTCGCCTCGCGCTGGCGCGACCCGGTCTATAACCCGATGCCCGCCGACGGGCCGGAGCGCGAGGGCGTGGTGTGGCGCTTGAACCCGGCCAACTTAAAGCGGGAGGAGGTGGCGATACTGAAACACCCGACCCAGCCCGCCCAGTATGTCTCGCGCGGCGCGGTGGATCACAACGGCAACCTGTTCTTCGGCAACGTGGGCACCAGGCCCGTGGGTGTTTTCAAGGTCCATTTGCCCGCCTCGCGGCGGCGGAGGAACGCCCACCTGCCGATCCGGATGTGGGGGTGAGGCGAGCTATGAGCAACAAGCAGAAGACCAAGTATGACATGAACTCGCCGGAGGCGAAGGCCCTCACCGACGAGATCGTGCACGGCACTTTCATGAAGGAAGGCACCATGGCGGCCTTTCCGACCTGCTTCCCGGGGGCGAGCATCCCCATTCCCGCCGACGAGAGCCACATCACGGCGCTGGACATTTCCGGCGACGGCATGGTCTATGGCGGCACGAGTGGCCGGGCGGTTCACCTGTTCGTCGGGATGTTCCATGGTGTGACGGGCATTGTGTTCGACCTGGGAATGCCGGCCGGCGCGAACCACTGCGCCGCGGTTTGCTGTGCCGGGTCCAGGGTCGTGAGTTGTGTGAATGGCCCGGGCGGGGGGCGGGTCGTCGCCACCGGGCATCAGGGGCTGCCGTTCGACCTGATCCAGGAATGGGGGTTCGGCCGGCCCGCGATTGATGACTGGGGCAAGGTGGACGGCGAACGCATTGTCCACGCCGTGGCCGATAGCACGAGGGCAATGGTGGTCGGCATCACCACGCGCAGCTTGTTCGTGGCGGACCCCGGCAAAGGCAAGGCCGAGGTGATCGGCGAGGTGCCCGGCCAGGGACGCATCGCCCCGGGCTCGAAGGGCGGCATCTTCGGCAAGGACGAGGGGGATTGGCTCTGGCGCTATGACTCGGCGGCGCGCAAGCTGGCGCGGCAGGCCCTGAAGCTGCCGACCGGCGCCTGGGACAGCGCGCCGCTCTGCTGGGCCAGGGACACGCGCACCGGCCTGCTCTATACCGCCGACGGCGGGGGCAACCTGTTTTCGCTGGATGAGGAGCGCGGTTTCAGCGCGCCGCTGGGGAAGACATTGCCGGCGCCGGTCGGTCCGATGGCAGTGACCTATGACGGCCGCGTCTTTGGCTTCTGCGGGCCGGAGATGGCCAAGATGTTCTGCTACAACCCCGCCGCCCGCACCGTCACCAATCTCGGCGTGGCGGTCTCTGTCCTGGAACGCCGCCGCTACGGCTACGTCTTTGGCGACGCGGTGGTCGGCCGCGACGGCCAGATCTTCTTCGGCGAGGACGACGACCTCGGCCATCTCTGGCTCTACTTCCCGAAGATTCTTCCCCGGTAGAGTAGAGAGGCGTCCATGATGGAGTTGAACCGACCGCAGTTGTCAGT
>DAOPPX010000063.1:0-30602 GCA_035358715.1 Verrucomicrobiota bacterium
ACCTTCCTCACCAATTGATGCCTTTCCTGTTCACAAGGCTAAGGTTTGGGGTGCCCCGCGGATTGGGCCGATCCTGCCTTGCCTCTTTCGCGCGAGGCGGCAGAGGCGGTTGCGACCGAGCCTGGTCATTCCCATTCAATAGTCCCCGGCGGCTTGCTGGTGATGTCGAAGCAGACGCGGTTGACGCCTTTGACCTCGTTGATGATCCGGTTGGACAGCTTTTCGAGCAGGTCATAGGGCAGCTTGACCCAATCCGCCGTCATTCCATCCTGCGATTCCACGATCCGGAGGGCGACAGTGTAATCGTAGGTGCGCTCGTCGCCCATGACGCCGACGCTGCGGACGGGCAACAGCACGGCGAAGCTTTGCCAGAGCCGGTAATACCAGCCGCTGGCTTTCATCTCCTCGAGCACGATGGCGTCGGCCTGGCGCAGGATTGCGAGGCGCGGCGGGGTGACTTCGCCCAGGATGCGCACCGCCAGGCCAGGCCCCGGGAACGGCTGGCGCAGCACGATCTCGCGCGGCAGCCCCAGTTCGAGGCCCAGCTCCCGCACCTCGTCCTTGAAGAGGCACCTGAGCGGCTCGACCAACTGGAACTTCATGCTTTTCGGGAGGCCGCCGACGTTGTGGTGGCTTTTGATCATTGCTGCCGGATTGCCGCCGATGGGCACGGACTCGATCACATCCGGGTAAAGCGTGCCCTGGGCGAGGAACTTCGCCTTGCCCGCTCGCCGGGTTGCCGTCTCGAACACCTCGATGAACGTTCGGCCAATGATCTTGCGTTTCCGTTCCGGGTCGGTCACTCGCTTGAGCCGGCGCAGGAACAGGCGGGAGGCGTCTTCGCACTGGAGTCTGATTTTGAAGTGGCGTCCGAAGACCTGGCGCACCACTTCGGCCTCGCGTCCGCGCAGCAGGCCGTTGTTGACGAAAATGCAGGTGAGCTGGCTGCCGACGGCCCGGTGCAGCAGCGCCGCCGCCACGCTCGAATCCACCCCGCCGCTTAGCCCGAGAATCACCCTATCCTCGCCGACTTGCGCGCGGATCGCCTCGACCGCCTGGCCGACGTAGTTGCGCATGGTCCAGCGTTTGCCGCAGCCGCAGATGTGGTGAACGAAGCGGGCGAGGATTTCGCGCCCGCGGGGCGTGTGGACGACTTCCGGGTGAAACTGGAGGCCGAACATCTTTGCGGCGCGGTTTTCGATGGCGGCGTAGGCCGAGTTTTCGGTCACCGCCACCGGCTTGAAGCCGGCCGGCAGCTTCGTGAGCTTGTCTCCGTGGGAATTCCAGACCTGGAGCGAGGCGGGCAGCCTGGCAAACAGAGGGCAGGATGGGTCTTTGACCCGGAGAGTGCCCTTGCCGTATTCGCGTTTTTGGCCCGGCTCGACTTTCCCCCCGAGATACTGGGCGAGAAGCTGAACGCCGTAACAGATCCCCAGCAGCGGAATGCCGAGCTGAAAGATGGCGCGGTCGGGCAGGGGCGCGTTCTTCGCGTACACGCTCGACGGGCCGCCCGACAGAATGAGGCCGCGGGGATTGAGCCGGGCGATTTCCCGGGCCGGCGTGTCGTAGCGCAGGATGATCGAATAGACGTTGCACTCGCGGACGCGGCGCGCAATGACCTGCGTGTACTGCGAGCCGAAGTCCAGGATGGCGATCTGCTCGGTCACTGTTTGACCACCTTCACCTTCCCGGCGGCGGCATCGTAGTCCAGCTTCATGCCGCGGGGCACATCGGGAATCTTCGGAATGAACTTCTCCTCGACCAGCTCGCTGAGGTCTTTGGGGTTGCGCCCGTGCTCGGCGTTGAACAGTTGGATGGCCTGGTTGAGCGAAACGGTATCCACCACCTTGTCCGCGGTCTTGTGTGCCTTGTCCAGCGCGCCCAGGTAATCCACCGGCGCAGTCAATGGGCTGCTGCCCGGGGCGGCGCTGTTGGTTGGCCCGCCCGGCGCGCCGGACTTCTCGCCGCAGCCGGCGAGGAGGCAGCTCGTTGCCAGTAACAGTAGGAATGGAGTCTTCATGGGCGCAGTCTAATTCAGAGCCGTTGAAATCCAAGCCAAAGAACGGCGGTGCGGGCCAATGCCCCCTGGCGGCTTACGGGCCGTGGTTCCGATCGGTTTGATCCATCAACCGCCGCACGTCGGCGGGTTCGAGCCGGACGGCGGGCTTGAACTTTGGGCTGGCCATGTAACGCAGCAGGCTGTGGAGCATTTGCCGCGCGACGGGGTTATGCTCCAGGTCCCGGTTCAGGGCGATGCTGCAGACGAGCAACCGGCCCGCGCGCATGCGGGCCTCGAACACCAGGCCGAGCTTGCGGTTGGTGACCCAGTCATCAATGACATGCACCGTCGGGTGCAGTTTTCCGGGCAGGTCATCGAGGATCATAGCGCCGGCCTGGCTGACCAGGTACCACCATTGCCAGTTGCTATGAAAGTCGGTTGGGAAATCCGCCAGGGCGGGATGTTTGGGGTCGCACAGTATGCCAAGCGTCGTGGGTGGCTGGCGTCGCGTCCAGGCCGTGTTCCAGAAGATGCTCGAGAAGCCGAGCGCGACCTTGTCAGCCTGGCTGTTCCTGACCCGCGCCGGAGGGATCAGCAACAGCACCTTGCCGCCGGCGTCGAGCGCCGCCAGCGCCGGGTCGTCCAACTCCGTGGCCACCACCAGGCCCGGCGGGGGGCGAGTGTCAACTTCAGACGGATACACCCAGACGTCCCAGTCGTTCTGAAAGGCTGCGGCCGTTGATGGGGAGCGGTTGGAGAGCGGTCGCACCGTCACCTCGAACCTGTAGCGAGCGGGGGCAGGCACAGCGCGGAGGTCAATCCTCGCGCTTCCCAGGGCGACCCCGTTGCCGAGGGGAATCGTGGCGACCGGGAGTTGGCCGCTGGCAAGGACTTTCCGGCTGTCACCCACCAGTTCCCACGTCACCGCCGCCGCCTGGAACGGGCTTGGCCCGAAATGGGCCACCTCGATGTCCGCTTCGAGGGTTTCGTCGGTGGTGAACACGCGTTTGCCCAGGCGTGCCAGCGGCACGGTATGATTGCAGAAGCGGCTGTATTCTTGTGCGGTGACATAGCCCTTTTCCTCCCAGAACGGGTCGAGCACCCCTACCAGCGCGGTGCCCTGGCCGGGGAAGTCGTGCAGATCAAGCAACTGGAAGCCGCCCATGCCCGGCGTGCGAAGCGCGGACTCGATGTCCTCTTTGTAACAGAGGGTTTGCAGTTTGCCCGAGGCCAGGAGGAATCGGCGCGCGAGGCCGCCCATTCCGCGCGCGCGCAGCGTGTCCTGGAAGATCTCGAAGTTCCTCGGTTTGAGGTAACCCCGATACTTGGCTATTTCATCGAAGTTGGGATAAACACACCACTGGCCGATCTCGTGGCTGATGACCGGAACCGCGTGGTTCTGAATGAAGTCGCGGTAATCAGTGCGGGTCTCCGGGGGGCGGGCATTGATGCGGGACTTGAGCCCCGCTCCCCAGTGCTGGACGCGGGGATCGGGGGTGACATGGAATTGATTCTCCGGGATGAGCGGCCAGCCGGCGCCGCTGGTCCAAAGCCGGCGCGGGTCCTGCGTCTTGAAGTGGGTTACCCATTTGGCGAGGTAAGCGGCGGCCATCTTGCCGCCCGGCTCGTTGCCGTGGGGCATCAGGAGGAAGGAGGGATGATTGCCGTAGGCTTTAAGGATGCGGGCGGTCTCCTCATAGACCCATTGGTCCACCGGCTTGCCGTCGCCAAGGGTTGTGGATTGGTTGGGCCAGCACGTTTCGACCTGAAGATAGAAGCCGAGTTCGTCCGCGGCCACGAACGCCGCTTCCGGCGGGCAGTAGGAGTGGAACCGGAGCAGGTTGAGCCCGTGGGCTTTCGCGATGCGGATGGTGCGTTTCCAGGATTCCACGTCGGTGGGGGGATGGCCGGTGAGCGGAAAGATGCAGCATTCGAGGGTGCCGCGAATGAAGGTCTTGCGGCCGTTGATGGCAAACTGGGTGCCATCGGTGGCGAGTTGGCGCAGGCCGAAGGTGACGCCGCGCTCGCTTTCGATAAGCTGCCCGCCGGCTTCGCCGCGCAACTCGGCGCGGACGTTATGAAGACGGGGCGCAAACTCATCCCACAGGGGCGCATCGGGAGCGAGGGCAACTTCGTCTTCGGCAGCCAGGTTGGCGGCGGATGTGCTGAAACTGCGGCTGACGGGAACCCGCGCGGCTTTCCCGTCACGCTCGAAGAACAGGGACAGCTTCCCCTCAAAACGTTGCTGAGTCGCGTTGGTTGCTGTCACGACGACGCGCACCGACTTCTTCTCCGCATTCGGGTAAACCTGCACATCCTCAATCCAGACGGGCGGGGTTGCCCGCAGGCTGATGTCGCCCGCGATTCCATTCCAGTTGCCCTGCGTATGATCGCTGATGCAGTGGGAGTTGACGCCAACATCCACCACCAGGCTGTTGTCCACCCGGATGGTGAGTCGGTGTTTGCCGGGGGCGAGCGTTGTGCCGAGATCATACTCATGCGGCGCGGCCAGGCTGCGGTTGGCGCCGAGCGCCCTGGCGTCAACCCAGAGCCGCGTTTCCCAATGCGGCCGCTCCAGGGTGAGCACCACGCGCTTGCCCCGCCAGGCCGGCGGAACCTCGATCTCCCGCTGGTACCAGGCCGCCCCGGCGTAATACTTCTCGGGCTGAAGCCAGAACGGCACCTTGATATTGCCCGGCTTCCGGAACTCGGCGTATTCCGGCGCCGTGAACCAGGACTTGTCCACGATGCCGCCCGTCCATTTGGTTTCCACCGACACGTCGTCGCCGATCCCCTGCGCCGGCAGGGAACCTGGCAGCTTGATCCTGCCTGGCAGCGCCCGTTCGAACCACCGCTCCCGCACCCCCGCGTCCGCTCGGTCCAGTTGGAACCGCCAATGGCCGGCCAGCGAGATGCGGTTGGCCGGGGCTGCGGAGAAGCAGGCGCAGGAGGGGCCAATGAGGCTGGCGCAGACAACAACTCGAAGCGTGAAGAGCCCAGCGGAGAGAGCATTCATTCGGGGTAGTCTGCGACTGAACGCCTTGGTTCAAAAGAGAAATCTCCTGGCCGGAGATTTCATACCCCGCACGGAATGCCAACAGGCCGGCGCGCGGGCATCCTGCCGGCTTTGGTCGTTTGGACGTTGCAAGCGGGCAGGATGCCCGCGCGCCGGCAGTGCAGGTACGAAATGTCCGGGCTAGCAGCGCCGGCGCAAGGCTTCAGCGTTAGCAGGACATATGCCAGCGGCTACCCGCACGTACATGCGATGTTCCGGCCCAAAATAATTTGAACTTTCCCCTTTACTTCTAGTGCGTTTGTGGTAGGAATTGCATCAAATAGACGGCAGAACATACATTTGTTTATGAACAGGAATGCTTGCGTCACAGTTGCAGCTCTTTTGACTTCCTTGGCCCTCTCGGCTCAGGCTAGCGACTATCTCGGGAATGGAAACAGCTCTTGGGGCGGCGCCGTGGGCCTGGGCACCTTGAGTTTGACCCACACCTCGACCGATCTGAACATCACCCTGACCAAGGGGCCCGGCAATCTGGACAATGCGCTGGTGCTCTATATTGATTCGGTTGCGGGTGGCTTTATGGATACCTCGACGCTGTCCGATGACGGTGACGGCGCCCGGAGCGCCATCTCGGGTTATACGTCTACCGGCAATGGCGGTGGCCCGGGGCGCAGCACGATGACTTTCCTATCGGGTTTTGAGCCCGATTACGCCGTGGCTATCGAAGGCGGGTATGCCAGCCTGTTTGGGCTCGCAAGTGGTGGTCAATGGAGCCTGAGCTGGATCACTGGAGCCAACCAGTCCGGCAGCGGCAGTCCTACCTTTAGCCTCTCTTTCCCGCTCGCGAACATTGGTGTGGCCGACGGCGGTAGCTTCGACTTGTTCGGAACTTACGTCTCGGGCACAGGCTATCGTTCCCAGGAAGCAATCGCGGGCAACGACTCCGGCAGCGACGGCTGGAATCCTTTCACGCAGACTTCCTTTGTAACTTACATGGTTCCGGAACCTTCCACCCTTACCCTGCTTTGCCTGCCGGGCTTGGCTGTCCTCTACCGCATTCGCCGTCGCAAGTAGGCTGAACAGCGCTTTCAAGAAGGCCCCGCGCGAGCGGGGCCTTTTTGCTATCGGCACCTGTTGCCTGAGCGGGACAGCAGCAAGGTCCATCGGGAGAGGGGCGGATTCTTTCATCGTCAAGAGCCCCTGCACCAAGCCCGCGCGCCAACACCGTGACCAGAACCAGCCCGCTGTGGCTTACGAGTTGCCGGGGGCGGGGGAGTTGAGGGTTGATTCTGAATCGCCGGGTATCACCACGGTGCCGTGGGGACCGGACAACGACTGACCGGCGTTGGTTGATGGGGCGCCCGGCTCGACAAAGAGGAAGCGCGTATGGCCGGCGAGGATATGATCGTAGTGGCGCAATCTCTCTGCAAAGACCCGGTGCCCGTCCACCCAGGTGCCATTGCGCGAGTTCAGGTCCTTGAGGATGTAATCCTGGCCGTCGCGCGCGATGAGAAAGTGGCGGCGGGACAATCCTTCGTCCCGGATGCTGATTTGGGCCTGTCCACAGCGGCCCACGATGACTGGCTGCCCGCTCAGGTCCCATCGCTCAGCCTGGGAGCCGTCGTCGCCAATGTGATAAAGCGTTGCCATGTTCATTCTTACTTCTAACCGGCTGCCTTGGTTCAAATGCTCCTCAGCAGTCATTCCAACTATTACTTAAGCAAACACCATGCAAAGGTTACAGTTGCGGGCCGGGGCGGTCTGGTTTGATGCCGGTCCTCGACCGCGGGGCGCGCGCAACTTCCACCCATACGACACCCGGGAGCCGGTCTTGTTAGCGGATTCCGGGTGCTAAATGGGCGCTTCCAAGCACGGGCGCCCTGCGGTAGGATGTCCCGCAGACTCGATCAACTCACTCATTATGGCTGTTGAAATCAACATCAACTACGAAGGCGGGCTGCACTGCGCGGCTACGCATGGACCATCGCGGCAAACCTTGACCACTGATGCGCCGGTGGATAACGGCGGCAAGGGCGCGGCGTTTTCCCCCACGGACCTGGTTTCCACAGCGTTCGGCGCCTGCATGGCGACGATCATGGGGCTGGTGGCCCAGCGGAACAACCTGAACCTTGAGGGCCTCCAAATCCAGGTCCTCAAGGAGATGACCGCCGACCCGGTCCGCCGTATCGGTTCGCTCAAGACTCGGCTGGTGTTTCCGCGCGCCGCCGCGCTGTCCGCCGCCGACCGCGCCAAGTTGGAGGCCGCCGCCCGAGCCTGCCCGGTCAAGCAAAGCCTGCATCCGGACGTCCAGACCCCGGTCGAATTCGTGTATCCGGAGTAACCGCGGCTGCGGTTCACTCGTAGATGTCGTAAACAGTGCCGCCTAACAGGAACTGCACGTTCCGGCCCAGCGCCAGCCAAGGCAGCGCCCTGGGCTCCCGCGTGACCAGGTCGAAGTATTCCTCGGAGCCAAACTGGATGCGGACGCGCCTGGCATCCGGGTGCTTCTGGATGGCGGAGTCAATCCACTGCTGATCGTTCTGGAAGAAGTTCTTGCCGGCGACGAACTGCGCCTGCTGCGAATACTGCACCAGCCGCTCTTTGCTGTGGTCCGCCGTCGAGGTTGCGGACATGGTGCCTGGGGCAGCGGGGAGCCCCAGGGCCCGGCGCGCTTCGAAAGCGCCGCTGGCGAACGCGGGCGCCGCCGCAGTCGCGTCCTTGAGGGCCATGCCATACCGTGCGCCGGCCACGGCCCGGCCCCCGGAGCGTGCCATCTTGAACTCATCCCAGGCCTGCGCCGCTTGCTGGCGTGCCCCGCCATCGCCGTCAAACCTTTGCAGCGAGCGCAGGGGCACGGGCACATTCCGCTGGCTTTCGTCCTCGAGAATCAGGTAGGCCGTGTAGGGCGTGACGATGCCGTACTTGCGCGCCAGTTCGGTCACCTCGTCGCGCAGTTCGGCGTTCTCGCCGTGCAGGCGGATTTCATCCAGCAGATAGCCGACGCGCCGGGTAGCCCACAGGCGCGGGATGAACTCGCTTTCTGCCGTCTGCTCCGGAAACCTCACATCGTAAGCAAGCTTCTTCTCGGCGCCGTTCACTGTTCCCTCCACCATTACCGCCGCATCGCCCTGGCCCGAGTAACGGCCCACCAGCACCAGTTGCTCGCCTTTGAACAGGTCGGGCAGCGGCGAGGGATAGAGCTTGGAGACGCGCACAGCGCCGGTGAACTCGAGCGTCGGATTCGCCAGCACCGGCTCTTTGATCTTGGCGAAGAAATTGGACACCTTCACCTCCAGGTCCTCCTCGGGCAGGACATACTGGCTGGCGGCGCGGGTCGTCTCCGTGACGCGGTCCAGCAGGTGCGTGTTCACGTCCGTGCCGATGCCGAAGCAGAAAATGCGCGAGCGGCCGTCGTTCTCCTTCTTCACGTTGGCCACGATCTGGTCCTCGTCGGTGGTGCCGATGGTGGGCCGTCCGTCGGTGAGGAAGATCACCACGAACGGGCGGTCGTTCGCGCCGGGCCGCAAGGCCAGCGCCTTGCGCAGGGCATCGTCAATCCCCGTGCCGCCGATGGGTTTAAGGTGCTTGATGAAGTCCTCTGCACGCGCGCGGTTGGCCTGGGAGGCGCTAACCAGCTTGTCAAAGAGCGGCTCGACTTCCGTGGAGAAGCGGACGAGCTCGAACCGGTCGCCGTCATTGAGGTTCTCGACGCAGAACTGCAGCGCCTTCCTGGCCTGCTCCAGCTTCTTGCCCGCCATCGAGCCCGAGGTGTCGAGCACGAACACGACGTCCTTCATGACGACCTGCTCTTGCTTCACCTCCACGCCCGGCGAGGCGAGCAGCAGGAAATAGCCGTCCTCATCCGCCGGGCGGTGGGTCAGCAGGTGGATGCCCAGCTCATTCTTTTCCGGGGCGAAATAGAGCGCGAAATCCGCTTCCCCGTGCACGTCGCTGGCTTCATAGCCGGCGGTGGCGCGGTTCGCGCCCTGCCGCTTCACCTCGACGGAGTGGCTCGGGGAGTAGATGGACTTGAGCGGGCGCTTGCTCTCCAGGTCCACCTTCACACCGACGTTGCGGATGGGTTTGGCGGAGAATTTCTCCGTGCTCAGCGGCAGGACATAGCTGACCAGCCCGCCGTCCGACTTGAGCAGTTCCGTGTAGGAGAGCGTAATGCGCTTCTTGCTGTTCGGCTCGATGGGGAAGATGCGGACCTTGAAGACGTCGCGCCCGGCATATTCGAACAGGGCCGGGTCCTTCAGCTTCCGCACGATGTCCTCGTAGATTCGGCGCGCCTTCTCGGCCGGGAGCAGCTCGGCCTCCACCTGCTTGCCGTCAATCTCCATCGTGAACTTGTTGATGTGCGCCCCTCTGGGTATAGGGAACAGGAAGGTGCCTTCGAGGCGCGCGGAATTCGGGTTGTAGAACTCCTGGTCCACCGCTGTAACCGCGACCTGGTCAGTGATGCGGGTGTTGACCTTAACGTAATTGACCTCCAGGGGTGCAAAGGCGTGTGGGCGGGGCGGCGGCCAGGGCCGCGGCGGACGCGGTGGTATGAAGGGCGGCGGCATCGGTCCGGGGCGCCACGGCGCATCCTCGACAACAATGAGGCCGGCCGCAAACACAGGCGCAACCGTCCAAAGCAAACCGAGCCAGACCGTCAGAAGCTTCCATCGTTTCATACCCCCGTTAGACGGGGAAGGGCCGGGAATGCTCCCGGCTCTCCGCGCCACGATATAACCGCAAAGAACGCAAAGCACACAAAGCTCAGAACTCTTTGCGCTCTCTGCGTTCTTTGTGGTTATTCCGGCTTAGGGTTCCCAGCGGAGCTGTTCCAGTCGGGCGGGCGGCACCATCTCAGCGTGGCCGTCGGCAAATCCCACGGTGCAAAGGTTGTTGTGACGGGGCCTGATGGAGAGCAGTTCGCGACCGCCGGTGACATTCCAGCCGCCCTCAATTTCAAACACCAACACCACTTGGGACGGCTCTTGGATGTCCGATAATCCGCGCCCCGCCACTTGGGCGTTGAGCGCATAATGGCAGCGCTGGTGCGGCGTGCCTTGAGGGCAGACAAATGCGTTGGTCATCCCGGCCAGATAAGGAATCAGCGCATCGCACCAGTTGGTGCCGGCGGGTAACATCCCGTTGTTATCGTCGGCATACATCCTCATCAGCGCCAGGTTGAGTTGCTTGACGTTATTGATGCACCTGACGGTGTGGGGCGTGGTCTTGGTTTTCACCAGGGCGGGCAGGAGCTTCGCGGCCGCGATTGGCGTCAGCAGGAGCAGAATGGCGGAAACCATCGTGCCCGCCAGTGCCAGGCCGCGGCCGCCCATCCGGCCGTTGCTCTTGCTGATGCGCGCCAGGGCGATGATGCCCACCACGAGGCCGGCCAGGGAAGTGATGCCGCAGGTCACCAAACCCAGGCCGCCCAGCACCAGCGAGGCGACCGCCATGCCGCTGGCCTTGGGCGGAGCGGCAGCCGATGTAGGTTTTCTGCCTGGGGGCGGGGGCGAAACCGCCCCGCCTGTCGCCTGGAGGGCATCGGCAAATTCCGGGAATTCGCCCAGCGGTTTCCACTTGCTGGAACCGGCGGCTTGCAGTTTGGAGGCCGCATTGGCGCGCCCCTGCGCAATCCACGCGCGGACCTGGTCCGCGCTGACCGGTCCATACTGCTTTTGGTCGGAGCCGAGGAGCTTATACATACACTGCTTGCTCTTGAATCCTCCTGTTACGTTCAGAATTCAAGAGAGAAAAGAGAGGCAGAAGTGTTGGCTCTCCCAACACTCCATGCCATTGGTGCCCCATTTGCCCACGCCGGATCCCCCCCGGTCTCAGGCATCCCAGCCGCTGCGGTTGTTGCGTTTTACGAACTGGGCGGCGGTGGGAATATTGGGCGACCGCATATTCGGGCCATCCCACTCCATACGGTGGCCTTCACCCACGCGCAAGGCCACGCAGCCCAGCAGGATGATCTCGGTGAGGTAGGCCGCGATGTCGAAGTTCGAGTAGGCGGGCACGCCTTCCTTCATCATGCGGAACCATTCCTCCATGTGGCCCGGCGAGCGGGGGATGGTTTGGGGCACGGCTTTGCAGGCTTCCTCCTGATCGCCCGCCACATATTCTGTCTTGCCCTTCATGGCCACGAAGAACCGGGCGCCGTAGTCGTCCGGAGAGAACAGTTTGCCCTTTTCCCCGACTATTAGTGCGCCGCTGGCCGGGAGCTTGTCGTAGGTCGCAATGACCTCCTGGACTGCGTCACCCTGCGGGCGAAGCGGTTTGAGCGGGTCGTCAGGTTTACCATCATACCACCAGAACTTGAGGGGCGGCAGGTCTCCACGCTGCGGGAACTCGAAGCGGATGCGGGAGGTCTTGGGAAAGGCCTCGGGGTACATGCGGGAGGCCAGTTCACACTCGACGACATTGGGGTAGCCCAGGTTCAGCGCCCGGAACGGCATGTTGACGGTGTGGCAGGCCATGTCCCCGAGCGCGCCCGTGCCGAAGTCATACCAACCGCGCCAGGCGAAGGTATGATAGGCCCCCTTCTTGTATGGCCGCTTGCGAGCCGGACCGAGCCACAGGTCCCAATCCAGCTCCGCCGGGACCGGGTCCCGCCCCGCAGGACGGTCCATCCCCTGGGGCCAGATGGGGCGATTGGACCAGACATGCAGTTCGAGCGGCTTTCCGATCACGCCCGCCTGCACGACCTCCACCGCCCGGCGCACGCCGCTCTCGGCGCTGCCCTGGTTGCCCATCTGGGTCGCCAGGTTCTTCTCTTTGGCAAGCTTCCGCATCTCGCGCGCCTCGCTGACGGTCTGGACGAGCGGCTTTTGGCAGAAGCAGTGTTTGCCCATCTTCATCGCCCGAATCGCCGCGACGCCGTGCTGATGGTCTGGGGTGGATACCGTCACCGCGTCAATGTCCTTGCCCATTTCATCCAGCATTTTGCGGTAATCCTGGTATCGCTTTACCTGCGGGAACTTCTCAGCGACTTTCTTGGCTTTGGACCCCAGAATCTTCTGGTCCACGTCGCAGAGGGCCACGATCTGGCCGCCGCAGTTCGCCGCATCGCTGACGTCGCTGTCGCCTTTGCCGCCCACACCAATGCAGGCGATGTTGATGCGGCTGTTGGCCCCGAGCACCCGGCCCACATAAGGGAAGGAAAGGGTGATCGCGCCGGCAGCCAGCGCGGTGCGACGGAGGAATTGGCGGCGAGTAAAGGAGTTTGCCTTGTCAGCAGTCATTACGGTGTTGTTTTGCATGTTCATTATATTCTAGCGCGTCACGCGGCAGGCGCGAGGACAGCTTCGCTGGTGGAACGTAATAACCCATTTAATCCCCGTGTCGAGGATGAAAATGACGCAGTAATGCGTTCGATGCCGCCGCCGGAAAGCACCGCCGCCAGTGTCACCTGGCCTGGCGGCGTGCTGCGGAGGAGAAGCGTGCCAACGAGCATTCCCAGATGCAATTCCCTGGCGACGTCCCGGAGAATGGGGTCATGCGGCAACGGCCGCTGACGCCCGGGAAACGGGTTACAACGTGGATTTCTGGCCCTTGGGCGCCTCCCCCGGCCGGAGTTGGTCAGACCCCGGTGGGCCCGAATCCCCGCCATTCCGCCCCGCACATGGGTAACTGCCTGTCTGCACGGCACTTCCGTGCATTCTCCACGCTCGCCCTCCCGGGGCGGGTTTGCCGAATGGTTACCGCGCCCCACCGTCTCCACACCATCCTGCCCCCGTCCCAATACCGTAGTACCTCTAACCCCGGGTTAGAGGTACTACGGTATCGGGACGGGGGGGCAACGGACAGGAGGGCGGGGAGTTCGGGGGCGCGTCAGGCCAAGAGCGCGGGGTTGACTGGCCGGCGGGTTGAGCCGGTCATGATTAGCGGGCGGAAGGGGCCAATTCCGATCTGGTGATGAACTACTGCGAAGCGGGGGGCGCGCTTCCGGACGGTCGAATCGGCTTCATGGTCAGCGGGTCGCGCAGCGGCAAATCCGTCAGGCGGCTGCCCGCCAGTTCAGTCAGTTTCGCGGGATGATCAGGATGGCCGAGCAGAATCTGGTCCTTTTGCCCGACGGCGAGGATGACTAGCTTTTCGGGCGTGAGAAACCTCTTTGCTACGCGCAGCACGTCGTCACGGCTGATGGCTTCGAGGCGGGCGCGGTAGGTCTTCCAGAAGTCCGGCTGCCGGGCAAAGCGCCCGGTGAACTCTTCCCGGGCAAAAGTGTTGGCGACCTGGGTTTTGGTGGCGAAGATGCGGGGAAACCGCTCGATGAAACCGCGCTTGGAGACGTTCAGCTCGCCTTCGGTGACCGGTGCGGAGGCGATGCTCTTCATTTCGTCGAGCACCAGCGACGCCGCGTAGGCGACGGTGCGGGACTTGGATTGGAAGCCCGCCTCGAAGGTCAACGGGTAGTAAACGCCGCCCTGGAAAATGGAATGCGCATCATAGGCCAGCCCCTCATCGGAACGCACGCGATTCATGATGCGGGACGTAAACCCGCCGCCGCCGAGAATATCGTTCATGATGCCCACCGCAAAGTAGTCCCGGTCGTCGCGCAGGATGCCGGGGAGCATCATGGTCACGCGCCCCTGGTTGACCTCCTTGTTCACGAGGTAAACGCCGCTTGCAGCGAAGACCGTGTTGGTTGGAATGGGCGGCGGCGTTTGCCCCCGGAACGGCCAGTTGGCGAACAGGGCGTCGAGCTTCCGCACCATCTGGTCGCGGTCAAAGTCGCCGCTGGCTGCGACGACGAAGTTGGCGGGATGAAAGCATTGCTGGTGGAATCTTTCCAGGTCGGCGCGTGTGATCGAGCCCACGGAAGCAGCCGTGGAATGCCGGTTGGCCCAGAAACTCTCGCCAAAGGCCAGGAAGCGCTTTTCGCGGTCTTCGATGGCGGCGGACTCATCGTTGCGCTGCTGCATGGCCTGAAGCATTTGCTGTTTGCGCAGGGCGATCTTGTCATCCTGAAAGCGGGGCGCTGCCAGGACCTCGCGCAGGATGGCGAGGCCCTCGTCCAAGTCCTTCGCCAGCAGGTTCAGGCTGACGCTGCCCTGGTCCTCGCTGATGTTGGATTCGAGGCGGGCGGCCAGGAACGCCAACCGTTCCTCGAGGGCTTCGGCGGTCTTTGACTTTATGCCGCCCCGGGCGAGGAGGTAACCGGTCAGGTCGGCCAGGCCCTCCTTGCCGGCCGGCTCCAGGTAAGGTCCGGTGCGGGCGTACACGACAATGTTTACCAGCGGCAGTTCGTGATCCGGCACCACGTAGGCGATGGGGCCGCTGCTGAGCGGGGCGCGGAATTTCTCCGGCGCGGGCGGCTCATAGACCAGCGGGGCATAGACGAGCTTCTCGGGCCGGTCGGGAATAGCGGCTTGCGCAAATACTGGCGTGAAGTTGGGGGCCGCAAGGAGAGGCGCCGCACCGGCCAGGGCGCACCAGAGCCGAAGACGGAATACGGGATGCCGAAAGAACTTCCAGGCCGGGAGCCCGAATCCCAACCGATCACGCGTTGGACCAGGCCGGCGGGTCGCCGGTCTTCGGCATGCGGTCATGCTTGTGCCTTCGGGGGTGCGGTCCTGGATTGTCGGTCCTGCGTGCTTCATGGTGCCTCCTGGGTGGCGGGTTTGGCGGCGGGGGCGCCGGGTTTGCGCGTGTAGATGGCCACGGTTCGGTTTTCCCGGGTGAAGTACTTGGCGGCCACGCGCTGCACGTCGGCGGCGGTTACGGCCTGAATCCTGGGGCCGGCCTCGTTGATTTCGCGCCAGTGGCCGGCGCCGTCGTTGCGGATCAGGTGGATCAGAATCGGGTAGTTGGACGAGAGCCGCCGATACTCCGTGGCGGCGAAGTTGTTTTTAACCTTCTGCAATTCCTCGGGCGGCACCGGCTCCTGCTTGAGCTGCTCGAGCTTTTCGTAGATGCCCGCTTCCACCTGCTCAGGTTTGTGCCCTGCTTTCGCCTCGCCGCCGACATTGAAGTAGCCCTCCCATTTCATGGCGGCCTGGTGGGCCCAGGTTTCGGTGGCGACGCCGCTGCCCAGCACCAGACCCTTGTACAGGCGGCCGGTGCGCGTGGCGAGTATCTGGCTCAGGATTTCCAGCGCATACGCGTCCCGATGCCGGAACGGCACGGTATGCCACAGGATGTCCACCTGCGGGTTGGTCTCCGCCTCGGCGTACATGCGCTTTTCGGCGACCTGTTTCATCTCCAGCGTGACCACGTCCGGCGGCGTCCGGGGGCCGCGCGGGATCCGCTCGAAGTATTTGCGGGCCAGCTCCACGGCTTTGGCGGGGTCGAAATCGCCCACGAGGATGAGGGTGATGTTCTGGGGCGAGTAGTAGGTTGCGTAGAACTCGTCGGCCTGCGCCTTGGAGATGGCGGGAAGGTCCGAGGGCCAACCCACGATCGGCCAGGCGTAGGGCGAGGATTGCCAGAACATGGCGTTGAACTGCTCCTCGAACTTGCCGAGCGGCGTGGATTCTGTGCGCAGGCGCCGTTCCTCCATCACCACATCCCGCTCGGCATAGAACTCGCGAAACACCGGGCACAACAGCCGCTCGGATTCCATCCATGCCCACAGCTCGAGCTTGTTGGCCGGTACGGTGATGAAATAGGCCGTCATGTCCTGGGAGGTGAAGGCGTTCATGCCGGAGCAGCCGGCCCCGCTGTAAACCCGGTCAAACTCGTTCTTGACCAGAATGTCACGCTGCTCGGCGATGAGCCGCTGGAACTCTTTCTCCAGCTCGCGATAGCGCGGGGTTTGGCTCTCGGGCTGGAGCAGGTCTTCAATTCTGCCAAGGCGGTGCTCGGCGCGCAGCTTCCGCTCCTCCTGTCGCATATCATCGCGGACGCGCTCCTGCGCGGCGATGATCTCCAGGTCGCGCGCGTAGTCCTTGGTGCCGATCGTCCTCGTTCCTTTGAACATCATGTGCTCGAAGAGGTGCGTGATGCCGGTGATGCCCGGCCGCTCGTTGACACTGCCTACGTGCGCCACCCACCCGCCCGCCACCGTCGGTTCATCGTGTCGCTCGACCAACAGGAGCCGCATCCCGTTGGCGAGGCTTTTCTCCACAACCGGCACCTGTTGCGCGGCCAGCGGCAGCGCCCCGTGCAGGAGCCAGACCAGAATGAACCAACTCACTGCGTGTCCGAAGGGCGTCCGGTCCCAGCCGGGTTCTCGAAGATGTTTCATGCTCGTCGGACCAGCCTAAACCGGCCAGGCTTAACTGCCAAACAGAAAGCGGCTCGGACTTTCTGCTGTGCTTACGGGGCCGGGCGCGTATAGTAGGAGAAACCAATCTCATGAAAAGACTTGCATTGCAGCCGCGACTGCTCGCGGCGCTCTCCCTGGCATTGTCAGCCGGCAGCCCTGCGTTCAGCCAGATGCCCACCGCAGGATCGCCGACCGGCATCAACGCAGCCTTCGTGAAGCTGTTCGGCGGCGTGGCCGCGTTTACCGCCAAAGTCGAGGCGCGCGCCTTCGACTCGACGCAGAAGGAGACGGTGCGGATGCTGATGGACTGGACCGTCCTCGATGGCAAAGTCCGTCTGGACATTGACCTGGAACAGATGACCAATAAGGACCTGCCGGCTGCCACCGTGGCCAGTTTGAAACAGGCGGGCATGACCCGCATCACTAGCGTCTTCCGGCCGGACAAGAAGGCAACTTATGTGATTTATCCCGGCGTACAGTCCTACCAGACTATTCCTCTGGCCAAAGGTGAGCTCAAGGCGCTCGAAACGGGGCTGAAGCTGGAAAAGACCGCGCTGGGCAAGGAGACCGTTGACGACCACGCTTGCGTGAAAAACAAGGCGGTCGTCAAGAGCGGCCAGGAGCGGGTCCTGGAGGCCGTCACCTGGAATGCGTCCGATCTGAAGGAGTTCCCGGTCCAAATCGAGATGAAAGAGAAGCAGAGCACTGTGCGGCTGCGCTTTTCCCGGATTCAGTTCGTCAAGCCCGCCGCCGCGCAGTTCGAGGTGCCGGCCAAGTATGGGCTGATGAAGTGAGGATCACCAACCTCAACCCCGACCGGGATATCGGCGCGTCGGCCTGGTTCGTTGACCTGGAGGGACACCGGCTGCTGATGGACGCCGGCACCCACCCCCGCCGGGAGGGCCGGGAGGCGCTGCCGCTTTACGATCTGATCAAGGGGGAAGAGCTGGACGCGATTGCCGTGTCGCACTGCCACCACGATCATGTCGGGTCGCTGCCGGTGGCGCAGCGCTATTTTCCGCAGGCCCATATCCTGATGACCGAGCTGAGCTACTTCCTCGTCGAGCGCGTGCTCCACAACTCGGTCAATGTCATGAAACGGCAGCGCGACGAGCTGGGCCTCAAGGAATACCCCCTCTACAGCCATGGCGAGGTGGACGAACTGGCTCCGCGCATCCAGGGCTTCAAGTACAACCGGGAGGTGGATTGGGCCGCGTTCCGCAAGACCCGCGCCGGGTTTGTTTCGCCCACCCTGGAATTCTGTGACGCCGGCCATACCCTCGGTTCGGCCGGCATCATGGTCCGCGGCCGGAAGGAGACTCTCTTCTACACGGGCGACGTCTGTTTTCACGACCAGACGATTCTGCGGGGCGCCCGGTTCGAGGACGTGAAGGCCGACGTGCTGATCATGGAAACAACGCGCGGCAACCGCCAGCTTCAGCCCGGCTTCTCCCGCGACGCGGAGGTTGAGCGCCTCAGCCAGGCCATCCAGCGCGTTCTGCGGCGTCGCGGCTCGGTCCTCATCCCGGCCTTCGCTATGGGGCGCACGCAGGAGATCCTGGCGTTGCTGGCCCTCATGACGCGCGAGGGCCGGCTCAGGCGGCAGCCCATCCATATCGGCGGCCTGGGCCGCGTGTTCACGGAGATTTACGACCTGGAAGCGCACCGCACGCATCGTCAGTACCCCAACCTGCAGTTGCACGACGCGTTGGACCTGGAGGTGCTGGACCAGAAGCAGGTTGAAAACATGAAACTTGGCGGCGGCCGCCTCTTCGTGATCACGGCCGGCATGATGAGCGAGCACACCGCCTCGCACAACCTGGCGCTGCGCATGCTTGAGGATGCGAAGCACGCCATCTTCTTCGTGGGCTACGCCGATCCGGACACGCCGGGGGGGCGCCTCAAAGCCGCCAAGGCGGGTGAAAAGTTCATCTTCAGCCCCGCCGCCGGGGAGCTGCGGCGTTTGTGCGAAGTCGAGGACTTCGCCCTGACCGCCCATGCGAACCGAGAGGACCTGCTGGACTTTGTCGGCGAAGTCGAGCCGCGCGTGGTGGTGCTCAGCCACGGCGAGGAGGACTCGATCCAGTGGTTTGTCAGCCAAATCCGCGCGCGTCATCCGAAGATGAAGATTGTGGTGCCCCGGCCGGGCGAAACGGTGGAAGTTTAGCGGCAGGGCGGCAGAGTGTTTGGGGCCGTGTCCGGGCCCGGCGGAACCACGGTGGCCAAGGCGTCACCGGTCGGGATGGGCCTGAGCCCGCTGCCGCGGGTTGCCTGCCATAGGCGGTGGATGGCGTCGTCGCCGAATTAAGCCTTTGACGGATCGCCAAATTCCAGTACAAGCAAGCAGCCCAATACAGAATATCTTATGAGAACAAGCACACTATTGATCCTCACTGCCGCGGTGCTCGGGTCCACCGGTCTCTTGTTTGGAGCCACGAGCAAACCGTTCAACGGCAAAGACCTCACCGGCTGGAAGGCGCGCGCGGAGGGCAATACCCCCAGCCAATGGAAGGTCGGTCGCGCGAAACCCTCCCCGACCAATCCCAAAGTGCTCGCCGTCACTCCCGGCGGCCGCGAACTGATCAACGACACCGGGGGGCATGGGCAGAGCCTGGACCTTTACAGCACCGAGGTGTTTGGCGATGCGATCATCACGCTGGAAGTGATGGTGCCGGAGAAATCCAACAGCGGCATCTATGTCATGGGCGAATACGAAGTGCAGGTGCTGGACAGCTTCGGCAAGGACGCAAATCCCGGTCCCGGCGACATGGGGGCTATCTATGGCGCACAGCCGCCGAAGAATCCGAAGTATCTCAAGCCCGGAGAGTGGAGCCGGTATGAGATCCACTGGCAGGCGCCCCGGTTTGATGCCGCGGGCAACAAGATCGCCAATGCGAAGTTCCTTAAGGTCATACTCAACGGCCGGGTGATCCATGACAATCTCGAAATGTCGAAGCCGACCCCGGGGGGCGTTGACGGCAAAGAGAAAGCCCGCGGCCCGCTGATGTTCCAGGGCAATCATGGGCCGGTCGCCTACCGCAACATACGTGTTCGACCTCTGAAGTAGGGGCGCTGAAGCGCATCGCCAACCCGCGCCGCCTAAGTTGCCCACTGTCGTGATGAAACCGCATCTCTGGACCCGGCGACAGTGGCTTAGGCAAACCGTGGCGTCCGGGCTGGCCATGACCGCTTTGCCGCCGCTGGCCTGGGGCGGCCGGGACAAGCGCTCGTTCCACGTCTGCCTGTCGCCCCCCGTCGTTGAGGCCGAGCCCGAACTCCTGGAGGCGGTTCGCCGAGCCGGGGTAAGCGCTGTTTGGCTGGCGGGCTACTTCTATGGGCACAGACCCTATACGGATGAGCAGTTGCGCCGCGCGCGCAACCGGGTCGAGCGCGCCGGCCTGGCGGCGCATTTGATCACTGTGCCCCTCGGTCATCCCGGGGACTCGCTTGGCTCGACCGAGGACGGGTTCCCATTGACGCCCCCGCGGCATTGGCAGCTCGCCCGCAGACCCGATCGCAGTTCATTTGCAGGCACCTCTTTGCACCAGCCGGCCTCGGAAGAGAACTCGGCCGCCCTGCGGCAGTTGCGGAAACTGTCCTTTCGCCGCGGTTTCCTGGACGACGACTTCCGGCTGGCCCGGGGTCCGGGCGAGATCGGCGGCTGTTACTGCGATGCGCATCGGCAGGAGTTCCTGCGCCTGTCGGGTCTGCCAAACCAGCGCTGGGCCGAGCTGCTGGACGATGTGCAGGCACGGCGGCTGAGCCCCCTGTTGCGGTCATGGCTCAATTACCAGTGCGACGCGCTGACGGCTTCTTTCCGTCTCCAGCGCCGGGCGTTCGGCGGCGGGCTCGGGGTGATGGTGATGTACCTTGGCGCCGAGAAGGCGGGCATTCGGCTGGCCGATTACCGCCGCAACCTGTTCCGGGTCGGCGAGCTGATGTTCAGCGACGGCTCATTCGCGCCGGTCAAAGGCAAGACCGACGAGCTGTTCAGCGTGCTATTTCACCGGCGTTTCACGAGCCCCGACCTTGCCTACAGCGAAACCACGGCCTACCCCGCCCACACGCTGTCCGCGGCGAACATGGCGGCCAAGCTGGTTATCTCCACCATCGCTGATGTGCGGCAGACGATGTTCATGAGCGGCTTGACGCCCTTTCCGCGAGAACACTGGGCGATCCTGGGTCCAGCCATGAGCGCGCAGGCCCGCCTGCATAACGAGTTGGCGGGCCACCAGCCGCGCGGCCCGCTGAAACACTTCTGGGGCGAAGCCGAGCGATGGGTTGGAGACGACCGCCCGTTCAGCCTTTGGCTGGCGATGGGCGTGCCGTTCGAGGTGGCCGACACGCTGCCGAAGGACGGGTGCGTTTTCCTGTCGGACTTTGACGCGCGGGAGTTGGCGGCGCAGGCCCCCCGCACCGGCGCGCGCCTGTTCTGCCGGTCGTCGGCGCCAGTGCGGCCGGCCTGGGCGGAAACCACGGGCGAGACGCTGGCTGAATTGTTCGCACTCAAGCATCGCTTGGGCAGGTCGCTGGACGCAGTGCCGCATATTCTCGAGGACGAGCCGGCGGTCTGCGCCTGGTATCCCACGGCGCACAAAGTCCTTGTCTGGAATCTCTGCGAGCAACCCAGGACGCTCACCGTTGCCCTGCGAAACCGGCGGCAGCCGCTCCGGCTCAGCCCCTTGCAGGCGGCAGTGGTGAACCTCGGCGCCAGCAGCCTTTGAACCAACCAGAGGCCGGCCGCCGGGAGCCAGGGATAGCGGCAGGACGACCTCTTGCTTTGACTCTGAAAATCGTTGGCCAGGGCAGACGCCACGTGCTATAAACCGCTTGCAGCAACGGCAGTTATGGTATGAGCCGATTTGTTAATCTCGAACTGGGCGGCGAGTCCGAAGACCAGTCACCGCGGCAAAAGGCGTTGGTGAAGGACGAGGCCTATTACAGCGCCGAGGCGCAGACGGCCTTTGAGAACGGGGAATTCGAGCCGGCGCTGCGGCTGTATGGGAAGGTGATCGAGTTTAATCCCCAGAATGCCGCGGCGTGGAGCGGCCAGGTGCGAATGCTCGTCGAGTTGGGCCAGCATCGCGAGGCGGGGCGGTGGGCCGACAAGGCGCTGGAACGCTTTCCCCACGACCCGGAGTTGCTCGCTGCCAAGGGCGTCGTGCTGGGCCGGAGCGGGGATTTGCAGGGGGCGCTGGCGTTTTCGGATTCGGCCATCCAGGAGCGCGGGGACACGGCTTATGTGTGGCTGGCGCGCGGGGACGTGTTGCTGGCGCGCCGGGAGTCACGGGCGGACTACTGTTTCGAGAAGGCCCTGCTGCTGGCGCCGGGAGACTGGCTGGTGGCGTGGCTGGGGGCGCGCGTTCATTGCTATTACCGGCAGTTTGCGCTGGCGCTGAAGCTGCTGCAGCAGGCTGTCGAGTTGAATGCCACCCATTTCCTGGTGTGGCTGGAGTTGGGCCGATGCCAGGAGGCGCTGGGTTTGGCCGGGCCGGCCAGGCACTCTTTCCAGCAGGCACGGCAACTCAACCGAAACTGTCCGGACGCCGGACTGGCGCTGGCCCGGCTGTCCGGGATGGGCATCGGGCGCCGCTTGCGCGGCTGGTGGCACAGGCTGTTGAACCGATGAGCACAGAGAACCTGGATCGGCTGTTTGCCGCAGCCACTGAATTCGACGCGTCCGACCTGCACCTCGTGGCGGGTGTGCCTCCGGCGTTCCGTGTCAACGGCGAGATCATCCTTGCCGACGAGGATGCGCTGGCGGAGCAGGACGTCACGGAAGCCGCCTACGGGTTGCTCAACGACCAGCAACGAAGGAAGTTCGACGAGGAATGGGAGTTGTGCATTTCGCTGCTGCATCGCGCCGCCGGACGGGTGCGCGCGACGTTCTACCGGCGCAACGGGCACCCGGAGGTGAGTTTCCGCTTCTGCGGCGAGCGCATCGAGAGCCGGGAGGAGTTGGGGCTGCCCGAGAAGGTTGACGATTTGGCGCGCAAGACCAACGGGCTGGTGCTGGTTACCGGTCCCACCGGCGCGGGCAAGACGACCACGCTCAACTACATGGTGGACCTGATCAACAGCGAGCGCCGGTGCAAGATTGTCACCATTGAGGACCCCATCGAGTTCGTGCATGAGAACAAACGGGCGATCGTGGTGCAGCAGGAGGTGCTGACGGATGTGCGGTCCTTCAACCGGGCGCTGATCCACGTGTTGCGACAGGACCCGGACGTGCTGGTGGTCGGCGAGATGCGGGATTACGAGGCGATCTCGACGGCGCTGACAGCCGCCGAGACGGGGCACCTGGTCCTGGCGACGATGCACTCGCCCAATGTCTCGCACGCGCTGGAGCGGATCGTGGGGGTGTTCGAGGGCAGCGCCCAGCGGCAGATCATTATGCAGTTGTCCAATGCCCTGCAGGGGATCATCGCGCAGGAGTTGCTGCCCGCTGCCGACCGCACCCGGCGCGTGCTGGCGTACGAACTGGTCGTGGCCAACGGCGCGGTGCGGAACCTGATCCGCGAGAACCAGATTCACCAGTTGGAGAACACCATCCAGACCGGACGCAAAGAGGGCATGGCCCTAATGGATAATTGCCTCTACGACCTCTACTGCAAGTGCCTGATCACTTACGAGACGGCCGTCAGCCGCGCCCGCCACCCCGATCGCATCATCCAGAAGAAGGAGTGAGGCGGGGCGGGGCGCCGGCTTTCTGACGGCTGCAGTCAGACGGCTTCCAAATCCGGCCTGGCTTGGACCTGGCCCGGCGAATTCCCGCGTGCGGTTTGGCCCGCGGGCCTGTCGAATCAGTGTGATGGGCTCGCACGGCTTCAAGATTATGCTTGATGTGGCGGCGTTGGTGGTAGCTGCCGCCGCGATCGGGTGGCTCTGCATCGGGTCACTCAAGCGCAGCGACGATCCCGCTCGGCTGGCCTTCAAGTGGGTTCTCAGCGTGCCGATTCTCGGATGCCTGATTCTGTGGGTGGCGCCGATGGTGGGCAAGGGTGAGATCCATCCAATGCTGGGTGTCCCGGTGGCGGCGGCGCTGGGGATCGTGCTGGCCATTATCTGGGGGCGCGAGCTGGGCGGCCTGGTGGCCAATCCGCTGGGGTCGCTTTACGACGGGGGGAGCGTGGAACCGGTGCCGCGGCCGGCGTATTCCATTGCGCAGTCCCTGCAGAAGAAGGGCCGCTACCACGAGGCGATCCTCGAGATTCAGCAACAACTCGAACGGTTTCCCGCCGACGTCGAAGGGCAACTGCTGTTGGCGCAGATTCAGGCCGAAGACCTGAAGGACCTGCCCGCCGCCGAACTCACCATCGAACGCTTTTGCGCCCAGCCCCGCCACGCCCCGGAGAACATCACCTTTGCCCTCTACTCGCTGGCGGATTGGCACCTCAAGATCGCCCAGGACCGCGAGGCGGCGCAGCGTGCGCTGGAGAAGGTTGTCGCGCTGCTGCCGGAATCGGAATTCGCGTTGGGCGCGGCGCATCGGATTGCCCACTTGGGCAGCGCTGAAATGCTCCTGGCGCCGCACGATCGGAAGAAATTCACGGTCATCGAGGGCCCGCAGAACATCGGCCTCATGAGCAACCGGGAGCACTTGAAACCGGCGGAAGCCGATCCTGAGCAAGAGGCTGCCGAGTGCGTCAAACACTTGGCCCAGCATCCGCTCGATACCGAAGCGCGGGAGCGGCTGGCGGTCATTTATGCCGACCACTATGGACGGCTTGACCTGGCCACCGGCGAGCTGGAGCAAATGATCGCGCAACCCAACCAGCCGGGGAAGCTGGTCGTTCGTTGGTTGAACTTGCTGGCTGACCTGCAGATTCGGAACGGGGCTGGCGAGGAGGCGGTCAAGCAAACCCTCCAGCGGATTGTGGATCGCGCTCCAAATTTGGCCGCTGCCGAAATTGCCCGCAATCGGCTGGCCCTGCTGAAACTCGAGATGAAGGGGAAAGAGAAGAGCCAGGCAGTCAAGCTTGGCTCCTACGAACAAAATATCGGCCTCAAGCGAGGCTTACCGCGACGCTAGCTCGATGGCAATCTGCTTCTGGAGGTCTTGCGTGAGGGTGAGGTCCGTGCCGCCGGTCTTGGTGCGGACCTGGACTTTGACGGAGGTAATGGCCGGGTCCACCGGTTCAACCCTGACGTAAACCTTCCGGTTGTTGACCTTGCCTTCGATAGCCCGCACCGCGTTGGTGCTGGTGTTGAGGACGCTCTCGCGCGCGATTGTCCCGTTGCGCCGGATCACGTCTGCCGAGGCGCTATAAACCTGCTCCACGGACCGTTCATAGCGGCTTTCGAACTTGTCTTTGCCGGGCGATAACGCGAAGTGATGGCGGTCGTTGACTGTTTTCACGCAGCCCACCATCAGCACGAGCGCCCCGAGTAAACCTGCAGCTAGCTTCGTTTTCATTCCTCCCATGCAATCACATTTACCTGAGCCGTCAAGCCCGGATTGGACTTTTCGGACAATCTGCATTACCCCCTTGTTTCCAGGCATTTAAGGTTTCCGGCTCGCTCGGGACTTCATCGTTCTGACGCTCCCCCGGGTGCCAAGTCGTTCCCCCTCCTGCGCCACCGGGCGCTCCTGTGGCGACGCGGCGCGCGGCCCGCCTCGACATCCACTCCACTGCATGCGATTCTGTGAGCGTGGTCTCTGAGAAACACGAACGATTGCGCGGGCTTCTGCGGTCCTATGGCTCCTGCCTGGTAGCCTACTCGGGCGGCGTGGACTCGGCGTTCCTTGCCTGCGTCGCGCACGACGTGCTGGGGGACAAGTCCTTGGCTGTCATTGCCGATTCACCCAGCCTGCCCCGTCGTGAGTTTGAGCAAGCCCTGGCCCTGGCCCGGCAGTTTCAGTTTCCCGTCCGGGTCATCCGGACCCACGAATTTGAAAATCCTAGCTACCTGGCCAATCCCGCCGACCGTTGCTACTTCTGCAAGCATGAGCTGTTCGGCCAGTTTGCCCCCCTGGCGAAGGCAGAGAATCTGGCTGTCATTGCCCACGGTGAAAACGCCAGCGACCTCGGCGATTACCGTCCCGGCCTCCAGGCCGCCGCCCAATTCCAGGTGCGCGCCCCGCTGAAGGAGGCTGGCCTGACCAAGGCGGAGATCCGGGCGCTGTCGGCCCAGCTCGGTCTGCCCACGGCCGACAAACCTCAGATGGCTTGCCTCAGCTCGCGTGTCCCCTACGGCGAGCCTGTCACCCCCGCGAAGCTCAAGATGATCGAGCAGGCCGAGAATGTGCTGCGCGACCTGGGCTTCTACGATGTCCGCGTCCGCCACCACGAATTGCCGAATGCGGAGTGCGGAGTGCGGAGTGCGCCGCCCGTGTCCGGTCCAGTCAATTCCGCACTCCGCACTCCGCACTCCGCAATGCACCTGGCCCGCATCGAAGTCGGCGCCGGCGAAATGCCCAGACTACTGGAGAACGGCCTGTCCTCGAAAGTGGCTGAGGCGCTCAGAGAGATCGGCTACGCCCACGTTACCCTTGATCTCCAAGGCTACCGCCGGGGCAGCGCCAACGAAGTCCTGCAGCCGCCGGGCGCTCCGGGCGCCGCGCCAGGCCAGCCGCCCGTGCCCCGGCCTCCCAATGCTGAATCCTGATCGGCCTCCCGTCGGGTAGCCGGGCCTGTCCGCCGGCCACGGCGGACCTTTGTCTGCTCCCTGCCCGTTGTGCAGCCTCAAATTGCCGCTTGGAAAACCGCAACTTTTGGCTACACTTCTTGTTGAACAAAGAAGCAATTCCGCTTTATGCCGCTATTCTCATATAAAGCGCGCCGCCGAACGGGTGAAGTTGTTGAAGGCGTGCTGGAGGTTGCCGATCGCTCGGCGGCCCTGATGCAAATCGAGCGTCTGGGGCTGTTCCCGGTCGCGGTAGATGCGTCCAAGGGCGGGGCGGCGGCGGCAGGCGCCGAGAGGCCCGACAGCCGCAAGCGAGAATGGAGCGCCTTGTTGCCGCCGACCTTGCGGGAGGTAATGGCCCGGAAGCGCAAACCCAAACTCCAGGAACTAAGCACTTTCACCCAGCAATTGGCCAATTTGCTCAGCTCAGGCATGCCGCTGACCGTCGCGCTTAACAGCATGACGCACCTGGAATCCAAAGGCATCCCGGCAGATGTCAGCAAGGCCCTCAAGCAGGACGTTATGGAGGGGCGGAGCCTCTCCGACTCCATGGCCAAGCAGCCGCGCATCTTCTCCGACCTGTACGTCAACATGGTCCGGGCCGGTGAATCCAGCGGCGCCCTGGTCGAAGTCCTGCGGCGCATGGCGGACCACTTCGAGCGGTTTGCGCAGGTGCAGTCAAAGTTCTCCTCCGCGCTGGTCTATCCGGCGTTCGTATCGGTGGTGGGCATTGGCATCATGTTCTTCTTCATGAGCTACATGCTGCCCAAGTTCATGTCCATCTTTGAGGACATGAAGGTTCCCCTGCCGATGATGACCCAGATCCTGGTCAAGATCAGCCATGTGTTCTCGGGTTACTGGTGGCTGATGCTCGCGGTGGTCATCGCCGCGGTCATCGTGTTCAAACGGTTCCAGGCCACCAAAGAGGGACGCCGCAAGATTGACCACTGGCGAATGCAGGCCCCGATCTTCGGCAAGGTGGTCAAACTCAACATCTTCGGCCAGTTCGCCCGCACCCTCTCCACCCTGCTGGAAAACGGCGTGCCGGTCCTCACCGCGCTCAAAATCACTGAACAGATCATCCCCAACTCCATCGTCAAAGAAGCCATCGCCAAGACCCGCGAGGAGGTGACCGACGGCAAGACCATCGCCCAGCCGCTGGCGCGCAGCAAGATCTTCCCCCAGCTTATGGTGGACCTCGTCAAGATCGGCGAGGATACCGGCGACGTGCCGGGCGCTCTGAAGAATGTCGCGGACACCTATGAGAACGAGTTGAGCATCGCCCTGCGCGTCATGACCAACATGATCGAGCCGGTGCTGATCATCGTCATGGCCGTCGGCGTCGGGTTCCTCCTGTTAAGCGTGCTCTCGGCCATGTTTGCCATGACGGCCAATATCGCGCGCTGACTTGATGAGCCCCCAGTCCCCAGTTTCAGGGCCAAAGACCGCGGCCGGTGACGCGTGGTGCGTGGTGCGTGGCGCGCGCTTCGCCCGCGAACGCCGCCTGCGGCCCTCCCGTCGCGCCTTCACGCTCATCGAGCTCATGATCGTCGTCGGCATCATGGCCATCGTCATGACCATGAGCGCGCCGATCATCTACAAGGTCTGGCGCAAGGCCCCGATGCGCAAAGCCGTAGCCGACACGGTGGAGGTCTTCAGCGTGGCCCGCCGCCGCGCCATTATGTCGGGGGCGCCCACTGAGGTCATTCTGCGCCCCAAATACAATCGCGTGGAGGTGGCCGGCGCCGCCGCGCCCTCGCGCTCGGCGGCTGAAGAGGGCGGGGGAGCAGTGCCCGACGCGTCGCCAACGTCCGGCAGCGGCCTCTCGGCCCAACTGTCCGAGGAGGTTATTATTGAAACCCTGGACATCAATATGTCCGGCGTCGAATACAATGACGTGGAGGAAGCCAGAATCCGGTTCTACCCGAACGGCGTTTCCGACGAGATGAGAATGATCCTGTTCGACGGGCGCGATCGGATGGGCATCGAGCTGGAGATCACGACTGGCCTGGCTAATGTCGTGCCTGATCCCCTCCGGGAGTGGATGCGCCGATGACTTGCCGCCTGCGAACGGACGGGTGCGACGTGCTGAATGGCAACACGCAACACGCAACACGCAACACGTCCGGCCCCTCCCGGCGCTCCCGGTCGGCTTTCTCCCTGTTAGAGGTCATGATCGCCGGGGCCATATTCTTCATGGCCATCTTCGCCATTCTCGCGCTGGTTAGCAACCTGCTGCGCAATGCTCGCGGCTTGCGCCGGGCGGAGCTGGATGCCGGCATGGTCGCCGCGCAAGTCGGTAACACGAACAAGCTCTACGAAGGCGCCCAGTCCGGCGACTTCGGCAAGTTGTATCCCGGTTACTCCTGGGAGGCGGAAATCCACGAGGCGGCCACCAACGGCTTGTTCCAGGTGGACATCTTCGTGTTCCGCCGCGGCATGCAACAGCCGGTGGATGCGATGAGTATCTTTCTATTCCGCCCGGATTCGCCAAAACGAGGGCCGCTATGAGCACGTCCAGAATTCCCTCCTGGCGCCAGCGGCGCCCATCGCCAAGTCGGGCCGGCTCCGGCGCGCCTGGCCGTTCGGCTTTTACCCTCGTGGAGATCATGATCGCCATCGGGATATTCTCCTTTATCCTCGCCGCGATCTATTCGAGCTGGACCGCGATCCTGCGCGCGTCCAAGACCGGGCTCGACGCCGCGGCCTCGGCGCAGCGCGCCCGCATTACCGTCCGCGTCCTGGAGGATTCGCTCGGCTCGGCGCAGTCCTTTGCCGCCAATCTTCCGCTCTACTACTTCGTCGCTGAGAACGGCAGTGATGGTTACCTGAGTTTCGTGGCCCGGCTGTCCAAGTCCTTCCCCCGCAGCGGCAAGTTCGGAGACCTGGATGTCCGCCGCGTCACCTTCTCGGTCGAGCCCGCGCCCGATGGAGGGCGCCAACTGGTGTTGCGGCAGAATCCTCTGGTCATGGAGATAGACCGCGATGAGAAAGAACACCCCGTTGTGCTGGCCAAGAATGTCAAAGGCTTCGAAATGCTGTTCTGGGCGACGGACAAGAATCCCCCCGACTGGGTGGATGAGTGGAGGGAGCAGAAGACCAATCAACTGCCCGCGCTGGTCATGGTCACGCTCCAATTGGCGGACAATCCCCACTCCTCGCGGATCACCGAAGAGGTCACGCGCATTATCAGCTTGCCGGCGGTGACCGTGCAACCTGTGTGGCAGGTGCCTCGCGGCGTAGGCGGCGGGCCGCAGGCGCCCGGCCAGCCCATCAATCAGCCGGGCAATCAGCCCATGAATCCGCCGCTCAACCAGCCGATCATGCCCCCGCGGTAGATGGCCATGACGACTCCTGCCAGCCAGTCCCACGCTTCCGAACGCGGCATCGCTATGGTCATCGTCATGATCTCCATCACGGTCCTGAGCATGCTGGCGGCGGGCTTTGCTTACTCCATGAAGGTGGAGACCAAACTGGCCCGCAACGCCAACAGCGAGGCCGAGCTGGAATGGCTGGGCCGCTCGGGCGTCGAATATGCCCGCTGGGTCCTGGGCAATTCACTGCTCAATCCCCTCGAACCCTACGATGCCCTCGAACAACCCTGGGCGACCGGATACGGCATTCTAGGTCCTACGAACAACCCCATCGGCGAGGTGCAAAAGACCATAACGCTCGGGCGCGGCTCCTTTACCTGGACCATCATTGACCTCGAACGCAAGTTCAACATCAACTCACCCGAGCCTCTTATGCAACAAATCCTGCCCCAGGCTCTGAACCTGATGGGCGTCAGCCCGGGCGAATCAACTCCCCTGGCTAACTCCATCTTCGACTGGGTTGATCCCGATGACCAGACCCATATCGAGGGAGCGGAGAACCGCCATTACGAAAGCGGGGACCCTCCCTATTTTGCGAAGAATGGCCCGATTGACGACATGGCTGAGTTGCTCTTCATCAAGGGCGTTACGCCGGAAATCTACTACGGCCTTGCCTCAACCAACTATCAGCCCAGCTATTACACCCAGCAGCGCGACCGGTTCGGCCGTGGCCGCGGTTCGGTGCCAATCGTGGCAGTTGGCCTGACCAACATTTTCACCCCGCTCTCCACCGGCCGGATCAACATCAACACCGCCTCCGCCGAAGTCCTCCAGGTCCTCCCCGGGGTTGATCCCATCATAGCCGAGGCGATCATCAGCGGCCGTGCCGGCGAACCCGACCCAACCGCGCCGGGCATGCTGGGGCCCTACCGGAATGTGGGGGAGCTAAACCGCATGCCCGATATCCCGCGCGAACTGGTGGGGCTTATCTCGTCATTCTGCGACGTGCGCAGCAAGACCTTCCAGGTGCAGGTGGACGCCGATGTCGGCGGCTACAAGCGCACCTTCTTCGCCATCCTGGGGCGCAACAACCAGCGTGACGTGCAGGTCCTCAGTTTCTACTGGAAGTAGCCCATGCCCGGGATGGCGGCTCTGATGCCTCCAGGCCGGCACCCCGTCCCACCCCCGTCGCTCCTCCGTCCCTCCTCCGTTGCTCCTCCGTTGCTCCTCCGTTGCTCCTCCGTTGCTCCTCCGTTCCACCTGTCGGAGGTGGAACGGAGGAGCAACGGAGGAAGGACGGAGGAAGGACGGAGGAGCAACGGCAACAGGATGGGGTATGGCGATGGGGGAATAAGACTCGCGTCGTTACCAACGGGCCAGGATGTCTGATACCATTTCTCACCGTGAATCGGAACAATGGGTCAGGGCGTAGCGTTTGCT
>DAOPPX010000064.1:0-30511 GCA_035358715.1 Verrucomicrobiota bacterium
ACGCTCCTTCCAACCCGCATTAAGGCTTACTGCTTTTCTTGAATCAGCCGTGCCCTAAAACGCGTAGTTGAAATTCAAGCTCACCACATTCACGGAGTAATTCCGGTCCGACTCGTCGGAGGTGCGCCAGTAAAAACGATAGCTAAGAGTGGTGGAGAGCTTTTCGGTGAGGCGCCAGCCAAGCGTGATTTGCGGGCCATACTGGTCGAACGTCTCGCCGCCGGAGGAAACCTGCGAGCCGTGGTAGTAAGAAAACGAAGTCGAGAGACTGGTCTTGCGGATGACACGCCAACTCGCGCTCCAATTGACCGTGTACATGTCAACCGCTCCCCCCGAAAGCGATGTGGGAATGGTCCGCCCCCCACTGAGGGAGTAATCTACGTATTGGTTGACGCGGTGCCTGAGGGACAGTGTCGCATAGGGACTGCTGAATTCACCCTGGTCAACCATTGCTCCGCTGGATTGCGGGGTGTACACGTTGTAGCCGGCATGTCCCGAAAAGCTGATGTATTCGCTGATCTGCGTCTCGTAGAATCCTCCGACGTTCCATTGCCAGGCGTCGTTGGAGGGGGTATTACCACCGTCGTATTGCTGCGTTGACCCGCCGAACTCGACCCCGTAGCGCACTCCCGCCTTTGGAGTATAGCCTGCGGAAAGGGAGACAACCTCAGACTGCGAATCGCCGTAACCCTGACTGCCCGACAGGGTGACGTTGTTTACATGGTCATAGTTGAATTGCAGGATGACCTTGTTCAGGTCCCAGGCCGTCGTTATACCCGCAGCGTTCTGCAACCGGGAGTAGTTTCCGGACCCGGCCACAGTCGGGTCTCGATAGGGGTCTTCGGTTATTGAGATGCGGTCGTGCAGCTCGATGTAGAAATCGCCGACGTAGATGTCCAGTGAGAGCCCGGAATCCGAATCCGCCGAGATGAAGAACCGGTCCAATTCCGAGTGCTGGAGGTAGGCCACATAACCGGCCCCTAGCGACAGTTTGATGGTGTTCCACTCCGAAAACGGCCACAGCATCCGCGTGTTGACCTGCGGACGAATGCTGAAGTCCGCCTCGCCGCCAGACTGCGTGTAGTTGACGTTGTCGCTATACTCCAGCCCCAGGCCCGCGCCGAAATTCCAGGTTGTGGGGCCGAGTCTTATATTACCGTAGCCGCCAGTCGTAGCCGGTCGGTGCCGTCCTTCGGCTGCTTGCGCACTGGCCATGGACATGCGCACGGGTTCCTGCGCCGGCACGGACGTGACGAGCACAACCAGCAAGAGCGCCCCCGCTGCTGCCGAAGGGGCGCACCGTGGATGGCGTATTACTCGTCGCAGTTTCAAATCTCGGATTGCAGCCACTTGCACGCAACCTGTCAAAATTCACATCCGCTTCGCAGTCCGGATTCCCCTGAGCCATGCCATCCGTCGCACGCGGTGTTGGATTCGGTTTTGAATCCACTCAGCAGTCGCCAGCGGCCTCGGCGATCCGTCCCCAAAACGGGGCTGACCCTCGCAGAATCGTTCCGGTCTGTAAAGCAGAATGAGGAAAGGGGGCAGGCAAGCCGCGACGCGCGGGTGCGCGCCCCGGCCCCCCGGAATCAGGGGTCAAATCGCAAGCGGTAGAAGCGCTGGGAAGCGTTGGAGGCAGACCCGTCAACCCACCAGAACGAGCCGTTGGTGGCCAACAGGGTGCAGAGGTTGGACCATGCCAGCCAGTCGCCTGTCCACTGCAGCAGGTAGCTGCTGCCCGGGGTGCCGCTCATCCCCAGATGCACCGAGCCGTCGGGCAGGCGCCCGATAGAATCAAAATGGCCGGGTTCGCCCGGCGGGGCCGGCACCACCAGGAACGCCGCGGCGCTCAGCACACCGCCCGCGGCATTGGTTACGCCAACAGTGTAAAGCCCTTCGTCAAGCTCCCCGATATTGGTCAGTATCAGGCTCGCGCTGTGCGCGCCCCAGACCTTGCCCCCGTCGGTCAGGTCCACGCCGTCCTTCTTCCATTGGTAGTTCAACGGTGCCTGACCCGCCGCCACGACGGTGAAGACAGCGGTGCTGCCCACCAGATTGGTCTGGCTCACGGGTTGAGTGGTGATCGCCGGCGCAACCAACAACACGGCGTTGCCGCTGACGCTCGGCCCGACCCCGTTGGCCACCACCACGGTGTAGGAACCAGCCTGGGCCGCCTGGGCGTTGTTAACCGTCAGGGAAGAGGTGGTCGCACCCGCAACGTTCACACCGTTGAGCCGCCATTGGTAGGTCTGGGGATTGTTGGTGGCCGTGACACTGAAGGTGGCGCTGCCGCCCGCGGTAATGGTCTGTCCGACCGGGTGGGCCGCGATGGCTGGCGGGTCGAAGTACTCGACCACCACATCGTCCCAGTAGGCCGTGATGGCGGTGGTGCCGCTGCCCGTGCCGATAAAGACCGTATTCCAATCCGCGGGCGTCACATCGGTAATGGTGCGAGTGGCAACGTCGTCCACCGTGAAACTGACCGTGGTTCCGTCCGCCCAACGCTCGATCGCGAACTTATGCCAGCCGGCCGAGCGCATGCCGCCGGAGGCGTTGGTTATGCAGTTCATCCAACCGCTGTTGCCGGCGGTCGAGTACACTACCCTCAGTTGGTACTTCCGGATGTCCCAGGTCTCGTTCGGCGCGGTAACGGAGTTGTATTTGCCCAGAACCAGCGCCTGCGTCAAGGCGCCCGGGTAGGAACCGCCCGCGTAGGAACGGATTTCGAGATAGGACTTCGAACCATCCATGTTCTCATACCAGTAGAAGCTTGCCCGGGTGTGCCCGCTATAGCGGCCGAAGTTGTGGTACATGTAAGCGCTCGTGTTGGCCTGGTAGGCGCTGTTGCCGCCCCCGCTGGTGTGGTTCTGCGCCGTCGAGATCGTCAAGGCGGTCGCCGCGGCATTGGTGGCCAGGGTCCACTGGCTCATGTTCCCCGACTCGAAGTTGTCCTGAAACGCAATGGCGGCCGTCAAAGTCAAAGCCGCCTCCGAACTGGTGACGCCGCCCGCCGGGTTGCTGACCACCACCGAGTACAGGCCCACATCCGCCGACTGGACATTGCTCCGGGTGTAGCTGCTGGCCGTCGCCCCGGAGAGGTTCACCCCGTTGCGCCGCCACTGGTAAGCGGGCGCCGGGCTCCCCGTGGCGGTCACGCTAAAGGTTGCGCTCGAACCGGCGGCCACCGTCTGCCCCACCGGCTGCACCGTGATCGCCGGCGGCACGTACACCGTCAACACCGCGTTCCCGCTGATCGCACTGCCGCCGGCGTTGGTCACCACCACCGTGTAGGTCCCCGCGTCCGCCGCCTGCGCCTCGTTCAGAACATAGCTGGTGGCGGTCGCACCGCCCAGATTGGCGCCATTCTTGCGCCACTGAAAATACAGCGGCTCCGTGCCCGTGGCGCTCGCGGTAAAAGTGACCTTGGCCCCCTGCAGGACTGCCTGGCTCTGCGGCTGCGTGGTGATGCTCGGCGGCACCAGCACGGTTAAGATCGCCGCGTCGCTGGTCGCGCTGCCCAAGGCGTTGGTCACCACCACCCGGTAACTGCCGGCGTCGGCAAGCTGGACGCTCGCATCCGTGTAGCTGTTCTGCGTTGCCCCCCCGAGCGGGCTGCCGTTGAAATACCACTGGTAAGACAGCGGCAACGAGCCAGCCACGGTTACCCAAAAGGTGGCGCTCGCGCCCTCAAGCCGGGTCAGGCTCTGTGGCTGCGCGACGATGGATGGCGGCGAGTCCACCACGGAGACGGTCAGCATCGCGTTGGCGCTCGTCACCGACCCCGCCACATTGGTCACCACCACCGAATAGCTGCCGGCGTCGGAGGCTTGGACGTTGACCAGCGCCAGGCTGCTGGCCGTCGCGCCCGCAATCGGATTACCATTCACACGCCACTGATACGCCAGCGGCGCCGTCCCCGTGACCGCGACCGAGAACGTCACATTCCCGCCGGCCGCGATGTTCTGATCCTGTGGCTGCGCGGTAATCGCCGGCGGCACATACACCGTCAGCACCGCATTCCCACTCGTCACGCTGCCCGCCACATTGGTGACCACCACGCTATAGCTTCCCACATCCGCCACTTGCACATTACTCAACGTATAACTCGTGCCGGTCGCGCCCGCGATCGGCGTTCCACCTTTGCGCCACTGGAAAGACGGCGTCGGCGTGCCGCTGGCGGCAACTGTGAAGGTGACCGCGGCCCCCCGGATAGCCGACTGGCTCTGCGGCTGCGTCGTGATGGCGGGCGCGGCGAGGGGCGCCTCCACCCGCACGTTGTCCACCAAGCCAAAAGTCAAATTCGTGTTGTCCGAAAGCGACGCGAACATATCCCAATACCCCACAAACACGTTGCTCCCAGTGAACGTCGCGTTGGTCATCGTCGCCAGCCGTATCCCATCTATCGCCCAATCCACCCTATTGCCCCGCCGCGCCACCATCACTTCCCGCCACGCAAATCCCGCCGCTCCGCTGTCCAGGGCTCCCGTCTGCTGCGGATAATTGGCCTGCTGCAAGGCCGGCGCCGTCGCCCCGCCCGGAAACGCCGCCACATAATACGCGTGCAGGTTGCCTTTCGCGTTGGACTCCGTTCCGGCAGTGTAAACCCCGCTGGCGGCACTCTGCAGCGATGTCCCGGCATAAGCGCAAAAGTCCCCTGAACTCGTCGAGGTGTCCACCGCCTGGCCCTCGCCGTCCACGGCAAAGTAGTTGCCATCGGCCGTGCTGCCGCTGCCGGTCCATTGCGCCCGGTTGCCCGCCGTCCCCACCCCCGCCGTCGCGTGCTGCGACGAACCCGTACCCCCCACCGGAAACGGCCCGTTCGCATTGAGCCACAGATCAAACCGCACCCGGTAATCCCCCGCAAAACTCTGCCCCGCCGGAGACAACGACAAGGCCGCCGCGGCCCCCGCCGTCAGGTTCGCATCCAAGCGCAATCCCCGCGTTGTTCCCCCCGCGGTATGCGGTGCTGAGGGTATCCCCATCCCCGCGTAGTCGTAACTAAACGTCGCCCGGGTATCAGCCGAACTCTTGTTGACCTGCCACCGCGACGCGCTATTGGTCTCGAAGTCGTCCAAAAACACCGTGTGCTGCGCCGGATACACCGTCAGCGTCATCACGCGGCTGGTCACGCTGCCATACGCGTTGGTCACCACGCACACGTAGTTGCCCGCGTTGCTCAGTTGCGCCGCGCTGAACGTCAACTGGCTGGTCGTCGCCCCCGCGATCGGATTCCCGTTGAACTGCCAGCGGTAGGTCAATGGCTCCATCCCGTTAGCCGCAACGCTCAAACTCACCGCGCCGCCCGCATCCACCACCCGGCTCAACCCCGCCATCGAAAGCGTCGGCAGGGCGCCCATCGCATTCTCGTCCGCGACATGCGCCACCTTGTTATCGTCCAGGTAAACCAGCTTGGTCGTGATACCCCCCGCGTTGACCTTCACCAGCACGCAGCCAATGGTTCTGACCGATTCGCCCCCGGAAATCGTGTGGCTGGAGTAGGTGTGCGCGATCTTGTCGGTATTGTAGACGAGCGTCCCCGCCTCCACCCCGCGCTCGCCGTCCGACGACGGCGCCTGCATATACACCGTCCCCTGCCCATTGGCCACCACCGCGTCGTTGTAGAGCGGATAGGTTCTCAAATAGATGTGGTTGTTCCCCGACAACGCCAGGTCAACGCCGTATTGGTCGCAAAACTCTTTCCAGTTGGCATACCAGCTTGTGCTGCCGCTCTGGCCGTAGAACCACTGATAATGTTCGGCCAGGAAGATGTATTGATACCGCCCCTGCTGGCTCTGGATGACTCCCGCCGCCCAGTTCTTGGCCGCCGTCTGCTCCGCCGTGTTGCCATACATCGCCTCATTGTTCAGCGTCAGAAACAGCACATTGCCGTAGATGAACCAACAGCAAACCCCCGACTGCCCGGCGTAACCATTCAGCGGCAGGTTGTTCACGATCCGGAAGTAGTCCGAGCTGTAGGTCGAGACCCGCGTCATGTTGTCATGGTTGCCCAGCAAGTTGGCGAACATGTAGTTCTTGATAAAGTCCTGCGCGTACATGTTCGTCCAGAACGAGTAACTGCCGCCCCAGGCGATGGTGTCGCCGGTCGAGAAGATGAAATCCACGCTCGGGTCAATCGCCACCGCCGCGTTGATCGCTTTGATGGCATTGCTCAACCGGCCGGGCAGGGGCGCGTAGGCGTGAAAATCGCTGATCCACACAAAACTGAACTCCCCGGCGCCCGCCGTCTTGAAGTAGTGCACCGCGCTGCACGCGCCCGCGCTGGCGCACACCTGATACATGTACTCCGTATTCGGCTCCAGCCCGCTCAACACCGCGCCGTAATCCAGGAAGATCGCGCTCTCGTAAAAGTCCCCCCCCCCGGGCGTCTTGGAATAAATCCCGTCAAACGTGCTGCAATAAACATTGGTGCCGTAGACCGTCGTCGCGTTGGCCCAGGCCGTGTCCGATTCCCGGGTGTAGGTGACATAGCAGCTCGTGTAGCCGACGTTCGCATGCCAGCCGATGTTCATTTCGCGCGAACAATCCTCCCCCGGGTTGGTCACAATCCCATACACCAACGGCGTGGCCCCCTGCGCCCCACCTCCCGACCCAACCAGCGCTCCCAACAAAACCAAACACGTGGCAACTCTGATAACCAGCGCTAAAAGCACCTTATAGCTTCGCATCGCTCTCATAGCATCTGTTTCCTTATCACGGGGCGGGCCGGATGGCCAGCCCTTCTCTCATTCATTTACGGGGCCAGGCGCAGGCGGTAAAACCGCTGGCCGCAGTTGGTGGCGCTCGAATCCACCATCCAGAACTGGCCTTCACCACTGCCCAACGTGCACAGGTTGGACCAGGCCTTCCAGTCACCGGTCCACTCGAGAACGTAGTTGGTTCCCGCCGTGCCGCTCATGTTCAACTGCACCGTCCCGTCACCCAGGCGGCAGACGGAATCGAAATGGCCGGGTTCGGCGGGCGGAGTGGGGATGAGCGCAGGCAGGACCTGCAACGCCACAATGCCGTTGTTCCCGCACAGCGCATAAACGCGGTCGCCGCCAAAGTCCACGGCACCCGTGCCGCTCCCGGTGTTACTATTGTCCGAAGCGAAGTTGGTCGAGACGAGGAAAACGGGCGTGCCGTTGGTCAGCGTGAGGTCATAGAGGCGAAGGTTGTTGCCTGTGCTCCCGACATTGATGCCCGCCAGCAGGTTCAACGGCGTGCTCACACCGATGGACGCCACGCTGGCCGGGAAACCCGGGTCGGCGTGGGTGCGAACAGTCGTCCCGGTGCCCCCCGTCAGGTCAAAAGACACCTGCCGCAGATTCTGTGAGGTCGCCTTGCCCCAGAACGTGTTGCCCGCGCCAAAAGCCAGCCCCAGGCCAAAGGCGCCCGCAGGCGCGTCGCCCACAGTAACCAGTTTCGAGCTGAAGCTCGTTCCGTCCGCCGTGGTCAGCACCGCAACAACGTTGCCCGCCCGCGAGGCAAGGATAACCTGGGTATCCTGACCCGCGCCGCGCACATCAAGCGTGTCGCCCCAGCGCTGACTGGTGCCCGCGCCCGGATCGCCCGAGTAAGCCACGGTTGGGACCATGCCGGGCGTGTCGCCGGCCCAGCGGTAAAGCGTAAAGGCAGTGCTCGGGCCGGCAGTGGTGAGGTTGCCCGCATACACCGCGCCGTCGTCCGCCACGCCAACCATCAGCAACGAGTAGGTGCCGCCCGACACTCCACTCACGCTCAGTTCGCCCACATCCTCACCCGTGTCGGCGTCCAGCACATAGACATGCGGACCGTTGCGGCTCACCAACACCAACCGCCGCGTCAAAGGGTTGTAAGCCATCCCACGCTCATACGGCAAAGCATTGGTGGTGAGGTAAGGCCGTGCCCCCGGCGCCAGGCTCCAGAGCTGCCTCCAACCGCCCGCCGGAAAGGCCGAATTCACCGTGAGCATGGCAACCTGGCTCGTCACTGCGCCGTAGACGTTGGTCACGACCACCGTGTAAGGCCCAGACTGGTTGGTCGTCACACCGGCCAGAACCAGGCTGGCGCCGGTGGCGCCGGCCAGATTCGTGCCGGCCAACCGCCACTGGTAGCTCAACGGAGCCATTCCCGCCGCGGCCACCGTCAGCGCCACACTTTGGCCGGCGATCACCGCCTGGCTCTGCGGCTCCAGCGTAATCAACGGCGCGGTGATGGGCACCTCCACCCGCACGTTGTCCACCAAACCAAAACTCAGATTCGTGTTGTCCGAAAGCGACGTGAACATATCCCAATACCCCACAAATACGTTGCTCGCTGTGAACGTCGCGTTGGTCATCGTCGCCAGCCGAATCCCGTCAATCGCCCAGTCCACCTCATTCCCCCGCCGCGCCACTATCACCTCCCGCCACACAAATCCCACCGCCCCGTCCGCCAAAACCCCCGTCTGGTGCGGATAGTTGGCCTGCTGCAATGCCGGCGCGGTCGCCCCACCCGGAAACGCCCCTACATAGTAGGCATTCAGATTGCCCTTGGCGTTCGATTCCGTCCCAGCCGCATACACCCCGCTGCCCGCGTTCTGCAGTGATGTCCCCCCATAAGCACAATAGTCCCCTGAACCCGTCGAGGTGTCTCCTGCCTGGCCCTCGCCGTCCACCGCAAACCAGTAACCATCCGCACTGCTCCCGCTTCCGGTCCATTGCGCCCGATTGCCCGCCGTCCCCACCCCCGCCGTCGCATGCTGCGACGAACCCGCGCCACCCTCCGGAAACGGCCCGTTCGCGTTCATCCACAGATCAAACCGAACCCGGTAATCCCCAGCATAACTCTCGCCCAACGGAGACAGCGACAAAGCCGCCGTCGCCCCCGCCGCCATGTTCGCCTCCATCCGCAATCCCCGCGTCGTCCCGCCCGCGGCATGCGGTGCCGAGGCAATCCCCATCCCCGCGTAGTCGTAATGGAATGTCACCCGCGTATCGGTCGAACTCTTGTTGACCCGCCACCGCGCCGCGCTGTTGGTCTCGAAGTCGTCCAGAAACACCGTCCGGTGCGCCGGATAGACTGTCAGGGTCATCACGCGGCTGGTCACGCTGCCATACGCATTGGTCACCACGCACACGTAGTTGCCTGCGTTGGTCAACTGCGCCGCGCTGAACGCCAACCGGCTAGTCGTCGCCCCAGCGATCGGATTCCCGTTGAACCGCCAGCGGTAGGTCAAGGGCGCCGTGCCGCTGGATGCAACGCTCAAACTCACCGCGCCGCCCGTGTCCACCACCCGGCTCACTTCACCCCCCGAAAGAATTGGCGCGTCGGTAACATCGAGCCGGCGAATCGGCCGGTAAGACTTTAGGAAACTGTACTCCCGCGACTTGCGCTGGGCGTGGTACGGCGTCTGTTCCATGGTGCGGACCCCGCTGGTCTCACGGTTCAGGAACAGGACAATATGGTCTGAGGCGGAATTGAGGGCATCGCCCAGTTCCAGGGGAGCCATCGCCGCGGAGTTTGTTTCGCCGAGGCTGGTCCAGTAGGTGCCAAGCTGGCTCTCGAACAGATGCGTGCTCTTGCGCGCCGGCAGCCGCCAGCAAATGCTGGCGAAGCCGGAGCAGTCGTTGCCGTAGTAGGTGGTGCCGCCGCTGGCATTGGTGACGAAGCTGTAAAACTCCGGCCAGTTCTCCTGCGGATTATGCTGGCTGTAAGCCACGCCTGTGTAAGTAACACCTTTGGTGTAAGTATAGTAGGTGCTGCCGTACTCCCAGTTGGTGAAGGTGTTTTTTGGTGTCCAGGTCGAGTCAATCATCAGGTCCGCGTTGGCCTGGATCGCCGCGCGGCTGATCGGGCCCCACGTGTCGCCCGTCCACGCCGGCGCCGCGCACGGCAGCATCAGTAGCGCAATCCCGATCACCATTAGCTTCAGCTTCATAGTCTTCATTGGCACAGTCAGTTAATTTGCAAACAGGTTCAGCCGGGCCTGCTCTTGCTGCGGCAGGAATTGCACGAGTGTCCCATCCCCCCGCACACTTACCAGCTTCGCGGTCCAGATGGCGTAATCGTTCTCCGGTATGAGCGTAACCGCCAGTTGTTCCCCTGCGGCACTGAACGTCAGCACCTCCAGGACAACCCTGTCTCCCTCCAACCGCTCGGTCTGGACATAGAATCTCTGGCTGTCGTCTTCGCCCACAAATCTCGCGGACACGACGCCCGGCATGGAAATATCGAGGGAAAGGCTATCCAACAAGGCCTGGGGCGGATCCCAAACCTCCAGCCGCGCGGCCTGGCCCCTCTCCAAGGAAAGCGAGTAAATGCGGCCGCTCTCGCCGTGGATGCCGGGCGCCCTGCGCTCCGTTGCCCCGTCGGGAGGCACGAGCATCCCATCCTGCACCGCGGCCACGAGCACATCGCGCGCGGCGGCATCGGCGAAATAGAGGGCGTTGCCGGCAATATGGAAGTAGCCGCGCGTGTCAATGTCCTTCGGGTTCAGTTCGAGCCGACTGCGCGGGGCGCCGTCGGCGTCATACTGATGGAGCGCGCGGCGCATCTGGTCATAGACATACACTCGGTCCTGCTTGTCCATGATCACATCCCCCAGGGCAATCCCCGGAAGCTCAATACTGCGCAGGTAGGCTCCTTCGCTCGAATAGACTACAACCCGCTGGTTGACCACATCCGCCACCAGGATGCTTCCGTCCCTGGCCACCGCAAACGATTCCGGCCCCACCGGCGGCTGGCCCCGCCCCAGCACGATGCCAAGCTCCCCCTCCCCGGAGCCATACTTCAAAACCCGCTGGACACTGAGCCGCCCGGTCGTCTCCACCCTGCTTGCCCGTCCGGCGGCTGCGAGCCGGGCGTCCCGCCGCAACTCCACCGGGCTCCGCACAAGCTCCCCCGGCTCCAAACGTGTGGCGCTTTGGGCTGAATAAGAGTCCCTGGCAACCCTCCAGGCATAAAAAACGAGCAAGGCAATAACCGCCACCACCACTAATGCCAAGCGCTTCAAAGGTGACCTCGGGATTGGAGTGTTCGTGCCCATGGCCCTAAGCCGCCGCGACTGCCGCGCAGCCTTGCTTTCGGAAGAAGGCAGTCCTGCCCAGGGCTGCTTCGCTCTGCGAACCGCACTACGCGTTGATTCTGCGACACAACTTCACATCGGCCGAAACGATGCTTTCACCACTTGCTCGGGCCACATACCCATTCCGGCACGTTGGTATGCTACCACGCCACGCACTGTATTCAAGCCCAATCTGCGCCCAATGCCGCAGAATCACGCCTCCCGGCTCCCTGCAAAAGCAGGCATGCGGCTAACCCCCAGCGGGACCCGCAAGCAGGGCCCCCAGCAGCACATCCTCCGGCACCGCCCCCCTGCCGCCCACTGCCGCCCTCCCGCCAGTCCCAGGCGCCGTGTACAAGGGGTGTACACCGGGTGCTCACCGGGTGCACATGGCAAAATCCCTTGTACACCCGGTGAGCACCCGGTGTACACCCCTTGTACACGGCGCCTGGGACTGGCGAGAGAGGGGCGGTTGTCTCAGGTTTTTCGCCTTATGGAGGCTCTGCCAGCCGGGGTCGGCGCGCCTCCCGGGGCAGCCGGATGCCTGGAAGTGACTGTCACAGACTACTTTAGCGGGCGTGTGAGGCGCGATTCCGGGGCGGTTCCAATGCTGACGGTGGTTTATAATGGCCCGGTGCTCCGTGGCAGACTATGGTCCGTTGAACCGTTAACCTGGGAATGAGAACGAAAGCCAAACTGACTTACACGGAAGCCGGGCAGGACGAATGGCCCCTGTGCCCTTACTGCAAGAAGGAATTGCGGGAACTCAAGTTCAGACGGCAGGGCTGGCTGACGAGCATCACCGCCTTCTTTTGTCCCTACTGCCGCTGTTTGCTGAGCGCCTCGACCACCTTCAACGGGTGAGGACGGGATTCGGTCGTCAGGCGGCGACCTCGACCACGCGCCGTTCGCGGGCGGCCTGGTAGATGGCGTTGACGACCTTGACCGAGTGGCGGCCATCGGCCAAGGAAGCCGGCGGCTGGCGGTTCTGAAGAATGCAGTCGGTGAACAGGGTGATCATCTGCCCATAGATGCCGATGCCCCCCAGGCCGTATTCCTGGCGGTTGGGCTGGGTATCGCGCGCCTGGCTGGCATCGTAGCCGGTCTCCCGGGTTTGCAGGATGCTGAACATCTGGCCGGTCGGTTCCTGGCCGATGGTGCCGCGGGCAATGATTGATCCCTTGGTGCCGAAGAGTTCGAGCGCGTTTTGCGCGGCGGCGTCGGGGATGTTGAAGTAGTTGTCAATGATGCCATGGGCGCCATTGCGGAAACGGACGAGGACGGTCGAGGTGTCTTCGATGCGCGTGGCGTATTGGTGTACGAGCAGGTCAGTAAAGCCGGCCACCTCGACGATGGGCGAGCCGAGAATCCACTCCAGGAGGTCGAGACAATGGGTGCCCATGTCCAGCAACGCGCCGCCGTGGCTGATGGCGATGTCCTGCCGCCAGGCGCCGGGAATGGGCGGATACCAGCAGGTAAGCTGCGCGCGGCCCATGACCATCCTGCCGAGCGCGCCGGATTGCACCAACTCGCGCGCTTTCTGGTGATAGACGTTCTGCCGCATGCACCAGGCGAGCATGAACTTCACGCCGGTTTGGGCGCAGGCGGCTTCCATCTGGTCCACCTCGTCGGTGCTGACGGCGATGGGCTTTTCGCACAGCACATGCTTCCCCGCCCGGGCGGCCTGCACGGTTTGGCGGCAATGGGCGTTGGGGGGCGAGGCGATATAGATCGCCTGCACATCCTGGGCGAGCAGCTCCGCCTCGGTGGCGCAGGCGTGCGGCACGCCGAATTGGGCGGCGACTTCCCTGGCGCGCTGCGCGTTGGTGTCCATCACTGAGACCAGCTCAGCGCTGGCGGCCATCTTCTTGAGTTCCGGGATGGTGCGCCGGGCGGCGATGCCGCCGCAGCCGATCACTCCCCATTTCACTTTATTGCTCATGTTGCCAGGCTTGGCTCCTGCGATCCGGAGCTCGCTCACTTATTCAACCGTGTTAACTGTTCTGAGGCTTCGGCTCGCTCCCCTTCTCCAATCGCGCCAGGAACTCCTGGGCCAGCAACTCGTAAGCCGCGGCCCCGGCGCTGTACTTGTCGTAGTGGATGATGGGTTTGCCGAAACTTGGGGCCTCCGCCAGGCGTGTGGTGCGCGGAATCATGGTCTCGAAGACCCGTTCGCCGAAATGCTGGCGCACTTCGCTGACGACCTGCTGCGAAAGCTTGGTGCGGCTGTCGTACATGGTCATAACGACGCCCATGAGCTCCAGGCGGGGGTTGACGCCAGTGTCATGCAACTGGGTCATGACGCGTTTGAGCATCGAGATGCCTTCGAGGGCGTAGTACTCGCACTGGAGCGGGACGAGCACACCGTCCGCCGCGGCCAGGGCGTTGAGCGTGAGCACCCCGAGAGAGGGGGGGCAATCCACCAGGACCACGTCGTACCGCCCCGATTCGAGGAGGGGCCGCAGCGCATGCGTGACGCGCTGCAGATGGTTGTCCGAGCGCGCCAACTCGATGTCCGCGCCGCATAAATCAACCTCGCTCGGGATCACCGCTAGCCGCTCGAACGGGGTGCTTAGAACCTTGTCCGCCAGGCTGCCCCGGCCCACCAGCGCGAGGTAGGCGCTGGCGGCCGGCGTTTTCTCCAACCCCACTCCGCTGGTGGCATTGGCCTGCGGATCGAGGTCGAAGAGCAGCACTCTTCGGCCGACCGCGGCAACACAGGCGGCCAGGTTGACCGCTGTGGTCGTCTTGCCGACGCCCCCTTTTTGGTTGGCGACGGCGATAACTTTGGTTGGCACGCGGGAGATTTACCGGAAACCGCGCGGGGGTTCAAGCCTTCGCGCCCGCCGACGCGGATTGGTTTGGGCGCGGCAAGCGAATAGTTTCGCTGGATTTTATTCCCGGATGACCGCATTGTGTCGGCATGAACTTGATCATTACGACGCACAACGTGACTTTGTCCAAGGCCATCGAAGAGCATATTTTCAGCCAGATTGGCAAATTGGAGCGCCTCGACCGCTTTGCCATTAGTGCGCGCGTGACAATTGAGCACGACAAGACCAAGGCGCCCGAGCGGCAGTTTTCCTGCTCGGTGCGGCTGGAGGTGCCGGGGCCCGACCTGTTTGCCGAAGACGTCGAGAATGATCTCTACACGGCCATTGACCTGGTCGCCAAGAAAATCGAGCAGCAAATCCGCAAGCGGCGCAGCAAATACAAGGCCCGCAAACACAAGGTGGCCGCGCGCGGCAAACGCCAACGCCAGGACACCGGGCTCTGAGTCCCAGTTGCCAAAGAGCCAGAGTTGATGGCCGGTAGCTGGATGACGGCGTTGCACAAGGCTAAGCCCCGCGACCGCCGGCGCTCACCACGCAATACTGTCAAGTCACCCCTGTTGCTCCGCGCGCGACTGGTCCTGCCAGTTGGCCGGCCGCCTCTATCCGATGGGGCTGTTCTGGTTTCGGGCCGGCGCATCGCCGCTGTCGGACGCTGGCGTGACTTTTCGGCCTGCGCGCCGAAACGGGTCGTGGACCTGGGCGCGGTGGTTCTCATGCCCGGCCTCGTCAACGCGCACGCGCACCTGGATTACACCGACATGGCGGGCCAGTTGCCGCCGCCCAGGACGTTCAGCGACTGGCTGAAACTGATCACCGAGACCAAGGCCGGATGGAGTCGCGCTGACTACGCGGCGTCATGGCTGGCGGGCGCGGAGATGCTGGCGCGCACCGGCACGACGACCGTGGCCGACATCGAGGCGGTGCCGCAACTGCTGCCGGAAGTCTGGGCAGCGACGCCGCTGCGGGTTTTCTCCTTTCTGGAGATGATTGGCATCAAAGGGCAGCGCAGGCCGCCCGATATCGTGCAAGAGGCCGTCGCGCGACTTGATTCGCTCAAGCACTGCCGCTGTCGCGGCGGTCTCTCGCCCCACGCGCCCTACTCAACCGTGCCCGAGCTGATGCGCTTGAGCGCGCGGATGGCGCGCCGGCGCAAGTGGCGCCTGGCGACGCACGTGGCTGAATCGGCGCCGGAATACGAGATGTTCGCGCGCGGGCGGGGAGAAATGCACGAGTGGTTGCAGCGCAGCGGACGCGACATGTCAGACTGCGGCCGGGGCTCGCCCGTCCAGCACTTGCAACGCTGCGGCGTGCTCAGCAGCCGCTTGCTGGCCGTGCATGCGAACTATCTGGGGAGGCACGACGCGAAGCTGCTGGCCCGGCACGGCGTGCATGTGGTCCATTGTCCGCGCTGTCATTCCTATTTTCGTCACGATCCCTTTCCGTTGCGCCGCCTGCTGAAGGCGGGAGTCAACATTTGCCTGGGCACCGACAGCCTGGCCAGCATTTACAAGGCCCGGCACGAGCGGGTCGAGCTAAGCCTTTTTGAGGAAATGCGAGCGCTGGCGAAGAAGGCGCCCTGGCTTTCGGCCCGCAGGATTTTACGCATGGCCACCCTGAACGGCGCCTGTGCCCTGGGGATGAAGCGCCAGATTGGGGAGCTTGCGGAAGGGCGTTTTGCGGATCTGGTGGCGCTGCCTCTTGGCGGGAAAGTTGCGGACATTCACGAAAGGGTGCTGCATGATGCCGGGGATGTGGCCGCCAGCATGATTGACGGTCAGTGGGCCATCGCGCCGAAGCCCGCCTGATGTGGCACGGTGGGATCCCGGGGCCTTGCGGAAGGACTCCGGAGTGGCAGAGGACGCAGGCGGTTCGACGCACTTCCGGTCCCTGGCCGCATCAGGAGGCGCGCCGGCGCGCCGGGAGTGCTGTGCTTTGATATGATGAACGATTTTGAAGCGGAAATGGCCCGGCGCCTCGCCGCTCTGCACGAGGGCGGGTTGTGGCGCGAACTGCGCCGGGTGGATTCACCGCAGTCGCCCCGCATCAAGATCGGCGGCAAGGCACTGCTTAACTTCTCTTCAAACGACTACCTGGGCCTCGCCAACGAACCCGCTTTGCGGGAGGGCGCCATCCGGGCGGTCGAGCGCTACGGCGCGGGCGCCGGAGCATCACGCCTGATCTGCGGCTCGCTCGCGCCCCACTGCGCGCTGGACGAATCGCTGGCGACCTTCAAGGGCGTGGAGGCCGCCCTGAGCTTCTCCACCGGCTACGCGGCCGCCATCGGCGCCATTTGCGCTCTCCTGGGCAAAGAGGACTTCATCATCCTCGATAAGCTGGTGCATGCTTGCATCGTGGACGCCGCGCGGCTCTGCGGCGCGAAGCTCCGCGTGTTTGGCCACAATGATTTGGAGGACCTTGAAGCGAAGCTCAAGTGGGCCAGCACCCAGGCCCCGCCCCGCAAAGCGCGCGGCCTGGTGGTAACAGAGAGCGTGTTCTCGATGGATGGCGATCACGCGCCGCTGCGTGAGATCGTCGCACTGAAGGAGCGCTACGGCGCGTGGCTGATGGTGGACGAGGCTCACGCCGCGGGGCTTTACGGCATCCACCGCCGCGGCCTGGCCGAAGAGCTCGGCGTCAGCGACCGCATCGAGGTCCAGATGGGCACGTTGGGCAAGGCGATGGGCGCGGCGGGCGGCTACATCTGCGGCTCCCGGGCGCTTGTGGACTACCTGGTCAACCGCGCCCGAACCTTCATCTTCTCGACGGCTCCGGTGCCCGCCGCCGCGGCCGCGGCCGCCGCCGGCGTGCGCGTTGTGCAGTCGAGCGCCGGCGAGGAGCGCCGGAACAAGCTGTGGCAGAATGTCGCCCGCCTCCGGCCGGCATCCAACGGTCTGGCCTCAACCGGCAGAAGCGCCATTATCCCCATTCGGATTGGCGATGAGGCCAAAGCGGTCGCGGCGGCGGCCGCGCTGCGCGAACAGGGTATCTTCATCCCGGCCATCCGCTATCCGACGGTCGCGCGCGGCGCCGCGCGCCTCCGCCTGACCGTGACCGCTGCCCATACGCAAGCAGATCTCGACCAACTGCGGGCTGCGCTCCGGTCACTCGACGTTAGACTTTAGACTTTGGACGTTAGACACTGCTCCCATGCATCCTTTGGCCAGGCTCGACCACCGTTACGTATGGCACCCGTTTACGCAGATGCGCGACTGGCTCCGGCGCGAGCCCATCATGATCGTGCGCGGCCAGGGGGCGCGGCTGCGCGATGCGCGCGGGCATGATTACCTTGATGCCAACGCCTCCATCTGGACCAACCTGCACGGGCACAGCCACCCCAGGATCAACGCCGCCATCCGTCGCCAACTAGGCAAGATCGCCCACAGCTCGGCCCTGGGCCTCGGCAATGAGCCGGCCTCGCTGCTGGCGGCGAAGCTGGTCCAGCTTGCCGCCCCTCCGACCCGGGAGCCGGGGATGAGGCACGCCGCGAGAACCGCGCTGCGCAAAGTCTTCTTCTCCGACGACGGCTCGACCGCAATGGAAGTCGCCCTCAAGCTTGCGTACGAATTCTCGCGCCGCACGGGCCGCAGCTCGAAGCCGAGATTCCTGGCGCTGGACGCGGCTTACCATGGCGACACCGTCGGGGCGGTTTCTCTTGGTCACATTGACTTGTTTCACAAGGCTTACTCCGGGCTGCTCTTCAAGACCGACAAGGTCATGGCGCCTTACTGCTACCGGTGCCGCTACAACCTCGCCCGGCCCGAGCGCGCCGACGCCCGTGATTACCGCAAGTGCAATTGGGAATGCCTCGGCGTGCTGGAGCGCAAGTTCGCGGCCCAGGCCAAACGGGGCAATCCCTACGCCGCATTCGTGTTTGAGCCGTTGATGCAAGGCGCCGCGGGCATGATCCCGCAACCGGCGGGCTGGTTGGGCCGCGCTGCCGGGATCGCGCGCGCTCACGGCGCTCTGCTGATCGCAGACGAGGTAATGACTGGCTTCGGCCGCACCTCCCCGAGGACAGGTGAGCGTCCCCGCAAGCCGATACATCTTCAGAAGCCAGGGCTCGCGAGGACGCTCGCCCTCCCGTTGTTCGCCTGCCACCACGAAGGAGTGCAACCGGACTTCATGGCCCTCGCCAAAGGCTTGACTGGCGGCTACCTGCCAATGGCCGCAACGCTTGCCACCCAGACAGTCTTTGACGCCTTCCTTGGCGAATACCACGACTTCAAGACCTTCTTCCACGGCCACAGCTTCACCGCCAACCAACTCGGGGCGGCGGCCGGCCTCGCCAGCCTGGAAATCCTGCGCTCTGCCGCCTCTATTCGCGCTCGCCGCCGGCTGGCCCAAACCCTCCGCGAGGAACTCAATACCCTGTGGCGCCACCCCAACGTTGGCGACATTCGGCAGGTCGGCTTGATGGCCGGCATCGAGTTGGTCCGGGACTGGCGCACGCGCGAGCCCTTTGATCTACGCGAGCGTGCCGGCATCCGCGTGTGCGAGACACTGGTCCGGCTCGGCGTGATAACGCGCCCTGTTGGCAATGTGATCGTCCTCATGCCCCCCTTCTGCACCACCCCCGCCGAAGCCCGCCGCATGGTCGCCGCCCTTCACCAGGCACTGGCCGCCTTTACCGGACAAGCTTGACCGGCTCGCTTTTCGCGTTGCCCGCACCCGGTAATGTCTCATAGTCTGCTGGTGGACATTGGGCGCTTGGCGCAGTGGTTAGCGCGTCTCGTTTACACCGAGTAGGTCGGGGGTTCGAGTCCCTCAGCGCCCACCATCTCCTCGACCGGAATCCCAAGCCCGACATGAGGAACTGGATGGTGCAGAAGAGAGAAAACCGGCAGGTGGTCAAGGGCCTGGCTGGGCTCTCGCCACTGGTCTCTTCAACCGAAACAACCTCTTGAATCCGGCGCGGCAGTCACGCCCGGACCCGCGCGCGGGCCTTTCCGGGCTTAGCAGGATTAATCCGCTGGCAGCCTTTCTTGTAAACGTGCGGGTGCAAGACACCGACAAACGGCAGGTTGCGATACCGCTCCGCGAAGTCCAGCCCGTAGCCCACCACAAAGTAATCGGGAATCTCAAAGCCAACGTAATCCGCCTCGACGGGTTCGACGCGGCGGGCAGCTTTGTTCAGCAGGACGCATGTTCTGATACGGCGCGGCTTGAGGACGCGGAGCTTGCCCAGCACACGGTAGAGCGTTTTGCCGGTGTCGAGAATATCATCTACCAGCAACACGTCGCGCCCGCGCACGCTCAGCCGCAATTCCTTGGTGAAGACCAGGTCGCCTGATTCGGTGCCCGCGCCGTAGCTGGAGACGCCGATGAAGTCGAGTCGCAAAGGAAGCGAGAGGCTCCGAATCAGATCAGCGAGGAACATCACCGTCCCGTTGAGCAGCGAAACAACCACCATTTCACGGCCGTCAAAATCGCGCGTAATATCTCTCGACAGGGCCTGAATGCGGCGGGCGATCTGGGCGTCGGTGATCAAGACCCGCTCGACTTCCTTGCGCCAGCGCCGCGGGACAGGGGCGGCGCATTCCGCGTGGATTTCCGGGATAGGTTTGTTCATGGGATGAGGGGGTGATTGCCGGCCTTCGGCAGGAGTTGGGAAGGGCCCGGATCAAATGTGCTTCGAGTCATGCTCGTCCTTGACCGTATAGCCGGCGTCCTGCCGCTTGAAATTCACTTCATTCTTGCGGACGTAAGTCTGGAACACGTCATCCGCGCTCATTCCCAGCACCTGGGCCAGGCTGATGAGAAAATGGAACAGGTCAACGACCTCGACCCGAGCGTTCTGCTCGTCAAACTTCTGGTATTTGGCCCACCATTTCCACGGCACGCTGTCGGTCAGTTCGGCAATCTCCTGGGACATGGCCCGGCAATAATTGAGCAGCCACCTGGTCTTCTCCTCGGTGTTCATGCACTCGGTGCGGACGCCAATACGCTCGTTCAACGCTTTCTGCATCTGGAAGAGCGCGCGAAGCTGGTCTGGTTGTTCCATGCCGGGAGGATTTGACGGGCGTGGGCGGGAAGCAAGACGAAACAACGCGGAGCAGAGCCAACTTTGGCCTTTGAACCTGCCTGCCCGGCACGTATAAAGGGAGCCATGCTAACGTTGCCGGTAATGTTGTCCCACGGCGGCCCGGTGTTGTGGCTGCTCCTGATCATCAGCGCGGTAGCGGTGGCGGTGTTCATCGAGCGGTTTCTGCATTGCCACCGCGCGCAGATCAACTCGACCGAATTCCTCAACGGCATCCGCACCGTCCTGAAGCGCAACAACCTGGTCGAGGCGTTGTCCATTTGCGACGCCACGCCCGGGCCCATCGCACGGCTGGTCAAGACTGCCATCGTGAATCGTGACCAGGGCCGGGAGCGCGTGCGCGAGGCGCTGGAGGAAGCCGGCTCGGCAGAAGTGCCGCGGCTGGAGCGGAAACTGAGCCTGCTCGCGACGATTGCGCAGCTTTCGCCGTTGATAGGTTTGCTGGGCACCATGCTGGGCTTCATCCATACGTTTAGCCGGATGCAGGAATCCGGTCTCAACGCGCATATTGGCCAGCTTTCCAGCGGGATCTGGCAGGCGTTGGTCTGCGCGGCGGCGGGCCTGGCGGTGTCCATCCCCGCGCATGCCGCCTACAACTACCTGGTGAGCCGCGTCAATTCCATCGTGCTGGACATGGAACGTTCCGCGACCGAGATCGTGCGCATCGTCACCGAAGACATCAAGGCGCCGCCGGAGTCATGAAGTTCCCCCGCAATGCCACCATTTTCCGGCGTCAACTCGACGCCGCGCCCTTTGCGGCGGTGTTCTTTCTGCTGGTGATGTTTGTGATGCTGGGGACGCTGGTCTATACGCCCGGGGCGCGTCTGGAACTGCAACTTCCACGGGCTGATGGTTTGCCGGGCACCGATAAGCCATCCGTATCCGTCGCCCTGGATGCCGACGGGCGGCTCTATTACGAGAACCAGTGGATTCAGGAAGGCGAGCTGAAGCGCAGGCTGCAGGCCGCGGTGCAGAAATCCGGCGAACCGCTGACGCTGGTTGTGCAAGCCGACAAGGCGGTTAGCTACGGGATGTGCTTGCGGTTGGCGCTCCTGGCGCGCGATGCCGGCATTGCCGAAGCCCTGCTCGCCACGTTGCCCAGTCCTTACGCTCCCCCTCCCCCCCGTTCCTCACCATGACGCCCATGCCGGCTGGATCAGGGTCCTGGTCGCGCCGCCGCTGGTGGGGCGTAGTCGCGCTGGTATTCGCGGTCCAGCTCGCCTTGATCTTCTGGCTGGGCGAGACCTCGCCGATTCGACCCCACCCGGCCGGGCCCGGGTTCACGCTGAGGCTTGCCGGAGGTGCTGCCGCCGAACTGCTGGCGCTGCGCGATCCGACCTTGTTCGTCCTGCCGCAGCCGCAGGCGGTTCCCGCGCCGGCCTGGCTCAAAGCCCCGCACCCTGCCGCCCACGCCTTCACGTGGCCCGAGCCGGCCAGGCCTCCCGCGCCGGTCGTTGGCCAACTCGGCGCTGCCTTCAGCCGGCTAGCCGAGACCAACCACTTCGCGCCGCTCTTTGCGCTTGCCAGGCCGGAGCCCCGGTCGGTTCTCCCAGAACCTGCTCCGCAGCCGCTTGGGACCGGCCAATCCACCGTGCAACTGCAAGGCGCCCTGGCCCAGCGGCGGCTGCTTGCACCGCTGGATTTGCGCTCCTGGACCAATTACGACATCCTGACCAACAGCGTCGTGCAGCTCCTCGTGGACGCCGAGGGGATGCCGCGTTCCGTTACATTGCTGGCGGGCAGCGGTTCCCACGAGGCTGACCAGCATGCCTTGAATCAAGCCAGGACCGCGCGCTTCGAGCCGCTCAGCCGTCCCCCGTCCGACCTCGCGCCGGCTCCTACGGCGAATTTGAGCTGGGGCAGAATGGTCTTTCTCTGGCACACCCTGCCGCTCCCGCCCACCAACACCCCGGCGGCCAGCCCACAGCCGTGACCTGCCTCCTGAGCGCGGATTGACCATGTCCATCCCCCACCTGATCCTCACCTACGTGGTAGTCCTCCTGGCCGGTCTGGCCGGCGCCGGCATCTACTCCGAGATTCGCCGGCGGCGCTTTGAGCCGACCGGCAGCGAGGACCGCATCTTCCGCTGCGGCCGGTGCGGCTACGTTTACACCGATGACCCGGACGTGGACCGCTCGCGTTGCTCCCAGTGCGGACAGATGAACGAAGCGATTCGGTTCTAAACGCCCGCTTTGACTCAGCTTCCCGTCTTTAGCTCCACGACGTCATGCGGCGCGGCCTCGCGCTGGCCGGCGGGGCTGACGCCGATATAGCGGGCCTTTTCCCGGAGCTGGGCAAGATTGGCCGCGCCGAGGTAGCCCATGCCGGATTGAATGCCGCCGATCAGTTGCGCGAGGACGCGGTCAATCGAGCCGCTGACTTCCTTTAGCGCTTCGATACCCTCCGGCGCGACTTTGCGGGTCGGATCCGACGTGTGACCATACCGCGCCGCCGCCCCGGCCTTCATCGCCGCCCAACTACCCATGCCGCGATACTGCTTGTAAAGCTTGCCGCCGATTTCCATCACCTCGCCGGGCGTTTCCGAACAGCCGGCCAACACCCCGCCGCAGATGACCGCATGAGCCAGCGTCAGCGCCTTCACAATATCCCCCGACTTGGTAATGCCGCCGTCGGCCAGGATCGCGACCCGCTTTTGCTGCGCCGCCCGCGACGCCAGGTACAGCGCCGTCATCTGTGGAATGCCGACCCCGGCGACGATGCGTGTGGTGCAAATCGAGCCCGGACCCTGCCCCACTTTGATCGCGTTCGCGCCGCAGCCGGCAAGAAACTCCACCCCCGCGGCGCTGGTCACGTTGCCCGCGATGATCGGCAGCTTGGGGAAAGCGTCGCGCAGCATCTGCACTGCGTCGCCCACGCCGCGGCTGTGGCCGTGCGCGGTCGAGACGGCCACCACGTCCAGCCCCCGCTCCACCAGGGCGCCCACGTGCGCCAGGATGCGATCGCGGTCCAGCTCGCCGAAAGCGTTCCGGGTCGCTGATACCGCCGCCCCGCAGATCAGGCGGAAACGCGCGTCGCGCGCCGGCTTGAACTGCGCGTTCCGCTCCTGGGTGATCCGCTCCACGTCGCTCAGGGTGAACAGCCCTTGCAGGTGGTCGCGCTCGTCCACCACCAGCAGCTTGTGGATGCCGGGATGGTCGGCGAAGAACTTGTCGGCCTTGGCAATGGGATCACGGCCAAGCTCCCTCTTGCCGAGGGTGTGAACCTGGCTCCGCGGCGTCAGCAGCTCCGCGACGCCGCGCCGGGCGTAGCGCTGCTTTACGACGCTGCCGGACAACAGGCCGACCAGTTTGCCCTGGTCGTCAACTACCGGGAAGGTGCTGAAGGCAAACCGCCTCTTGGCGATCAACTCCACCACCTCCCCGATCTGTTGCTCCGGCGACACCTTGATCGGCTCCTGAATCAGCCCATGCACGTGGTTCTTCACGCGGCTGACTTCGGAAAGCTGCTGCCGCTCGGGCATATTGTAGTGGATCAGCCCGAGACCGCCGTTGAGCGCCATCGCGATTGCCATGCGCGACTCGCTCACTGTGTCCATGTCCGCCGAGATGACCGGGATGTTCAGCTCCAATCCCTCTGCCAGCAAAGTGTTGAGTTGCGTGTCCCGGGGCAGAATCTCCGAGTACATAGTCGCCAGCGTTACATCGTCATAGGTCAGCCCGAGATTGCCGTAGGCGGCGAAGAAGGCGTCTGCCGCCTTGTAGAACCGGGCATCGAGGTTGTCGGACTCTTTGGTCGCTGGCATGTCGGAAAGTGCCAACGCCGGGGGCTCCCTGGCAAGCTGAAAGAGGCTCCTGCTTCCGCCCGCTTCTCAGTGCGGGTGTCTATGCCGCAGGATATGCGGCCGTTCCAATCCATGCGCCAGCATCAGCTTCTCGTCATTGAGCAGCTCCATCGCCGGCCCGTCCGCCACCACCGCGCCATGGTCGAGCACGATGGCCCGCGAGCACAGCTCCACCACCAACTCCAGGTCATGCGTCGCTATGAGCTTGGTTGCCGCTATGCCTCTGAGCAGCGCCTTGAACTCGCGCCGGCCGCGCGGGTCCAGGTCGCTGGTGGGCTCGTCCAGCACCAGCACGCTCGGCTCGCACGCCAGCACCCCCGCCAGGCATGCGCGGCGTTTCTCGCCGTGGCTCAAGTGATGCGTGGCGCGGTGGCCGAAACCCGCCAGCCCCGTTTGCGCCAGCGCCCGTTCCACCCGCGCCTTCACCTCGGCCTCGCCGAGCCCCAATTGCTGCGGGCCAAACGCCACATCCTCCCCTACGTTCGGGCAGAACAGTTGGTCGTCCGGGTCCTGGAACACCAGGCCAACCTGACGGCGCACGGTCTCGACGTTACCCGGCCCGACAGGCTGGCCCAGGATGCGCACGGTCCCGTTAACCCCGAGACGCTCCGGCAAAAGTCCGTTCAGGTGCAGCAGCAGAGTGGATTTGCCCGAGCCATTTGGCCCCAGCAGCCCGACGCATTCTCCGGGCGCCACCGCGAAGCTCACCCCCCGCAACGCCTCCGTGCCGTCGTGGTAACGGTAACTCAGGCCGATGACTTCAATGGCCGCGCTCATTTCCAACCCCGGGCGCACATCGCGTCGTAGATGCGTTCTGCCCGTTCCGAGGCGCGCACGAAAAGCTGGCCCACCACAGTGGACGACAGGTGCCAGCGGAAACGGCGCGGGCGCGTGAACGTCCGGCTGGCCCGGGCCCGGCGCATCCGCTCCGCCTCCTCCACCAGCACAAAGAGATACCGGTGCATGAGGGCCATCGTCGTGATCAGCAGGCCGGGCACGCGCACCGCCCGCAGAACACGCAGAACCCGGCTGAAGGGAGTCGTGTTCGACATAAGGATGACCGTCAGCAGGCAAATCGTGCTCTTGACAGCCACCGTTTGCCAGCTCCCGCGCGCGCCGGGCTGGAACGCGTTCACCACAGCCACGCCCAGGACAAACGGCGACAACCAGGCCAGCCGCTTCAGCAGAAACCACACCGGCATCCGGCCGAGAATCACGCTCGCTGCCAGCACCACCGCCATCGCCACGTACCAACCCATCGCCCCCGGCGGCGCCAGCACCGTCCCCACGATGATCACCAAACCCATGCCCAGCTTGAGCCCGGCAGGCAGTCGCGAAACCACGCTGTCCCCGCCGCTGTGATGATGGCCGATCCAGTGGTCAATCATGGCTTGGCGGGATGCGCCTTCTCGTCCGGTTTGGGCACCAGCAACCGCGCCAGCAGCCACGCCAGCCCGAAAACCACCACCGTTCCCGCCGCCCCGGCCAGCGCCGTCGCCCCGACCGCCCAACGCACTCCGGGCGCCTGGTAATCGGCCGCCGGCGCCGGCACCGCCGGCGGGGCGGCGCTGTGCTCGAAACCCAGCCTGGCCGCCACCGACTCCAGCCCGTCCGGCCACGGACACGCGAACGGCGCCACAAAAAGCGCCAGTCCCAGCGCCGCCAGCAACCCATAACGCACCAGTTCATCCCCGCGCCGGGGCGGCTCGGCCCCGCCAAGCTCATTGGCCAGCTCGGGCCGCGCGCGCTGAATGGCCAGCAGCACCAGCGCGCTGATCAGCCCCTCGCCCGCCCCGATCACCATGTGCACGCTCGTCATCGCGGTAAACGCCACCGGCCACCCGACCGTTCCCGACCACGCGAGCTGCCCGGCGCAGCAAACCGCCGCCAGCACCGTCGAACACCACCCCGCAAACGCCACCGCAGCCACCTGTCCGCGCGTGCCCGGCAACCAGCGCCGCACCCCGCAATAAATCGCATAGCCCCCCGCGCCTCCCACGATCGCCATGTTGAATACATTGGCACCCAGCGCCAGCACCCCGCCGTCCGCGAACAGGAAACACTGCACGATCAACACCGTCGTCAGCACCGCAACTGCCGCGCTTGGGCCCAGCAGCGCCGCCGCCAGCACGCCGCCCATCAGATGTCCCGATGTCCCCCCCGCCACCGGGAAGTTCACCATCTGCGCCGCAAACAGGAACGCCGCCGCCAGCCCCAGCAATGGCACGCGCCGCGCCGGCAGCCGCAGCCGCACCTGGCGCATCGCCAGCCCCACCCCCGCCGCCGAAAGCAGCACGGTGGCGGCAGCCGTCTTCCCGTCAATGAAACCGTCCGGTATATGCATACTCGTAAGCCCGGCCAGTGTCTCAGTACCGGCGCGGCGTTTCAACTGTCCGCTGTCGGACGCCCCTTGCGTCTTCCATTCTCATTCCACCCTGTATAGGTCCACAAAACGTGTTACTGCGGTAACAAGCGACACTCGGCCCGCCCCGCTTCCACGGCACCGGCAACTTCCCGGTTGCGCTCCAGCCTGATTTCAGTTATAATAATGTCCAACATGAGAATCACAGACACACTGCGCGCCGAACATGCCATTTTCCTCAGGGTGTTTGACCAGATCGAGCGGGCTCTGCCCAGCCTGACCACGCCAGCCGAGGTCCGCACCATGGCCGACATTGTGGAGGGATTGCTGGAGGGGCACGCCCGGACGGAGACCGACGTGGCCTACCTGGCCCTGGACCATATCCTCGAACAGAACGGCGAGCTCAAACGCATGCACCAGGAGCACCATGAAATTGACGAACGCCTGCGCAAGGTGCACAAGGCCGGGACCTGCGCCGAAGCCCGCCGCCTCCTCAGGACCGCGCTCGCAACCACGCGCGAGCACTTCCGCGGCGAAGAGCGGAATGTGTTTCCCCTGCTGGAACGGTCACTCCAGGCTGAAACGCTGCGCGAGTTGGGCAGGGACTGGGCGCGGAGCCAGGCGGCGTAGGAGCCAAACCCCGGCAATAGCACGAACGCCTGCTCCTCACCACTTCTCGAAGTGGACGTAGTCCTGCTCGAAACGGGTGCGGGGCGGCTTGGTTTCGGCCGGGCAACCGATCGAAATGCAGCCTACCGGGATTACCGGCGTCGGGAGGGCGAGGATATTCCTGAGGGCGTCCATTCGTTGCTCGCGGGGGTACACGCCCAGCCAGCAGGCGCCCAGACCGAGGATGTGCGCGCACAGCAGCAGGTTCTCGATGGCCGCCGAGCAATCCTGCACCAGGTAGCCCACTTGCTGGTCGTGCGCGGCCGGCACTTCCCCGCAAACGACGATGCCCAGCGCGGCCTTGGCAATCATCCGCCCGTTGGGCAGGGCCTCGGCGATCTTCGAGAGTGTGCCGCGGTCGCGGACCACGACAAACCGCCAGGGATCCTTCGCCGCCGCCGAAGGCGCGGCCATGGCGGCTTCCAGGAGTTTCTGCACCGCCGCCTCGCTCACCGGCGCGTCCGTATAGACGCGGATGCTTCTCCGACCGAACATGAACCCGAGTTTCTCATCAATGTTTGCATTCATAAGGTCTTGCGTGCGGAAAGCATAACAGACATACCCCGGCCCAGGGCAAGCCCTCCGCGGCGGCCTCGTTGCGGCGCGTCTTTCGCGGGGTGCGTTGTGCAATCCCCTCAACCGGGAGGGCGGGCGTCCCCGCGCGCCCTAACACCTCCAACGCTGAGGGCACCAGGCCTCGCGAGGACGCTCGCCATCTCAGGAAAAGACTTGTCGGCGCACCTTTCTTCCCGCTAAAAGGCGGCCATGCTAAAGTTCCGGATTTCGTGCGGCTGAGCAACAGTCAGGGATGGCTTATGCGCAGACCAGCGACGAAACCCAACCTGCACCGATGACGGCATCCCCCTCTGGCATCGCGCGGGTGCGTTTCCCGGCGTGGCTGCTGGCCGCCGCCCTGGCGCTGGTGACCATTGCGCTCTACTGGCCGGCCACGGGCCATGACTTCATCAGCTACGATGATTCCCGCTATGTCACTGAGAATCCGCAGGTTCGGGGCGGATTGACCTGGGAGGGCGTGAAATGGGCTTTCCGGCACCCGCTGCTCTGCAACTGGCACCCCGTAACCGTCCTGTCCCACATGCTGGACGGTCAATTGTTCGGTTTGGCGCCCCGGGGACACCATTTGACCAGCGTGCTGCTTCACGGCCTCAACGCAATGCTGGTCTTTGTCTGGCTGCACCAGATGACCGGGGCGCGATGGCGGAGTCTGTTGGTGGCGGCGTTGTTCGCCTTTCACCCGCTGCGCGTCGAATCGGTTGCCTGGGTGGCGGAACGCAAGGATGTGCTCAGCGGCTGCTTCGGCCTCCTGACGCTTATCTTCTATGCCCGCTGCGCCCAGGGAGAATTCAGAACGCAGAAGGCAGAAGACCGAATGAAACTGGAAAACGGCCCGGCGCGTGCCAGCCAATCCAGTTCTTCATTCTGCATTCTTCCTTCTTCCTTCTATCTTCTCTCCCTCTGCTGCTTCGCCCTGGGGCTCATGTCCAAGGCGACGCTGGTGACATGGCCGTTCGTCCTGTTGCTGCTGGACTACTGGCCGCTCAAAAGAATTGCGTCGTGCGGAAGGCAGGATGCGGAACCCGGAGCGGCGGGCGCCGCCCTGGGCGGGGCCGTGCCCTGGCGGAGGCTGATTGGGGAGAAAATCCCGTTCTTCGTTCTGGCGGCGGCGATCAGCGTCGTGACCTACGCGGTGCAGCGGGGCGCTATGCCAGGGGCCGGCAACTTCCCACTCGGCGCGCGCTTCGGGAATGCCCTGGTTTCGTATTGCCGCTACCTGGGGAAGCAGTTCTGGCCAACCGACCTGGCCGTGTTCTATCCGTACCCCGGGCATTGGCCGCTCGGGACGGTGCTGGGGGCGGGCGGGCTGCTGCTGGCGATTTCGGTACTGGCTTTCGCGCGGAGGCGGCGGTCGCCCTTCCTGTTGATGGGATGGCTGTGGTTTGTCGGAACCCTCGTGCCCATGATCGGGCTGGTGCAAGTGGGCGGGCAGGCGATGGCGGATCGCTACACTTACATCCCGACGCTGGGGGTGCTGGTCGCGGCGGTCTGGGGCGCGCACGAGCTTTCCCGTCGCTGGCAAGGCGCTGTGATGGTTTTGGCGGCGGCGGCTTCCGCGGCGATCATCTTCTGCCTGACGCTGACGCGCCAACAACTCAGGCATTGGCAGGACAGCGAGACCTTGTTCCGACAGGTGGTCGCCGCCACCAGGGACAATTACGTCGCCCATAAGGCGCTCGGCGACGCCCTCGGTGAGAAGGGGCAAATGGACGAGGCAATCCGCCAATACCAGCAGGCCCTGCGCCTGCGACCGGATGACCCAGGCGTGCTCAACAACCTCGGGCTCGTTCTCTTCAAGCAGGGACAACCGGACGAGGCGATCCGCCAATACGAGCAATCTCTCCGCCTGCAACCGGATAACGCCCACGCCCATAACAACCTCGGCGTGGTCCTGGCCAGCCAGGGCCAGACCAATGAAGCGAGGCGGCGGTTCGAGCAAGCCGTTCGCCTGCAAGCCGACTACGCCGAGGCGCGCCGCAACCTGGGCAAGATACTCGCCGACCAGGGCCAAACCGACGAGGCGATCCACCAGTTCGAGGCGGCTATTGGTCTGAGACCGGATGACGCCGAGACGCATGGCGACCTCGGCATCGCCCTGGGCCGGAAAGGCCGGACCGACGACGCAATCAGGCATTACCGGGAGGCCATTCGCCTGAAATCCGGCAACGCCGCAGCCCACTACAACCTGGGTAACGCCCTTTACGAGAAAGGCCAAACCGACGAGGCGATCAGGCAATTCCAGGAAGCCGTCCGCTTGAAACCGGATGACGCGCAGGCCCACTGCAACCTCGGCATCGCCCTGGTTCGCAAAGGGCGGACCGACGAGGCGATCAGGCAATACCAGGATGCCATTCGCCTGGATCCGGACCTGTTCCAGCCGCATCTTGGGCTTGGCCTGATCCTGCCGCAGTTGGGCCGCCTCAAGGATGCCGCTTTCCACCTCGAAGAGTTCCTCCGCACTTGCCCCCGCGAGCATCTCGAGGCGCCGAACAGTCCCGTCCGCGAGCCGGTCCTCGACGCCTTGAACGACCTGGCCTGGTTGCTGGCCACCAGCCAGACGGCGGAAGACCGAGACGGCGCGCGCGCCGTTCGCTTTGCCGAGCGGGCCTGCGCGTTGACCAGCCGCCAGAATTCAGCCCTGGTCAACACCCTGGCTGCAGCCTATGCCGAAGCCGGCCGGTTCAAGGAAGCAATCGAAGCGGCCCAGCAAGCGCGGACCCTGGCGCAGGCGGCGGGGCAAGCCAAGGTCGCTGAAGAGAGCCGTCAGTTGCTGGAACTCTTCCAATCCGGCCGCCCTTGCCGCGAGCCGCCCCCCGCGAGCGCTAGGCCTGCGCCGGTCCGATAGCCCGAACTTTGCACACTGGTGGCGCCGGCGCGCCTCCGTGGGCGCTGTTCTGGCGGCCGGCCACTTCTTTCGTGCCGCGCAGCAGCGCCGCAAAATTTCGCAAACTTCCGCTTGCGCTCTGGCACGAGCTATGCAATTAATTGACCCCGGTGCGGGGTGGTTACCTGCACCTTCATGGTTCGGGTAGTAACCGGAAACGGCTGCTATCCGCCTCTCCTAGTTGGGTTGGGTTGGGGCGGCCCGGTGTAAAAGCCGGGCCGCCCTTTTTGCCGCCAACAACTTCACCCGTGTCTATGCAGTTGGGCTCCCGGTAGAGTAGAGAGGCGTCCATGATGGAGTTGAACCGACCGCAGTTGTCAG
>DAOPPX010000065.1:0-29434 GCA_035358715.1 Verrucomicrobiota bacterium
GCTTACTCGACCATTTTCTCCTCGCCCGGGTAACAATCTTTTTGAGTCAAATCGGACGCCAATCGCGACAATCGCCGCGCTTGACCTGCGCAGAGCACTAGCCTAACTTGGCTGGCTCGCTGAGCGGCGAACACTCAACAACTCCTGCTTGCAGGGCTTCCTCGGCGACAAATGAAAGGGTTTCCTTGTGAACGTGACAGTGCAGAATTTAGCTCCGTGCAAAAAGCTGATGCGGGTAGAAGTCGAGGCGGAGAAGGTGGATGAAGCCTTCGACGCCGTGGGCAAGGATTTTCGGCGCGAGGCCAAACTGCCGGGATTTCGGCCCGGCAAAGCGCCACGCGAAATGGTGCTGCGACTCTACGAGAAGGAAATCGCGGAGGAAACGAAACGAAAGCTTATCTCGGAGTCCTTCAAGCAGGCGGCCGAGGAGCAGAAACTGGATGTGTTGGGCCGGCCCGACATTGAAGAGATTCAGTTCGGCCGCGGCCAGGCGTTGCAGTTCGCTGCCACCGTCGAGACCGCGCCGGAGTTTGAGTTGCCCGAATACAAGGGCCTGCCGGTCAAGCGTGAAGCGCGCAGCGTCACCGAAGCGGACATCGAGCAGGCGCTCAACCTGCTGCGGGAGCAGCGGGCGACGTTCGATCCTGTCCAACGGCCGGTCGAGACCGGCGACGTCGCCGTGGTGAATTACACGGGCACCTGCGACGGCAAGCCGATTACTGAAATCGCGCCTGTCGCCAAAGGGCTGACCGAGCAAAAGAACTTCTGGGTGGAAGCCAAGCCGGATTCTTTCATTCCCGGCTTCGCCGACCAGCTCATTGGAGCCAAAGCGGGCGACAAACGCACGGTTACGGTGGACTTCCCGGCGGATTTTGTGACGCCCCAACTCGCCGGCAAGAAGGGCGTTTACGAGGTGGAGGTGGTCGAGGTCAGAGTGAAGGTCATACCGCCGATGGATGAGGAGATGGCCAAAGCCTACGGGGCTGAGAGCCTGGAGAAGCTCAAAGAAGGCGTGCGCCGGGACCTGGAGAACGAGCTGAAGTACAAACTGGATAAGGCCATGCGGGACGAGCTGCTGCGCGCCCTGCTGGGCCGCGTCGCTTTTGATTTGCCCGAAACGGCGGTCGCCCATGAAACGCGCAACGTGGTTTATGACCTGGTGCAGGAAAACGCCAAGCGCGGCGTCTCGCGGCAGGTGATCGAGCAGCAGAAAGATCAGATCTACACGGCCGCCACCAAGAACGCCAAAGAGCGGGTCAAGTTCCAGTTCCTGATGCAGAAGATTGCCGAGAAGGAAGACATAAAAGTCTCCGAGAAGGAAATTGCCTACCGCATTGAATACATGGCCAGGCTCTACCAGATTCCCTCAGGCAAATTCCTCAAGGACCTGCGGAAGCGCAACGGCCTGATCGAGGTCTACGACCAGATCATGAACGAGAAGGTCATTGAGTTCCTCGAGAAGAACGCCAAGATCGAAGAAGTCCAGCCCGTCTCGCCGCTGCCGCCCGAAACCCCGCCGGCGAATCCGAGTTGAGCCGCCCGCGCGGTCCGGGTGACGGGGGCTGCGAGTCGGCTGGAATCCCAGGGTTGTTTGGTTCCGGGAGGACGCAGAGTGCCGCGGGCTGGGGCCTCGAGCATTCTGACCCGTCGGAAACGACGTCTAATTCCCCTTCACCATACTCTCTCCTTCGGTAGTAGTCCCCTGCTGGTACCTCCGTGGTTCCTCCGTTCATCCTCCGTTCTTCCTCCGATTGCCAATCGGAGGAGGGACGGAGGATGAACGGAGGTACTACGGAGGTAGCAGCTTGCCACTACGGGAATGGCAGCTACCTGCCAAGCCAGGAACTCCTGGCACGGAGGAATTAACGCGGGTTGTTCCTGCTGCCACTGAGCCTTCCTGAGCCCCGGCAATCGGCCGGGCTCCCGCGTCCCGCCTGCCCCCGCGCCGCGCTACTGCGTCCGACCGAACTTCTTTTCCAGTTCGCGGAAGTTCATTTCGATGAGTGTCGGCCGGCCGTGCGGACAGGTGTAAGGCATCGCGCAGTGGCGCAAATCCTCGATCAGGTTCTCCAATTCCCGCCCGGCGAGCGGGTCGTTGGCCTTCACGGCATGGCGGCAGACGGTTTTGGCCACGGTGTGTTCGCCGAGCCGCAGGGCGTTGAGTTCCCGCCCGGCAGCTCTCAACTCATCCACCAGCTCGACCACAAACCGGCGAGCGTCGGGCGCCTTCACGAAGGGAGGCAGCGCATCAAGCAGGAAAGTGCGCTCGCCAAACTCGCTCAGGCCGACGCCCAGCCGCGTGAGCACCGACAACTGCTCCCGCAGGAAGCCGGCATCACGCACCGACAGTTCCACCGTTGCCGGCAGCAGCAACCGTTGGGACGGCGCCTGGTCCTGCTGTTCCAGGCGGCTGAGCATCTGCTCGAATAGAATCCGCTCATGCGCCGCGTGTTGGTCCAGCAGCACCAGGCCCCGGTCCGATTCAAGCACCAGGTAGAGCCGGCCGATCACACCGACCAGCCGCAGTGGAACCTTGAGCAGGGGCACCGGCTCCGTCGGCGACGGCGGAGGCATCGCGTGATTTGCAGGCGTTGCCGAAGGCTCAGGAGCCGCGGGGTGAGTGGCCGGGGCCGATGGGAGCGGCGCCGGGCCGAAGCCCATGCGCATGGGGGGCTGCTGCGGGGGCGGCGTCGGCGCGGGCCTCAATGCCGCGGGGAAATTGGGCAGCGCAGATTGCTCAGCGGTCTTGATCGGCTGCCCCACGGCCGGTGTGAACCCCGGGTCTGGCGGGCCTTGCGCCGCGGCTTTGGGCGTGGCGGATTCGGGTGTGCCGGAATGGAAAGCCAGCAGGGTCTGCCGTATCGCCTGCGCCACCAGCCCCCGCACCTCCGATTCCCGGTGGAACTTCACCTCGCGTTTGGCGGGGTGGATGTTCACATCCACGACCGCCGGGTCAATTTCCAGGAAAAGGCAGGCGACGGGGTAGCGCCCTTTCATGAGCGCCGTGTGGTAACCTTCGAGCAGCGCGAAGTTCAGCCCGCGACTCTCGATCGGCCGCCGGTTGACAAAGAGATGCTGGTCTTCCCGGGTGGAGCGGGAAACGCCCGGCGCGCCAATAAACCCCCAGAGGCGGAAGGGGATTGAGCGGGGGCGCGGGAGGCGCGCGGGAGGAGCAGTTCCGGATTCCAGCTCGTCAGGCGGCTCAAGCTCGGCCGCGTAATCCACCGTCAGCAGTTGCCGCTCGCCGCCGTAGAGCGCGCGCAAGCGTTCCCGGAGGGCGGCCAGGCGCGCGTCGTCGTCGTTTCCGGTCTTGACGGGAGGCAGTTGCCAGACCACGCGCCCGTCGCGCTGAAAGGTGAACGCCACTTCGGGATGGGCCAGCGCCGCCAGGGTCAGGTAATGCTGGATGTGGGCCGATTCCGTTTCCTCGGTGCGCAGGAACTTCCGCCGCGCCGGCAGATTGAAGAAGAGCTGCCGCACCTCGACGGTTGTTCCCGGCGCGCTGCCCGCGGCTTTGACCTCCAGAATCTTGCCGCCGTTGATGACGATTTGCGTGCCCTCGGGCGAATCGCCGGCGCGCTCGCGCGTGGTGAGGGTGAACCGGCTTACGCTGGCAATGCTGGGCAAGGCTTCGCCGCGGAACCCCAGGGTGGCAATGGCCGCGAGATCCTCGGCCCGGCGGATCTTGCTGGTGGCGTGGCGCTCCAGGCAGAGCAGGGCGTCGTCGCGGCTCATGCCGAAGCCGTCATCCACCACGCGCACCAGGCTGCGCCCGCCGGCCTGGATGTCCACCGCCACCCGCGCGGCTTGCGCGTCCAGGGCGTTCTCGACCAGTTCTTTGACCACGCTGGCGGGGCGCTCGATCACTTCGCCGGCGGCGATTTGATTGGCCACTTGCTCCGACAGCAGGTGAATGCGATTCATGGGTTCGCTCCCGCTGCCCGGCTACACCGTGATGCCCGTCCAGCCTGCATGTTCCTTAGGCTCCGCGGAAAACGCCCGCGCGCGGCGTCCGAGGATTTGAGGAACATCCGGGCCAGGGCTTCCAGCAACTCCTGTAAGCGTGCAACTCATGCGACTCATGCCGCCGGTCGCTCCGGCTGGCGACGGGGCAGGCCGAACGAAAACACCGCGCCGCGCCCCGGCTGGTTGCGCGCCGCAATCCAGCCGTGGTGGTCCGCAACGATCCTTCTGCAGATGAAAAGGCCCAGGCCGGTGCCGTGCACCTTGCCATGCGTCGCAAACACTTGGAACAACTGCCCGGCCATTTCCGGCGCGATGCCCCGTCCGCCGTCTTCCAGCTCGGTAACCACTTCCTCCGGGGTGACCTGAAAGCGAAATATGATCTTACCCCCCTGCGGCATGGCGTCGGTCGCATTGTGCACGAGGTTGTAGAAGACCCGGCGCAACCGCTTGGGGTGCAGGAGCAGTTCGAGCGGCGGCGGCGGATTCTCCAGCTCGAGCGTCACGGACTTCAAGCCGGCTTCCGGGCCGAGTTCCTCCAGGAGCTGCGTCACGAACGCCCCATAGTTGGTCGGCGCCAGCACGAAGTCCGATTGCTCGCCCTGGGTGAAATCCAGAATCTCGCTGATCAGATCGCTGATGCGCTCGACCTGCTGGCGGATATGCCCCGCGGCCTGCTGCCGCATTTCCAGCGTGGACCGTTCCATGCCGGCTACTTCGGCCGTCAGGCCAATGATATTGAGCGGGTTCTTCAGGTCATGGACGATGGATCGGGCGAAACGGCCCACGACCGCCAGGCGCTCCGCCTGCAGCACCTGACGGAGGTATTGCCGGTTAAATTCCCGCAGCCGTTGGCTGACCTCCCGCAATAACGCCAGCGCCAGCGCCGGCGAGCGCTCAACCAGCGCCAGCAACCCGTCGCGGGGGATGAAATAGACCGAGGTATCCACCTTCGCCACCGCCGAGGCCGAGCGCGGCTTGTTCTCGACGACTGCCATCTCGCCGAACACATCCCCCGGGCCAACCTCCGAGAAGACCAGACGCGCCCCCGAATCCACCGAACCCGAGATTTCCACCTGGCCCTCCCGCACCATGTAAAGGCCGTCCCCGCTGTCGCCCTCCCGGAAAATCTCCTTCCCGGCGGGAAAGGACTCTTCCCGGGCGAGGCGGCGGAGCGCGCTCAACTCCGGCGGGCTGAGCTCACAGAACAGTCTGCTGGCTTCGAGTGCGACCACACAGGCACTTTAGGAAAAAGCAGGCCCAGGTAAAGCCATTTGCTGGCTGGCCCGCGGCGGACAGTCCGATCCTGGGGCAAACGAGCGCGGGTCGGTGGGCCGGGCTTCAGCCGGCTCCGCCGCTCTCAACTCTCCGAATACCTGGCGGCTGTCTTCTCGATCGGCACCCTGGTGACGCGGCCAACATTCCTGAACGCAAACGCCAGCTCCATATCCCGGAGCCTCCAGGTCTCAACAAACTTGAGCGCCCGGTCAATCAGCTTAAAGTCACGTGCCACGGCGGGATCGCTGGTCCATTGATCGGGACCCTGGAAGTAAAGCCCGGTTACCGTGTTCCGCAAAAGTGTTCTCATATCCGTGTGGACTTTCCACTCGTTCGAGCTGCTTCGGATAAGAGCATTAGCGGTGCCAGCCCTAATTCTGGCCTGAAACAGGGCTTCCTGCATACCCTCGCCGGTTGTCAGGCACGATTCTCACTCCAAGTTGCGTGAAAATGACGCACCCGTTCCGGTCTCCCCCCGTGCCCAGTTGGCCGGGTTGGCGCCGGGGAAGCGCCGTTGGGACGGGCCGGTTTACGTGCTGCCAGGCTTAACGGCGGGAAGGGCTGCCAGGTCGTGAGGCAGCTTGTCCGGCTCGAAGGTCTCCACCTGCAAGGAGATCAGGCTAAGCATCGGCACCCCGAAACTCACCTGCCCGCCCGAACGATCCACCGCCACCGCCACCCCGACGACTTGTCCGTGGTGGGCGCGGGCAATGTCCAGCGTTTCCTGGACACGCCCCCCCTTGGTGACCACATCTTCGACGACCAGTATCTTCTCGCCGGGGGCAATCCGGAAGCCGCGCCGCAGCGCCAGCTTGCCTTGCTCCTTCTCGACGAAGATGAAGCGCAGGCCAAGCTGCCGCGCCACTTCCTGGCCCAGCACCAGCCCGCCCATCGCCGGCGAGACGACCGTGGCCGCCCCGAGCGAGCGGGCCTTTCGCGCCAGTTCGCCCCCCAACTTCTCGACGACGGGCATCTGCTGCAAAGCCAGCGCGCATTGAAAGAACTGGCGGCTGTGCAGCCCGCTGCGCAGCACGAAATGCCCTTCCAGCAGCGCGCCGCTCTCACGGAATATCTGCAGAACTTCGCTCTCGGTCATCGCCGCATGGTAGGCGCCCGTGCCGGGCTGCAAAGCGCAAAGTGACTTCTTATCCGGCTCCGCTTGGGGTTAGACTGCGGGCGTGCCTAAATGGTGCAAGACCATCATAGCGATCCTGTTGCTCCCGGTGTGCGCCGGCGCCGTCTTCGCTTTGGGGAGGGTCCTGCGGGCCAGCGGCGACGCGGACACCACCTGGGTTCCATTCCTGGCCGGCGCCGCTTGCTGGGTCATCACCTACCTGCTGCTGCCCAAGCCCATGCGGCTGTATGTCTTCGGGCACGAGTTCACCCATGTTCTGTGGACCTGGCTGTTCGGGGGCAAAGTGAAGCGGTTCCGGGCTTCGGCCCGCGGGGGCCATGTCGTGGTCAACAAGAGCAACTTCGCCATTGCGCTGGCTCCTTACTTCTTCCCGCTCTACGCCGTGCTGGTTGTGCTGGGGTTCCTCGCCGGGCACTGGCTTTGGAATTGGGCGCATTACCTGGCCTTGTTCCATTTGCTGCTCGGCGCCGCCTATGCCTTTCACGTCACCCTGAACTGGCACATCCTCACGTTCGACCAATCGGATATCCGCGACCAGGGCTACTTGTTTTCGGCGGTCATTATCTTCCTGGGCAATGTGGCCGTGTTGCTGGTGGGAATCCCGCTGCTGGTGCCCAAGGTCGGCCCCGGCGCCGGGCTCGGCTGGTGGCTGGAGTGCACAGGCGAGATCCTGTCCCGGCTGCGGCAAGTTCTGTGACGTTCCCCCCGCGCCCGCCCCGCGGCTGCCCCCGTCCCGCCTGGCTACCACATGGCTTAATAGAATGTGTATTAAGCCATGTGCGAGCCATGTGGGAGCCATGTGGGGGCTGCCCGCAGGCTCTGGGCGTAAGGGCGGCTGGCAGGGCGGCAGGGGCGCTGGCGCTTCGGGCCTGGTGTGCCGCCAAGGCAGCCATGTTACAAGCGCGTCCGGGGCGGGGGCGGCGGCGGGGACGCGGGGCGGGCGCGCAACCGCCGCTTCGGGTTGGCGGTGCAGCAAAATTATTTCCTGCGGTGTTATTTGTTGCTGTGAATTCTCGCTTGTAATATCCGGGCGCTTCAGGCGAAATGCTCGAATATATTGGATTGAGCCGTATGGATCTTGGCGACATTCTGAGCAGAGAGCAGATCATTACTGATCTGCATGCCACCAACCGCTGGGAAGCGATTGATGAGCTGATAGACAATCTGGTGGCAACTGGCAAGGTCAGCCCGCAACACCGCGAGGCCATCATTGCCGTGGTCAAGAAGCGCGAGTCGTCCATGAGCACCGGCATCGGCTTTGGCATCGGCATTCCCCATGCCTCGACGGATCTGATCACCGAGGTGGTCGGCTCGCTGGGGCGTTCCAAGAAGGGGGTGAACTTCGATTCCCTGGATACTCAGCCGGTGAGCCTGGTTCTGCTGTTCCTTGTGCCCCAGGGCCAGTTCCAAAAGCATCTGCACACGCTGGCCAACATCGCCAAGCTTCTGCACAAAGCCGACTTTCGCCAGGCCCTTGAACAGGCGCCCGACAGCGACGCCATGCTCAAGGTGATCCGCAGCCATGGGCAGAAGTAGGCGCCTGGCTGCGCTGGAGGGCGGAATGGTTTCATAGGAAAGCGCTCCTTCCGGCAAGCCTGTAACCCGGCAACTGTGCAACTCCCTTAGCCCGTGCTCCCTTTCCGATTCATCGAACAACGTCTCCAGGCGGCGGTGAAAACCGTTCTGCCGGACGCGGATGTGTCTGCCGTCCTGGTCCGTCCGTGCCCGGACCCGAAGTTCGGCGACTACCAGACCAACGCCCTCATGTCGCTGGCCAAGGCCCGGAAACTCAACCCCCGCCAACTGGCGGCCGACGTGGTTGCGCAGCTTGACGTTGGGGATTGCTGCGAGCAGGCGGAAATCGCCGGTGCCGGCTTCCTCAATTTCCGCGTTAAACCCGCCGCCCTGGCGCAGACGCTCCAGTCCGCCGCGCGGGGCGAGCATCTTTTCTTCCAGCCCGCGGCGCAGCCGCGCACGGTGGTGGTGGATTTCAGCTCGCCCAACGTCGCCAAGTCCATGCACGTCGGTCACATTCGCTCGACCATTCTGGGCGATTCCCTGGCGCGCGTGCTGCGGCTGCTGGGCCACAAGGTCGTCACGGACAATCACCTGGGCGACTGGGGCACCCAGTTCGGGATGCTGTTGACGGCCTGGAAGCGCGACCTGAACTCCGCCGCGCTCAAGGCCGATCCGATTGCCGAAATGGAGCGCCTCTACAAACAGGCCGCCGCCGAGTGCAAGGCCAGCCCCGCCGCGCTCGAAGCGGCGCGCCAGGAACTGGTCAAGCTGCAAGGCGGCGACGCGGAGAACCTCGGCATCTGGCGCGAGATGATCGCGCTGTCGCAGGTCCAGTTTGATGCCATCTACCGGCGGCTGGGCGTGCGGTTCGACCACACCCTCGGCGAGAGTTTCTACCATCCGCGCCTGCAGCCGCTGGTTCAGGAGCTGCGCGCCAGGGGCATCGCGCGCGAGAGCGAAGGTGCCCTGGCGGTCTTCTTCGAGGACATCCCCGCCTTGAAGTCGCACCCGGCGCTGGTGCAGAAGAGCGACGGCGCCTTCAACTACACCAGCACCGACCTCGCCACCCTGGCTTATCGGCTCGAGACCTGGCGCCCCGACGAGATCATCTACGTCACCGACTCCCGGCAGCAGCTCCACTTTCAGCAGCTCTTTGCGGTCTTTCGGCGGTGGCATCCGGAGGCCCGGATGCGGCTGGCCCATGTCTGGTTCGGCTCGATCCTGGGCGAGGACAACAAGCCGTTCAAGACTCGCTCAGGCGACACGGTCAAGCTGGCCAACCTGCTGGACGAGGCCGAAGAGCGCGCGTTCAAGGCTGTGTCCGAGAAGAACCCGGACCTGGCCGAAGCCGACCGGCGCGAGGTTGCGCGTGTCGTGGGCCTGGGCGCGCTCAAGTATGCCGATCTCCTGCCCAACCGGCAAAGCGACTACGTGTTTAGCTGGGACAAGATGCTGGCCTTGAACGGCAATACCGCCCCTTACCTGCAGTATGCCTACGCCCGCATCCGCAGTATCTTCCGCAAAGGCGGCGTGGGTGAGGGCTTTGTGCCTGCCGCCCTGGAGCTGGGCGCCCCCGAGGAGCTGGCGCTCGCGCGGCACCTGCTCAACTTCGGCCTGGTGCTGGAGGCGGTTGCCGAGGATCACCGCCCCAACTTCCTCTGCAACTACCTTTACGAGCTGGCGGGGCGGTTCACGGCCTTCTATGAGAATTGTCCCGTGCTCAAGTCCGAGGCCGGACAACGCGCCAGCCGGCTGGGGCTCTGCGACCTGACGGCCCGCGTCCTGAAGCAGGGGCTGGATGTGCTCGGGATAGAGACCCTCGAGCAGATGTAACGCCGTCAGCGCTTGCGGGACTTCGTCCCGGGCGGCAATCCGACATCCGGGATGGCGAGATACTCCCGCGCGTTGGCAAAGCAGATGTCCCGAACCATCGGGCCGAGCAGCTTCAGATCGTTCGGCAGCTCTCCATTCTCGGCGTCCCGGCCGACCAGGTTGCAGAGCACCCGCCGGAAATACTCATGCCGCGGGTAAGACATGAACGACCGCGAGTCCGTCACCATGCCGACGAAGCGGGACAGCAGGCCCAGGTTGGACAGCGCGTTGAGCTGCCACTCCATCCCCTCCTTCTGGTCCAGGAACCACCAGCCCGAACCCATCTGGACCTTGGCCGCCAGGCCGTCGCCCGGGAAATTGCCGAGCATCGCGGCGAAGAGGTAATTATCCGCCGGGTTGCTGTTGTAGATAATCGTCCGGGGCAGCGCCCGGTCGCGATCCAGCGCGTCCAGGAAAGCCGCCAGCGCCACGCCCTGCGGATAGTCGCCGATGGAATCAAAGCCCGTGTCCGGTCCAAGCTGGCCGAGCAACCGGGTGTTGGTGTTGCGCAGCGGGCCCAAATGGAGCTGCATGGTCCAGCCCTTTTCCGCATGGAGTCGTCCGAAGAACCGCATCAGGAACGCGCCGAACTGCGCCTGTTCCGCCGGTGAGGCCGCCCGGCCGCGCCGCGCCCGGTTGAAGATCGCCCCGGCCGTCTTTGGCGTGCAGACTTCCGCGTAACACTGGGCCAGGCCATGGTCGGACAGCCGGCAGCCGCACGCGTGAAAGTAATCATGGCGTTTCCGCAGCGCCTCCAGAAATTGCCCGAGCCCGCGGATGTCCGTGTCTGCGGCCTGTTCGAGGCGCTTGACCCACTCGTTGAACGGGGCCGGCTGGCGCACCGCCAGCGCCTTGTCGGGCCGGAACGTGGGCAACACCCGCGTCGCCAGCCCGGAGGCCGCCAGCGCCCGGTGGTGCTCCAGAGGGTCGGTTGGGTCGTCGGTCGTGCACACGGCGGCGACCTTGAACCGTTTGAGAATGCCCTGGGCGCTCAACTCGGGCGTGGCCAGCCGCTCGCCGGCCTTCTTCCAGATCCGCGCGGCGCTTCGCTCATCAAGCAGCTCGTCAATGCCGAAGTAGCGTTTCAACTCCAGGTGCGTCCAGTGATAGAGGGGGTTGCGCAGTGTGCGCGGCACCGTGGCCGCCCAGGCCCGGAACTTCTCGAACGGTTCGGCTGCTCCGGTGCAGAACCGCTCGGGCACGCCGTTGGCGCGCATCGCCCGCCACTTGTAATGGTCCCCCTCGAGCCAGATCTCGAAGAGGTTGGCGAACTGGCGGTTCCGGGCGATGTCCCCGGGCGAGAGGTGGCAATGGTAATCAAAGATCGGCTCGGCCTCCGCAAACTGGTGATACAGCCGCGCTGCCGTCCGGGTCTGGAGGAGAAAGTCCGGGTGGATGAACTTCATAAGGCCGGGGAGTCTTAACCGCGCGCGCGCGCCGGAGCAAGCTTTGTCGAGAAGCAACGGCCTCAGCCGTAACGACGCAGATATTGTGCTTTTTGGTGTGAATAACTTTTTGTCGTTTATAACACTTTAGGTCTTGCATCCGTCCCGGTTTATGGTAGAAACAACACATAGTCGGAAATAAATCGAAGCAAGAATAAGTCAATTACTGGAGCCGAATTATGAGAAAGCAACTTTTTGCAGTGGCAATAGCTGTCACGATGGCGGTTGGAGCCCATGCGCAATTGATCATCACAGGAGTCGTTGATGGACCCAGATCAGGTGGCTTGCCGAAGGCCATCGAATTGTTTGCACTGGAGTCTATTGCCGATTTGAGCATCTACAATGTCGAGACCCCAAACAATGGGGGAACTGCCACTGGCAGCGAGTTTGCCCTCAGTGGATCGGCCACTGCTGGCCAGTTTATCTGGATTGCCTACGAATCACCGGGGTTCGAGGCCTACTTCAGCTTTAGTCCCACATTTACGCATAATGTCGCCAACAATAACGGCGATGATAATGTCATTCTCTACAAGAATGGTCTGACGCTGGATCAATTCGGCGTGAACGGCGAAGACGGGACTGGTAAGCTGTGGGAGTACACCGATGGTTTCGCTTACCGCAACAATGACACCGGGCCCGACGCGTCATTCGCGATTGACAACTGGAGTTTCAGCGGCATTGACTACCTGGACAGCCAGGGAACCACTGCTGTGAATGGCGGCGATGGCAAGACCGTGCCTTTCGGCACATATTCTCCCAGTGTCGTTCCCGAGCCTTCCGCGTTCGCGCTGATCGGTTTGGGTGTGGCCGGTCTGGTGGCTTTCCGCCGCCGCAATAGTTAATCAGTTCTCGACGAGTTTCGACTCCGGCGCGCAGGCATCTGTCCTGCGCGCCTTTTTGTTTGGAACCGGCCCTGCCAAACCGGCGTCACATCCCGTTCAGACGCAGCGGCAACCGCCTTATGCTTGTTACTGCTGCCTGATTGCAAATCAGTGCGGCCTGGGCCAGAATCCCCGGCGTGAGCCAGAATTCGTTCGAGAGCAGTGACACCGCCCGGCACGCCAAACCGTTGCGGCACGCGCAGTCGGCCCGGCTGGATGAGCCGCTGGCGTTGGAGCTGGGCGGCCAGCTCGCCGACGTCACGGTGGCCTACGAGACCTATGGCGAACTCAACGCCGCGCGCGACAATGCCGTGCTCGTCTGCCATGCCCTGAGCGGCGATTCGCACGTGGCCCGGCATGACGAGCAGGATGATCCGGGCTGGTGGGACATCGCCGTCGGCCCGGGCAAAGCGATTGACACCCGCCGCTACTTCGTCATCTGCCCGAACCTGCTCGGCGGCTGCCGCGGCAGCACCGGGCCCGGCAGCGTCAACCCCGCCACCGGCAAACCCTACGGCCGCAACTTCCCCACGGTCACCGTCCGGGACATGGTGGAGGCGCAGCGCCGCCTGTTGGACAAGCTCGGCATCCGGCAACTGCTGGCGGTGGTGGGCGGCTCGCTCGGCGGACACCAGGCGCTGGCCTGGGCGACCCGTTACCCGGACCGGGTGCGGGGCGTCGTGGCGCTGGCGACCTCAGCGCGGCTGACCAGCCAGGCGCTGGCCTTTGATGTCGTCGGCCGCAACGCCATCCTGCGCGACCCGCATTTCCACGGCGGCCAATACTACGACCGGCCACAGGGGCCCAAGGTGGGGCTGGCGCTGGCGCGGATGATCGGGCACATCACCTACCTGTCGCGCGAGGCCATGCGCGAGAAGTTCGAGGCCGACCGCCTCAAGCCGCGCGAGGTGGCCATCGAGTTCGAGAAACGCTTTTCCGTCGGCTCCTACCTGGGCTACCAGGGCGCCAAGTTCGTCGAGCGCTTCGACGCCAACAGCTACCTGACGCTGTCGGTGGCGATGGACTTGTTCGACCTGGGCGGCACGGCGGAGGAACTGGCGGCGGCCTTTCGCCATACCCGCGCCCGCTGGCTGGTGGTCAGCTTCTCGAGCGACTGGCTCTTCCCGCCCGACCAGTCGCGCGACATCGTCAACGCGCTCATCGCCAACCAGGCGCCCGTGAGCTACTGCGACGTGCAAAGCAACTGCGGCCACGACGCTTTCCTGTTGCCCAACGACCTGCCGCTCTACGGCGAGATGACGCGGGCGTTCCTTGACCAACTGGCCCCCGCGCCCAAAGCACGCGCGGCGGTCAAAGACGAGGCGCACGGGCCGACCAGCATCTTCTACCAGCACCGGCTCGATTACGCCCGCATTGCCGAGCTGGTCCCGCCCGGCGCCAGCGTGCTCGACCTGGGCTGCGGCTCCGGCACGTTCCTGGCCGGGCTCAAGCAGGCCAACCATCGGCGCCTGGTCGGCGTCGAGCTGGACGAGCGGAAAATCCTCGCCGGCATCAGCCGCGGCCTGGACATCATCCAGGCCGACTTGAACAAGGGCCTGGGCGCCTTTGCCAGCGGGCAGTTTGACTGCGTGGTCCTGTCGCAGACCTTGCAGGCGGTGCAGGACGTGGAGCGGGTGCTGACGGAAATGGTGCGCATCGGCCGGACCTGCATCGTGAGCATTCCCAACTTCGGCTACCACCGCCTCCGGACCATGCTGGCCGAAACGGGGCGCGCGCCGAAGTCCACCGGCGTGCTGCATTACGAATGGTATAACACGCCGAATACCCGCTTCTTTACCATCGCCGACTTCGAGGACTTTTGCCGCCAGAAAGACATCCGCGTGCACCGGCGCATCGCCCTGGATACCGAAGCCAAGACCGAAGTGTTCGAGCACCCGAACCTGAACGCCGACCTGGCCATCTTCGTCATCAGCCGCGCGTAGCGCCGCGCCGCTTTGACCCGCGCTCAAGGCCGGCTGGCCGGCGCCGCGGTGCTCGCCTGGCCTTCGAGGTGCTCATGCAGGATGCGCCGCACCTCTTGAATCGTCGCCGGATGCTTGAGGCACGAGTGTTTGCTGCGCACGATGAACTCCGACTGCGCGTAGTCCACATGCGCGCTCGTGTAGGCCACCACACCATCCCGCCCGCCGTCGGCTGGGTCGCCCCGGCCCAGCACCGGAATGATCGAGTGCGCCTTGACCGACGGCACGACCGGAATGTCCGCCATCGCCAGCAGCCCGGGGTTTTTCGGCGACATGCCGTCCAGACTGGTCACTGCCCGGCTGTGGAAGAACTCCCTGGAGCCGGAACCGGTGGCCAGGGTCATGAGCTGTTTGCCCTGGGACACCAGCGCGCGCGGCAACGAGACCAGCCGCCGGGCCACTCGGCGCACCAAACCGCTCGACAGGTAGCTGCCGCGGTGCGGGGTGGCGATCAACACGACGCGCCGCACAAAGGGCAGCGGCTCCAGGAAAAACCAGCGTCGCAGTTGCGCGCGCTGGGTGTCACTGAAGTTCAAATCCTCGAATCGGTTGGTGCTGAACGCCTGCCACAGCCGGTCGCCCGTCTCAACAGCCGTGGCCTTGGTCAGCAGCCCGCCCTGGCTGTGACCGATGACCACCATCTGCCGCAGCGCGGTGTTCGTTCCCTGAGGGTCCCGCCGTTGCACCTCATCGGCCAGCGCCTCCCGAAGGTCCGCCATGGACTGCACCAGCGGATTGCCACTGCCGTAAATGAAAGTCCACATCTGGTAGCGCCGGCGCAACACCGGGTCGGCCATGAGCGTGTTGGCCATCTCCGTCCAGGCGACCGGGCTGGAAAATGTGCCATGAACAAAGACCACCGGAATGCGCCCGGGCGCATACGGCTGATGCAGGATCAACTGGCTGGCAATGCGCTTGGCCGGCGCGAAGAAATCCAGTTTGCCCAGCGTCCAGATTCCCGACTGGTTCAAAGCATAGGCGCGGAAGGCTGTCAGATCGGCTTCCAAGGGCACCTGGGTCTGGCCGATCGCAACGTGCGTGTCGTCCGGGGGCGCATACAGCTCCAGCACCGCCCCGCTCCGGCCGGCCTCGAGGTCGGCCAGAGACCCGCCCAGCCGCAGCACGACTGTGGCCGAGGAGGTCCGGCGCAGGCTCAAGGCGGGATCGTCCGGCCACAGCACAATCAGTGGCGCCCCGATGCCCGCGTCGCGGTTGCGCACACTCAGGCCACGGACGCGAAACTGATCCGACAGGAGGAGTTGCTCGCACCGGCCGAGCTGCGACACCTGCTCGGTTTGGTCCAGCCGCAAGTCGATTTCCCCGACCGGCAGCCGGCGCCGGGCGCTGTTCAGTTGCACAACCGCGTTGGTGCTCCGGCGCCCGGTGAGCGCCAGGCCAAGGCCATAGTTGTAGAAATCACATGCGCGGCGGAAGCGGCGATCAAACGGGGCGGGCGGCGCGTCCTTTCCCTCGCCGAACAGGAACAGCCAGGCATAGACCGCGGAGCCGAGGTAGTAATCGCGCGCATCGCGCGGATCCCACGGCTTGACGCTGCGCTCAATCCGGTCCGCCGCCACGTAGCTCAGCTCCGCCAGCGCGAACAGCAGGTCGCGCTCGCCAGTGCCCACGGCCTTCTCGTGCAGACGCCGGACCGCCTCGTCCGGCCGCCGGGCCGCCAGCTGATCCAGCCCGTAGCGGTGCAAGGTCGAGACCGTCTCCGCACTGGGCTTTCCGGTCCGGAGCGCGTTGGCGTCCACCTGTGCGTACGCGCGCTGCGCAGTCACCCGGTCCGCGCCGATTGGGGCCGCGCAGCCGGCCAGCAGCAAAGCCGCCAGGCCAAAGGAAGCGACGGCGAAGGAGGCCGCCGAAACGAACCCTCGCTCCCGGGGCGCTCGCCTTGGGGATTCATGGCGCGTGAGGGAATGTCTCTGGCAGCTCATAAGCCGGGTCCGGGACCACCTTACCGAATCATGCGGGAAAAGTCACTAGCCTGCATATTTCGCACCCAACGCCGCGTGAGGGCACGCGGCCTACAGGGAAAGGGGTGGACGCTTGTAGGCCGCGTGCCCTCACGCGGCGTCCGAGGGTGCGAAATATGCGGGCTGGCGGTATGCCGGTCCGCCCGCGGGCCCCTCCGTTCCGCTCTTGAAATGGATTCGCGCGATGGCATCATTGACCCACCTTTAATACAGCGCGCTGCCGGCGCGGACCGTCCGCCGCCGCCGCGCCAGAGAGAACAAGAACATGTCCTATCGAGCCTGGTTTCAGTGTATCAACCCGCAATGCGGAACCACCTACCCGCTGAACTCCATCGTGTACCAGTGCCAGCAGTGCCACTCGTTGCTGGAGGTGCAGCACGACACCGCCGCGCTGGCCCGGCGCGGGGCCTCGGCCTGGATGAAGCTCTTCGAGGACCGCTACAAAAGCAACGAGTGGCCCTACGGCTCCGGCGTCTGGGGCAAGAAAGAATGGATCCTGCCGCAAATCAACGACGACAATGTCGTCTCGCTCTACGAGGGCGGAACCAACCTGTTCTGGGCGGAGCGGTTCGGCAAGGTGATCGGGGTCGAGGACCTGTGGATCAAGCTGTGCGGCAACACCCACAGCGGGTCGTTCAAGGACCTGGGCATGACGGTCCTGGTCTCGCAGGTCAAACAGATGATCTCCGAAGGCGCGCCGATCAAGGCGGTGGCCTGCGCCTCGACGGGCGACACCTCGGCGGCGCTGGCCACGTATTGCGCCGCGGCGGGCATTCAATCCGTGGTGCTGCTGCCCCGCGGCAAGATTTCCATCGCGCAGTTGATCCAGCCCGTCGCCAACGACGCCCTGGTGCTTTACCTGGACACGGATTTCGACGGCTGCATGAAGCTGGTGCAGGAGATCACCAAGGACCCAACGCTTTACCTGGCCAACTCGATGAACTCGCTCCGCGTCGAGGGCCAGAAAACCGTCGGCATCGAGATCGTGCAGCAATTCGACTGGGAGGTGCCCGACGTCATCATCATCCCCGGCGGCAACCTGGGCAACGTCTCCGCGCTCGGCAAAGGGCTGCTGATGATGCGCGACCTGGGGCTGATCGCGAAGCTGCCGCGCATTGTGGTGGCGCAGGCGCAGCGCGCCAACCCGCTCTACCTCTCCTACCTGCGCAACTTCGAGACCTTCCAGCCCGTCCAAGCCCAGAAAACCCTGGCCAGCGCCATCCAGATCGGCAACCCGGTCAGCTTCGAGAAAGCCGTCCGCACCCTCCGCCAGTTCAACGGCATCGTCGAGCAGGCCACCGAGGAAGAACTGGCCGACGCCGCCGCCCTGGGCGATCGCACCGGCATGTTCAACTGCCCGCACACCGGCGTCGCGCTGGCGGTCCTGCTCAAACTGCTCAAGGCGGACAAGATCAACAAGTCCGACCGCGTCGTAGTGATCTCCACCGCCCACGGGCTCAAATTCGTCGAGATGAAGGTGAAGTATCACCAGCGCCAGCTCGAGTTCCCCAGCCGCCACGCCAACGAGCCCATCGAGCTGCCCGCGCGGCTGGACGCCGTCAAAGAGGCCCTGCACAAGGCCCTCCAGGCCAAGAGCCAGTTCCGGCTGTAGCCCGGGCACCCTCCGACCGGGAACCAGGGGGGGCTGAGACGGTGAAGGCGCGCATCTTGACAGCAGGAGCATCCAGCATCATGATGCTCGTATGCGAACTACGGTGACTTTGGATAAAGACGTTGAGCGGCTGCTCCGCGAGGCCATGCACCGTTCCCGGAGTGGGTTCAAGCAGACGCTCAATGCCGCCGTCCGAGCCGGGCTCGGGCAGAGAGCCGCCGCCCGCCGCCAGCAGCCTTTCGTCCTCAAGGCCAGACCGCTCGGCCTGCGGGCGGGACTGGACCCGGCCGGCTTTAACAAGCTGGGCGACGATCTGGAGGCTGCCGCCTTGCTGGGCAAACAGCGGCGCCGGAGGGCGCGATGATCATTCCCGACATCAACCTCCTGCTCTACGCCTGCGACGCCAGCTCCCCCTTTCATCATAAGGCCGCGGCCTGGTGGCAGTCCTGCCTATCCGAGACCGAACCGGTCGGATTGCCGCACGTCGTTGTGTTTGGATTTGTCCGCATCGCCACCAACGCGCGCGTCTTCCTGAATCCGATGACGCCGGCGGAAGCGGCGGGGCATGTGCGCTCGTGGCTGGAACAACCCGCGGTGCAAGTGCTCGAACCGGGCCCCGATCACATTCGAGAAGTGCTGAAGCTCTTGGAGGGCCTGGGCACCGCAGCGAACCTCGTGAGCGACGCCCAAATGGCCGCCCTGGCCATCGAGCACGGCGCGGTGCTGCATACCGTGGACACCGACTTCATGCGGTTCCAGGATTTGCGCTGGTTCAATCCCCTGACGGCAACCGGCAGTGCCAGCTTGCGCCGGAGGAAAGCGCCTTAACCTGCATATTTCCTGCTCCGATGGGAGCGGCCACAGAACGCCGCGTGGGGGCACGCGGCCTACAGCCGAACTCCCCCGATCCTGTAGGCCGCGTGCCCTCACGCGGCGTTGGGTGTGAAATGCCCGGGTTAAGACCCGCAGGGCCGGGGCCAACTCGCGCACAGGAACACCCGGCCCTACCGCGCCGGCGCGTTGGTGCCTTTCGCTTGCCCCTCCTGCTCCTCCAGGCTGCGCGTCAGGCGCTGCTTCAACACGTTGTACATGGCATTGGTAACCGCGTTGAGATGGGCGCGGACCTCGGCGAAGCGGTTGGCCTGGAGCTTGAGCCGGGCAAAGTGCAGATACACCCCTTGCCGCTCGATTTCGTCATGGGCCAGCGCCAGCGTGTTCGTCCACGACCTCAGCGCCTCCTCGATCCGAAGCGGCTTAATGCCGTAGTAAATCTGCGCCACGTCCGAAGCCAGCGGGAAGTCGGTCGGGTCGAAGCTCAGCGCCTTGCGGTAAAGCTCAAGCACTTTGTCGTACACCTGCTGCTCGCCGAGGCCGTAATAAGTCATGGCGTTCGTGCGGTAGAGGTAAACGACGTCCCCGAGATTGCGATAGTAGAGCGGCTGCCGCGGGTTCAACTCGATGGCCTTGCCGTAGTACTCGAAGGCCTTGTTGAGCGGGCCGGTCTGGCTGTAGAGATTGGCGAGGTTGTTATAGGCCGCCGGATCCTTGGGATTGAGCGCCAGCGCCTTCTCCCACTGCTCCCGCGCCCCGGCGTCGTCATGGAAATCGCCCAGGAAACTGCCGTAGGCAAGGCGGGCGCGGGCGTGGTCGGGATGCCGCGCCAGGAAGTCGTTGTAGGCCTCGCGCACCGGCTTGAAGCGCTCGCGAATCCGCCGCTCCAGGTCGGCCTTCGGCACGGCCGCGCCGCGGGATACCGCCGCTTCATTATCGCGAATCCACTGGTCCACGTCCGCCTGGGCCGCGTCGTCATCGGCCATCAGCTTCTTGAACTCCTGCTCGACGGGATCGTTTGCCCCAGGCGCGGCCGCCGCCGATGAATTGGTGATCCCGGGAACAAGGTCTGCCGCCGCCACAAGCTGAATGGCGAGCCCGAGAACCCCGAGCAAACCGACAAGGACTGTTCGCATGTCGCAAGCTAACACGGCGCGAGACCAGACCAAAGATCGAAGTCTTCCGCAAGCTCGCTTCCCCCTCACTCCACCGTCCCTCCTCCGTTCTACCTCCGTAGTACCTCCGTCCCTCCTCCGATTCAGATACGGAGGTAGAACGGAGGTAGAACGGAGGTGGGACGGTATCGGGACGGGGAGGCAACGGACTGGAGAAGGGAGAACTGGAGGGCGCGTCGGACCGGGAGCGCGACTGCGGGCGGCGGGTTGGTCCAGCCGGCCATGAATTGTTGGGGGAAAGACCCGATTCCAAAGCCGATACTGGGCTGCCTCCCGCCAATATTGGAATGGAATTGTTCGTAAGATACTGATGTATCGGAAGAAACGAATTAGCGGTTACTCCCCTGTCGCCTCCATTTTGGCATCTATTCTCGAGGGGACGCGAGTGCGCTGCCGGATTCCGCGCCGGCTTGCGGTTGCCATGCGCTCAGGCTGGGATAAACTTGCGGTTGCGGTGACGCGGGCGTACGGGTATTGAATCTCTGCCGCCTGACAATGCGATTACTTTACCCAACGCGACTTGGTTGTGATGCCGGAATAGGATTCACACCTGCACCATCCGCTCCTAATGTAGCCGAACAGCTATCTCGGACAATTCACACCCAACGCCGCGTGAGGGCACGCGGCCTACAGCCAGACAGCCCAATTCCTGTAGGCCGCGTGCCCTCACGCGGCGCAATGTGCCCGTTTCCATGGGAGTATGAAGTATGCAGGCCAAAGACGGATGGGCTCTGACCGGGTTTAATACCGCATTGTTGCACGACATGGATTTCGGGCTAATACTGACCAAAAAACCGGCTTATATGCGCATTAGTGGTGTATTATTAGCAGCGTTATCGTTAATGTATACAACCTGTTGATTGCGTGATGTTCTCTAATTTGGCGGTGTATGTTCATTTATCCTAAGCAGTATGACGTCATAGTCGTCGGTGCCGGCCATGCAGGGATCGAGGCGGCCCTGGCGGCGGCCAGAATGGGCTGTCAGACATTGCTGATGACGATCAATCTGGATACGGTCGGTCAGATGTCGTGCAACCCGGCCATCGGCGGACTCGCAAAGGGCCACATAGCACGGGAGATAGACGCGCTGGGCGGGGAGATGGCCAAGACCACCGACCTGACCGGATTACAATTCCGGATGCTCAATCTGAAGAAAGGTCCGGCAGTCTGGGCGCCACGGGCACAGTGCGACAAGAAGGCATACCAGTTCAGGATGAAATGGGTTTGCGAGCGTCAGGCAAACCTGGACCTGAGACAGGCGCAATGCACGAAAGTGCTTCACAAGGACGGCCAGGCGTATGGCGTCGAGACAAGCATGGGGGTCCAGTATCACGGCAAGACAGTTGTGCTGACCACCGGCACATTCCTGAACGGCCTGATACACATCGGGCAAAACCACCAGTCAGGCGGCCGATCCGGCGAGCCGGCAGCCATCGGACTATCCGCCTCGCTTAGCGAGATCGGATTACAGCTCGGCCGACTTAAGACCGGCACGCCACCCCGCCTGCTGCGCCGCTCAATTAACTTTGACAAGACCGAGCCCCAACCCGGGGACGAACCGATCCCTTACTTCACCAATTGGAAGAACGATTTGTTCCACGTGGAACAAACCGGCAACAGCTATCGTGGAGATTTCCTGCCGGCAGAAGAGAACAATAAGTTCCACGTGGAACATTCCGGGAAATACCCGCCCGGATCAATCCTTGAACGCGCGGGCGGCCAGGTTCCATGCCACATCACGTTTACCACCAAGGCCACCGCCGATGTTATCCGGGCTAATCTGGACAAGTCGCCACTTTACTCCGGCAAGATACATGGGATCGGCACGCGGTATTGTCCGTCTATCGAGGACAAGATAGTCCGATTCGCCGATAAGGAGCGGCACCAGATATTCCTCGAACCGGAGGGCATTGCCACGGAAGAGATATATGTCAACGGCTTCTCGACCTCTTTGCCGTTCGATGTGCAAATTCAGATGGTGCGGACGATAATCGGCTGTGAGAACGCTGAGATACTCCGGCCAGCCTACGCCATCGAATATGATTTCTGCTTTCCAAGACAATTGCGGCCCTCGCTCGAGACCAAGATTTGCCGGAACCTCTACCTGGCCGGCCAGATCAACGGCACATCCGGCTACGAAGAAGCTGCCGGCCAGGGATTGATGGCGGGCATTAACGCGTCGCGCCGGGTCAAAGGACTTGAGCCCGTAGTCCTGAGCAGAGACCAGGCTTACATTGGCGTGCTGATTGACGATCTGGTGACCAAGGACACGAACGAGCCCTATCGCATGTTCACGTCCCGGGCAGAGCACCGATTGATCCTGCGTCAGGACAATGCCGACGAGAGACTATCGCGACTTGGCTTCGAGATAGGTCTCCTGCCGGAACGCCATTACCTCGAGTCCAAAGCCCGGCAGGAAGCGGTTGAGGCCGAGGTTGCGCGCCTGCGGAAGACCTGGAGCGGATCGCGCACCCTGGCCCAATTACTATGCCAGCCGGGGTGTGTGTATAAGGATATTATATCTAATAATAACACATTATCAGAAGAAGTAATACTAAGGGTCGAGACAGACATCAAGTATGCCGGCTATATTGCCCGTCAGGAAGAGGAGGTGGGCCGGCTGAAGAGCCTGGAGGGCAAGCAGATTCCGGACGGTTTTGACTACGGGGGGGTGCCGAGCCTGCGCACGGAGGCGCGGCAGAAGCTGATGAAGATACGCCCCGCCACGCTTGGCCAGGCGGCCCGCATATCGGGGGTATCGCCGTCGGATATTGGGATTCTGATGGTCTGGCTGAAGCGCGGCGGCGCGGCGGAGCGCGCCGGGAAGGCTCAGCAATTCTGATTAAGACCCTCCCAACCCCCGCCGGGTGAGGGCACCCGGCCTACACGATAGCGGTTTGGCGGGGGATGTAGGCCGGGTGCCCTCACCCGGCGGGGGTTGCGAGAGTCATAATGAGCATTGCTGTTTCACAGCGGCCGGAACTTGCGATGCGGGGCGGGGGGGCATACATTGGCTGGCTTAGAACCTGGAATTTTGTGAAAGCTGCATTTATTACGCAAACGGGATCGCCCGAGGTCATCACCTACGGGGATCTTCCCACGCCCAAACCCACGCGCCGGCAGTGCTTGATCAAGGTGGCCGCCGTGGATGTGAACCCGATAGATGTTTACGTCCGGAGCGGCGCCATCCCGGCGAAGCTGTCGTTTCCCTTCATTCTCGGGCGCGACCTCGCGGGCACCGTGGTCGAAATGGGCGCCAGCGTCAAAGGCTTCAAGCCGGGCGACCGCGTTTGGGCGACCAACCAGGGCGCGGACGGGCGGCCGGGCACCTTTGCCGAATATGCCGCCGTGGATCATCGCTGGCTCCATCCCATTCCCGAGGGGGTCAGCGACGAGGATATCGTGTCGCTGTCGTTGACGGGCATCACCGCCCAGCTGGGCCTGGTGCGCAACGCCTATTTGAAGCCGAAGGAAGTGCTCTTTGTGAACGGCGGCACCGGCGGCGTGGGCGCCTGCGTGGTGCAGATGGCCAAAATCCTCGGGGCGCGCGTCATTGCCACCGCCGGCACCGATGAGAAGGTTGCGGCCTGTCGGGATCTGGGCGCCGACCTGGCCATCAACTACAAGACCCAGGATGTGGTGGCGGCCGTCAAGGCCTTCGCGCCCGAGGGGGTTAATGTCTGGTGGGAGACGCTGCGCGAGCCGGACTTTGACCGGACCATTTCGCTGTTGGCGCTGCGGGGCCGGATGGTGGTGATGGCCGGGCGCGATGCCCGTCCGGCTTTCCCGGTCGGCCCGTTCTACGTGAAGGACTGTTCGCTGCATGGCTTTGCGATGTTCAACTCCAGCTCGCGCGAGCAGCGCGCGGCGGCCAACGCCATCAACCGCTGGGTCTCGGAGGGCAAGCTGCGGGCGCGCATTGACCGGGTGCTGCCGCTGGCGCAGGCGGCCGAGGCGCATCGTTTGCAGGAAGCCAGCACGGTGCAAAAGACCGGGGCGCTGGCGGGCAAGCTGGTGCTCAAACCGTAGGCGCCCTTCGGCCGACGCCGGCGTTCAAGCGCGGCCTATGTGAACAACTATTTCCAAGTTTCTGTTGCCAGCCCATTGCTCGCAACGTAAGTTACCCTGAAAACAGCGTAATGAATTACTCCGGCCGTAGCCGGAAACCACAGCGCAATGACAATATGCTCGCGTCAAAAGTGAAGCCGTTTACCAGCCGGAGGTTCTGGTGCGCCTTTACGCTCATCGAACTCCTGGTCGTCATCGCCATCATCGCCATTCTGGCTGCTTTGCTGCTCCCCGCGCTGGCCAAGGCCAGGGCCAAAGCCAACGCCATTACCTGTCTGAATAATCAGAAGCAATGGGGGCTGGCCGCCAGGATGTACTCCGATGACAACAACGACTACGTTCCGCAGGAAGGGAATACTGTCGCCACCATTGACCGGAAGCCGGACAATGTGGACGCCTGGTACAATGTGGTTTCCGCCTACATCAAACAGCCTTCGCTGGTAAGCCTTTACACAGCGAATCCAGCCAATCCTCCGCTGCCGTCTACCCGGACAATTTACTCTTGTCCCAGCGCTGAGAAGCCCAGTTGGACCCCTTCGACGGCCAAGGCATACTTCATGTACGGTGAGAATGGCCGGCTTTGCGTCAACAAGTCATCCGGTGGCGCTGGCGGCGCCCAGACCAAGTTCAGCCAGATCGTTTATCCGACCGATACCGTGCTGATGGCCGAAGTGAACGGCAACTCGCCCACCGCGGGCGCAGCCCAGTCCAATGTGACTGGCCAGTATGCCGTCGCCAAGCACGACGGGCGCGGCCAATTCGCCATGTGCGATGGCGGCGCGCGATCGGCCCGAACCAACGACTTCCTCCGGACTCCCTCCGAATCCAACAGTTGCAAAGCGGAATGGGACCGGACCAAAATGCCCCGCAAGATGTATTGGTACCCCACACCCAACACGCCCGACTCTTAAACCCCCGCTGCCCCGCCGATTTACTATTTGGAGACGTCTGACAACCAAAAACTCTCGCCACCAACACAACAAACAAACCCGTTAATCCATATGAAAAGAACACTCCTCGCCCTCGCGGCATTCGTCGGCATCGCGCTCAGTGCGCACGCCACTTCGGTCTTCAGCGACAACTTCAACAGCTACGCTGACGGCGCAATCGACACCGTGGCTGCGCCAACCTGGTTCTGGCACAGCGGAAACACCAATCAATTGCAGGTCGCCAGTGGCCAGGTGCTCCTGGGGGGGGCAAACACCGAAGACGTTAGTGCCTACATCACCAACTCCGCCTTCCCCAATCCGTTCCCCAACGGTCCCGGCAACGGCAGCCTTTATGCCAGTTTCACCATTAACATGAGTGCAACCACGCTGCCGACCGGCGGAGGAACCTATTTCTTCCACTTCAAGGATCTCGGAACGATGAACTACCGGGCCAGGACGTGGGCGAGTAATACTGGGGCCGCCGCTGGGAAGTTCCGCCTCGGCATCAGCGCGGCGGGCAATAACCCCGTGTACATCGCGACGGATTTCGATCCGGGCACCACCTATACGGTCGTGGTGAAGTGGAATCTGGAGCAGACCAATGCCACCGTTTGGGTGAACCCCGTCTCGGAAAGCAGCATGTTGAACCGGGCCGATTCTGCCGACACCAGTAACCCGTCGTCGTTCAACGCCTACTGTGTCAGTCTGCGCGAAAACAATGCCTACACCGGCGCGGGCTTGATCACTTTCGATGATCTCAAGGTCGGCACGACGTTCGCCGACGTTTATACTCCCAGCGGTCCCCCGTCCGTCGGAGGCATCGCCGACCAAAGCATTCCCAAGAACGGGAACACGGGTCCCATCGCCTTTACGGTTGACAGCCCCATCTACGCGCCCTCCACGTTGGTGCTCAGCGGCACCTCTGACAACACCACCCTGGTGCCCAACAACCCGGCGAACATCAGCTTCGGCGGCAGCGATCAGAACCGCACAGTCACCGTTACTCCCGCGACCGGCCAGCAAGGCCAGGCTACGATCTCAGTCGTGGCCACCGACCCGGGCGCCCAGACGGGATCCACCACCTTCCAGGTCAAAGTCGGCGCGCCGGGCTTTGCCGCCGGCATTGCCAACCAGTTGACCGCGACCAACACGCCCACGGCGGCCCTTCCGTTCACACTCACGGACGCTGAGGGAGACACGCTCACTGTAACCGCGACCTCCTCCAACCCGACCCTGGTTCAGGACACGGATATCGTTGTCAGCCCCGCGAGTAGCACCAGCACGAGCCGGACGGTGAAGATCACGCCGCAGCCGGACAAGGCCGGCATCACCACCATCACCCTGACGGTCAGCGACGGTTTCACCAGCGCGACCACGAGCTTCACGCTCAATGTGTATCAGCAGCTTGGCGAGTTGCTGCTGGGCGACACCTTCACCTATGACGATGGCGAAATCAATGCGGTCAGCGGCGGATTCTGGCAGGCGCACAGCGCGGCGCTCTCGAACGACTGTGTGGTGGTCAACAACCAGTTGCGGGTGGCTACCACCAACTACGAAGACGTGAACGGGACCTTCACCAACTCGGTTTACCTCGTGGCAACCGGCGACAGCTCACCTCCTTACGCCTTTGCCGGCGTGATTCTCTATTCCAGGTTCACGGTGAATTTTGAAGTGCTGCCGTCTGGCAGTGGAGGAGGATATTTCGCGCATTATAAGGACCTGGGCACCTCGAACTTCCGCGCGCGCATCTTTGCCCAGACCAACGGCGCCGCAGCGGGCACTTTCCGCCTGGGGATCGCCAACGGAGGCAACAGCGCCTCGGCCGTTGTCCCGCAGGACCTCAGCCTGGGAACGACCTATACCGTTTACACGCGTTACAATGTGAGCACCGCCGAGAGCACTCTGTGGGTTAACCCCAACTCTGAAGCCAGCGGGGGGGTTACCGCCACGGATCTCACCACCCCGGTTGAAATTGACAAGTATTGCTTCCGTCAGACCTCGGGCATCGGCGTGGTGCTGGTGGATGATCTGCTCATCGGCTCGGCCTGGAGTGACGTTTTCACGGCGCCCGCGCTGTCCGCAACGACCATTAGCACCGGCAGCGGCAACTGGGATTCCTCCAGCAGCACCCTGAGCTACGCGGGCGGAAACGGCTCGCAGTTCGTCCTGCTGGAGTCTGCCAGCCCGACGGCCCCGATGAGTTCCTGGACGCGCGTAGCCACCAACTCCGCCACTCCGGGCAGCTTCACGATCCCGGCGGTGGGCACGGCCGCGCCCAAGTTCTATCGCGTTGCGAGCGAATAAGCGTGCCCGCTCTGTAGAACCGCATAGGCTTCGCGGGCCGGGTCACAAGACCTGGCCCGCTTTGCGTGTCTGGATGGGCCATGTGGGATTCAAGCCTGGTTGCTGCTGGAGGGTGAATTCGCAGCTTCTTCAACCCGGCGTCGTGGGGGCCATTTAGAATGGCGGCAAGGCGTTCGCCCCTGAAGGCGGCCAAGCGTAACCTGCAAGGGTCACGCGCGGTGGAGATTGACCGGCGCGAGTCAGGAGGCAGTCCGCCGCGCGGCTTCGGCTCCAGCCAGGTCTCGGGGCGGCGGCTGGGTTTTTTCCGCGAGAGGAGCACGCTCCTGATTGGCGCCCTGTTGTTGCTCCTCGTCGTCTGGGTGTTCCTGCCCTCGCTGCGCAACGGTTTCGTCAACCTCGATGACAATGTTTACGTGTATGAGAACTCCCGGGTCCTGCAAGGCTTGACCCTGGAAAACCTGCGCTGGGCATTCTCGAATCTTGCGGCCGGTTTCTGGCATCCGCTGACCTGGCTCACGTTGATGCTGGACTGCCAGCTATTCGGCCTGCGCCCGGCCGGGCACCACTTCACCAGCCTCCTGCTGCATGCCGCCAACACGATCCTGCTGTTCCTGGCCTTTCAGCGCCTGACCGGGGCAACCTGGCGCAGCGCCGTCGTGGCGGCGCTCTTTGCCCTGCACCCGCTCCACGTCGAGCCCGTGGCCTGGGCATCGGGCCGCAAAGACGTTTTGTGCGCGTTGTTTTGGATGCTCACGATGCTGAGCTACGCGCGCTATGTTGAGGAAACAAGAGGCGGAAGCCAGAAGCCAAAGGTTGGAAACCAGAGGTCAGTCTTCCATCTTCGATCCGCTCTCTTCTATCTTCTGTCCCTGCTTTGCTTCGTTTGCGGCCTCATGAGCAAGACGATGATCGTCACCTTGCCATTGGTTCTCTTGCTGTTGGATTGGTGGCCCTTGCGCCGCTTCCAACCCTCAGCGTGCAACCCCCGGCGCTCGATCCTGTTCCTTGAAAAGGCGCCCTTCCTCGGCGCCGCGCTGGTGGGGGGGCTCCTCACCCTGTATGCCGAGAAAGGAGTTGGCGCGCTCCCCACAGCCTCGGATGTGCCCATCTATTCCCGCCTGGCCAATGCCGTCCTCTCGTATCCGGGCTATCTCGGGCAGACGTTCTGGCCCGACCACCTGGCGGTGTATTATCCTTTCCCCCGGGCCTTTCCGGCTGGGACGGTCCTGGCCGCGGCGCTGCTGGGGCTGGCCATTACAGCGGGGGCATTATGGGCCGCGCGCGCGCGTCCCCACCTGGCTTTCGGTTGGATCTGGTACAGCGTCACCCTGTTGCCGGTGATTGGAATCATCCAGGTGGGCGGTCATGCGCATGCGGACCGCTATACGTATGTGCCGTTGATCGGGGTGTTCGTGGTTTTGGTCTGGGGCGCGCACGAGTTGACGGCGCGTTGGCGTTCTCAGCGTTTGCTCCTGTCCCTGGCGGGTGGCGCGGTCATATTGCTGTGCGCCGTCCTGGCGCGGCAACAGATCGGATGCTGGAAGGACAGCGAGACGCTCTTCCGGCACGCGCTGGCCGTGACTCAGGACAACGAATTGGCCCACAACAACCTGGGCACGGCGCTGGCGCGACAGGGCCGGGCAGAGGAAGCCGTCATCCACTTGCAGGAGGCCTTGAGGCTTGTGCCCGATTATCCCGGGATCCACAACAACCTCGGTGCGGCGCTGGCCCGGCAAGGGCGGCTGGACGAAGCCATCCCCCACTTGCGCGAGGCGGTTCGGTTGGCGCCTGGCGACGCCGGGGCGCACTGCAACCTCGCTGACGCGCTGACCTGGCAAGGGCGGTTGGACGAGGCCATTGCCGAATACCAGGCGGCGATCAAGCTGAACCCCAATGAGGCCGCCACGCACTGCAACCTCGGCAACGCGCTGGCCGGCAAAGGGCTGCTTGACGACGCGATTGCTTCTTACCGGCAAGCCCTGAAGCTGAATCCTGCTTTCATTGACGCGCATAATCGCCTGGGGACGGTTTTGGGCCTCCGTGGCCGTCTCGAGGAGGCGATCGGACAGTTCCACGAAGCGCTCAAGTTGTATCCTGAAAGCGCGGAAGCCCTCTGCGGCCTGGGGATCGCGCTGGTCAGGCAGAATCGCCTGGAGGATGCGATCACCCGCCTGCGAGCCGCCCTGGATCGGAATCCGAACTATGCTGAGGCGCACTGCAACCTGGGGGTCGCGCTGGCCGCGAAAGGGCGGTTGGAGGAAGCTGTTTTCCATCTGCGCGAAGCCCTCAGGCTTCGGCCCGACTACGCTGACGCGCAGAACAACTTGCGCGCCGCCCTCGACCTCAAGTCTTCCACCGCAGCGCCGCCTTCCGCGCTCCCGAGTCCGTGAAGCCGGGTGAGGGCACCCGGCCTGCAGGATGACGGTTTCGTGGGGGATGTAGGCCGGGTGCCCTCACCCGGC
>DAOPPX010000066.1:0-29433 GCA_035358715.1 Verrucomicrobiota bacterium
CGACCCGGCCACAATCCAAATCCGCCCAAATCACTTTCTCGAATCCGGCGTGCCAGCCGGGCTCATAGTGCGACTGCGGGCTTTCCCAATGGCCGCCTTTCCAGTAGTAGTAGCCGTTGCACTCGGTGGCGTAGAGTGGCAGGTGGTAAAGGGCGGGGGGAATGCCCAGGTTTACCCAGTCTTTATAGACGTAGAAACTCTTGTACAGGCCAGCCGCGCCCCCGGTGAATTTCTCGGTGCTGTGGATGGCTTGACACGTGTAACCACGCGAGGAGACATGCAGGGCGATGCCGTCCGGCGGGCAGGGGTTCGGACCCGTATTGGTGATGGCGGTGAGTATGTGATTGAGGTGCTGGACCCACGTCAGCGGGTTGGGGTCGTAGGCATAATTGGTGCCCATATAAGGATTCGTGCCGGCGCCGAAGGGGCCGGAGAAACAGGCTGGCGCCGCCGGCAACACCTTGTCGTTCGGGCGCACGGCCTTTATGGCATTATAGACTTTGCGAAAACAGCGCGCGTAATTGGCCGGCGTAACGTAGGCACATTTGCCCTGGTCCGGTTCGTAGGGCCATTCACCAGAGATGTTCAACTCATTGCCGATGGTCCAGATGGAGCAGCCACGCGAGTTGGCCACGAAACTGGCGCAGCGAATGGCGAACGCATCATAGCCGTTGGTCGGGGGAATGGTGCCGTTGGGGAAATAGCCGTGATTGATGCGGCAGATGACGGTGTGGCCCTGACCGCTAAGGAACCGGTAATCCACGCCCCAGGTATCATTGGTGTTTGTGCCAATGGACACAGTGACGGTGACCCAACCCGGCCCGGCCCCATTGCTGATGTGACCGAGGTATTCTGACGCGTCTGCCGGGGTGGGGTCGCCGCCATTGAAGATTCCGTAAAGGTAGGGAGACTCAGTGGCCCAAAGAGAGCGCGGCAGGAGAAGGAACCTGGCGAGCACAACAACCAGCCCGAGAGGAAGGATCGGTTTCATGGTCTATGCGGCCTCTTGTGCAGCATTTGCGCCAGAGATTCAAGGAAATAGTCTGCGACCTGCGGCGCTGCAAGACGTAGAGCGACCGGGTGGTGGGGCGCCCAGGCGCAGCCCAGTATTTGACCGGCCTTTTCCGGGGCATAGGCGCCAGAAAAGCGGTTAAGCGACCGCGGTGTGGCATTGGCACCTCCCAACAGCAGCTTCAAGACGCTGCTACCGCCCGAAATGGGTTGGCAGGAACGCCGTTGCCTCCCCGTCCCGCTACCGTAGTACCTCTAACCCGGGGTTAGAGGTACTACGGTAGCGGGACGGGGGGCGGACGATGACAGGAGGGCGGGGTGTGAGTGCGTAGAAGGTACGGAAGTGCCGTGCTGACAGGCGGTTGCTCCAGTGCGGGGCGGAAGGGCGCGGATTGCTTCCCGACGGGGCTTGGCTGGCATGGGTTTGGGACGGCGTGCATGACCAGGGGGCCGCGTCGCAGCCCGCTTTCGAGACGCCGTGAAACGGTGCCGCATGCCACCCAGCTTCGAGACGCTGCCACGAATTGAGAAGCGCCCGGGGCGTCGAAATAGGCGTTTCTGTTGTGGCGTTGGCGCCCTTGTGGGTTTAGTTTCCAGAGCATGACTTAGGTCAAGGTTGCCTTGGGCGGACGATGGCATAATGTCCTTAGACAAACGGCTGACGGTTAGTGTGACCGGCGGCGGAACATAAACGAATAGAACGCAAACAAATAAAGACATGTTTTGTTATCAATGTGAACAGACCTCCAGAGGCAAGGGCTGCAGCGAGTTTTCGGTCTGCGGCAAGGATGAGAACAGCGCTATCCTTCAGGACCTCCTGATCCACGCCAGCAAGGGCATTGCCCAATACGCGCACCGGGCCCGCGCCCTGGGGGCCAAAGACTCCGCCGTAGACCGGTTTATCCTGAAGGCCCTATTCATCACTGTCACCAACGTGAATTTTGACGCGGCGGCCATTGAGGCGGCGGTGCGCGAAGCGGCGCGGGTGCGAGACACGGCCAAAACGCTCTATGAGGGGGCGGCCCGTCGGGCCGGACGGACTCCCGAGATGTTGGCCGGCCCGGCTACCTGGACGCCGGCGCCGACTCAGGCCGGGCTGGTCGAGCAAGGTCGAGCGGTTTCGATCCTGTCCCGCAATGACAAGTGCGGGCCAGACATCACCGGCTTGCAGGAATTGCTGGTTTATGGGATCAAAGGCGCAGCTGCCTATGCGGATCACGCGCAGATTCTCGGACAGCAGGCGGAGGCCGTCTATGCTTTCTTTGCGGAAGCGCTGAGCTGCCTTGCGGAAGAAACCCCTACCGTGGACCAACTGCTGGGGATGTGCCTCAAGTGCGGCGAGATCAATCTCAAGGCGATGGAGATTCTGGACTTGGCCCACACAAGCACCTACGGTCATCCTGTGCCCACGTCGGTGCGCGTCGAGCCGCTCAAAGGCAAAGCCATTCTTATCTCTGGCCATGACCTGAAGGACTTGGAGCAGTTGCTGGACCAAACAGAGGGCAAGGGGATTAACGTCTATACGCACGGCGAGATGCTGCCGGCACACGGTTACCCCAGGCTCAAGAAGTACAAGCACCTGGCGGGCAATTACGGCGGCGCGTGGCAGGATCAGCGGGACGAATTCCGCGCGTTTCCCGGTGCGATTCTCATGACGACCAACTGCCTGCAGGAGCCCCAGGAAGCCTACAAGCAGCGCATTTTTACCGCCGGCCATGTGGGCTGGCCGGGCATCCCGCATATCGCCAACCGCGATTTCACGCCGGTGATCGAAGCGGCGCTGGCCGCTCCGGGCTTTACACAAGACGGCCCGGAGAAGACCATCCTGGTCGGGTTCGGCCACAATGCGGTGTTGAGCGTGGCGGACAAAGTGATCGAGGCGGTCAAGAGCGGCGCTATCCGACACTTCTTTCTGGTAGGCGGTTGCGACGGCGCTCGAGCGGGGCGCAATTACTACACCGAGTTTACCGAGAAGCTGCCGAAGGATTGCATCGTCTTGACCTTGGCCTGCGGCAAGTATCGCTTCAACAAGCTGGATTTCGGGACCATCGGCGGGATACCGCGCCTGTTGGATATTGGGCAGTGCAATGATGCCTACTCCGCCATCCAAATTGCAGTGGCGTTGTCCAAGGCCTTCAATTGCGGGGTCAACGACCTGCCATTGTCGCTGGTGATTTCGTGGTATGAGCAGAAGGCGGTGGCGGTGCTCCTGACGCTGCTCTACCTGGGCATGCGCAATATCCGGCTGGGGCCGACGTTGCCAGCGTTTGTCACGCCCAACGTCCTGAACGTGTTGGTGGAGAAGTTCAATCTCATGCCGATCAAGGATGCCGATTCCGATATCGCCGCCATCCTGAACAAGGCTTAGCCATTCCAGTTGGCCAAGCCAGCAACCTGCGTGGCTTGGGCGCGTCTAGCGTCACAACCCTCGGCGGCGGTCGCCTTGGGACTGACGACGCTGCCGGGCGCGGTAGAAGAGGTAAATGGGAACACCGACCAGCGTCAGGGCAGTGCCGAAGGCAGAGTTAATCATCGCCGGCATGCCCGCGGCCACAGCCGTCCGGTAGCTGATTACATCATTGTAGACCGTGAAGAGGAGATAGAGCGCGGAGAAGATGACGAAGATCCACGGCACCAGCGGGTAGCCGGGGACTTTGTAAGGGCGGGGTGCGTCGGGCATCTTTCGACGCAACACGAAGATGCCGTAAGCGCCCAGGCAGTAGAAGACCCAGCTTACGAAGATGAGGGTGTCCGTGAGGGTGTCGAAGGTGCCACTGAGCAGCAGCAGGATGCTCCAGGATCCTTGCGCAACAAGCGAGGCGGCAGGGGTGTGAAAACGCGGGTGGACGTTGGCCAGGCGACGCGGGAAGCAGCCATTCTGGGCCATTGAGAAGTAAAGGCGCGCCGTGGCCAGAATGGTGGCGTTGGCGGTGCCGAACGTCGAGATCATCACGGCGGCGGCGATCCAGCGTCCGCCGCCGATGAAACACCGCTCTGCTACGTCGGCGGCGACGAGCTTCGATTGGGCCATTTGGTCAATGGGCAGCACGTAGGCGTAGGCGACGTTGATGAGGAGGTAAATGGCGGTGACGATCACCATGCCCCAGAGCAGGCCCAACGGGATATTGCGCTGCGGCTGCTTCACTTCACCGGCGATGTAGGTGAGTTTATTCCAGCCGTCGTAGGCCCAGAAAGCGCCTTGGAGCGCGGCGGCGATGCCGGCCAAGAGGCCTAGGCCGCTTAGATGAACTGTGGCGCTCGGGGCGGTGAGATTGGCGACCGCGCCACCCGTCGGCAGGCAAAACGCGCCCGCCACCAGCAACAGCATTGCGGCAACTTTGGCCACTGTGAATACATTTTGCACCCAGCCGCCGAACCGAACGCCAACGTAGTTGACCGCGGTCAGCAGGACAATCATGGCCGCGGCCAGGCCCTTGATACCGATCTCCTTGAGCGGCGTCACGTCCCCCACGAAGGGCACGTGAAAGGACCACGCGGCAACCGCTGCAGGGAACTCAGGCAGGCTGACGAACTGCGTGGCGTATTCGGCAAAGACGTAGGTGATGGCGGCAATGGAGCCGCACTGGATGATGGCGAAAATGGCCCAGCCATAAAGGAAGGCGAAGAAGGGGCCGTACATGCGCTCGAAGTAGATGTATTGGCCGCCGGTCTCGGGGATCATGCTGGCGATTTCGGCGTTGGTCAGTGCGCCAAACAGGGTGAGCACGCCGGCCAGCACCCAAACACCGAGCAGCAACTCAGGTGACCCGACTTGCGCAGCCATGACCCCCGGCTTACGGAAGATGCCCGAGCCGATGACGCCCCCAATGACCAGCATGACCGTGGTAAAGAGGCCAAGGGTCGGCAGGAGACCTGGGCTGTGGGAGCGAGAGGAACTCATAGGTAGAAGGCAGGAGCCCAAGAGTTGAGAATCTTCGGTCCTTGAGCCCATGGGGTGAAGGGGGACATCCAACAGCCAACATCCAACACCGAACCTCGTGGGGGTGCCACGCGGGAGATCCTTGGGGGGTGGAGGTTCGATGTTGGATATTGGAGGTTCCTGCGCCTTGCGAAGCGGACAGAAACAGCCTTTCCCAAGACAACGCGCATGACAGTCGAGGGGAGACGCCTACGGCTTGAGTTCCTTCAACAACCTCACCGCCGCATCCACGAGCATCTCGCCGGCGCCCGGCTTGGCGCGGGCGTTGGTGACCTCGTAGCTGCCTTCGCCGAAGGCCTTCAGCGTGGGGATATAGCTGGGGCGGTCATTGCAGATTTCTATCACCAGCGTGCGTTTGAAGGGCGACGCGCGTTTGATGGCCAAACCCAGCTCGACGAAGGTTTCGCACGGCAGACAGACTATCGCCGTTTCGGCATCGAGGCGGAACACCTGCACTTCCATCGGGTAGCGCGCGCTGAGGCTGACCAGGTCAAGCGTGCGGACGGCGGCGACCTTGGTCAGAAACGGCACGCTTGCATCGTTGAACTTCTCCATGACCCGGCGCGCGTCGGCGACCTGCTCCGGAGTGGCCTGTTGGAATGGCACCTGGAGGATCGTGCTGCGCGCCGCAAGCGCCGGCCGGGAGACGACTGGCAGACTCTGCGCGTGCTCAATCACCACCTGGCCCAGCGTGCCGCCGATGCGCTTTGGGATATCGAACTTGGCGCGCGGCATTGCGGGTTCGTTCACATTGATGTGATTGAGGTCGCCGCACGTGCCGAGGCCCAGCGCGGAAATAAAATGCTGGCCAAACGCGTGGCGCAGGGTTTGCTCGAGGAAATAGGCGTAGTCGGCGCTGTATTCCGTGCCGCCCACGGTGTCCGAATGCACCGCAAACACGGTCAGCCCTGCGAACGGCTGCGGCGCGCCCAGTTCACGCGCCAACAGGATGCCCACATCCGGATCAATCGGTCCGGCCGGGCGCACGATGTCGGGATTAAGGCGGCCTGGGTTGAAGACGACTTTCCCGTTCTTCATCCAGAAGCGGCGGTTGAAGGAAAGCCCTTCCTGTTGCGCGATGCCGGCCTGGAGTTGCGCAGGCCGCAGGTTGGCTTGCGCCTCGGCGATTGTGCTCACCAGGCGCTCGGTTAGAAATGCCGCGTAATCCAACTGTTCCTGTGGATCGGTTGGGCCCCGCTTGAGGGCGGTTTCGTGGAAATGCGCACGTAACGGCCCTTCGTAGAGCGGTCCGGTGTGGGTGTGGGTGGCGCAGATGACGATGTTGGGCACGGGAATGCCGGTAAGCTGGCTGGCGCGCGCGCGCGCATTGGTTGTCACGCTCAACGAAGCATCAATCAGGTCGCAGCATACGATTGCAAGCTGTTCAGCGCCTTGGCGTAGCACAAGGGCCTTGGCATGCAGGGGGTCATGAATGCCGGTCGAAAGCCGCTCGTTGAAGTACCCAGCCAGGCGATAGCCCACAGGTGGCGTGATGTCTGTCTCAGCCGCGCCGATCTGGAGAGATTGCGTTGACGCAGGGGTGTGAGGCATGCGCGTGCAGCCAGTCACCAGACATAGAGCGGCGAGGGGAGGGAGGATCAGCTTGTGCACAGTGTTCATCATGCTCGCGTTCAAGATCAGTGGACCAAGTGCAGGGTTCAAGGTAATTCGACGAGGTCGGGCTTGCGCAACGGCAACCTGAAGGCTGCTTGATCAGGATTCGCGCAGTAACGAAAGTGATTCTCTGCCCATCGGAGGGCGACTAAATGCGCAAGTTCCACTGTTCGAGCGAGTACTTTTCGGCGACCAGGCGGGCGATGCGTTCCAAGGGAATTGAGGTGAGGGGTGTTACGGCGTTCCAGGTTGTGGCCAGGGCGGCTTTCACGGTGTCCTGCGGGACATTGAGATTGAGCAGAAAATCGGAGTGGGCGCGGTTGAGGCGATAGTCCGGCTGTCGGGAGGGCTGGGGGAGGGCTTTCTGGACCAGGGTGAAATCAAGGTTCAGGAGTAGTGACCCGTGGAAGAGCAGGAAACGGCGGCGGCGGCGCTGGGCGTTGCCAGCGAACTTGAGTCCGCCAATCGCAAGGTCGGTCTGGCCCCGCCACTCGACCGGTGCCGGGATGGCGGGGGTCAGGGCGTCGCGGTGGCGTTCGAGGATGAACCGGTTGGCGGCCGAGATGCTGTGGCACGGGCCGTCATCTGAGATGCGCAGAACCAGGGAGTAGTTGAGCACACCAGGGCCTTGCAGCACAGTGCCGCCCCCAGTGCAGCGGCGCAAGACAGGGATGTCCAGCTTGCGGCAGATGGGAAGGTTGACCTCGGTGGCGGCTTTGTTGCCGTAGCCAAGGACAACGAAGTGCCGCCGGGACGACCAAAAGCGGAGCAGTTCGTCGCTGCCGCCAGCCTCGCACAGGTCGAGGAGGGCTTCATCGGCGGCAAGGTTCTCCTCGGGCGTCGGCAGCGTAAGGTCGCAGAGTTTCATGTGGCGCAGTATTTGGCTGACAACGGGCCGAACGTGCGCTGTAATCTGGGGTCAGCGGAGCCGTTTGACGCGCGGCCAAAGAGAGTTTAAGTAAGTAGTCCTTTATTAACAACGTGAAAGTGGCAAAGACAAAAGAGAAGCGCCCAGTGCCCGCTGTAGCCTTGCCGTCGGCGGCGCAGCAGAGCGAGGAGGAACGATGGCTGGAGGCATTGGAAATGGTGCTCGAGTTCGCGCTCAAGGACCAGGGACCGCAGAAGACAGCCCGGTTCCTGGACGGGCTCACGGATCGGCTGCGCGCGCGGGGCATGGAAGTGCCGCATGTGGTCAGCACGCCCTACATCAACACTATTCCTGCGGATAAGGAGGCACCGTTCCCCGGCGACTGGGAAATGGAGCGGCGCATCAAGAGTTTGGTCCGGTGGAATGCGATGGCGATGGTAGTCAACGCGAACCGGGAACATAGCGGCCTGGGTGGGCATATCTCGACCTACGCCTCGTCTGCCACCCTCTGCGAAGTGGGCTTCAACCACTTCTTCCGCGGGCGAACGGAGGACTTCGTCGGCGATATGGTATTCTTTCAGGGGCACGCGACGCCGGGGGTTTATGCGCGTGCATTTCTGGAAGGCCGGTTGGAGGAGCGACATCTGCACAACTTTCGCCAGGAGTTGGTGGAGGGTGGGGGGCTATCCTCTTACCCGCACCCGTATCTGATGCCGGAGTTCTGGCAGTTTCCGACGGTGTCTATGGGGCTGGGGCCGCTGCTCTCGATTTACCAGGCGCGCTTCAATCGCTACTTGCGCGCGCGTGGCGTCATCAGCGGTGATGAGCCAAAGGTGTGGGCATTCATCGGCGACGGCGAAACTGATGAGCCGGAGACACTGGGCTCGCTGACGCTGGCGGCGCGGGAAGGGCTCGATAACCTCATCTGGGTGGTGAACTGCAACCTGCAACGGCTGGACGGGCCGGTCCGCGGTAACGGTAAGATCATCCAGGAGTTGGAGGCGGCGTTCCAAGGGGCGGGCTGGAATGTCATCAAAGTGATCTGGGGCTCGGATTGGGACAAGTTGCTGGCAGCCGACAACACGGGGTTGTTGCTCAAGCGGATGGAGGAGGCCGTGGACGGCGATTACCAGAAGTTCTCGGTCGAGCCGGGCAGTTACACGCGGCGGCGCTTTTTCGGTAAGTATCCCGAACTGCTTGAGTTGGTCAACCACCTGACAGACGAGCAAATTCGCAAGCTGCTGCGAGGAGGGCATGACTCGCGCAAGGTGTATGCCGCCTATAAGGCCGCGGTGGAGCATAAAGGCCAGCCGACAGTTATCCTGGCCAAGACGGTCAAGGGCTACGGGCTGGGCGAGGCCGGGGAAGGCCGGAATATCACGCACCAACAGAAGAAGCTCAACGAGAAGGAGTTGCGCGAGTTCCGCGCTCGGTTCGGCATCCCCATCGCCGATGAAGAAATAGCGGAAACGCCGTTCTTCCGGCCGGCCCCGGAAAGCGCTGAGACGCAGTACCTGTTGGGGCTGCGCAAGAAGCTCGGCGGCGTTCTTCCGCGACGCGTGGTCAAGGTCCAGCCGCTTGAAGTGCCAAAGCTCGACGCCCTGAGCGATTTGCTCAAAGGCACAGCGCACACGGAGATGTCCACGACCATGGGGTTGGTGCGCTTGTTGGGCACGCTCATTCGCAACAAGACCATCGGCCGCCAGATTGTGCCGATTATTCCTGACGAAGCGCGCACATTTGGTCTGGACGCGCTGTTCCGCGAGATCGGCATATACTCGTCCAAGGGACAGCTTTACGAACCGGTAGACGGAAAATCGCTGCTCTACTACAACGAGAAGAAAGACGGCCAGATCCTCGAGGAAGGTATTACCGAAGCGGGGGCGATGGCATCATTCGTGGCAGCGGGCACCGCCTACGCAACCCATGGCGTGCAGATGGTCCCCTTCTATGTCTATTACTCGATGTTTGGCTTCCAGCGCATTGGTGACCTGATGTGGCTTGCGGGGGATATGCGGACACGGGGGTTTCTATGTGGCGCGACCTCGGGGCGCACCACCCTCAATGGAGAAGGCCTCCAGCACCAGGATGGCCACAGTCTGATCCTGTCGAGCACGATCCCAACCCTGCTGACCTACGACCCGGCGTTCACTTATGAACTGGCAGTGATTGTCGCTGACGGGCTGCGGCGCATGTATGCCGAGGGCGAGGACTTGTTCTACTACCTCACTCTCTACAACGAGAACTACGAGATGCCAGCCATGCCCGAGGGGGTGGCAGAGGGCATCCTGAAAGGGCTATACAGGTTCAGACCTGGCCCTGAGAAGAAAGCGATGAAGGCCCACCTCCTTGGCAGCGGCCCTATCATTCGCGAAACGCTGCGGGCTCAGGAAATTCTGGAGGAGCGCTTCGACGTGTCAGCGGATGTCTGGAGCGTGACCAGTTACAAGCTGCTGCGCAACCACGCGCTGCAAGCCAGGCGTTGGAACATGTTGCACCCGGCGGACCCGCCACGGAAATCCTACCTGGAAAGCGTGCTGGCGAAGGAGAATGGGGCCTTTGTTGCCGTGTCGGACAACATGAAGATTGTGCCCGACCAGATTGCGCCGTGGGTGCCGGGCGGCTTGACGACACTGGGAACTGACGGATATGGCCGCAGCGACACTCGCCGGAGGCTGCGCCGTTTCTTCGAGGTGGACGCCGAGATGACTGTGATCGCCACTTTATACACGCTGGCCGAACAGGGCCAGTTGGACAGGCGGATTGTAGCCAAAGCAGTCAAAGACCTGGGCGTAGACCCGGAGAAGGCGCATCCGGAGCTTGTCCAGGTCTAGCTCGCATGTAGCCCTTCTATGTTGGTCTGAATTGATACTTTATAGACTTATGGATATGAAACTTCCGCCTTTGGGCGAAGGCGCTGATTCCGGCACCGTGGTCAACGTGTTCGTTAAAGCAGGTGACACGATCACCAAAGACCAGCCGGTGCTCGAACTCGAGAACGAAAAGGCTGTCGCTACTATTCCCGCTAATGCTGCTGGAACTGTCGCCGCAGTCTTCGTAAAAGCGGGCGATAAGATCAAGGTCGGCCAGCGAATTCTCTCGTTAGCCGATGCCGCCTCAACGGGTGCCCCAGCCGCGCCTTCGGCGCCGGCAACCCGGCCAGGCCGCGAGCGACTGATTCAAACACCCTCGCCCGAACAGGCGCCTGCTCCCGAGGCAGATCCGGGGGAACCCCACACCGAGCGGAGGGCGGGCATGCCTCCCATGGCGGCTCCGTCCATCCGCAAGCTGGCACGGGACTTGGGCATTGACCTGGACCGTGTGGCGGGCAGCGCGCGCGGTGGCCGAGTTCTGCTGGAGGATGTGCGCGAGTACATTCAGAAACTGCAGCGGCTAGCCGCCGTGCGCCGGCCTGCCGGCGGCGAACCGGCCCCCAAGCCAGCCGAGCAGGTGGACTTCTCGAAGTGGGGACCGGTTTCAAGAAAGCCGCTTTCTCCGCTCCGCGAGGTTATTGTGCGCCGCATGGTTGAGAGCTGGAACACGACTCCGCGGGTCACTCAGTTTGACAAGGCGGATATCACAGCCGTGACTGCTTTGCGGAAGAAGTATGCCCCGGCCTACGAGCAGCGAGGGGCCAGGCTCACATTGACTTCGTTTGCGCTAAAGGTCGTTGTTGATACGCTCAGGAAACACCCAATCTTCAATGCCAGCCTTGATGAAGCCGCGCGCGAGGTTGTGCTCAAGGAGTATTACCATATCGGGATTGCCGTGGATACTGAGGCAGGGCTGATTGTGCCGGTCCTGCGCGACGCGGATAAAAAGAACCTGCTTGAGCTGTCGCGCGAACTGGAAGACCTGGCCGGCAAAGCGCGCGAGCGCAAACTCTCAGCGGAGCAGCTCCACGGTGGCACGTTTACCATCTCGAACCAAGGTGGCATCGGCGGAGCACACTTCACGCCGATCGTTAACAAGCCCGAGGTGGCCATTCTTGGCCTGGGCCGCGGCGCGATGGAGGCTGTCGTGCGGGAGAAGCGGATCGAGCCAAGATTGCTGCTGCCAATCGGCCTTTCCTACGACCATCGCGTTATTGACGGGGGCGCCGCTGCCCGGTTCACCGTGGACCTTGTGCAGGCCTTTGAGAACTTCCGCGAAGAAGATATGAAGCTATGAACGGACAGGATCATTATGGACCCAATCAAGACTGAAATTGTGGTTGTAGGCGCGGGGCCGGGCGGTTACGCCGCGGCTTTTTACGCAGCAGACCTGGGCAAGCGCGTCACCCTGGTGGAGCGCGACGAGCGCCTGGGCGGAGTCTGCCTCAACTGCGGGTGCATTCCCTCCAAAGCGCTGCTGCACGCGTCCCACGCGATTACTTCAACGCGCGAATCGGTGCAGCGAGGCATCGTTTTCGGGCAGCCGCAACTGGACCTGGCCAAGCTGCGAAGCTGGAAAGAGTCTATCCTGACCCGATTGTCCGGTGGGATTGTGCAACTGGCGAAGCTGCGTGGCGTGCAGGTCATTCAGGGACGTGGCTACTTCGAAGATTCGCGCGCGCTGCGCGTGGAGACCGAGCAAGGCCAGCGATTTGTCCAATACGATCACGCGATCATAGCAGTCGGATCCAAGCCGGCCCTGCCGCGTGATTTCGACCTGGGTAACCCGCGTGTGATGACCTCCACGGAGGCACTCGAGTTGGAGGACATCCCTGAGAACCTGCTGGTGATCGGGGGTGGCTACATCGGCATGGAGCTGGGAACGGTCTATGCCACCTTTGGCAGCAAGGTCGTTCTCGTTGAGGCGTTGGACAGTATCCTGGCGGGCGCGGATCCTGACCTGGCGCGGCCCATCGTGGCCTATGCGCGGAAGGCGTTCAAGGAAATGCGCCTCAAAACCCGCGTCAGCAAGATGTCCACCAGCGGCAAGCAGATCAGAGTGGTGTCGGAAACTGATGGCCAGAAGCATGAGGAACTCTACGACCGTGTCCTGGTGTCCGTTGGCCGGGCCCCAAACGCCGAGGACCTTGGCCTGGAGAATACGAAGGTCTCATTCGACGAAAGAGGGTTTATCCATGTTAATGAGAAGCAACAGACTACCGACCCCGCCATCTACGCCATTGGGGATATCGTGGGCGGCGTGCTGCTCGCCCACAAGGCCACCAAGGAAGGCCGTATTGCCGTCGAGGTTATCGCCGGTGAGAAGAGCGCGTTTGTTGACGTTACCATCCCGGCGGTGGTTTTCACTGATCCGGAGATCGCGTGGTGCGGCTTGACTGAGGCGGAGGCGAGGGCAAAGGGCCTTGAAGTGCATGTGAGCAAGTTTCCTTGGAGCGCCTCCGGCCGGGCCTTGACCTTCGACCGTCCCGAGGGGTTAACGAAGCTGATCATTGAACCAGATACCGAGCGCATTCTGGGCGTAGGCATCGTGGGGCAGGGGGCCGGAGAGCTGCTTGCCGAAGGCTTGCTTGCCGTCGAGATGGGCGCTACGGCAAGAGACTTAGCCTTGGTGGTGCATCCACACCCTACTATGTCGGAGACCCTGATGGAAGCCGCTGAGGCCTATTACGGTCACGCTACGCATACGATGGTGCGCAAGAAGGCCGACTGACCGGCAAATGCATGCCCGGGCTTCGGAGACTTATTGGGGAATCTTAGGGCTTGAATTCGGAGTCCGCCGTATTACTATTTGGGTCTGACCGGGGTCTGCAGCCGGTCGAGTGGTTCGGGGCGTAGCGTAGCTTGGTAGCGCGTCTGAATGGGGTTCAGAAGGTCGTGAGTTCAAATCTCACCGCCCCGACCATTTTTTCGCAGGCCCAGGGTTGACGTGAACCGATCGCTGAACCCAATGGAGTCGCTCAGGTGATTTATGCTGAAGCTAGTTATCCTCAGTGCAGGAATGGCGGGACGGGCGCAGGAGCTCGATGCGGAAAGGACCACTATCGGCCGATTGGAGGACAACACCTTCCAAATCGTGGAGCCTTCGGTCTCCAGCCACCATTGCGAAGTGCTGCTCCGCGGCAGGGACGTCGTAGTGCGAGACCTGAATTCCACTAACGGGACCTACATCGGTCCAGAAACGGTGACCGAGAAGGTTCTCCTGCCCGGCCAGATTCTGCGATTAGGGCAAGTTCAAATGCGGCTCGAAGCAGATGCGGCTGGGGCCTTGCCCAAGAAGCACTTCGACCGCACAACCGTCATTCCGGGCGGCGTAAAGGCGAGCGAACTCGATTACACGCATGTCGGCCCCGGATTTGATACAAAAAGCGCCGGCTTTTCGAAGAGAAACAACAGGATCAACAGAGTCTTCATTGTGGGGGGCGCGGTTTTGGGGCTGGTGATCCTTATTCTGCTCTTCTACATCGCCGCGACGATTCGAGGATAGTGGCGCAGCGAGTGTAAGGTCCTGCCTGCCCAAGCTGCCGGAGGAGAGGCAACTTACTGCAGGCGCCGCGCGCGGTAGAATCGGGACGTAGCGTTGGTGTCGTCGGAGAACTCCGTGAGGCGATTGGTGTGGACGAGGTTGGTGAAGAAGGCCCAGTTGGTGAGCGTCAAAGTCCGGTCCACTGCCACCGTCGAACCGATGTTTCCGGTGAGCCACATGTGCACCCGACCATCAGGCTGCAGATTGACGTCGAGGAACTTCGGAGGGATCAGGTCCAAGGTGTCGGCGATGAGGTTGTCAAAGCAAGCTCCGCGGGCGCCGGGGTAGCTGGAATTATAGGTGTGCCAGCTATAGGCGACGCCGCAGGTGCCACAGGGGAAGGTGGTGTCCGTGGCTGTGAGCAGCAGATTGCCGTCCAGGAAGTACTTGATCTCGTTTTCCCTGGCCTCGATGCGGAGCGTGTGCCAACCGCTGGCCTGAATGTACTGGGCCGTCGAGAAGAAATCGGTCCAAGTGCCGTCCATTAGCTTGCCTGCTCGGAAGCGGCCGTCGTCGGAATCCCATGTCAAAGCGTAGCAATTCCCAGCTCCCTCGTAGGTGGTATCGAGCCCGGCAAAGCAGTCGTCTCGCAGGAAGATGCCGTAGCGCTCGTAATCAGAGCCAACGAGGTAGCTGGGCTGGTAGGCAAAGTACATGTCGGACTGCACATAGTAGTTCCTGTGGCCAGGCTTGCCGACCGTAACCGACTCGCTGGTCCCGGTTCCACCGTTGGTGGCGTCGGTCACAAACAGGACCTTGCCATCCCCGTCGGAGGGGGCGCTGGGCGTGAACGCTTTCACTATCGAGCGGTTGAATTTCGGACGGCCAAACATGCATGTATTGGTCACGGTGGCGAACCGTTCGCGGATGGGGAATTCGTTGTTGGGCAGGAGGGCCAGGTTGAACGAGGGATTGGTAAGCTGCCCGTAAACAACCATCCTGTTGTTGGGCTTGACCCAGCCCCAGGTAGCCGATGTGCCGGGGAGGGGGATGCGGTAATAGTCGCCGGACACCTGGTCAGCCACGAAGCGCGTGCCGCCGAAGTAGATCAGCCCGATCTGGCCGGCGTCGTCGCTGGGCAGGGAGCGAATGGAATACTTGCTCGTGAGCTGAGTACCGGGCAGATACGTGCCGTTATCTGGTAGCGGCTGGATGACAGTGCCGGTGAATACTTCCTCCGCGTCCGTGGCCCGGATGAACCCATGCCGCAAAGAGGCATTGTTTGGGATGAAGACGTGGTAGTAGCCGCGCTTCGGGAAAGCCGAGAAGAAGAGCTGGTTCTGCCAGGCCGTGGCGATCTGTGTGCTGGTGTCGAAGCGCTCAGCGCGCACGGCGGTGTTCGTGGCGGTGACCCGTATCACCCTGCCCACCTGCATCGTGCCGGTTGGGTTCAACATGATCGGGTACTTAAAGTGCGCCCAATGGAAGGGGCACACGCCGTTCCCACCCCGCAGCGCTGTCATGAAATGAAGATGCTCTGAATCGGACTGGCCATTGTTGTCCGAGGTTCCAACGACCTGCCCTGCAGTTACATGCTGGCCCACGGTTACTGATACCGTCAACATGTGGCAATACGTCAGGTCAAGCGATTCGCCATTCGGACTGACCGCGTCCACCGCGATACGGACATAATTGCCGGAAGTGTTGTCTACTTGATTGCGGGCGTAAGTGTTCACAAGGGCGGTCACGGTTCCTGAGGCGGCGGCGCGGAGGGGGGTCCCAGTTTGCATCGAGAAATCCGTGCCTGAATGCGCATCGTAACAGTGGGGAGACTCGAGATACCACCCGGAGCCCTTTACGTACGAGTACCCGGTCCAGTCAGCAAGGTAATTGGCCCTGGGGTCCAGGTCCTTGAACCCCTCGATGATGCAACCGTCGTCAAACGGAAGGATCTCGTATGGCCCCGGGGCTAACTGCGCTTGGGCTGTCGGAGCGACTGCAAAGGCGAAAAGGCATGCAACGCAAAGTGCCCACGCACTAAGCTCGGGAAAATCGAGGCTGACTTTGGACGCAATTCTGGCTGACGCCCTCTCGTTGGATAACTTATGCATGTTGCAAGGATGCCGTGCAGGCAGTGTAAGTCCAGCTTAAGGAGTGAGGACCTATCGCGTGTTTACAGTTGCGAACGCAGAGAATATCCGGGTCAAGGGACCGAGAGGGCAGCCCTTTGACGGTTCTGAATGCCCGAAAATCCCGCGCTAGCTCGAAATGCGGGCAGGGCGTCTCTTCAAGCTGGCGGGCTCGGCGGGGTTGCTGCGGACCTGCCTGCGGATCTTCACGATCTGGCCCGCCAGGTTCATTTCGACATGTTCTCTCCAAACGAAACGGCAGGGACAATCCTTGTTAGGGCACTTAGCCAGGCGGCTCAGTTGCTTGCGCCGTTCCCGAACCAAAGCGGCAAGTCTTTTCAGCTCAGCTTCCAACACGGTTGCCGGTAGCGGTGTCCCATTGCGTTTCATGAATCTCAAATCATACACTAACCTGTCTGGCCTCACTTGTCATCTCGATAGATGGGGGGATAGACGGGGGGGAAATGTCCCTGCTATCGAAGGCTTTCGTGTCCCTGCCTTGCTGCATGATGCCCTGTGCGTGCGGTCCGGTGGTTCACCCGGGAAAGCGACCGCAGACCGCGTGGCGGCAGGGTCAGGGTTGACCCGGAGGAGCGTTGCACCTAAAGAGTGGGGTATGAAACGCTACGACTGCTGGGGAATTCTGAGGATGCTTGGGAAATTGACGGTGGTGATGATGTCAACGCTGGCAGTCTCAGCGCAGTTGACTGGAGGGGAGTTTAGGATCGGGTTGGTTTTGGACCGGGGCGGCAAGGACGATAAATCCTTCAATTCCTCGGCCTTTGAAGGCGCCAGCCGCGCCAGGAACAAGCTGGGGATTGGATTGAAGTGTGTCGAGGCACCTGACGACAATGCGTTCGAGCCCATGCTGCGGGCCTTTGCGCAGCGCGACTTTGACCTTATTCTCGGGATAGGCTTCGCCCAAAAGGAGGCAGTGCAAAAGGTCGCCGCACAGTTTCCGAAGCGTCATTTCGCGATTGTGGATGCGCAAGTCGAAGGCCAGAACGTCCGGTCGCTCATGTTTCAGGAGCACGAGGGGGCGTATGTAGTCGGCGCCATTGCGGCGATGACCAGTAAGACGGGCAAGATCGGCTTCGTCGGGGGAATGGATATTCCTTTAATCCGCCGGTTCGAGTTGGGTTACCAGGCGGGCGCAAAGAAGGTCAACCCGCGGATCGGGGTCCTGGCGAACTTTGTCGGGATGACGAGCGAGGCGTGGAATAATCCTCCCAAAGGTAAGGAACTGGCCATCTCGCAGTATGAGGCAGGAGCTGATGTGATTTTCGCAGCGGCGGGAGCTTCGGGGCTGGGGGTGTTCGACGCGGCGGAGGAGAAGCAGAAGTTTGCCATCGGTGTGGACGCCAACCAGAACTGGACCAAGCCGGGCTTGATTCTGACGAGCATGTTGAAGCGGGTGGATGAGGCGGTGTTCAACACCATTGCCGAGGCCAAAGCGGGCAAGTTCACCGGCGGGGTAAAATGGTTTGGGCTGGCAAACCAGGGCGTGGACTATGCCTTTGACCAATACAACGCGAAGCTTCTTACCGAGCCGGTACGCAAGCGGGCCGACGAACTCAAAGCGGAGATTATTGCCGGCCGGATCAACGTGCCGGATTATTACAGGAGATAGCTATCGCCCAAGCATCGCCTTGGTTTCAGCCATAAGCGACTCCAGTTCAGGCCTGAGTTCAGCTTTGGTTTTCCTGTCCATCCGGTCAATGAAGAGAATGCCGTGGAGGTGATCCCACTCGTGCTGGATGGCGCGGGAGAGCAGGCCGCCGCAGCGGAACTCGACCAGCTTGCCTTCCAAATTGAGCGTCTTCACGTCCACGACGTCGAGGCGGGAAATGTCCGCGTATATCTCGGGGAAGCTCAGGCAGCCTTCCGGGCCGGTTACCGCCCCGCTGACAGGCGTGATTTCAGGGTTGACCAGGGTCAGCGGCATGAAACCGTTGACGTCGGTGGGCTTGCCGGAAAGCTCAAGCGACGACGGCCGGTCCGTCACACCTCGAACATCAACGACTGCCAATTGCACGGCGACGCCAACCTGCTGCGCGGCCAAGCCGACGCCCCGTTGCGCGTACATGGTTTCGAGCATATCCGCGGCAAGCTGTTTGATCGCCGGCGTTATGTTCTCGATGCGCGCGCCCTTCTGGCGGAGCACCGGCGTGCCGTATCTGACAACGACGAGTGGCATGATCAGGCGGGCCAGTGGCGCAGCATCTCGGCCAGGTCGGCTATGGCCGGGCTTTGCCCGGTGCGCACGTAGAAGCCGCTGGTCGTGACCCCTGTCAGCAGGCAACGATCAGTTGGGAAACCCAGCAGCTTGCCGAGGCAAAAGCCGGAGTTGAAGTGATCCCCCGCGCCGGTGGTGATTTTGGGCTTGGGCGTGAAGGGCCCATGGACCAGAGCGATGCCGTCGGGGCCGGAGGCCAGCGCGTAGGCGGTGGGATGGACGATGACCGTGTCCACGCGGACGCGTTGGTGGATGTCCTGGCAGAGCTTCAGCAAGCCGTCGGGGGAATGGTCGGCGGTGCTCAGGCCCAGCGTCTTGCCGATCTCAATGCCTTCCTTCTCATTGAGGCCGAGCACTACGTCGAAGTACTTCTGGAAGGCGGCGACCAGTTCCAGCGCACCCTGGATGTCGGCCTTGGTGCGCTTCTCAGGATCGGCGAGGTCAACGAAGAGCTTGCGGCGGGGGCCTTCGAGGCGGGGGCACACCTCCTTCAGGACCGCGGCCCAGATCTCGCTCATGTGTGTAAGCATCGTCCAGTTCACAAATCCCACCAGGTCGGCGCTCTCGAATCTAGCAATGAACTGGTCCAGGCCGAACCGCCCCTTGATGTTCTCCCAGTTCATCTGCCTCAGCGACTGGTGCTTGCCGAGCATGATCTTGCCGTCCTCGAACTCAAGGGCGTCGGTGTAGCCCGGCTCGGCGATGGAATGGACCTCGGCACGTTTGGCGAACTCGGCGAAGACTGGATGCAGGTTCGGATAGCCGAGAATGCCGAGGTAGGTGACCTTGAGGCCAAAGCTGGCAAGCGCATTAGCCATGATGGGACCGTTGCCGCCGAGTTTGTTAAGCTGGCTGACAAGCTCGATGTTTGTGCTGCGCCCGGCGGCACCGGCGAGCCGCTCGGCGAGTTGGGCGATGGTCGGGAGGCGGACATACTTGTCCGCGCTCTCGCGCTTGTCCACAACGTGCAGAATATCGTCCACGAAGCCGTCCAGGCCGACGAAGGCGGTCATCTGGCCGACGCGGCTGGCGGCGGCCTGAAGCTGGACGGCTGCCTGTTCAAGTTGAGCTGGGTCTTTAAGTGCAGTCATGTTTGTTTGCTAAAGCAGGCGGTAAGGGCTCGATCAATTGCAGGCGGATTAGCCTGGGCTTACACCGAGGACTTGCAGGATGCGCTCGAGCTCGGCATCGCTGAAGAAAGCAATTTCAAGAGCGCCTCTGCCCTTCGCGTAGCGCAGATGAACTTTAGTCCCGAGGCGCTCTCTCAGTTGGTTCTCCAGGCTCGCGACATGGGCATCTCGGGGCGGCGGCAGCGGAGGTATGGGTTGGCCAACCGTGCCCGTCTCGCGGGCCTGCAGGCGGGCCACCAGGGCCTCGGTCTGGCGCACGTTGAGCCCTTCTCTGAGGATGCGATCGGCCGCCAGTTTCTGCTGCGCCTCCCCGGCCAGGCCCAGAATGACCTTAGCATGGCCAACCGAAAGCCGCCCATCGCGGAGGCTGACCTGGATGGGGGAGGGGAGCTTCAGCAGGCGCAGGGCGTTGGCCACAACAGCCCGGCTCTTGCCGACTTTGGTCGCAACCTCCTCCTGCTTAAGTTGGAACTGCTCGATAAGCTGCGCGTAGCCGTGGGCTTCCTCAATCGGGTTAAGATTCTCGCGCTGCAAGTTCTCGATAAGGGCCAGTTCGAGCACCGCCCGGTCATCCGCCTCCCGCAGAATCACAGGGACTTCGGCCAGCCCGAGTAGTTGGGCAGCGCGCCACCGGCGTTCGCCGGCGATGAGTTCCAGGTGGCCGTTCCGATCGCGGACAATCAGCGGCTGAACAATCCCTTGTTCCTTGATCGAATCAGCCAACTCGCGCAACGCCTCAGGCGAGAAATCCTTCCGCGGCTGCAAGGGGCACGGGCGGATGGTACCCAGGGGGACGCGCTGCACGCGTGCACGCCCGTCGGTCGCCAATGCGGCGTCCAAAGCTGTATGTGTGATGGGCGCCCCGGCTGGCGGTTTGGCGATTGGGCTGTCGCCCAACAACACCCCCAGGCTGCGGCCCAAAGCTGGCTTTGCCATGAGCCGAGAGTGTCGCAGGGCAGGGGAGATGTCAATTCTGCTGCGTGAGCCGGAAGAAGCGCGCGGTGTTGGTGGCGTAAACCAGGAAGATGTGATTAGTGCCACTGGTATCGGGCGAGGTAGTCTCGGTGTGCCAGGTGACGGGAGCGGTGAGGGCAGGTGTGCTTTGGAGCACAAAGACAGGGGCGTTGGTTGGCCACTAGACGGTGATGAGGTTGGCAGCAGTGGTAATTCCCAGTTGGGGCGGAGCCGGAGGCGTGACTGACGCCCAGTTGAAACCAACTCGCAGCTCGTCAGCCGTGAGCTTGGCCGGGCTCGTCGTGCTTCTGCCGGCAGTGCCCTCCTTCTCCATCGCCTTGAACGGCGCGAATGTCATCCTGTCGTGGTCCACCAGCCAATCCGCCGGTTACATCATGCAGTGCAATCTCGACCTGGATGACTCCGGCACCGGGGAGCCCGTCGAGGAGGACGTGGTGGTCGAGGGCGCCACCAACACGGTAATGGATGCATATTCCAACCAGCGCGTCCTGCGAGACTTGCTAGACAACTGTCCGCAGGGCGCTCCCGGTACCAATCGCCACAGCTACGAGGTGCGCGGCGAGGTCCGGACGGTGAACAAGGTGACGCAGCAGTTCTGCAACAGTTACGCTTTGCAGTACCATCCCACCTTGAAGGGCACCAAACCGGGGCCGTCAGGCTTCTGGCTTTACCATGACGGCGACGATGCCGGGGCCAACAACAAGTGGGACGGCCCGGACAACCACGGGGCTCTTGGCGGCAATGTCACCTATTGCGATGGCCACGCCGCCTGCGTTCCCACCCGCCAGCGCGCCACGCAGTGGATGATCACGCGTGATAGCACCACCCCGCCCTGAGCCGCCCGCTCAGAGAATCCCCCGGTGGCCTTGCACGACTGGTTTGCTCGGGACGTGTTATCGTTACAGGTCTTGCGCTGGCTTGGTCTGGTTATGCCGGGGCCAACGTTCTGGCAATCCCTGCCGTCTGCTGGCTCAGACATGCTGGCCCGTTGGCAAGGACGTGAGTCTAATTTACCCCTCACTATACCCCCTTCTTCAGCCGTAGTACCAACATCCGTCCTCCGTAGCACCTCCGTTCCTCCTCCGTTCCACCTCCGACCGGCCGGTCGGAGGTGGAACGGAGGAGGAACGGAGGTGCTACGGAGGTAGCAGCTTGCCACTGCAGTCATGGCAGCTTATTGCCAAGCCAGGAACTCCTGGCACGTAGCTGTTAACGCGGGTTATTCCTGCTGCCACCAAGCGCACCCTTACGACAGAGCACGCGAGATTCCTCAAGAAGACAGCCTTGTGGTGGCATCAGGAACATTCCTCGCAGCCTCGGAATCCGTGCAGCGGGTCACGAGTTCTGAGGCTGGCGAACGCCACCTAAAGCGCGTAACCTGTCCGAATGGCACAAAGGAATAGTGTTCCATTTGTGAAGCAAAACAGATGGCTTGTGGGTTTGCTGGCGTTGATGGCGGTGCTGCTGGCCTGTCACGCTGCCCGGGCGTTGGAGTTCGAGAAGTTGCTGGCCATTACCACGGCGGACAGCGTGCGGATCGAGGTTGTTCCGAAGCCTGGGGCGGGTCTTGGCGGTTTGGAATTCCGGGCGGCCATCACCCGGGCAGATAACGGCCGGTTTCTCTGGCAGGGGCCACTGGGGCAAATCGCTCCAGACGCGGCGCAGGGGGCCTCGTTTGCCAAAACGATTTCCGATCTCAAGCCTGTGCTGTGGTGCCCGGAGTCGCCGGTGCTCTACAACATCGAGGTGAGCGCGGCCAAAGGAGACAACGAGGTGGCATCCGGGACGGTGCGTATTGGCTTCCGTTCCTTCGAGATTCGGGATGGGCAATTCCATCTGAACGGCCGCCCGGTCTTCCTGCGCGGCATCGCGATCAACCCGCCCGACCGCACCATCCCGCCGGAGGTCGGCGAGTCGCGGGCATTCGCGGAGGCCTATGTGCGCTACCTGAAGTCCCGGAATGTAAACATCTTCCGCCTGACCGGCGATGAGTCGCAGGTGTGGTTCGATGTCTGCGACGAACTGGGCATGATGATGTACGCGGGGCGCTACGGCGCTCCTCCGGGAACCGACTCGGGAAAACGGGTGGTGCCCAGGGACACTGACCGGTGCATCGCCGGCTACCGGAGGCTCTTCGAGCGATGCGCCTCGCACCCGTGCATTGTGCTCTATGTGCTGGCAAACGAATTGCCCGTGTCGGGTTCACGCGGCAAGGCGTTCAGCGAGCTGTTGACACGCGCCCTGGCGGAGTTGAAGGCATGGGACCCGACGCGTCCTTACATTGGCAACGCCGGCTACGGTGAGGGGCGCGAAGGGGATGTGTGTGACGTGCATCGCTACTGGGGGTGGTATTACAACTCGTTTCTCACTTATTACAACCTGCGGGACAAGCTCTATCCCCAGCCGCTCTTCGGCGATCCGGCGAAGAACCAACCGTTGACGTTCACCGAGTGCGTGGGCTCCTTCACCGGCTGGAAAGGTGAGTTCAACATCATTCGCATCAAGCAGCTTGCGCCGCAGTTGGGTTGGATTGGCCACACCGCGCATCCGCGCGAGGACGCGCTGGATTACCAGGCATTCATGGTGAAGCAGGCAGCCGAGTCCTTCCGCCGGATGCGCCCGCTGAACGCGCGACTGTCGGGCCTCATGCCATTCACCATCCTGTTCCACAATTGGTCGGGGATCTCGTCCTTTGAGCAGATGAAGCCAAAACCCGCGATGGAGCAGCTTGGCGTGTCCTACCAGCCGGTGCTGCTGAGCTGGGAACTGTGGACACCGCAGGTGTATGCGGGGACGCAGACGCGCGCGTTTGCCCACGTGATCAACGATGCCGACAACGGGGCGCCGTTGACCAACGCAACCCTGCTGTATCAGGTTCAAACGCAAGGCGGACGCCGGTTCTGCCAGGGCACGATGAACCTGCCCCCAATTCCCTACTATGGCACATGGCGCAAGGCCATCGAGTTCGATCTGCCGCCCGCTTTCGCTACAGCTCCATGCCGCATCACCGGTAGCATCATCTCCGGCAACCGAATCCTCTCGACCAATTCAGTCGGCTTGTTTGTTGCCGGCGCGGAGTGGCAGGAGCAGGCCCCGCGGCCAGGAACGCCCGTCCATCTTTACGATCCTCCCGGCAGGACCGTCGCCGCGCTGCGGCGGCTTGGCATCGGGTTCGAGCAAGTCCTCAGCTTGTCGGCCTGGCCCGCGCGGATGTCGGCGTTGGTGATTGGCGAGGAGGCCGCCGGCAAGGTGCCCGCCGACCAGCGACAGCGTCTGCAACGCTTCGTGCGCGACGGCGGGCGCGTCCTTTGCCTGCGGCCCGATGTCGAGTCCTTCGAAGGCGATTGGCTGCCTCAGAAGGTGGCCTTCCTCGAAGGTTCCGCCAACGACACACCTTACCCGCCGCGGACGAGGCCCTTTGCGGAACAGATGAATGTCAACCCAGAACGGCCAAACCACCCCGTCTTCATGGGGCTTGATCGCCAGCGGCTGGCGCTTTGGTCGGATTACGGGGGTTGGGACCAGAGCAAGCCTGGGTTTCCGCGAGTCTATCCGGTGACGGCCGGCTTCAGGCTGCAGCAACCGGAAGCGCTCGCGCGCACGGCCATTCTGGCTGACTACGACCGGGGCCTGGAGGGTATCGCCTTGTGCGAGATGTTTGACGGGGCGGGTTCGGTGATCCTCTCCGGCTTTGACCTGGTGAGCCGCGCCGGGCTGGACCCCGCGGCGGACCGGTTGCTGGCGAATCTGATCGCTTATACCGCGTCGAAAGAGAACCACGCCATTCATCCGCTGATCGAGTCGCCGATCGTCTGGGGCGACTACCCCACTGAGCGTGGCGTAGTGTGCGGCTCGCTCAACGGCCTGATCGTAAACGCCGAATGGCTCGCGCCGCCCACCAACCCGTCCGCGACACCCCTGCCGCCGAACAGCGGTTCCTGGAACATGGATCCCGGCTCGCAGTTCGTCCCCCGTGGACGCAACCCGTTCGGGCCACACGGTTACAGCACGGCCTCCAGCCTCAAGGACCTCAACCGGGAATCGGAGACGGGTTCGGGGGTCTTTTGGGCCAGCCTGCCGCCAGGCAGAAAGAGTGTTCTGACCAAAGTCCGAAACCCGGCCACCCGCCCGGGACAACTCACGATCACGGTCAACGGCAAAACGGTGACCGGTCCGACCGCCATCGCTGCTGGCCAGACCGTGGATTTGCGCTCGCCACTGCCCGCCGACGCGACCGAGGTCTCCGTGCGTTACGCTGGCACCAAGACGCTGGTGCTGCTGGAGACGCGCTTCGAGTAGGGGGCCTTGGCGGGAGTGGCAAAGCACGCGCCGGATGCACGGCCCCACGCACGCCCGTGTCCCGGCTGGAGAAGAGTTGAATTGAGGATGAATTGGCGGTAAGACATTGGGGGATCGTGAACAAGACAATCAAAACTGCCGTAGTCTCGCCTCTGGCAGGCAAACCGGTGCCGAAGGCAATGCTGGTGGACTTGGCGCGCCTGGAACGGGACTACTACGAATGCCAGCCGGATTCGGGCGACCCCAACCAAATGGTCAGCTTCGGCACGTCCGGCCACCGCGGCAGCTCGCTGCGCAGAACGTTCACCGAAGGGCACGTCCTGGCGGTGGTGCAGGCGGTCTGTGATTATCGCCGCCGACAAGGCATCACTGGCCCGCTGTATATGGGGAAGGATTCACACGCCCTTTCCACGGCGGCGCAGCGCACCGCGCTCGAAGTGCTGGCGGCTAACAATGTCGGGGTTATTATCCAACGCGACGACGGGGTGACGCCGACCCCGGTCGTTTCGAGGGCAATTCTGGCGTATAACCGCGAACGGCAGGAACACCTCGCCGACGGCATTATCATTACGCCCTCGCACAATCCTCCGGAGGATGGGGGCATCAAGTACAACCCGCCCCACGGGGGCCCGGCGGAGACGGGAGTGACGAAGTGGGTGCAACAACGCGCCAACGAGCTGTTGCGCGAGGGCAATGAAGACGTGAAGCGTGTGGCGCTGGACGCCGCCATGAATGCGGCTACCACCCGCGAGGAGGACCTTATCCTGCCCTACGTCCGGGATTTGCGGAACGTCATCAACATGGAAGCTATCCGGGCGGCGGGCCTCACGCTCGGCGTGGACCCGCTGGGCGGGGCCTCCCTGCCATACTGGGAACCCATCAACTCGACCTACGGCCTGGACATCACGGTCGTCAATCCAAAGCTCGACCCAACCTTCCCGTTCATGACGGTGGACCACGATGGCAAGGTGCGCATGGATTGTTCGAGCCCCTATGCCATGGCGGGCCTGGTCGGATTGAAGGACAGCTACCGCGTGGCCTTTGGCAACGACCCGGATTCCGACCGGCATGGCATTGTCACGCCGTCGGCCGGGTTGATGAATCCCAATCATTACCTCGCGGTGGCCATCCGCTACCTGCTGGGGCATCGCCCGGGGTGGAAGGCCGAGGCTGCAGTAGGCAAGACGCTGGTCAGCAGCGGCATGATTGACCGGGTGGTCGCCAAGTCGGGCCGGCGGCTGGCCGAGGTCCCGGTCGGGTTCAAGTACTTCGCGCCGCATCTGTTTGACGGCTCCTTCTGCTTCGGCGGCGAAGAGAGCGCGGGGGCGAGCTTCCTGCGCCAGGACGGCACGGTTTGGACCACAGATAAAGATGGCATCCTGCTGGCCCTGCTGGCGGCGGAGATTACGGCGCGCACGGGCAAGGATCCCGGCGAGCATTACAAGGCACTCATAGCCGAGTTCGGGACGCCCTATTATGCGCGAATTGACGCCGCCGCTACCCCTGAGCAGAAGGCGCGCTTGGAGAAGTTGTCACCCGAAGCCATCAAGGCGTCGAGCCTTGCGGGCGAGACAATCACCGCCAAACTGACGCGCGCGGCGGGCAACAACGAGCCCATTGGTGGCTTGAAGGTGATGACGGCCAACGGCTGGTTTGCCGCCCGGCCTTCCGGCACCGAGAACCTCTATAAGATTTACGCGGAGAGCTTCCGCGATGAAAGGCACTTGGAAGCCCTTGTCAGCGAGGCGCAGGACATTGTTGGTCGTGCCCTCACTGGCGGGGGAAGATCGTAGCCTCCTTCCACTGACACCAGCAAGATCCAAAGACATGAACCCAGCCGCAGACATCAAACCTCTCCCGGAACGCAATGCCTGGAAGGCACTTGCCACCCACTACCAGACCGCCCGCCATTGGCATTTGCGGGAGCTTTTCGCCAAGGACCCCAAGCGCGGCGAGCGCATGACTGCCGACGCGGCAGGACTGTTCCTGGACTACTCCAAGAATCGCATAACCGACGAGACGATCAAACTGCTCCTTCAGCTTGCCGACGAGTCCAACCTGCGCCAACGCATTGTAGCAATGTTCCGGGGGGACAAGATCAACATCACCGAGGATCGTGCTGTGCTGCACGTCGCCTTGCGAGCCCCGAAGAGCGAGTCCATTGTCGTGGACAAGAAGAACGTGGTGTCGGAGGTGCACACCGTTCTTGACCAGATGGCCGATTTCTCCAACCGCGTCCGGAGTGGCGCCTGGAAGGGACACACCGGCAAACCGATTCGCAACCTGGTCAACATTGGCATCGGCGGCTCCGATCTTGGCCCGGTGATGGTTTACGAGGCCCTCCAGCGTTACAGCGAGCGAGCTATGACTTTTCGCTTTGTCTCCAACATAGACGGAACTGACTTGGTGGAAGCGACCCGGGGTCTTGACCCGGCGGAGACGCTGTTCATTGTTTCATCCAAGACGTTTAACACGCTGGAGACGATTACCAATGCCAAGAGCGCCCGCCAGTGGCTGCTCAACGGGCTAGGCGCAGACGAGAAAGCCGTCGCGAAGCACTTCGTCGCCGTTTCAACCGAGGCCCGGAGAGTGGCCGAGTTCGGCATTGATACGGACAACATGTTCGGCTTCTGGGATTGGGTGGGGGGGCGCTACTCGATGGACTCGGCGATCGGCCTCTCCACGATGATTGCCATCGGCCCGGAGAACTTCCGCGCGATGCTCGAGGGCTTCCGCCAGATGGACGAGCACTTCCGCAAAACATCGTTCGAGAAGAACCTGCCGGTGCTCATGGCTCTGCTGAACATCTGGTACAACAACTTCTTCGGCGCGCCCACGGTGGCGGTGCTGCCTTACGACCAATACCTCAAGCGCTTCCCGGCTTACTTGCAGCAGTTGACGATGGAGAGCAACGGGAAGCGCGTCACCTTGGACGGCAAGGTGGTTAATTACGACACTGGTCCCGTCTATTTTGGCGAGCCGGGCACCAACGGGCAGCACTCCTTCTACCAGTTGATCCACCAGGGGACGCGGCTTATCCCGTGCGACTTCATCGCGTTTGCCCAGGCGCTCACACCGCTGGGGCGTCATCATGATTTGCTGCTGGCGAACGTCTTCGCACAGGGCCAGGCGCTGGCTTTTGGCCTCAGGCCGGAGGAAGTCAAGGACACTCCGGATTGGCTCGTGCCGCACCGGGTGTTCGAGGGCAACCGCCCGTCGAACACCATCCTGGCGGAACGGCTCACTCCTGCCACGCTGGGCGCGCTCGTGGCGCTCTATGAGCATATTGTCTTCACGCAGGGCGTGATCTGGAACATCAACTCCTTCGATCAATGGGGCGTTCAACTCGGCAAAGTACTGGCGCAGAATATCGCCCCCGAGCTGGAAAGCGCGAGCGAGCCGAAGTTGAGCCATGACAGTTCCACAAACAACCTCATCCGCCGTTATCGCCGCTTGAAGCAGAGCTAGCCCGCGTCATGGAAATATGCGTGCTGCCGGACGCCGGGGCGGTTGCCGCGGCGGCGGCCAGGGTAATCGCCAGCGCGGCCGAGGAAGCAGTGGCGGGACGGGGCCGGTTCGTCATGGCCGTCAGCGGCGGCCGCACGCCTTGGCAGATGCTGCGCGCGCTGGCACGCGAACAAGTTCCTTGGAGCAGTGTCTATGTGGCGCAGGTGGACGAGCGGGTCGCCCCGCCAGAACACCCGGACCGGAATCTTGTTCAATTGCGCGAGAGCTTGCTGGGGCGCGTCCCGTTGCCGCCCGAACAGCTTCAGGCCATGCCAGTGGATTGCCCGGACCTCAAAGCTGCGGCGCGGAACTACGCCCTCACGCTTCAGGCAATCGCCGGCTCCCCGCCGGTGTTCGACCTCGTTCACCTCGGGCTTGGCCACGACGGCCACACGGCGTCGTTGGTGCCGGGCGATCCTGTGCTCCAGGTTGCGGAAGTGGACGTGGCGCTCACGCAGCCTTGCCAGGGCAGGCAGCGGATGACGTTGACCTACCCGATCCTCAATCGCGCGCGGCGCATCCTGTGGGTGGTGACAGGCCCTGACAAGGCGGACATGCTGTTGCGGCTGCGGGCTGGAGATACGACGATCCCAGCCGGCCGCATTCGCCGCGCTGAGGCCTTGGTCCTGGCCGACCAAGCGGCAGCAGGGAAGGGCTGAAAGCCATCAATCAACGATGGTGTGGTATGTTGGCCGGAGGGGGTGCGCCGGTGGCATGGGAAAAGTGCCAAAAGAAAGGTGTTGACTTGCCTCCGGCCGCGTGGCTTGATTGTCCCAGTTAGTGATGGAGTTTTACGCCAGCGGAAAAGGTTCCGAGGGCACCAACGCCTCCGGAGGTCACTTGGGTGGTCGGGCCGCCACCCGATAAACTGCTTAGTTGCATCAATCACTGCGACGGATCGTCAGACATGATGGTGCGCGCAAGATGAGAGCCTGACCCGGCGCCAGACTTTTCCTTGCCCGGCAAAGCATTGTGGCCGGCGGATGCGCTGCAGCGTGGGGCTGAGGTCGCAAATCATGCGACTCGGCAAGGTACGTTTTGCACGCGATGGACTCAGGATCCGGAGATGACGGCTCAGAGCCGATCCGGCCGTTCAGCAGGTTGAGCGGGCCGGGAATTGAGACCAACCTTACAGGAGTACTGGTTGGCCGGCCGGTGAGTCGCCCCTACGCTCGCCCGCGCGGCAGCGCGCTCACCTTCCTGACGCACTTGTTGCCTTCCGCACCAACGTCCTTTCACCGCAGCAGCGTCTCGGCCGGGCGCCGCTGGCTGGGATCGCCGAAGTCTGCGGCGCGCGGTCGAGACGCCGCTACGGTCAAGTCCTGGTTTAAATTTGTCACTTCCGCGGGAGCGGAAGTGACCACTTG
>DAOPPX010000067.1:0-28825 GCA_035358715.1 Verrucomicrobiota bacterium
TAACTCATCTCAGTTAACTAGAACCAGCCAAGCTTCGCTTGGCGCTTTCCCAAACACGCTAAAAGGGGGCCGATGGGGCGAGGCAGAAGGGCATTTCTATCCCATTGTCCTGCCGTGTTCTGGCTCCGTTTAGTGTGTTTAGCGTGTTTAGCGGGCAATTCACAATTCGAGCTTATAGCCGACCCCATGGACGGTCTTGATCCACCGCAGCGACTCGGGATCGCGCTCGACCTTGCTGCGCAGGCTGGCAACGTGGTTGTCCACCGTGCGGGTGGTCGGGAAGGCGGTGTAGCCCCAGACCGCGTCGAGGAAGCGCTCGCGGGAGACAGGTTCGCCCGGAGACTCGGCCATGAGCCGCAGCATGGCGAACTCCTTGGCAGTCAGGTAAACCGCCTTGCGCCCGCGCGTGGCGGTTTGCCTGACGAGGTCCACGATGACATCCCCGAGCACGAGCCGGGCAGGTGCCTTGGTCTGGCGCTGGAAGCGCCGCAGAACGGCCCGCACGCGAGCCAGCAATTCCTCCGTGCTGAACGGCTTGACCAGGTAGTCATCCGCACCCGCATCCAACCCTTGCACGCGGTCCTCCACCTGTCCCTTGGCGGTCAGCATGAGGATTGGCACTGGATTGGAGAGCCGGCGCAGTTCGGCGCAGACCGCGTAGCCGTCGAGCTTGGGCATCATGATGTCCAACAGGATAAGGTCAGGCTTTTCCTCAATGGCCCGCTGGAGGCCGCTCTCGCCGTCGGCCGCCGTCAGCACGCGGTAGCCCTCTCCAGCCAGCACATCCTGCAGGACGGTGCGCATGGGCAGTTCGTCTTCGATGATCAGTATTCGTTCCATAAGGTGTGAACGGCGGCGTCAGCGGGAAGGAAGGCGCGGGTTGGCGGGCTGGCGCTCATTGTGGCCTCGTGGTTGCGTTTGAAGCCGGCAGTTCAATGGTGAACCGGCTGCCCTGGCCGGGGGCGCTGCGGACCCGGACCTTGCCGCCATGCGCCTCGACGATGTGCTTCACGATGCTCAGCCCGATTCCCACCCCCTGGGTCTGGCGCCGCAGCTCGGAGCCGCGCCGGTAGAAGCGCTCGAAGATGCGCTCGTGCTCGGAGACCGGGATGCCTTGGCCGTGGTCCTCGACCCAGAGCAGAAGGCGTGGTGCGCAGTGCGTGGTGCGTGCGGCGCGCAGCGGGCCTTTGTTACCCTCACTCCGCACTCCGCACTCCGCATTCCGCACTTCGAGTCCTACTGTTACCGTGTCGCCCTTGGGCGAGTGCTTGAGGGCGTTGTCAATGAGGTTGACGAGGGCCTGCTGCAGCGCCTTGCCGTCTGCCATCCCGGCTACCGGAGCGCGGACATTCCTGTCCGCCTCGGTGTTGAGGGGGCCGGAAGCGGACAGGAATGTCCGCGCTCCGAGCTGCTCATTGGCTGAGTCGGGAAGCCGGAGAACTAGCTTAACGCCGCGTTCGGTGGCGTAGGTGTCCATCAGCTTCACGGTCTGCTGGGTGAGGGCGAGCAGGTCAGTAGCCTCGAAATCATACTGCTTGCGGCCCTGCTCGATGCGCGAGAAGTCCAGCACATTCTCGATCAGCGCCGAGAGGCGGCGGCATTCCTGGACGATGAAGCGGAAATACTCCTGCTGCCTGGGTGTCTCGGGCACTTTGCCCCGCTCCAGGCTCTCAGCCATCAGCCGCACCGACGCAATGGGCGCGCGTAACTCGTGCGAGACGCTGGAGACGAAGTTGCTCTTCAGCTCGTTGAGGCGCAGTTGACGCCGGAAGGCGCGCCAGGAGGCGGCCACGCCAATCAGGGCGGCCAGGGCTGACGCGCCCACCAACCCGGCCAGCAGCAGCGCGTGACGCCGATAAGAGGAAAACATCAGCGCCTGGTCGGCCACATAGAGCTGCACCACGAACCGCGGGCGGCTGGGGTATCCTTCGTAATCAATCTCCGGTTCCCCGGGAGCCTGCTGCAGCTTGCCGGGGGCTGAAAGGCTTCCACTGGCCTCGGCCAGCATGAGAGGAGGTGCGTTGGTGCCCCGGCCCGGCGACCAGCGCGCTGGCAGCGCCAAGGGCTCGCTCTCCAGCCACACCGCCAGGCCCAGGTAGCTGGGCAGTTTCACATGCGAGTTCTCCAACGCCCGCGCCAGCGCCTGCTCCGCCACCGATTTGGGCAGGAACCGCACTGCCGTCCAAACCTCGTTGGCGGACTCGACCATGCGTTGGCCGGCGGGCGTCAGGGTCCAGCTTCGCCCGGGGTTCAGAATGCACAGCCAGCGGGTCTGGTCGCGCTCGATCCAGAGGTTGGCGGTGGTGATGCCCCGCAGCTTGCCGGTTTGGCGGATCTCTCCTGCGATGTCATGCAGCTTGAGGCGGGCGCCCCAAAGCGTGCGCCAGGCCGCCACGCTCTCTTGCAGGGCGGAGTTTGTGCCGGCGATTTCCCCCAGTTGATCCAGCAACGCCGGAATCAACGGGCTGGGCGCGCGCAGGACCTGATCGGGAATCGCCTCCCAAAGCGCCTCGGATGGCCCGGCAGACCGCGCGTAGCGCAGCGCCTCCCCGAACGCCAGGTTCGCCAGCGGCAGGCCGGCCTCGGACAACGTCTCGCGATTCTCCCGGGCCGCGCGCAGCGCCTCGGCCACCGCCTCCGCCGGGGGCAGCCGCGTCAACCGGCTGCGCAAGCCGAGGAACGCCGCGTTCAGGCCCGCTTCCGACTCCGGGCCGGTTTCCTGGAACTGTGCGATGCGCTGCTCGATTTCCTCCACGCCCGCCCCGGCGGCGGCGGCTTTGAGCGCATCCCAGGCCGCCCGTTGCGCGGAGGAAAGCCCCGTGAACCACGCCGGAGGTTGCGGCGCAGGGTCAAACTCCAGCCCTTGTCCGAACCGCCCTTCCGCCGTCAGCCTGAACGTGTCGGGAAACACCGCTTCGGGCTCCCACCCGGGAAAGAGCGCGCGCCATTCCGCCAACTGCGCCCGTGGATCGGTCGCAGGGAACTGAACCGCTTCGACCTCCCGCTGCCGGCGCGACTGGCTGCCGGGCCACGCGCCCACCACCTCAACCAGATAATCGCTCCAGCGCCGTGAATAGATGTCCTGCTCGATCAGGAAGCTTCCCCACGGCCGCTCCAGCTCCTTGCCGTATTGGCGAGCCACCTCCTCGGCCCGGCGCCGGGCCTCGCGCTCGACCGCCGTCCGGTTCTCGATGGTCGTGGTCAGGGCCACCGCCGCCATGATCAGCACCGGCAGCAGGATCAGCCCCGCTTGCCAGGCAAAACCCGGCCTTCGCGTTGGACGCAGAGTGCTCATCGAGCGGCGCATCAATTCTGGCCCTAGTCTGCCCGGTCGCAAGCACAACGATTGTCACGGTTTTGTAAAGAGTAGGAGGCCTCCCGCGCCGCCGGGCCGCGCACGCTCCCGGGGGCAAGCACCCGAAACGCCGGAAATGGCCGGGGAAATGCGATAATTGTGAAACTTCCGGCGCGTCAAATGCGTCTGAAAAGGCAGCCAGTTGCTTGAGATGGGCAGCAGTCCTGCTACCATCAACCAGTTATGTGTGCCATTTCATCGGCCGCGCGCAAGCGCGAGCAAGCCGCGAACCCGTCGCAAGGCGGTGCTTCGCCCGCGCGGCCGCGCATGGTCCGGGCCCAGGCCGGATCAGGCCCTGCGGCAGGCGCACAGCTTTCGTGCGTGGACCTGGGCGATTCCGCGCGCCTCGCCCTCATCATTGCCCCAACGGGCCGGGGCGCGTTTTGCCAGCAGGCGCAGGAAGCGTTGTCTGCCCTGCGGACCGTCCTTGATCAGCAGCCCGAGCCGATGACCGTTACGGTCCAGACCGTTTTCCTGAAGGACATCCGGGATCAGCCGGAGTGTGAGCGCCTGTTCGCCGGGTTCTTTGGCCCCGAGCTGCCCACAACCAACTATGTTTCCCAGCCGCCCTGCTGCGGCGCGGCTTTGGTCATCGAGACCTGGGCCATCGGCGGCAAGTCCGTGCGCATCGAACACTTCGGCCCCCACGCCCTCTCGGTTGCCTATGATGGCGTCCGCTGGACCTATTGCGCCGGCGTCCAGCCTGCGCCGACGGTGGAAGGGGTCTATCGTCAAACGTTGGACGTGCTGGAACAGTCGCGCGCCGCCCTGGCCCGGGCCGGCAGCGGCTTCGAGCACGTGGTGCGAACATGGTTTTACCTGGGCGGCATTACCGCGCCGGAAGCAGATGCCCGGCGCTATCAGGAGTTGAACCGCGCCCGCACGGATTTCTACCGCGACATTCGCTTCCGCTGTTCCTCGCGGGACGCCGGCGCCGCCCCGGGCGTTTACCCGGCCAGCACGGGCATCGGCATGGCGGGCCGCGGGCTGACCATGAGTTGCGTGGCGCTGGACACCCAGCGAGCCGACGTCCTCCTGCTGCCCCTCGAGAACCCCCGGCAAATCCCGGCTTACGCCTACGACGCAAAATACTCACCCCAAAGCCCTAAGTTCTCCCGCGCGGTCGCGCTGCGGCTCGGCGACTGCGTGACCACGTGGGTCTCGGGCACCGCCAGCATCGTCAATTCGGAGACCATCCACCCGGAAGGCGCCGAGAAACAAACCGAGCAAACGATAGACAACATCGAACAGTTGATCGCCGCCGGGAACTTCACCCGGCACGGCCTGGAGGGAGCCGGCGCCGGCCTGCGCGACCTCGCCAAGATTCGCGTTTACCTCAAGCGGCCTGAGTATCTGGAGACATGCAAGGCCATCTGTGAGCGGCGGTTCGGGCCGGTGCCCGCCGTATACGCCGTGGCAGACATCTGCCGCCCCGAGCTGCTGGTCGAGATCGAGGGGGTGGCCTTCTCCAGGCATTGCGCGCCGACGCCCCGAAGCAAGGTTGATTAGCCGGCCAACTCCGGCTTAAATGGCGGCCGTGCGGTTTCAACGCTCGAATCCGAACGACTGCCTATGCCGAAGAAAGAAACCATGACCCCGCGCGAGCGGGTCAACAAAGCCCTCAACCATCAAGTCCCGGACCGCGTGCCGATTGACCTCGGCGGCAACCAGACCGGCATCCATAAGAATGCCTACCGGTCGCTGATCAAGCACCTCGCCATCTCCGACGAAATCCGCATCATGGACGCCGTCCAGCAGCTTGCCGCGCCTTGCGAGCAGGTCCTCCAACGGTTTCATGTGGACACGCGCTACGTCGCGGCCGGGGCGCCGTCCAGTTGGAAGGGCGGCATCGTCAAGACCCAGCGCGACGGGCGCAACTGGGATGACCTGACCGACGAGTTCGGCGTCCGCTGGTCCATGCCGGAGGATGCGCCCAACTACATGGACATCACCCTGCATCCGATGGCCAATGCGACCCTGGCCGACGTCCGGGATTACCCCTGGCCCAAAGGAGACGATCCCAGCCGGTTTGCCGGCCTGCGCGAGCGGGCGCTGGCACTCAAAACGGAGACGCCTTATGCCGTCGTCAGCGGCATCTCCGGCGTCGTGTATGAGATTTGCTGGTACCTGCGCGGGCTGGAACAATGGTTCTGCGACCTGATGGGCGACCCCGGGTTCTGCGAAGCCATGCTCGACCAGACCCTCAAATTCTGGCTGGACTGGTTCCGCCTTTTCCTCGACGAGGTCGGCGACGTGGTGGACGTGATCATGATCGGCGACGACCTGGCCGGGCAGAACGGGCCGCTGTTCAATCCCGCGATCTACCGCCGCCTCGTCAAACCCCGCCACAAGCGCCTGGTGCAATACATCCGCTCCCGCTCCCCGGCTAAAATCTGGTATCACACCTGCGGCGCCTGCATGGATTTCATCCCCGACCTCATAGACAACGGCGTGCACGTTCTCAACCCGGTGCAGGTCAGCGCGCGCAACATGGCCCCGGCGGAACTCAAACGCCGCTTCGGGAACCAAGTCGCCTTTTGGGGCGGAGGCGTGGACGCTCAGCACATCCTGCCCAGGGGCACGCCCCAGGAAGTGGCCGCCAACGTCCGCCACAACCTCAAAGCCCTCATGCCCGGCGGCGGCTGCGTCTTCAACAATGTCCACAACATCCAGGGCGAAGTCCCGCCGGAGAACGTCGTCGCGCTCTTCGACACGGCCTATGAGTGCGGCTTCTACGGCTGAGCCCCACGTTACAAACCAGCCCGGCTAATGTAATTGCCCCGCCCGCCAGCCAGTGTGATGCTCGGGACAAACAACGGCACCAAGTATGAAACAGATACGAAAGGACGAGCTCTACCAGCACCTGGCCCAATTCCTGAAAGCCAAGGGAGTCGAGATGACGGAAGGCAGCTATCCAGCGGCCATCCAAAAGGGCTGCTCATTCCTGGCCGACGTCATCAATCTCAGCCAGAAAGGCATCAGCCGGGCCAAAGCCGGAGTGGATAAGAACCTTGACCGGATGCGCCAGGCGATTCACGAAAAGACCGCCCCGAAGCCGGCGCCCGCGAAGAACCCTCGCCGCAAAGCCGCACGCGCGCCCAAGCCCCAGGCCCGGCGGCAGAAGCCGGCGTCGTCGAAACGCTAGCCCGCGAACCAGCCAGCCGGGGCGTTCAGCCCGCGCCTTGAAGTTCAGCCGGTGGCACCCCATTGGCTGAGGCTGCCGCCGCTAATCCGGGCGGCGGCTTGGCATCGGGCCTGCTTGCCAGAAAGGCAAGTTATGATTCGCAACGCCGCTTTGGTTCGGATGGCCGGGATCCCCGCTCTTGCCCTGGCGCTATGGATGCCCGCGCTTGCGCTGCCGCCCGCAGAGGTAACCATCACCAAGACAAACTGGGTGGACCGCTCGATCACCAACGTCATCGAGGTGCGGATGCCCGTCAACCGCTTCGTCAACGAATTCCACACCAACCGGGTCACCCGGTTCCACACCAACATCGTCAACGTCTATGTCACCAACCACGTGACGCGGACCCTGACCAACTCCGTCGTCGTGGACGCGGTCGTGACCAATTTCGTGGTTGGCTACCAGACCAACCTGATCATGCGGACCCAGACCAACTACGTGGCGGTCAACCTCCTCCAGACTAATCTCCTGGACCAATTCCAGACCAATTGGAGCGTGCTGAACCTGACCAACTGGGAAACGGTCGTCCTGTTCCGCACAAACTGGATCGTTCAACCGGCTACCAATGTGGTCCAGATCGAATTGCCCAATCCCGCGACAGCCGAAGTCGTGCCTTCCATCGAAACCACCGCGCCCAGGCAAGCCCCGGCCGCAACTCCGGCGGAAGCGCCCGCGCCCGCGCCGGTCGCATGGAACGGCCCGCTGGCTATCGAAGCCGCCCGGACCCCCCGGGGCGCCGCCAGCAACATGGTCGAAGTGCAACTCAAGGTCCGCTGGACCGCCAACAACGCCGCCCCGCCCCAGGTCCGGCATTGGCGGATCGAGCGTGAGGACGCGGCGATCCTCCTCTTCGGCCAGGAGCAGGAATTCAAACGGCAACTGCCCCCCGGAAAATACAAGGTCGAAGCCAGGCTCAAGGCGCCGGGCGACGATCTCCCGCCTGCTGTGCGCGGCTCGTTGGTGGTGTCGGCCAACGACGCCGTCATCCAGCCAAGGTTGCTGGTGAGGAAGTAATCAGTGCTTCCCGAGCAGCGCGCCCGCTCTCCGGCTGCGCCCCCTTTGCCGCGCAACGGCGCGATCATCCTCGCGCCCCCCGGCCTCTCTCCGAAGGCGCGAACGCGGTCTTCCCCATTGCAGCGCGAGCAACTGGCACAACTTGTGCGGACGGGAGGACGATACAGAAAACCAAACCTGTGCTATGAAAACATTCTTACGAGACATGGCGACCCGCCAATACTTCAGTTCCGAGAAGCGCTGGACCGCCGACCGCGACGAGGCGCATGACTTCGGCCTGCTCTCCGGGGCCTTGAGAATCGCGCGTAAACTGCACGTTTCCACCCTGGAAGTCGTTGTTTCCTTCGACGACTCCGAGCCGGTGGCGGAGACTCCCTTTGAGAAGTTCCTGCGCGATCTGTCGCACCCGCAGAAGCGCCGGATGGCGGGCAGCCGGGTCTGATGCCCGCGGGGCGCCGCTGTAAACTTTTGAGGCACCCGCGAGGCAGCCGCCGCCCATTATCCGGCAGGCCGGTGCCGCGGGCCAACATGCCCCGGAACTCCACGGTGCCTGCTCCGGGCGGCGCATCAAACCAACCACCGCCCTTCTCCGCCGGCCGCAAGCGCCACAGCGCCGGCAAGCTTCAAGCCGCCGCGCGCCCATTATCGCCCGGGCCTTTGGCCTTCACACCCCAGGTAAACCAGGCGCAGATCACCAGCAACAGCGTGTTGCACACGGTCAGCGTCTTGATGACGGTTACGGGCGAGTCGTTGAACTGAGTAAGCGCAACGGCGTATGCGACCACCAGCGCGCAAAGCGCCGGAACCACCTTGAAGAGCGAGTGCGCGAGCAGGTTGTTCAGCAGCACGTTGGCCATCGCCAGCGGCACCACCGCCCACGCATACCAGGGCAGCAGCGTTGACGCAGCCTCCACATAGCTGGGCTTGAACATGAATCTCACCACCCACGGCCCCAGCAACCACAAACCCATCGCCCCGCCCCCCGCCAGGACCGCCGTCCCAACCAGCACCACCCCGAGCAGGTTCGTCTTCTCGGCCCTGGCGCTGGCGTGGACAAGTTTGGGGAACATCACCGCCGCCAGCGGCCCCACCAGCCACATCGAGGCGCGCGCCAGCGTCCCCGCGCTCACGTAAAACGCCGAGGTCTCCTCGCTGAACCAGGCTTTGACAAACATCGTGTCCGCCGTCAGCAGGAATTGATACGCCCCGAATCCGAGCATCAGGGGAATCACCTGGCGCAGCAGGCTGTGCCATTCAAAAGGCTGCGGCGGCGCCAGCCAGAGGGAGCGGGTCGGCCAGATGGCAATCACCAGCGCGATCAGCATGCCCCCCAACATGCCGGCCATCATCCCGGGAGCGCGGTATTGCAGCGCCAGCACCGCAAAGGCGGCTATCGCCAGCCGGCCAAAGCCGTGCGCAATCATGCTCCAGCCCATCCAAAGGAAGTTCTGCTGCCCCTGCAGCACCCCATAGAACATCGGCAGCCAGGTGGTGAAAAGCAGCACCGGCAGTGTCAGCCACAGCGCCGCGGGGTCGGTGATCTTCCACTGCGCAAGAATGGTCCCCTGGAACAGCAATACCACCACCGCAGCCGCCAGCCACAGCAGGAACGTCCAAAGCCACGCCGCCCGAATCAGGCCCGACAACTCGCGCTCGCGGTGCAGCGCCAGCGACCGCGCGGTCTGCTGCGCCAACACCATCTGCAGCGGCATGGACGGAATGAACATCGCCACCGCCAGGAATACCCCGAACTGCGCATACTCCGCCTCCGGCAATGCCTTGGCCTTCGAGAGGAAATGCATCGCCGTCATAAACAAGCCGCCGGCAATCGTCGCAAACATCAGCCAGCCGCTCTGGCGGAAGAAGGAGGCGCGGTGCGCCGCGGCGCTTACGGGCGGGGTCTCAACTTTGGTGGACAGCATGGGACTTGGGAAGGAGCAAAGCGGAATACGGTTTAGGACAACGACCGCAGGAAACCAACCAGCAACCCCCTGGCCTGTTCGAGCGCTGCCAGCGAAATCCATTCATTCGCCGTGTGCGCCTGCGCGATGTCGCCCGGGCCAAACACCACGCTGGGAATGCCGCCGTGCGCCAGCACCGAGGCGTCGCAGAAATAAGGCTCGCCCGCCGGCTTGCGCTGGCCAAGACTGCCCAGGAACCGGGCCACCAGGGGAAGAGCCGGGTCCGTTTCCAGCGGCAGACAGGGCGGCGGACGGTCATGCGCGAAGGCTGCCGCCAGGTTCTTCCGGCGCAGCGCCCGCATGATCTCGCGCCGGACGCCAGCCTCCGTTTCGCCCGGCAACGTCCGCCGATCCACGAGGATGCTGCAATGGTCCGGCACGATGTTGGGTTGCGTGCCGCCATGAATGGCGCCGACGTTCACGGTCGCCCGGCCCACCAGCGGATGGCGGCGGCGACGCAACTGCGCGGCATAGGTCGTTTGCAGCACCTCAACCACGCGGGCCATCGCGTGCACCGCGTTGCGCCCCAGCTCGGGCCACGAGCCATGCGCCGACTTGCCCCGCGTCTCCAGCTTCATCCACAAGGTGCCTTTGTGCGCCGTCACCGCCCGCAGGCGCGTGGGCTCGCCGACAATCGCCAGGTCCGCCCGCAAACCGCCGGCCACCAACGCCCGCGAGCCGGTCTGACGGTGCTCCTCGTCAACCAACCCGGCAAAAACCACTTCCGTCTCCGCGGGCCGCTGCCGGCTTTGCGCCAGTTCGCACATCGCCATAAGCATGGCGGCAATCGAGCCCTTGGTATCGCACGCGCCGCGGCCAAAGAGACAGCCGTTCCGTTTGCAGGGCGTGAATTGCTCGTCAGCGCCGATCACCGTGTCCAGGTGCGGAGCCAGCAGGATGCGCTGTCGCGCCTTGCCCCGGGGCGAGAGACGCGCGAGCACATTGGAACGCCCGCGAGAAACGGCCTGGAACTCAACGTCCAGTCCAGCCCGCGCCGCAGTGGCCGCCAGAAAATCGGCCACACGCCGCTCGCCAGCGCGCCAATCCGGTCCCGGCAGGAACGCCGGATTCACGCTCGGCAGAGCGATCAGCTCGCGCAGCAATCTTTCAGTCTTCGTCATGCGGTTCCCCGGAGGGAAATAAGGAGCAAAGCCTAGGCAGGCCGCCACCCCCTGTCGAGCACGGAACCCCGCCCCTTGGCGCCCCGAATGGACCCATGTCGCTCGCACCGCCCCCGAACCACCATCGTTCCCTCCGCCAACCACTCCCGAACCACTCGTTTCCCCAAACTGTCCAATTATTGGACACAAACCCAGACTTCCTCTTGCCAGCACCCGCCTCCCACCCCTCAACTCACCCCATTCCAAGCCCCACCATAGCCACCTATTAGCCGTGTACAAGGGGTGTACACCGGGTGCTCACCGGGTGAACAAGGGAAAACCCGGTGTGTATCCGGTGAGCACCCGGTGTACACCCCTTGTACACGGCTAATGGGCATGGGGGAACGGGGGTCGCCGGCTGGGATGGCACCCTGCCAGGACAGGGGGTAGTTGGGTTCCTGGCCGGCGACCCGGTCGGGGCTGAGCCTTATGTCTGCTCTCGCAGGCAAGCGGGACGCGGCTTGAGGTCTCTTTCCGTTCGACAACCGGCCTCCGGCAGCACAAGTTCTTTGCCCGGTGTGTCAATGAACCTCGGAATTGAAATAGGCGGAACCAAGTTGCAGCTTGTGCTGGGGGATGACGGAGGCGTTATCGCCGACCGGCGGAGGCTGACGGTTGATCCGGCCAAGGGTGCGGCTGGCATACGGGGCCAGATCGAGCAGGCGCTGCCGGAGTTGCTGGGTGGCCGCCGGGTGGCGAGAGCCGGGGTCGGCTTTGGCGGGCCGGTGGATTGGAAGACCGGGAAGATTTGCCGGTCGCACCAGATTGAGGGCTGGTCCGATTTTGATCTGGGGGGCTGGCTGCGGGGACTGACCGGAGCCTCGGTAGCGGTGGATAACGATGCGAACGTGGCGGCGCTGGGCGAGGCGCTCCGCGGGGCGGGCGTAGGCTTTAACCCGGTTTTCTATGTGACCTTGGGCAGCGGCGTGGGCGGCGGGATGGTGGTGGACGGGCGGATTTACCACGGCGCGAAGCCGGGAGAATCGGAGCTTGGCCACGTGCGGTTGGACCGGGCAGGGACGATTGTCGAGGCGCGCTGCTCGGGGTGGGCGGTGGACGCCCGAATCCGCGAGCTGAAAGCCAAGGAGCCGGAGAGTCTGCTGGGGCGGTTGGCCGGCCAAACGGCGGGCGGGGAAGCGAGGCACCTGGCCACGGCGTGGCAGCAGGGAGATTCTGCCGCAAGACGGTTGTTGCAGGAGACGACGGAAGACCTGGCGTTTAGCCTCTCGCACGTGGTCCACTTGTTTCACCCGGAGATCATAATCCTCGGCGGGGGGCTGTCGGGGGTCGGCGAGCCGCTGCGCGCGTCAGTCGAGCGGGCTTTGCGCGGTTTCGTGATGGAGGCGTTCGCGCCCGGGCCGGCAGTTGCGCTGGCGACGCTCGGGGAGGATGCCGTGCCGATTGGAGCGCTAGAATTGGCCTGACAAACAGTGCCGGGGGGCGGATAGTCGGGGGTATGAAGCAGTGGACAGCCGATTACATTCGAGCCCAAAAGGCGGCGCACGATTCGATCCCCATCGAGGGGGTGGTGAAGCTCATCGAGATGCTGCGCGCGGCGCTGGAGGAAGACCGGCAGATTTTCGTATTCGGCAACGGCGGCAGCGCGGCCAACGCGTCCCATTTCGCGACCGACCTGGGCAAGCTCGCGTCCGACAAGGTGGGCAAGCGCTTCCGCGTGCTCTCGCTCAATGACAACGTGGGCTGGCTGACGGCGCTGGCCAATGATTATGCCTACGAGGATGTCTTTGTCGGCCAACTGCAGAACTACGGCAAGCCGGGCGACCTGGTGCTCGGTCTAAGCGTCAGCGGCAGCTCGCCTAATTGCGTGAAGGCGCTCGAATGGGCAAAGAAGCACGGGCTCCGCACGGTTGCCCTGGTGGGCGCCAAACGCGGGCGCATGGCGGAGATCGCCGAGCAGGTGATGGTGATCAATGACACGCACTACGGGCGGGTGGAGGATGCGCAGATGGGCATCTGCCACATGGCGTGTTATGCGTTTGCAGAGAAGGCAGAAGGCAGAATGAAGAATGCAGAAAAAGGAAAGCTGCCGGGGTCACCCTCCCCTGGCTCGCTTGGAAATGGTGACAAGGATCGAGACTAGCTCATTTGCCTCTTGAATTAGAGGAGCCAGCCGGCGGGTGGCCACGATTTGCTCATCTGAAAGAAGCTCCAGCTTCTGCCTTCACTTGGGCAGCTTCTGGTCGGCGGCTTCGCAGAGGACGTGAAAGAGGAGGGTGTGGGCCTCCTGGATTCGCGCGGTGTTGGCGCCGGGCGCCATCAGATCGAGCGTGGCGACTCCTTTGGTGTAGCCGCCGTCGCGGCCCAGGAAGCAGATGCTCTGCATCTTCTTCCGGTTGGCCTCTTCCAGCGCCCGCAGGATGTTGCGGGACTTGCCGCTGCTGGTGAAGGCCATGAGAAGGTCGCCTTTCTGCCCGAGCCCCCAGACCTGGCGGGCGAAGATTTCGTCGGCGTGGTAGTCATTGCAGACGGCGGTCATGAATTCGCCGTTGACGGTGAGCGAGATGGCGGGATAGGGCCGGCGGTCCTCGCGGAAGCGGCAGAGGAATTCGGTGGCCACGTGGGAGGCGTCGGTGGCGCTGCCGCCATTGCCGCAAAGCAGCAGTTTGTGACCGGTGGTCAAGCAGTCTACGACCAGGTTCACCGCTTTGGCGAGGGGTTTTTCCAGCGCGCTCAGGGCGCGAGTCACAGCGAGGGAATCTTTGATAGCACTTTGGAGCAGCGTCATGCCGGCAAGAATAGGCAGGTGACCCGGGGATGGGAAATCGAAAATGCGGCGGAGTTTTCCCACGCCGGCTGCCATGCGGTCTTGGTTGCCGGGGGAGTCCGGTGGGCGGCGCGGGGCCTTGCCGGGGCGTGCAGGCAGCGCGGAGCATGGCGATGCCGGGCTTCCTGCGGGAAAAGGCGTCCAAGTTCGGCTTTAATCGGAAGCGGAACGTGTTGTAAGTTGAAGTCGGCATGACAGTGGCCGACCACATCCGCAAGAAGCTCGGGACGCTGCCCCATAAGCCGGGCATTTACCTGATGCGGGATCGCTTCGGGACGGTGATTTATGTGGGCAAGGCGCGGGATTTGCGCAAACGGGTGAGCCAGTATTTCCAGCCGTCGCGGCGCCTGGGGTGGGACCCGAAGTTCAAGGCGCTGATCGAGGCGATTCATGCGTTTGACTTTCACGTCGTGCGCAGCGAGCCGGAGGCGCTGTTGCTGGAGGGCAAGCTGATCAAGGAGTTCCACCCGCGCTACAACATCAGCTTTCGCGACGACAAGCGATTCCTGATGCTCAAGGTCAACCTGAAGGACCCGATCCCGCGCTTCACGCTAACGCGCCTCAAGCAGGACGACGGCGCGCGGTATTTCGGGCCGTTCCCGAACTCGGGCGCGCTGCGCAGCACGCTGGCGCTGGTGCGGCGGCAGTATCACTTGCGCGGCTGCCGTCCCCTGACGCCCACCGAGCGGGATTACCGGCATTGCCTCTATGCGCATCTGAAATACTGCACCGCGCCGTGCATCGGCAATGTGTCGCCCGAGGAGTACCTGGGGCAGGTGAAGGCGGCGTGTGATTTCCTCGAAGGCCAGTGCGCCGAGCTCCAGGGGCAACTGGAGGCGGAAATGAAAGGGGCGGCGGCGGCGCAGGAATACGAGCGGGCGGCCCAGTTGCGGGACCTGTTGTCGGACTTGAAGAGCACAACCCGGAAGGTGAGCCGGTTTGAGCGCGTGCCCTACAGCCTGCCGCCGGCCATTGACCCGGAAAAGGACCTGGCGGAGCTGGCCGGGGTGCTCGGCCTCGCCGCGCCGCCGCAGCGGATAGAAGGGTTCGACATCTCGAACATCAGCGGTACGTTCAAGGTGGCGTCGCTGGTCAGCTTCCGGAATGGCCGCCCGGACCGGGCGAATTACCGGCGATTCAGGATCAAGACGGTCGAGGGGCAGGACGATTTTGCGTCGGTGGCCGAGGTGGTGCGAAGGCGATACGCGCGGGTGCTGAAGGAGAATGCAGAAGGCAGAAGGCAGAAGGCAGAAAGCCCCAGCCCGGAGCACGAAACACGCGCCGCGGCATCAGCCTCCCCGCTGCCCGACCTGATTCTAATTGATGGCGGCAAGGGACAGCTTGGGGCAGCGCGGGCGGAGCTGGAGAAGCTGGGGGTGGGCCATGTCCCGATGATCGGGCTGGCCAAGGAATTCGAGGAGATCCACCGGCCGGACGAGAAGGAGCCGCTCCGGCTGCCGCGGGACAGCGGCGCGTTGAAGCTCTTGCAGCGGGTGCGGGATGAGTCGCACCGTTTTGCCAACACTTACAACGCCCAACTGCGGCTGCGGAAGATTTCGGAGAGCATCCTGGATGAGTTCCCCAACATCGGCCAGCGGCGCAAAGCGGCCTTGTTAAAGAGGTTCGGCTCAGTTCAGCGGATGCGGCTGGCGAGCGTCGAGCAACTCGCGGAGGTGCCGGGTTTCGGCGGGAAAGCCGCGGCGGAATTAAAGGCATTCCTGGGGGCGCGCCCGGGCGGGCGAATTTAGTTCGTGCTAATACGGGGGGCGCGTGTCTTAATCATGGCCGGATGAATATTCAAGTGGCGGTTCTGTGCGACGCGGCGACGGATGACAACGGCAAGCTCAACCTGCTGGGGGCATTCGACACGATCTACACGCAGCAACTCCCGGCGATTCATCCGCAGTGCTCGATCGCGCTGCGGGTGACCTTTTCGAGCGCGGACGAAGGCAAACACCAGTTGCAGGTCAACTTCGTGGATGCGGATGGCCGGCCGATTGCGAAGTTCCCGCCCATCCCGGTGGAGGTGGCGCTGCCCGATGACATGCATTTCGGCACGCGCAACTTCATCGTCAACATTCAGCAGTTGAAGTTTGACACGCCGGGGCTCTACTCGATTGACGTGCTGCTGGACGGACGGCCCCAGGCAAGCATTCCTCTGCTGGTGCGCCACAACCCGCCTGCGGCGGTGTGAGGCGCCCGCGGGGTGCGGAATTGGTCAGCGCAGTTGTTCCCACTCGGGTTCGTTGTCGTAGATCCAGCGGTAGTAGTCCTTTTCGCGGAGCTCGCTGGCGGCTTCTTCATCCACAATAACGGTGGCGCGGGGGTGGAGTTGGAGGGCGGTGGCGGAGACCATGCTGGTAATGGGGCCTTCGACGGCCTGGGCGATGACTTTGGCCTTGCTGTCGCCGGTGGCAAGGAGGACGCAGCGGCGGCATTCGAGGATGGTCCCGACGCCCATGGTGATGGCGCGGCGGGGCATCTTGTCCTCGCCGCCAAAGGCCCCGGAGTTCTGTTTGAGGGTCGTGGGGGTGAGGGCCTTGACGCGGGTGCGGGAATGGAGGGCGGAAAGGGGTTCGTTGAATCCGATATGCCCGGCTTTGCCGATGCCGAGAATCTGCAGGTCAATGCCTCCGGACCGCTTGATGGTGGCCTCGTAGCGGAGGCATTCTTCGTTGAGGTCGGTGGCGAGGCCATTGGGCAGATGGGTGTTCCGGATATCCACATTCACATGGCGGAACAGGTGGTGATTCATGTAGTAGCGGTAGGAGTTCGGATCGGCGGGGAACAGGCTGACATACTCATCCAGGTTGAAGGTGCGGCAGAGTGAGAAATCGAGGTTCTCGGTCTGATGCAGGCGCACGAGGTGGCGGTAGAGACACTCCATTGTCTGGCCGGTTGCCAGACCCAGGACAAGATGGGGGTTGGCGCGCAGTTCGCGGGCGACGATGCGGGCGACCAGGGCGGCGGCGGCTTCCTGATTTGGCTGTATGATGACTTCCATCGCAATGATCCTGCCACAGGCGAGGGCAAAAAGACACTCCTAAAATGCAGTGCCCCCTCGGGGGACCAGCAACGGATGCCGCCAACTCAAGCCTGAACCGCGTCGGGCTCGTCGCAGGCGAGTTGAAGATCGCGATCCAGCTCCTGGGCGAACGGAACGATGACTGCCGATGTGCGCCGCGAATCGCTTGCCGTGGCGGTCCCGCGGCTGGAATCTCCGCGCGGGCGCCGTTTGCTCCGCGAGCGATCGTTGCGATCCAAGCGAGGAAGCAGCGGTTTGGGACCGGCGGCGCCATTGCCGCGAACCGGGTGGGCCTCTATTTGAGGCTCGGATACCCCGGCGAGTTCCTGGAGCAGCGCAAGCGACCGGTGCTTGGTGGCCCGGCGTGCCTGGTGAAGTTCAACGAGGTTGCGCGCCTCGATTTCTGCTACCGCCTCGGGCAGGGTTCCGGCCTCCAACCGGATAAGCCGGGTCTTGCGTTTGCGCAATAGCCGGCCCGATTGGGAGGATTGCGGCCTCTCGGTAATGCGGTAGAAGAGGGTTCCGCATTCATTTTGACAGATGCAGGGGGCAATCGTCCTGGCCTTGAACTTCACTCTCCGTTTCGTTCTGCGCACCCCGCCGAAGGGCTCCCCGGGTTTGCCGCACAGCGAGTGCTGCGCCAGTTCGCCGTTTGATTCGGCGATCAACCGTTCAACAACCTCCTTGGGGAGGAACTTGTTCCGCAGGTCGCCGCAGTTAAAGTTGGCATCGTAGATGACCTCCTGGAACGGATCGTCCACGGTCAGAACCCTCCAGGGTGGCCCGGCGGCACACTTGAACCGCGTTGCGAACCAATCGAGGGCCTTGCGCACGGCGCTTCGACGATTCGATGCCCGGATCACTCGCGAGGCTACAAAGTAGTTCTCTCTGAGGACCTGGGTGAGATTCCGCAGGCTGCGGTAGTCCTCGAATTTGAGGGTGACGGTATACGGTCTCATTGCTGTGCCTGGGTCCGCGCGATGATGCGCTCGACTTCCGGATGGCGGCAGAAGTATCCGCCGGCGAAACGCAGGCCGAACTGACAATTTGGAGTCGGTCTGACGAAGCACCGAGCCATGTCCAGGCCGTGCGGATTTCGTCCGGCCTGACACTTCGTCGGATCGGGAGCGCCGCTGCCTACTTCGGCGCCGGAGTCCGGGGGAATGGGTTGCGGGTTGGATGGCTTACGGGCTGGCATTGGGAAGGTATCTCAGCGTTTGTGCGGCTGGGGCTTCTCTTTCGCAGTGCCGTGGGCTGAGTGCTTCGCCCGCGTTCGGGCAATGATGCGCTCGATCTCCGGGTGGCGGCAGAGGTAGCCGTCGCCGTAGGCAAAGCCGAGCGGACAGTAGGGGATGGGCCGCACCAGGCACCAACCGCCCTGGAAGCCAGCAACCAGCGCCCCAACCCGACACTTGGCGGGTTCGGGAGCGCCGGCTCCGACTTCTGTGGCGGCTTTGGGCGAAGAGGGCTTACGATGCAGGAGTGCAGTGTTTGGCATGGAAGGGCTTGTAGGCGCGGGGGGCTCCCGGCTGGTTGGTCTGGTTGACGGAGTTGAGAGAGCCGCGAAGCCACAGCCGGCTCAGCGGCCTTGTCCTGAATGTCCCTGCAGGACGCCTTCGCGGCAGATGGAGAATCGGAACCTCCATGGCGCGGTCCTTCTCCCAGATCGGGATGAGGGCTTTGCGGATGGGGTTAGCGAGTGGTTTCATTCTTATTCCTGGCAGGCAAGACTCGCGGGCTCGGCGGCATCGGGGAACAGGCGCGCGAGCAAGGGAGGAAACTCCTCGGGCAGGCGCTGTTTGCCGATGAAGGCGTCCGCCCCGTGCCGGAGGCTGGCTCTGTGACAGGTCGCGCTCTCATAGACAGAGGTGACGAGCGAACGCATCGCCGGATACTGTTGACGAAGGCGCGCGACCAATTGGAAACCATTCATCCCCGGCATTTGGAGATCAGCAATAACGAGGTCGGGCCGGAGCCTGGCGGCCAGGGCAAAACCCTCTGCGGCATCACTCGCCTGCCCGGCGATGCGGATACGCAGATACGGAGCCAGCAGCCGGGCCAGCATGGTCCTGGCCGGGGCGGAATCGTCCACCAGGACCACACCGATCTGGCGGTCCGCTCGTGAGCTCGCGCCAGGTCGCGACGAATTGCTGGTTAACATCAGCTTTAAGGATGGGGCAGGAGGGCACTCTTGGGTATCAGGTGAATACTGTATTTTTGCCAAGGTAAACACTGTAGGCCGTTGAGCGCCGCCTGGCCCATATTTGGAGTTGGCGCGGGCCAGGGGGCGCGGTAGCATCCGCCGAAATGTTGCCCTTTGGTCGGGGCCGGCGGGCCAGTTTCCCGCATCTCCGCGCCGGGGCAGGAAACCAAGTCACAATTCGGTCCACAGCCAGAGCATTTATGAGCCAATATCTGAATCAGCCCACCACGCGCCGCGAGTTCCTGAGAGACACAAGCCGGTTTGCCGCGGTCTCAGCACTCGCGGGAGTGGCCTTGCCACACGTCCACGCCGCCGAGGATAACACCATCCGAGTGGCTTTGATCGGCTGCGGCGGGCGGGGCAGCGGCGCCGTGGCCAACGCCATGTCCGCCGGCGGACTGGTTCTGGGCGACGACGGCGGGACCAAGCGGGCCGCCCTGTCCGGCGCGGGGGGGCCAGTCAAACTGGTCGCCATGGCCGATCTGCGCCAGGACAAACTTGACCAATCCTACCAGTCTCTGAGCGGGGAGTTGAAGGAACTGGTCGAGGTGCCGCCGGAGCGGCGCTTCCTTGGTTTCGATGGCTACCGCAAGGCGATTGACTGCCTGCGCCCCGGCGACGTGGCAATTCTGGCCACGCACGCCGCCTTCCGCGCGCCGCACCTGGAATACGCGGTGGAGAAAGGCATCAACGTGTTCATGGAAAAGGATTTTGCGTCCGATCCCGGCGGCATCAAGCGCATCCTCAAGGCCGGCGAAGCCGCCGAGAAGAAGAACCTCAAGATCGCCGCCGGGCTGATGTGCCGTCACTCCTCGGCCCGGCAGGCGCTGATCCAGAAGATTCGCGACGGCGCCATGGGTGACATCCAGTTCATCCGGGCGTATCGCATGGATTCCAGCTATGCCATGCCGCCGTTCCCGCGCGGCGAGAACGAGCTGCTCTGGCAGCTCAGCCCCGGCCGTCCTTACCAGTTCATGTGGTCCGGCGGCGGCCTGTTCATCGAGTTGATGATTCACCAGATGGATGAGTGCTTCTGGATCAAGGACGCCTGGCCCGTCTCCGCCCACGGCGTCGGCGGCCGCATCCCCGGCAGCACTGACTGCGGCCAGAACCTCGACCACTACGCCGTCGAATTCACCTTCCCCGACGGCACCAAGGCCCAGATCGTCAACCGCTGCATCTCCAACTGCTACACCGACTTCGCCACTTACATCCACGGCACCAAATGCGCCGCCCAGTTCTCCGGCAACATCCATGCCCCTACCACGCACATCTACAAAGACCAGCGCACTGAACGATCCAACCTCGCCTGGCGGGCACCGAAGGAGACTGTCAATCCGTGGCAGGCCGAGTGGGACGTGCTGCTAAGCGCGATCCGGCAGAACAAGCCGCACAACGAGACCAAGCGCGCCGCCCTCTCGAACCTCGGTTCCATCATGGGCCGCGCCGCGGTTCACATGGGCAGGATCGTGACCTGGGAGGAAATGATGGCCTCCAACTTCCAATTCTGCTCGAACGTGGACGCGTTGACGGAGAAGAGCCCCGCGCCGGTCCAGGCCGACGCCCAGGGCCGCTACCCGGCGCCCATTCCGGGCAAGACGGTCGAAGTCTAACCAGCGGCGCCTTCCTGAACAGGACGTGAGCCTCGGGTCCTCACGGGGAGGGTCGGAGGTTGGCGCGTTCTCGGGCAGGGTTGGCGCGCACCGGTCTGGCTGATTCCTGCCGTCTCGGCGCGCCCTTTGCCGCCTGCGGAGGAATGTCCTTTCTGGAACCCGTGCGCGAGATTGCGCCGCCGTCCTGCTTCCGGATACAATCTCGCCCTGATGTGCGCCGACGTAATCCTCTTGCTGCAAGCGGTTACCTGCGCGCAATGGGGTTCCACCCCTCAAGTTCCCGCCAACCCGGAAGCGGCTCGATCCTTCACGCGCGGCAGGCAGGCAAAGTGCGATTCCCGGTTGAGGGCGATACGGCGGTCTGCGGCATCGGCGAACGGGCAATCCGGGCACACCTGACATTTCCGCATGATTGAACAGAAGGTAGAGCTTCGTCCTGTTGATTCTGTCGCCGCCGGCCCCAGGCGGCAATTGCTGCCCCCGAGCCGGCGGCGCTGGATCATTCTCGCGCTTATTTTCTCCGCGATTGTGCTCAATTACATTGACCGCCAGATCGTCTCGATCCTCAAACCCACGCTCAAGGCCGAGTTCAGCCTGAATGACGCGGGGTATGCGCTGCTGGCCAACATCTTCACTGTCTGTTACGCCTGCATGTATCCGGTGGCCGGCTGGCTGGTGGACCGCTGGGGCGCCCGGCGCATGATGTTCACCGGGGCCGTCGCCTGGTCCAGCGCCTGTATCGGGGCGGTGTTCACGAAGACCTTCGGGCAGTTCGCCTTCTGCCGCGGGGCGCTCGGGTTGGCGGAGCCGATAGCGTTCCCCGCCCAATTGCGCGCGGTGACTGTCTGGTTCCCCGGCAGCTTGCGGGCCACGGCCAACAGCCTGTGCGTGGCCGGTGGCTCCTTCGGGGCGGTTGTCGCTCCGCCGCTCATTGCCTGGCTGGCGCTGAGGTGGAATTGGCACGCCGCCTTTATTGTGCCGGGGGTGGCGGGGCTGGTGGTGGCGGCGCTCTGGTGGCTGATCTATCGCGACCCGCCCGCCGAGGTGGCGCAAGCCGCCACCGGTTCGGCGGCGCCCGCGCAGGCCCCGAAGTTCACCTGGCCGCAACTGTGGCGCACGCGCAGCCTGTGGGGCATCTTGCTCATTCGCTTTGTCAGCGACCCGGTCTGGTATTTCTGCCTGTTCTGGCTGCCGGGCTACCTGCAGGAGCAATCAGGACTGACCTTGGCGCAAATCGGCATGGTCGGCTGGATTCCCTTCCTGGCGGCCGACCTCGGCGGCGTGGGCAGCGCCGCCTGGTCGGACTGGATGGTGAAGCGCGGCTGCGCGCCGGTGCGCGCCCGCAAGCTCATGCTCACCGCCATGGCGGCGCTGGCGCCGGTGTGCGCGCTCACGCCGCACCTGGCACACCCGGCCGCCACGCTCGCCATCTTCAGCATCGCGGGCGCCGTGTGTTTGAGCTGGCTGTTCTCGCTGAGCGTGGTGATTGCGGAAACCTTCCCCACCGGCAACATCGGCAGCGTGCTCGGCATCGCCGCCGGATTCGGCGCCGCCGGGGCGATGCTGTTCAACTACTTCGTGGGCCAGGTCATGGGAACGCTCGGCGCGTCAAACATGTTCGTCATTATGGCTTTACTTCATCCCGTTGCCGCGGTGGTATTATGGACGATGGTACGGCGCGAGCAGCCGAAGAGCGCGACGCCCGTGCAGATCTGATTACATCCAATGAAGCGAAGAACCTTTATCAGAGCCCTCGGGTTTGGGGCCTCGCTCCCCTGGCTGGGACCTGTCGCGCTGGCCGTGCCGGATGCCCCCGTGAGTGCCAAAGCCGGCGTCCACACTATCCTCTCCTGCAACATCCGCGTGGCCTTGCCGGAGGACGATGCCGCCGGCAACGGCTGGAAAGCACGACGCAAGCTGTGCCTGGAGGTCATTCGCGCGCAGAAACCCGATCTGATCTGTTGCCAGGAAGTGCTGCGCGAGCAGATGGACGATTTGACGCGCGGCCTACCCGAGTTCGCCAGCTTCGGTTTCGAGGGGTCGGAGATGGATGCCCGGAAGGAAGGATACCAGGGCATCGCCAAGAATCCCATCTTCTATGCGCGGGAGCGTTACGAGCTGGTCTCGGCGGGCGGCTTCTGGCTCTCGGAGACGCCGCACCTGCCGGGCTCACTTTCCTGGGAGTCCGCCCGCGCCCGGCACGTCAACTGGGTACGGCTACGCGAGCGCGCGTCCCGCCGCCAGTTCCGCGTGCTGAGCACGCACCTCGACCACAGGAGCCAGCCCGCCCGCGAGGAGCAGATCAAAATGATCCTGGCCGAGGCCGCCCACTACGCGCCGGACTTTCCGCAACTCCTGGCCGGCGATTTTAACGCGAGCGCCGCCAACACCGTCCTCAAGCTCGCGCTCGAAGCGGGTTGGACCGACAGCCACACCGCGGCGCCCGGGCCGCGCGACGACGGCAACACCACGCATGGCTTCCTCGGCCCGAAATACACGCCCAAAACCGAAGCCGGCCGCAGGAAGGGCCCGATAGACTTCATCCTCACGCGCGGCCCCGTCTCGACCCTCGAATGGAAGATCATCCGCGATGGCCGCGACGGCCGCTACCCGAGCGACCATTACTTCCTTGCGGCCAAAGTCACCTTCAACCCCTGACCTGAAATGCAACGCAGACAATTCCTCAAGCACCTCGGATTGGCCGCCTCGCTGCCCTGGCTGGGGCGCGGCGCTCTGGCGGCCGCCGAATCCTCCGCGGCACCGGCCACGCCCGTCTCCCACAAGATTCTGACCTGCAACGTCCGCGGGGACCTGGCGGCCGACGCGCGGACGGGGGATAGCTGGACGGAGCGGAAGGAGCTTTGCTCCGACGTGATGCGCGCCCAGCAGGCCGACCTGATCTGCCTGCAGGAATGCCAGCAGAACAACTTGAAGCATTTGAAACTCCGGCTGCCCGAGTTTGACACTTTCGCCCTGTCCAATCCCGGGCCGACGGCGCATCCGATGAACACAATCTTCTTCGCGCGCGCCCGCTACGAACTGCTTTCGGCCGGCGGCTTCTGGCTTTCGGAACAGCCGCACGTGGCCGGCTCGAAGTCCTGGGACGCCGCTTACTCACGGCTGGTGAACTGGGTCCACCTGCGGGAACGCAGCTCGGGAAAGGAACTGCGGGTCTGGAACACCCACCTGGACCACCTCGGCCAGGTCGCCCGCCAGAAGCAGGCGGAGTTGATCGTGCAGGCGGCCGCAGTCTTTCCGCCCACGCTGCCCCAATTGCTCACGGGGGATTTCAATTGCCCCGCCACCAGTTCCCCGGCGAAACTGATTCGCGCGGCCGGGTGGACCGATACCTACTCCGCCGCGCATGGGCCGGAGGACCCCGGCTTCACCTATCACGGATTCCTGGGACCGAAGTTCGGCGGGAAAACGCCCGCGAAAGAGCGCGTCGGCAAGATAGACTACATCTGGTGCCGGGGGCCGGTGAAAACGCTGGCGGCCGAGGTGATTCGGGACAGCCGCAACGGCCGCTACCCGAGCGACCATTATTTTCTGTCGGCAGTCGTGGCCTGGTAGCCGCGCCCCAGAAACAGCTTTATGAGCAGCAACACAGTTCATTCGATTCAGGAACCCGCCCGAACGGTGCCCGTGCGCGCCGAGGTGGACGTCCTGGTGGTGGGCGGCGGCCCCGCCGGCATCATGGCCGCGATGGCCGCCGCCGAGAGCGGCCTGCAAGTGGCGCTGGTCGAGGGCCGCAGCTACGTCGGCGGCAACCTGGTTCTGGGCCTGCCGATCCTTGGTTTCCTCAGCCAGAAAGGCAAACCCATCATCACCGGCCTGCCGCAAAAGCTCATTGACCGGCTGCGCGCCCAGGGCGCCGCCAGCGAACACCGGCCCTGCCCGCTCCATGTCAGCCTGACCCTGATCGAGCCCGAGGCGGTGAAATCCGTCGCGCTGGAGATGCTGCTGGAGCGCGGCGTGAACCTCATGCTCTACCGCCTGTTCGCCGGCGTCGTGATGGACGGCGACCGGCTGCGCGGCATCATCACCGAGAGCAAAGCCGGCCGGGAAGCGCTCCTGGCCAAGGTCATTATTGACTGCACCGGCGACGGCGACGTGGCCTTCCGCGTCGGCGTGCCGTGCGAGAAAGGCGACGCGCGCGGCGGCATGCAGCCGCCCACGCTCATGTTCTGTCTCGCCGGTGCGGACACCGAGAAGCTGCGCCGCAGCCTCGCCGAGGACCCGCAAACCTACCGCGCGGATTTCATCCCCGCCGAGTACTTCGGCCGGAACCACCAGTTCATCGTGGTGGGACTGCGGCAACGCATCCAGCAGGCCCAGGCGGACGGCTTGTCGCTTCCCACCGAGCGGACGATCCTGATCACCGGCCTGCGCGCCGGGGAAGTATGGGTGAACATGACCCGGGTCAAGGGCGTGGACGGCACCGACCCGCAGAGCCTCTCCGCCGGCGAAGTCGAAGCCCGCCGCCAGATTGCCGGCATCCAGCGATACCTGGTCCAATACGTGCCCGGCTTCGAGCGGGCGAGCCTGGACAAAGTCGCCCCCTTCCTGGGCCTCCGGGAGACGCGCCGCATCGTGGGCCGATATGTGCTCAACCGGGAGGACATCCTGGGATGCCGCCGGTTCGACGACGCCGTCGCCGTGGCCAGCTACCCGGTTGACCTGCATCACCCCAACGACGACGACTGCACCATGGAGTGGTGCGGCGACTGTTACGACATCCCCTATCGCTGCCTGGTGCCCCAGCGGGTGGAGAACCTGCTGGTGGCGGGCCGCTGCATTTCGACCACCCACGAAGCCATGGCCGCCATCCGGGTCATGTCCACCTGCATGGCAACGGGCGAAGCCGCGGGCCGCGCCGCTGGGATGGCCGTCGCGGAGCGTGTCTCTCCCTCCGGCCTCAACGTCTCCCGGCTCCGGGAAGAACTCCGGGCGCACGGGGCCTACTTGCGCCAGTAAGCGGCGCCCCGCGCCAGTCGCGCCGGGGCGGCCCGGCACCGCTTCGCGCGCGGCAACTTAAAAGCTTTCCACCGCGGGCCGCCCCTGCTATCCCCGCGCCGGTCTTTGAATTGAACCGGCTATGAGAACCCTCCTGCTCGGCATAGATAGCGGCACGCAATCCACCAAAGTCCTCGTGGTAGATGCCCGCGACGGGACAGTGCTCGCGGCGGCGGCGCAGTCGTATGATTTGCTTCCCAACCTGCCGCCCGGCGCCAAGGAACAGCACCCGCACACCTGGCGCGACGCCACCGCCGCCGCCCTGGGCCGCGCGATGCGCCAGGCCAAAGCGTCCGCCGCGGAGGTCAGGGCCATCGGAGTCAGCGGCCAGCAGCATGGCTTCGTGCCGCTCGACCAGTCCGGCGAGGTCATCCGCCCGGCCAAACTGTGGTGCGACACCTCCACTGCCGCCGAGTGCGACGAGATCACCGGCAAGCTCGGCGGCCTGCCGAAAGCCATTCGCGCGCTGGGCAACGCGGTCCTGCCCGGCTTCACCGCGCCCAAGATTCTCTGGCTCAAGCGGCATGAGCCGAAGAACTACCGGCGCCTGGCCACCGTGCTGCTGCCCCACGACTACCTCAACTTCTGGCTTACCGGGCGCAAGACGATGGAGTACGGCGACGCCAGCGGCACGGCGCTGCTCGATGTGCGCCGGCGGAAATGGTCCGGCGCCGTCCTGGACGCGATTGACCCGGACCTCGCCGCCAAACTGCCGCCGCCGATGCCGAGCGACCAGCCCGCCGGCGCGCTGCAAGCCCGCACCGCCCGCCAGCTCGGCCTGAATCCCGGCGTGCTGGTGAGCGCCGGGGGCGGCGACAACATGATGGGCGCCATCGGCACGGGCAACACGCGCGCGGGCGTCATCACCGCCAGCTTCGGCACCAGCGGCACCATCTACGCCTGCTCGGAAACGCCGGTGATTGATCCCCGGGGAGAAATCGCCGCGTTTTGCGACTCGACCAACCGCTGGCTGCCGCTGCTCTGCACCATGAACGTCACCGTCGCCACGGAGATGGTCCGCGAGCATTTCGGCTGGTCGCACGAGAAGTTCGGCGCCGAGGCGGCGCGCGTGCCGGCCGGTTCGCAGGGGCTGCTGCTGCTGCCCTACTTCGAAGGCGAGCGCACCCCCAACGTTCCCGACGGCACGGGCGTCTGGTTCGGCCTCAACCAGCGAACCTTGGCCGCCGGCCACATCGCCCGCGCGGCAATGGAAGGCGTCACGCTGGGCATGAACTACGGCCTGCGCCGGCTGGCCGGACTGGGCGTCAAGCCGGCCCAAATCCGCGTCACGGGCGGCGGCGCCCGCTCCCGGGTCTGGCGCCAGATCATGGCCGACGTGTTCAACGCGGAAGTGGTCACCCTGAAAGTCGGCGAAGGCGCGGCCTACGGCGCGGCCCTCCAGGCGCTCTGGTGCTGGCGCTTGCAGCAGGGCGACAAGGTGTCCATCAGCGACCTCACCGACCGGTTTGTCGCGCTGAACCCGCGCGAGACCGCCCAACCGGACCCGAGGCGCGCGGCCGTTTACCGCGAGCTGCAAGGCATCCAGGACGCGCTGTCCACGGCGCTGCGCGGCGCGTTCAAGCAGCACCGGCAGTTCCTGTTGCGGTAAAGCCTCCCGCCGCCCGGCCCGCGCCTCGCAGCAACAAGCCGATACTCACAGTGCGCCCGCGGCCCGGTCGTGGTATCCGCAACCCTGCGGCCCTTACACACGCACACTGTCTCTCTCCGCCTGCTCTTTTGATCCGCCCTCGCCTTCCGTGTGGCCCTGGAGCGCGGAGCCCAGGGGTTAATTGGAATACTTCGCCTTGGTTCCCGGCTCGGCTATGCCGCCCTTGACGGGGACCGGGTGGATCTTTTGGAGCAAGGCTTTCATCTGTGCCACGGTCGAGGCGTGTTCGGGCAGGGCCGCCAGGTTGCGCAATTCCTGCGGGTCCTTCTCCTGGTCGTAGAGTTCGTCGCCGTGCGCGCCACGGACCCACTGGGTGTAACGCCAGCGCTCGGTCCGCACGCTGTGGCCGGGACCCTCGGGGCGCCGGACCTGCGTGTAAGCCGGATGCTCCCACTTGGCGGTCGGGTTGAGCAGCAGCGGGCGCAAGCTGAAACCCTGCAAACCGGCGGGCGGCGTCAGGCCCGTGACCTCCGCGAGCGTGGGATACAGTCCCACCAGCTCGGCCATGCGCGGGCTGGCCTGGCCGGCGCTCTTGAACCCCGGCACGCTGATGATGAGCGGGACGCGAGCCGCCTCCTCGAAGCAGCTCTGCTTGAACCACAGCCCGTGCTCGCCCAGGTGATAGCCGTGGTCGCTCCAGAACACGATGACCGTGTTGTCACGCAGCCCGAGCCGGTCCACCGCATCGAGCAGACGCCCAATCTGCGCATCCACAAAGGAAATGGCCGCGTAATAGGCCCGCTTGCATTCGCGCGCCTGGTCCGGCGTCGCGCCGACGTAAGGCCAGGGCTTGTAGCCGGAAAGCGCCAGCGTGGGGTAATCCTTGGGCGTGTTGGTCGTGATGGGCGGCAGGGTGATGTCCTCCATCCGGTAAAGGTCGAAGTATTTCTTCGGCGTCACGTAAGGGCAATGGGGCTTGTAGAAGCCCGCGCCGATGAAGAACGGCTCGTTCTTATGCTTCTCCATCAACGCGATTGCCTGGGCGGCCACCTTCCCGTCCGTGTGCTCCAGGTCGGTGCCGGTCGGGTCGGCCAGGAACGACATGGACGAGCCCAGCCCGCGCTTGGGCGTGTGATTCATGATGTCGGGCTCGAGCGCGGTCTTGTCGCGGCCCGCCGGGTTGAGGCGCTCCTTCCACGAAACTCGGTCATCGAGGCCGGCGGTGCCAATGTCGCCCGGGTTGCCGTAGTGATACATCTTGCCGACCCGCGCGACGTAGTAGCCGTTCTTCATGAACATCTGCGGCAGGGTCACCACGTCCGGCAGGCCTTGCCGGAAGTGATACTTCAGGTCAAACACGCGCGTGGCATCAGGCCGCAGCCCGGTGAGCACCGAGGAGCGGCTGGGGCTGCAGAGCGGAAACTGGCAATAAGCGCGGTCGAACCGCACCCCGCGCGCCGCCAGCCGGTCAATGTTGGGCGACTTGACCAGCGGATGGCCATAACACCCCAGGTCGTTGTTCATGTCGTCCACGGAAATGAACAGCACGTTGAACTTCTTCTGGGCCGCGCCGGCCGGGACGGCCAGGACCAGGGCGAGCAAAGCAGTGGTGAGAATAGATTTCATAGCGAGGCAATGACTCAGGACGTTCTATCGGCGCCAAACAGAGTGCGCATGACCCGACTGTGCCAAACCCATCGCGGCCTGGCAAACACCGATGCGAATAAGAATGTCGTCTTCATTTCACCCTGTATAGGTCCACAAAACGTGTTACTGCGGTAACAACCTGCTTTAATTTCTCGGTGCCGAAGGAGGGGGTATGGTGAGGGGGGGAATTAGTCTCAACGGTCCGGTCCTGAAATAGATTGTCACCTTGTATGGCAAAGCGATTAGGACAGAA
>DAOPPX010000068.1:0-28384 GCA_035358715.1 Verrucomicrobiota bacterium
GCATAAAGCGGCCCCACGAAAAAGCCCGCGCCCGCCCCGATGCCGACCAGGCCCAGCGCCTTGCCGGTCCGGCCTGGGCACAGGCGCGTGACCATGGCCGTCGCCGCGGGATGATAACAACTGCTGCCGATGCCGGCCGCGACCACGGCGACCAGCGCCCAGGCATAATTCGGCGCCAGCCCCAGCCCCGCAAACGCCGCGCCGTTGAGGGCCAGCCCGAGGCCCAGCAGCTTCTTGCGACTCATGCGATCGGCCAGGACGCCGGCGGGATAGCTCGGCGCAAAACAGGCCGCCATCATCACCGTCATCAGCAGGGTCACCTGGCCAATGCTGGCAAGCTGGAGATCCTTCTGGATCAGCAGGTAGAGCGGCAGCAATACGGCCTGGTAGAGGTGCGTAAACGCGTGCAGCACACCCGTCAGCCACAGGGTGCGGGTTCGGTGTTGCGCGTGTTCCCGGGTGTTCATCGAGACATCCTAGACCGCCATCAGTGAACAGCCGCGCGGCTCGGCCAAAGCCGCCCGGCCCGCCAGCTCGAAGCCATCGCCGCGGCGAATGCCCAGGTCCTCGGTCTGAACGGCAAGCACCGAGTAAGCATTGGCTAGATCAAACACACGGATCAACCCGGTTTCACCCGCACCCGCTTCGGCGCCGGTTTCGGGCGAAATGATCTGCACCCGCGCCCAGGGAGGAAAGCGAAAGACGCGCGCGGCGGATTGCGTGAAATCTGGAATGCCGAGCGCGGTGCGTGGGGGGGGGATCACACGGTCATACGCCTGGGAGCTCAATTCGCTCATGCCGTATTCGCAGATGATGCGGTCAGGCTGAATGCCGAAACGCTCTGAAATCAGCGCGTGCAGCGCGGCTTTGGGCAGCGCGCGCGAGCGGCCCTTGTAACCGCCGGTTTCCATCGCGCACGAGCCGGCTGGAAGCTCAAAGCGCCGGCCCCGGTCGGCGAGATGATCCAGCAGATGCACAAAGGAAAACGCGGTGCCCAGCAGGAGCACGGGTTGGGCGCCGGCTATCGCCTTCCGCATGAGTTCAAGCGCGGCGTCCACGTCCAGTGACCAGCCGCCATCCTCAGCCACCTGCCCAACGAAAGGCGCGTCGGCGAAACTCAAGGCGCGGCGAAGCGTCTCGAACATGTGGACCAGCGAGGAATGCGGAGCCCGGGCGGGCGGCGGTGTGAGGACAACCAATGAGCAAGGGCCAACAGCGGAGGGCAAATGAGCTTTAAACCACGCCAGGAGCGACGCCTCATAGAGCGCCAGGGAGGCTGCATTATGAAAATGCCGGCTCGGCGCCTGCCCGGTCGTGCCGCTGGAATGGAATACTGCTATCCGCGCTTCGACCGGCAGACACGAAAGCTGCCACGCTTTGAAAGCCGAGGTTGGAACGGCTGGGATCCCTGTCCAGTCCGCTACCGTGTCGGGCCGTGCCCGGCGGGCTTCGCAGAACCGGCGATAGGGAGCATTGTGCTCGAACTGGAGGGCGAAGAGCTCGAGTGCGAGGTGATCGAACGCGGGAACAACTCCCCCTCCCCACTCCGGCGCTCCCTGGCCGCGGACGATTGCCCGGCGCAGACGCGCGGCGAAGCTCGCTAACTCGATGTTGGAATGCATGCGGTTTTTATTTAGCCAGGCTGGTTTTCCGCCACAGCCCGGAAGTAACATATACCCTCCGGGCATCCCGGCTGCAAGCAAGGAGACACGAGCCAATGTGAGCTCGGGCGCATCTCGGTTTCTGGCAACTTCCCAAGGCTTGGGGGGCCTGCGGCAACGGTTCCCGGCGCCTCGAAAGCGGGTTGTGGCCTGGACTCCTGGGCCCGGACGCCTTCCCCCAGCCCCACCCAGCCAGGCCCCGCCGGGAACCTAACCGCGCCCCTGCGCCCCGAACCGGGGCAACCGACCGTCCGCACGGCACTTCCGCCCATTCTCCGCCCCCCCGCCCCACCCTCCGCTCATCGTCCGCCCCCCGTCCCGCTACCGTAGTACCTCTAACCCCGGGTTAGAGGTACTACGGTAGCGGGACGGGGAGCGGACGGCGGGCCTGCCCATCCCTGGCGGGGGGCATGGCCGTGGTTGGGAGATGGGGTCGGGAGGGGTCAATGCTACACCGTGGGTGAGGGTTGCGCGTCACTTGAGCCTGGCCACGGCCTCCTTCATCCCGCTCAAATGGGTATCGGCGCTCGGAACGTCAGTTACATGCGCGATCTTGCCGTCCAGGCCGATCAGGAAGCTGGTCCGCCGCGCCATGTTGCGGCCGGCCATTCTGACGCCGTAGGCGTCTGCGATCTTTCCATCGGTGTCCGCCAGCAGCGTGAAGTTCAGCTTGTGCTTTTCAGCGAACTTCAGGTGGCTCGCGGCCGAGTCAAAGCTCACGCCGATGACCTCGACGTTGTTCTTCCGCAGTTCGGCCATGCGGTCGCGAAAGCCGCAGGCTTCCCTGGTGCAACCGGGCGTGTCGTCCTTGGGATAGAAGTAGAGCAGCACCACTTTCTTGCCGAGAACATCGGCCAGTTTCCAGGGCTTGCCCTGCGAGTCCTTTCCCTCGAAGCGCGGTACTGTGTCTCCGGCTTTGGGCGTCTCCGCGGCGGGGGCGGTAAAGAGGGCAAAGGCGGCCAGCCAGGCGATCGCCAGCAATGGCGCCGTAAACATGGAGGTAGCTTTCACGAGGGGACTATCGCTCCGCCGGGCGGCTTTGGCAACTAACCCGGCGCGGGAGGCCAGGGACAAGGGGCGTGCCTGGAGAGCAGCTATTTCGGGGGTTGCGGGGCGGGCCGGCGGCGGAACTTGTTTTGAAGCAACAGCCGCCAGACCATGATGAGGGCCTCGCTGATGATATGGCCGGACATCTTGGAATGGCCGTGGAACCGCTCGGTGAAAATGATGGGAACCTCGACGACGCGCAGCCCCTGGCGCCAAAGCTTGTGGGTCATCTCGATTTGGAAGCTGTAGCCGTTGGAATGGATCTCGTCGAGCCTGCTGGCCTCGAGCGCGCGGCGCCGGAAACACTTGTAGCCGCCGGTCGGGTCCGTGATGGGCATGCCGGTGATGATCTGGACGTATTTGGCCGCGCACTTGCTCAGCATGAGACGGCTCAAAGGCCAGTTGATGATGCGGATGCCGTTCATGTAGCGCGAACCCAGGACCAGGTCGGCATTCTTTGCCGCCTCGAGGAAGGCGGGGATGTCGTCCGGGTTATGGGAAAAGTCGCCGTCCAACTCGAAGACGAACTCGTAGCCGCGCTCGAGCGCCCATTTGAAGCCGGCGATGTAGGCCCGGCCCAGGCCGCTCTTCTCGGTGCGATGCAGGACGTGAATGGACGGGTGTTTGGCCGCCAGTTCATCGGCGAGTTTGCCGGTGCCGTCGGGCGAATTGTCGTCCACCACCAGCAGGTCCACCGGAACCGGGAGAGCGAGCAGCCGTTGCGCCAGCGGGAGCAGGTTCTCTCGCTCGTTATAGGTCGGTACAACGACTAAGGTCCTATTCATTGGTTCGCAGCCCACAGATAGATAAGCGACCTTGACCTTGAAGACAAGCGCGATTTCTCACGCCTGCCGCCGCCGGGGGCGCGTCAAGGAGGTTAGCCGGGCAGCAGCACGAACTCGGTCTCGCGTTCGATCTCGGTTTGACTTTGCCGACGGCCTCGACGAGAGGAGGAGCTCCGCGGCGCCGCGCCGGAGGCGTGATGCAAATCATGCTTGATCTTGCGAAGATGACGCGGGCAGATGCCGTGGGACAGCAACGCGGGAGCGGCCCCGGAATCGCGTGGTTTGCACCACGCGCATACCGGCACTGCCAGTGCAAACTCGGTTTGCCGCGCTGCCATCTTGGCCTTAGTATGCGCTGTTGTTCCGGGGCTTGTCAACCCCGCCCGACCGCGGGCGCGGGGGGCCGCAGTTTGAGCTAGGCATCGGGCGGGGAACTTGCTAGGTTTCGGGCGCTGCGGACCTTCGGGTAATGGTATTCATCAGGATTTGGCGCCCGGCGGACGCAGGCGGTGGAATGATTGTTGATTATGACCGAAATTAGACTGAAGAAAGGCGAACCGGTAGAGAAGGCCATTCGCCGGCTTAAGAAGAAGCTGGACCGCGAGCAGACCTTGCAGCAGTTCCGAATGCGTCGGCGTTTTGAGAAGCCCAGCGCCAAGAAGCGCCGCAAAGAAAAGGCGGCCCGGTTCGCGGCGATGTTGAAGGCAAGATATGCTGATCAGTGAGCCGAGTGGCTCCGCTGCCGGGGCGGACGGCCGGGGCCCGCGACCGCCAGGTCGCAAGGGGCCGCGAGGCAAGAAGGGCCGCAAAGCCCGGAGCAGCCGCAAGCGAAAACACGAGCCGCTGCTGGCGCAGCCCGTCGCCCAATCATCCGGCGCCGTGCCCTGCAAGGTCTGCGGCCATCCGGTTGATCCCAAACGCCTGCATTTCCACATGGTAAGATTTCACGGCGCCGCCTTGCGCCCGCCTCCACCTTAACTCCTTCATCCCCCTGGCGCGAGCGATGACAAGGCCCCTCCAGGACCTCCCGGCCGCCGTCCACGCCCCATGCGGCGCGAGATCGCCTTTCAGGTTTCCGGCACCGCTTCGCCCGCGCCCTGTAGCGCCGCGCGCTTCTTTTCCTGCCGTTCCCAATACCAGGCGATCCAGATGCAGACCTCGAACAGCCCTTGCAGGGGCAGGAACATGATGACCTGAGTGATCACCTCGGGCGTCGTCAGAACGGCGCCCAGGAAGAGGTTGATGACCACCATGTATTTGCGGGCCTTGGACAGGATCGAGTAATTGAGAATGCCGATCTTGACCAGCGTGAGGATGATCACTGGCATCTCGAAGCCCAGCCCCATGCCGAGCATGAACTTGCAGACAAAGCTGATGTATTCGTCGGCCTTCCATTGGAAGGCGGTGAAGCCGAGCCATTGGGAATATTTCTGCGAGGCGGCCAGCGCCAGCGGCATGAGCATGAAATAACAGAACGCGACGCCGATGAGGAACAGGCCCAGCCCATAGGCCAGCCCGTGATAGACATACTTCTTCTCCTTCATCTTGAGGGCCGGAAAGACAAACGCGGCGACAAAGTAGAAGATGAACGGCGAGGCTAACACCATGCCGCCGTAAAGGGCGACCTGGAAGGCGACAAAGAACCCGCTGGCCGGGCTGAGGTTGATCAGGTCAACGTGGATGCCCTGCGCCCGCTCGGCCAGGGCGGGATTGTCATCCACCTGCCACCCGAGCACCCGGTTGGTGCCCACGAGGGCCGGGGCAACGCGCACAGCGACAAAGCGGTTGCTGCCCAGTGCCAGCGATTCCTGCTGCTCCGGGCTGAGCAGGAACACCCCCAGCCGGTTCGTGCCGAGGAAGGCCGTCACCACCTGGTTGGTGCCGGGATAGGCATGCGTTGTCCTGGTGAGCGGGTATTTGAGGATGTTGACGACGTAGTTGCCGGCAATCAAACAGAGGAGGATGGCCACGCCCAGGGCAGCCACGCTCTTGATGAGCACCCAGCGCAGGTCTTCCAGGTGCTCGAGAAACGACTTTACCGGGCCGCCTTCCTCTTCCTCTGGTGCGTCCAGGCGTTCCGCCTCGGGGTCTTCCGCCATAGCTGGAACCGCTCAGCGACTCAGGCCTTGGTGCCAGAGGTGGAAGAGGGAGTGTTGGACTGCGGCGCCTCGGGCTGCGTTGAGGTGGTGCTGGCGGGCAGGCGGTTGGACGGCGGCGGCGAGGTATCATCCATCGCGCTGGAAATCTCGTCGGTGACCTCGCGGGTCGCCTTCTTGAATTCCTTGATGCCCGTGCCCAGACCCTTGGCCAGCTCCGGCAGCTTCTTGGCCCCGAATAAAATGAGCACAACGGCCAGTATCAGGACGATTTCCCAGCCGCCGAGCATTCCTGCAAACATTACATTCATATCTTAGCAAACACTACTGAAGTAGCCTAAGCCTGTCCCGGGGAATAGTAAAGCGGCAAACGCGCCATTCCCAACGCCGGAATGCCTCCGGAAAAAGCCGACCTCGTGAAGAGATCGCTCCCGCTGCCGCCAAATCCTGGAGCGCGCCGGCCCTCCGGCGCTTTGGGCACGTCGCCGGCTTACTGGCCCGGCGCGGTCAGGACGATGAAATCATCCCGCCGGTTGACTCTCCAGGCGGACTCGTTGTGGCCCGGATCCAGCGGCTTGTCTTTGCCGTAGCTGATGGTGTCAACGCGCGTTGGCGCGATGCCAAGGCGGACAAGTTCCTCGCGCACCGCCAGCGCGCGGCGCTCGCCCAGGGCGCGGTTGTATTCTTCCGTGCCGCGCTCGTCGCAGTTGCCCTCCACCCGCACCGCTTTGGCGGCGTTGGCCTTCAGATAGTCGGCCACGGCGCTAACCTTGGGTCTCTCGCTGCTCCTGATAGCCGAGCTGTCGAAGTCGAAATAGACTGTTTCGGTCTTGAGGGTTTGCGCGTCTTCCAGCCAGCCTTGATGCTCGCCGGCCGCGCCAAAGGCAATGCCCTCGCCGGTCTTGCCGAAGGCATTCGCCCCGAGGTCGAGGCGATCGCCATCTTTCAGGCCGCCCATGGAATCATCCGCGACCCTGCCGGCTCTCGATCCTGGCAGCAGGGTTGTGTTGACGGGTTTCTTGCGGCAGCCGGAGGCTGCAATCGTGAGCACCAATCCGATCACCAATAGACCTACAAACTTGTTCAGTTTCATCTTTTCCTGTCTTTCATACGGGCCTACTTGGCCCAACTGGGTTGTGACTGCGAGCTTATTCCCGAAACTCGGGAAACATCTTTAACCTGTTTCGTCGGCACGTCAAGCAGGGAGAGCACGTAATTCCCGCCCCCCCTCCGGCGGCAAAATGCCAGCGTCCGGGAGTTTGGCGCCCACGATGGATCTTCGCCTTCGACCAGCGCCACGGCGGTGCCGCCGTTGGCCGGCACGACGCAGATCTGAAAGCCCGACCGGTATTGCGTTGTGAACGCGATCCACTGACCGTCCGGCGACCAATCCGGCTCCGTCGGGCTGGGCATCCCGCTGGTGCCGAGAGGCTGCAAGGCTCCGCCCGCGGGCGATACCTTGCACAGTGACCGGCGCTCTCTCTCCTTTGCCGCGAAACAAATCCATTTGGCGTCCGGCGACCAGCAGGGCGACGACTCGTCCTGCGCCGAGCGGGTCAGCCGCTTCGGTTCGCCGCCGCTGGCGCTGCCGACATACAGGTCGGTCCAGCCGTCCTTGCTCAAGATCATCGCCACCTGGCTGCCGCCGGGCGAGGCCGCCGGGCTCATGTTCGACCCGCCAAACCGGGCAAACGCCCGCCGCGCGCCGGACGACAGATCATGGTAGAAGATGTCCGTGTGGTTGAACTTGTAGGAGACGTAGTAGAGAGCCATGTGTCCCGGCACCCAGCATGGGGCCGCCACCATGCTGCCGTCCTTCGTCACCGCCTGTGCGTTGTGCCCGTCGAAGTCAGCGATGTAAACCTCGCTGTGCGGGCGGGACTCGGCCTTGAAGGCGATCTTGGTTTGCGCAATGCCCTTGCGCCCCAGCGCCTGCACGAAATCATCCGCGAACGCGTGCACCTGCCGCCGCAACGAGGCGCCCGAGTAAGCCTTGGCGACGAGCGTATTCTTGTTGTGCGGGTCGGTGGCCCGGGCTTCCAGGTTGCCGTTGTTGCTGCCCGTAATCAGGTACTGCGCCGACTCGGCGTTGGTAAACGCAAAGCCCTGGACATACAGGTCGAACTGCAGCGTCGAGGCCGCCTCGCCGGTGAGACCGCTCACCGCGACCCAGACGGGCTTCGTGTTGCCGGGCTCGAAGTAGCCTGTGATCGGCGGCAGTGTCTCTTGTGGGAAGGCGGCGGTGGTGGCCAATAAAGTGGAGAGCAGAGAGAGGAAGAGTGTGCGTTTCATGCTGTGCCTCGTTTCGATTTCATATTGAAAGGTATGTTGTAGGTGCGTTCTTTGTCTTTGGAGCCTTCGGGGAAAGGCCGCTCGACGCTGTTGACTCGGTCCAATGTCCGCTGCACGGAGGCGTCCACCGCGGCATCGCCGGATGGCTTGATAATTCGTTTGGCGATGACCGTCCCGTCCCGGGCAATCGTCACCCTGGCTAGGACCGTGGCATCTTCCAGCGACCCATCCTGCGGTCTGACCCAGGCGCGGTCAAAATAGCTCCACACCCAGGAGGTGTAACTGGCGTAGGAGGGGCCGCTGCCGGAGCCGAAGCCTTCCTCAACCGCCGTGGCGGCGCCCGTGCCGGATCGGATGTTGCTCGCCGCGCGGCCCACCTGGTTCGCCAGCCGCTGCCTGGCCTCAAGCCATTGGCGTTCCCGGCTGTCGTCGCTGGCAGTGTCTTTCGAGGGGGCCTTCGTTTTGGATTTTCTGACCACCGGGACCAGGCTGACCTGGGGCTTCTTGCGGGTGGGTTCCTTGCTCACTTCCAAAGATTCACTCTCCTCCTTTGGAGGCGCGACTTCTTCCCTGGGTTGTGGCGCCGGCTGCGGGCGTGGGGCCGGCGGCGGCGGCACCACTGGCGGGGCGGGGGCAGGCGGCGGCGGAAGTCTGCCGGGGGAACCGCCGGGGTTGGAAAACGGCCCGTCAATCAGGATGTCCGGAAAGAAGGTGATGGGCTGCACCTCGCTCGTCTTGGACTTGGACGACACGAACGCCGGGCAGACCAGCAAGACCAGCGCCAGCAGCCCATGCAGACAGCTCGAAGCGGCAAAACACTTCTTGTAGAGGCGGCTCATCGGCGCTCCGGCGGTTGGGTTCGCAGCGAGTAGCGAGTGATTCCGTTCTGCTGGCATCCGCTAATCAACGCGGCTAATTCCCTGGTCCGGCTGTTCTCGTCCGCCCGGATATAGACCACCAGGTTCGGGTTGAGCCGGAAATCGGCGACCAGCTCCCGGATCAACAGGTCCAGCCTTAAGGGGCGTCCTTTCAGGGCGTAGACTCCCTGGGCGGTGATTTCCACGGTCTGAACATCTTCCTTCCGAACGGGCTTGTCGGCCTGGCCCTCGGTCTTCGGCAGCTTCAACTCCAGCCCCTTCTCCAGCAGCGGCGTGGTGATGACGAAGATAATCAGCAGCACGAACGCCAGGTCCAGCAGCGGCGTGATGTTGATCTCGCTGAGCGTCACCAGCGAACTGCGTTGTGAGAAGCGGCGCATCGTCAGCCTCCGGTCGCTTTAATCCTCCTCGAGGTATTCCGTCTCCATCTTCGACACCAGCTCCTGCGCGAAGTTGTCCAGTTCGACGGTGAACACGCGCAGGTTATGCACCAGCCAGTTGTAGGCGAACATGGAGGGAATCGCCACCAGCAACCCGGCTACGGTGGTGATCAGCGCCGCCGCCACGCCCGGCGCCATGGCGGCCATGGTCGCCACGCCCTGCTGCGCGATGTGGCCGAACGTGCTCATGACGCCCCACACCGTGCCCAGCAGCCCCAGGAAGGGCGCGCCGCTCACGGCGATCGCCAGAAGAATCAGCCCCATCTCAAGCTTCAGCGATTCCTGCGCCACGGTGTTCTCCAGCGTGCGTTTGACGTGTTCCATGCCTTTGAGCGACACGAATTTCTTGCGGCCGCTACCGTCCGGGGTCTTCAGCCGCGCATCCAGCTCGAGGCTGCCGGCTTGATAAACCGTGAAGAGGGGGCAACCCTCCGCCTGGACCCGGCGGTCAAAGAGATCCAGGACGCCCTTCTGCGTTCGGTATTCGGCGTTGAAATACTGGTTGAGCTTCTTGGCCCGGCGCATCTGCACCACCTTGGCGATCATGACCGACCAGGAGATGATGGACAGAACGAGGAGACAATAGATAACAGCCTTGCCTTCGGGTGTGGCCTGACGCCACACATAGAGCAATTCCACTTCATTTGCCCTGACGCCTGCTGCCGCTAAGAAAATGGGTACATTCATTCCGACACGATCTGCCTGTGACTCCGCGAGTTTGGTCGTGAGGAATAGAAGCGCCCAAGCGGAACTCGTTCAAAAAACAACCGATCACACCCGAAAACCAAGCCCAATGGCAATACTTCTAGCAATGTCTTCAAGAGATGCAAACACAAAATCGAGAAATATATTAAGCCCCCTCTGCGGCTTGTCCAGACCCCAGTTCAGAGCCGCGCAAAATCGTTCGGAATCGAGCGGGTCAACGCCGCGCGAGTTGAGCCTTCGGCTCCTTTCGGGTTGGTCAGCGTGGGGGCGTGGACGGCGGGGACTGCGGCTCGGCCAGGTAGATGAGCCAGCCGCGTTTGGGCTCGACGGGGATCGGCTCGTCCAGGCGCCATTCGCGCGCGGGCTGGAAGTCGGGTATTTCCGGCGCGACGAGGCGGGCTTTGCTGGCGTCGAGTTCGAGGGCTTGCCAGTCACACTTAAGGCGCACCTCGGACTTGCCCGGCGCCCAACTGGCCAGGGCGATGAGCGTCCTGCCCGGCTTGACGTAAGCCGTCGCCAGCACGTCGTCGCGGCCGGTGCGGACGGGGCAGCCGGCGTCCCACCACCCGAGCATGCGGGCCTCGCCGATGCCAAAGTCGTCCCAGACCTTCCAGATCGCGCGCGGGCCAAAGCCCGGCCAGGGCAGGCGCAGGGTCATGCCGAAGAGCATGCCGCGCCAGGGGTTGCCGCCGCCTTCGAGCATGTCGCCCATCAGCCCGAAGGGGATGCCGCTGCACTCCACCAGCCATTGCTCGGGCGACATGGCGTCATACTTGAACCCCTCGCCGAACCAAAGCCGGTCCACGTAAGGGAAGAACTCGGTGTATTGGTTGGCCGGTCCCATGGAGAAGAGCGTGTTGGAGTGCAGGTCAATGAGGCAGCCGGGCCGCGCGCGGTCGAGCACCTTGCGCATGCGCTTGAGAATGGTGCGGTCGTAGGCGACGTCGTCCAGGTAAAGGCCGTCAATGGGCACGTTGCGCGCGAGCCAGTTGAGGCCCTCGACGTAGAAGTTGTACCAGCGCGAGGCGCCGCTGGTGAGAATGGCGGCGTCCACCTCGCCGCCCTCTACCGCGGTGTACCAGGCCGTGGTGTAGCCGGCGCCCAGATGCTCGCGCAGCCACGGATACCCGCCCCCGGGGCCGCCCGCGAGCACTTCGTCGCCCAGGCTGCGCAAGGCCCATAGCTCGGGCAGATGGGAGGTCAACTCGCGGACGGTGTAGTAGATCTTCACCTTGCGCCCGGCCGCCTGGTTCGTGCGGCAGAACTGGCGCAGCTTGTCCACGGCGAGGAAGGGATAGTTAATGAACGGGTTGGGCGCAGTGGCATGGTGGACGTTGATGACGTTGATCCCATCGGGCGCCGGGGCCGTGCTGTGCCAGTAGCGCTCGCGGAAATGAGCTGCTGGGTCGAGCGGCTTTACGGGCGTGACGAGCAGGGCGAAGTCGAAGGCGCGTTCTTCGCCCGCCTTTAGCTCGAAGGGACCGGTGAAGACCCGGACCAACACCTCGCCGTCCGGCCCGTTGGTCAGGGTGACGCCGCCCTTGCCGCCGTTGAACCAGCTCGGCGGGGGCTTGGGGTGATAGAGGTTCTGCATGGGGCCTTCGTACGTGCTGCCGAGCAGCTTGACGTGCAGGCCGGCGCGGGCGTTGCCGACCCAGAAGCTGTTGTAGGGCCCCGTCCAGCGCCAGGTGTAATTGGTCGGCGTCTTGCCCGCGGAAAGGCCGAGGCCCATGAAGCAGGCGGCAATGTCAGGGCGGAGCGGGATTTCAAGACCCAGATCTTCATACGCCTGGTTCGTGCGATGAACGCCTGGCTTAACGACGAATCGGCTCCGAATGTGTCCGTCGGCTTCGGCGGTGGATTCACAGCGCACCGAGTTGTCGTCCGAGCCATCCGGACACCCAAGGCGCGTATCAGCCATCCAACGAGTTGCCTGCTCACCATTTACTGACGCACTCAGGAAGGAGTTGAGGAGCGTCCGATTCGTTGCCAGTGCCGCCGTTCCCTGGTTCAGAACCGCGGTCAGGCGCATCGGGCGGGACAGCAGCTCACGCCCGCAGGCGAGGATGCTGGCGGGGAAGGCCTCGTTATTCCGAACCTCGATGACATGGCTGGAGGTGCGAACACGCTTGTCCTCGTTGGGATGTGGCTGCCAGGCCGGGTCGCGGTTTGGGGGCCACAGGGTCGCGCCCAGCGTTGAGTCCAGCCACCGCAACCGCGCCAGCCGCCAGAGGTCGCCGTCCCCGCGGTCGGCCAGTTCCTCCGGCAGCACCTTGAGGTTTAGCTGGACAGTCGCCGGCGGGGCTTGCTTCGGGCGGATTGTCACCTCCGCCCGGTGCTCGCCCGGCCTGGCACCCGGCGGCACGTCCACGCCGATCCAGAGCGCCTGCACCTTGCCCTGCGGGACATCGAGCGTCTTGCGAAAGGGCTTGCAGTCCCAGTTCGTGCCGCCTGTGTTAAAGCAGCGCAGCCACCCTGCCATCTCGCCCTCGAACACCACCTCCAGCCCCGCCAGGTTCGTCCGCGCGGCCCAGACGCCGATCTGAAAGACGTAGAACTCATTCCGTTGCGCCTCGCCGCGGAATTCCTTGGCGGGACCGGATTTCACCCAGCGCAGCGGCAGCTCGTCCGTCATGCGAATAGGGAAGCGCCGGTCCTCGGGGAACAGCAGATACGCCGCCGGGCTGCGATCGAGCAACCCCTGGGTCTCCTCGTGCGTGGCGACGACTTCCATTGGGTAGAAGCTGTCGAAATCCTTCCGGGCCTCCAGCCGGACCACGGTGGCCTGCGGGAGTGCGGCGATGTCTTGCGGCAGACGCGCCTTCCACTCAGGCGCGGCAGTGTCCTGCGGCGGGAGGTAGTCATAGTTGTAGTTGCCATACCCGGGCTGCGGCTTGAACGGCAGGTAATAGACGAAATACTCGCCCGGCACGGTTTGCGGCTGGAATGCGAGCACGCCCTCGAACCGGTCGAGGCGCACGCGCGCCACGTTGGTGACGCGCTGGCTGGTCGCGCTGTCCACCACGATGATCTGTTTGCGCTCGGGATCACGGTCGCGCCGCCGCCAGGGAATCTTCACCAGCGCCGCGTCGGCCTTCTGCTCGACGCGCACCACCGCGCGGTGGTTCCCGAGTCCCTCCTCCCAAGGCTCCTTGGCCACAGCATAAGGCACCTCGTCCAAACCCGACGGCGCTGCTGAGGCTGTCAGCGAGAGAAGGGCGGCGAAACAGGCCAGACTGGCGCAGTGGCAGAGGTGTTTCGCGGCTTCGGCACGTAGGCCCTGTTCCCCCTCACCCCGACCCTCTCCCTCGGGGAGAGAATTCGCCGAACAGAACCTTTCGCGCTTTGAACCCCTGAACCACCGTGAGGGAACATCCAACATCCAACATCCAACATCGAACGTCCAAGGGCCGAGCTTTGGGCCGCTATTGGATGTTGGGCGTTCGATGTTGGATGTTGGATGTTCCCCCGGTTCATGGAAAGGGTGCCCCGCACCCCGTCTCTCCAACATACTTGACGCGCCAGTTTCGTCAGCGCGCTGCTGAGGCTTCTCCCTCTCCCTGAGGGAGAGGGTCGGGGCGAGGGGGAAGAAAACGCGCCCTTTCATCATGCACTCTCCATTAACGCTCTTGCCCGCCATGCTCGGCAGTGAGTGCGGCCAAATCCGCCGCGAACGCATCCACGTCCCCGGGCGTCGTGTCCCAACTGGTCATGAGCCGTGCGCTGTCCGGGCTGACGTGCGTGTAGAACTTCCAGCCGCGCTGATACATTCCGCGGATCACCTCATCCGGCAGGCGGGCGAAGACCGTGTTGGTTTGGACCGGGTGCGCAATCTCGACGCGCGGCAAGGGGCGAATCGCCGCCTCCAGCCGCCGGGCCATGGCATTGGCGTGTTGGGCATAGCGCAGCCACGCGCCGTCCTGCAGCATCCCGACCCAGGGCGCCGAGAGGAAGCGCATTTTGGAAGCGAGCTGGCCCCCTTGCTTGCAGCGGTAGTCAAACTCACGCGCCAGTTCGAGATTGAAGAACACCACCGCCTCGCCCAGCGCAATTCCGTTCTTGGAACCGCCGAAGCACAGCACGTCCACGCCCGCTTCCCAGGTTATTTCCCGCGGGGCGACGCCGAGAGCGGCGACCGCATTGGCAAAGCGCGCACCGTCCATGTGCACGCGCAAATGGCAGCGCCGCGCCGCCTCGCTGATCGCCCGCAACTCGTCCAGCGAATATACCGTGCCCAGCTCCGTCGCCTGCGTCAGGCTCACCACGCGCGGTTTGGGATAATGAATGTCGGTCCGCTGATGCACGGCGCGCTCGATGCCCGCGGGGGCAAGCTTGCCGTCCGCGCCCGGCAGCAGCAGGACCTTGGTGCCGTTGGCGAAGAACTCCGGCGCGCCGCACTCGGAGGTCTCCACGTGCGCCTGCTCGTGGCAGAGAATGCTGTGGTAGGATTGGCAAAGCGAGGCGAGCGAGAGCGAATTGGCCGACGTGCCGTTGAACACGAAGAACACCTCGCAACGGGTTTCGAACACCTCACGAATCAGGTCGGACGCCCTGGCGGTCCACGTGTCCTCACCGTAGCTGACCTCGTGGCCCTGGTTGGCCTCGGCCATCGCCGCGAACGCCTCGGGGCAAATCCCGGCGTAGTTATCACTGGCAAACTGTCGGCGGTTGGCGGCCTGAGCGCTCATGGGCCAAGCCTAGCCCGCGGGCCGGGCACTTGAAAGGCCGGATTTTTGGCTTGCGCGGCGGGCGGTTGTGAAATCTGCTCTGCGGGATATTGGCCGCCATCCGGCCGCTTTAAGCGCGCATGTCCATTGCCAGGTTCTTTCGCCGCAAGTCGCTGGACCAGTTGGTCGGCGAGACGGTTGTCCCCCAACACCAGCTCAAGCGCGTGCTTGGGCCGGTGCAGCTCACGGCTTTGGGCGTGGGCGCGGCGGTCGGCGCGGGGATTTTCTCCAGCATCGGCACCGCGGTTGCCGGCGGTCCCGATCATGTCGGCGCGGGACCGGCGATCATCGTGTCATTCGTGCTGGTGGCGGTGGCGTGCGCGCTGGCGGGGTTCTGCTATGCCGAGTTTGCGGCCATGGTGCCGACGGCGGGGTCGGCCTACACTTACGCTTATGCGACCCTGGGCGAGTTGGTTGCCTGGATCATCGGCTGGGATTTGATCCTGGAGTACGCGGTGGGCAACGTCGCGGTGGCCATTTCCTGGTCGGGCTATTTCCAGCAACTGCTGCGCGGGTTGAACCTGGACTGGCCCTGCTGGCTGGGGGTGGATTACCGCTCCGCGCTGCAGGCGGCGCGCCAGGTGGCGGAACTGCAGGCGGCGCAGGCGGATCTGAGCGGGCTGGCGCCGGACGTGCAGCTCGCCGCGGCGGCGTGGACGACCGCGCCGCAGGTGGCGGGCCTGCACCTGGTGTTCAACATGCCCGCGTTCATGATCGTGATGCTGCTGACCATCATCCTGGTGCTGGGTATTCGCGAGAGCGCGTGGTTCAACGCCGCCATGGTCGCCGTGAAGCTGGCGATCATTGTCTTTTTCCTCGTAGTGGGGGCGTTCTATGTGCAGCCGGCCAACTGGTCGCCGTTCGCCCCGCACGGTTTCCAGGGCATCTCCATGGGCGCGGCGATCATCTTTTTCGCCTACATCGGGTTCGATGCGGTCTCGACGGTCGCCGAGGAAACCCGCGATCCGCAGCGCAACATGCCGATCGGCATCCTGGCGAGCCTGGTGGTGTGCACGGTGCTTTACATCGCGGTGGCGGCGGTGTTGACCGGCATGGTCAAGGCCGGGCAACTCGGCACCGCCGAGCCCCTGGCGACGGCTTTTGCCGCGCGGGGCATCAATTGGGCCGCCGGGATTGTGGCCTTTGGCGCCGTCGTCGCCACGACCTCCGTGCTGTTCGTCTTTCAACTTGGGCAGCCGCGCATTCTCTTTTCAATGGCGCGCGACCGGCTGCTGCCCAACTGGGCCGCCAAGGTGCATCCGCGGTTCCGCACCCCCTATGTGACCACGATCCTGACGGGCGTGCTGGTGGCAGGCTTTGCGGGGGTGAGCAACATCAACGAAGTGGTCGAGCTGTGCAACATCGGGACCCTGTTCGCCTTTGTGCTGGTCGCGGCGGGAATCCTGGTATTGCGGCGCGCCGACCCGGACCGCCCGCGCCCGTTTCGGACGCCGTGGGTTCCCTGGGTGCCGCTGGGTGCGATGGCCACCTGCGCCTGGCTGATGCGCGAGCTGCCCGAGAAGACCTGGAAACGCTTCCTCTACTGGCTCGCCGCGGGCCTGGTTATCTACTTCTTCTACAGCTTCCGCCGCAGCCGGTTACATGACAAGGCGACCCCGGGCGCGGATGCGGAGGCGACCGGGTCCGATTCCTGAGGAGACGGGCGGGCGAGTGTCCCCGCAAGCCGGTCAGGGCCATGCGCGCCGGTTCGGCGGCGGCTTGGGTTTGGGGAAGACCTCCCGGGCCTGGTTCAACGGCACGACATACTCCCTGCCGTCGGTAATGCATTGGTTGACCCACCGGAGCCAGACGCGGCGCGGCACCACATGATTGCTGTTGCGGACATTCTCGTCGGTCGCCAGCGACTCCCGGTCCACTTTGGGCCGCAGGCGCCAGGCTTTGGCTTCGGCGCCCCGGGGCACTTCCACATAATCGAGCAATCGGCCACCCTCCCGCCAATACACGAGGGCCTCGACCAGATTGCCCTGGTCCAGGTCGGTGGCGCAGACGTAGAAATGGTTGACCGGGTGCGACGAATAATTCGCGGTCCAGTATTGCAGGCAGCGCTCGATGCCCGGCGAGCTGAAATCATGTGAGTCGGATTGGGACCGCGGGTGAGCGCACCCGGCCAGCAGCGGAAGAAGCAAGATCAGTATGCGCATAGGTTCGGTCGGGGCGCCGTCATGGTACAAGCGGCGGACTTTCGGCTGCCCGCAAGGCAACTCCAGCCGCTCCAAGTATCAAGCCAGCGCTCACGGCTTGTGACCTTAACCGCCTGTGCGCAGCGGTCAAGACCGAACTCCGGCTAACCCGCGGCGCGGACATTCTTGTCCGCCGGCCGGATTATGGCCCGGTCCTCCGCAGCCTGGCAAATGGCTGCCAACACCGCAGTGGCAGGCAGTTGCCATCGTAGCAACCCCGTGCCTCCTCCGTTGCTCCCCCGTTCTACCTCCGTTCTACCTCCGACCGGCGGTGGGAGGTGGAACGGAGGTAGAACGGAGGTAGAACGGAGGAGCAGCGGAGGAGGCACGGGGGAGCGAGCCAGTCCGGAGGGTTGTCAGATGGTGGTGGATGCTCATGCTCAACCCGGAGGGTTGACAGAAGGTAAGCCGATGGTCGGTCATGCTCAACCCGGAGGGTTGACAGAAGGTAGTCGGTGGTCGGCCAGGGCAAAAGGGGCCGACCACCGGAAGCGCCAGAGCCGGCCATCCAATCGCGTCTCATGGAGTCCAAGAGGGCCGATCTTCGTCCACATCTCTGGCATCCCTCCGGGATGCATCCGCAAACCGACTGCCAACCGGTGGTCGTTCCCCTCTCTGCCCCGAACGACGCACCGGCTTACCTTTTGCCAACCCTTCGGGTGGGGCTGTGGGGTAAGGGAGGGGAGTGTTTTGAGGTACAGGTCCGCTCGAAGAAAGGCTGGGGGGGGCTGCAATGTTCGGGTTAGCGGGGGCGCGGGGACGGGTCGTGATAGGGTTTGCCGGCGCGATAGAGTTCGAGCAGTTGGGAGTTTCTCTCCGCCACGTCCTTCAGCCCGGCCTTCGCCGCGAGGTCGCGGGCTTTCTCAGCCGTCTTGACGGCGTCGTCGAACCGGGCGGCTTCGGCGTAGGCGGCGGCGAGCGTGCCCAACAGGACTGGTTCGGCGTGCTGGCTCAGTTCACAGGCGCGTTCGGCCAGGCGCACGGCTTCCGCGCCATTGCGAAGGGCATCATCAGGGTTGGCGGCGAGGATCCACGCCAGGTTGTTGAGGGCTTCGATGAGGTCCGGCCGCAATGCCAGCGCCTGGCGGTAGCGATCCACAGCCGCGCGCGTGCTCCCATGCGAGGCCAGGGCCGCGGCGTAGAGGTAGTGCAGGTTGGGGTCCGACGGCGCTTCCCGGATGGCCTGCTCGTATTGGGCGGCGGCCTCGTCTTGCCTCCCGAGCGAGGTCAGGGCCAGCGCCAGCAGGCTTCGGGCTTCGGGCCACTGGGGTTTGAGCGCCAGGGCGAAGCGCAGGTGGGCGACTGCGTTTGTCATGTCGCCCGTCTCGGCGGCGGCATTGGCCAGCAGATGATGCAGCGTCGGGTTGAAGGGATCAACGCGCAGCCCTTGCCGGCAGGCTTCAATGACTTGCTGGTGCTGCCCCATGAAGGCCAGGCAAGCGGCGAGTTGCTGGCCGGCAGTGGGATGGTCGGGCGCTTGGGCCAGAGCCTGTCGCAGGTGGTCAACGGCTTCGGGATAGCGGCGGTCCAGGCTCAACAAGAGGGCGGCCTGCGCGTGGGCGGCGGCTTCGCGCGGATGTCGCTGGAGGGCGAGCGCCGCCTGCTGATGCGCCTCCTGACCGCGGCCCAGGCGGCGCCATGCCTCGGCCAGGCCAACCCGCGCCCGCAGGGAGTTAGCATCCAGCTCAAGCGCGCGGGAGAAGGCGTCCGCCGCCTCGGCATGGCGTCCGTCATCCGCCAGGCTCACGCCTCGCACCGCGTGGGTAAAGGCGTTTCCGGACCGAATCCAAAAGGCCGAATAGACCGTAATGGCCCAGGCCAGGAGCCCGACGCGGAGCAGGGCGCGGAGAACCGGGCGCAAGCCGGCCACGAAGTCCCAGCCGACGGCCGCCACCGCGCACAGGGGGAACAAGGCGGGCAGGGCATAAAAGGCCTTCACCTGCGCATGAGAAGCCACGCGCAGGCTCATCAACCCGATGCCGGCGGCAAAGGCGAAGAGCAATCCAAGCAACAGGAACCACTCCGGGGTTGGCCGGCGGATGAACCGGGCCAGGGCGGTTAGTGCGCCAGCGAAGAGCAGCGCCGTCGCGAGCAGCGAGAGCAGGCAGCCCGCGTTCATCAGGTCGTAGTTCCACTGCGGACGGAAGTTCATCAGGGCGGAGCCGCTGCACAAGCCGTCTGCCCAGAGCGTGGCGTAGAGGCCGTCGGCGAATCCGGTGATGCTGCTGAAGAGCGGGCAGGCCAGGGCCTCGCCGAAACGCTGATACCACGAGGCGGTGTGGCATCCCGGGTCCTGCCACCACGCGAAGGGCAGCCGGGGGTCCCAGTTGCCGATCAGCGGCGTGCCGAACCGGTGCCATACCCGGGCAAAATGCCAGCCGCAGACCGCCAGCAGGCTGAGCAGGAAAAGGCCCGCCGAGGACACCGCCGCGCCGGCCGGGCCGCCAGACCAGCGCCGCCAGACCAGGGCCGCCAGGATGATTGGAATCGCCAGCACCGCCGAAAACTTGGTCAGCAGGGCCAGCCCCAAGCAAGCGCCGGCGGCAGCCGCGAAACCGGCGGCGCGCGTCTCGGCCCGCAGCAGCCGCAGGGTGAAGTAGAGGGCGGCCGTAACGAACAGGGCAGCCAGGTTCTCGTTGGTGATATGATGGGAGAGGCAGAGGCTCATGGGCAGGAACCCCGCCAGGAGCAGGCCGGCCATCTGCGATTGCGGCCGTTGCGGAAACAGCAGGCGCAGGCACAGGAAGACCAGCAGCAGATGAACGATGCCGGTCAGCGTCGAAAACGCGCGCAAGGTCAGGATTGCCGCATCCGCCGAGGCCGTCCATCCGAACGGGCCGATGATGCAGGCCGAGAGCAGGTAGAACAGCGGCGGCTGGTACATCTGCCAGCCGTCGTCGGCCAGCGGCAGCGCCCGCTGCTGGAGGATGTAGTCAATGTACTGCTGGTGGCCATCCCGGTCGAAGCCCAGGAGCGCGGCCAGTTGGGGCAGGTTGTTGCCGAAGAGCACCACCCACGAAAGGATGATCACCCCCAGCATGACGGCGGGCGTCAGGCGGGAGCGCCGGCTTTCAGTCGGCTGGGAATGCCCCGGTTGCTGGTCGAGCAAAGCCGACTGGAAGTCGGCGTTCCGGAGCCGCAGGATTCGGCCGGCGCCGGCGAGCGCGGCTGCGAGCGCCAGGATCAGCAGCAATTGCGGCCAGGCCCGGCGCAACGAGTCGGCCATCCGCTCGCGTCCGAACAAGGGGTTGCCAGCCCGGATGGCGGGCGGCATGGACGCCAGCGCGGCGTTCTGCCAAACCGCGCCGACCAGGGAGACCTGCCAATCCGAGTCGCTGTGGAGCGCTGGCGCGTCGCCTTCCAGCGCAAGCCACAGCGCTGGCATGCCCAGTGAATTGGAGACCGTCACGGAGATTTCGTTCTCGCCCGCCTTGAGGAATCGGGACACGTCGCTGGCGTGGCGGCTTTTCCAGTCCTGCTCGCGCAGCGGGAGATCGTCCACGGGTTGTCCGTTGACGCGCACCGTGCCCTGCTTGAAGGCGCGCACGGAGAGGGTGGCGGCGGCGGGCTTGGCGGCGAGCACGAATGAACGGCGGAACTCTGCCCACAGGGGCGCCGCGCCATGGGGCACGGTGTCCGGCGGTTTCGGATAGACGATCCACTCGGCCGCGCCCGCCTGCGGGAGAAAGGGGATGCTATGGTCGTGGCGGCACAGCCACCACACCCATCCGCTGCCGAGCAGCACCGCGCCGGCGATCAGCCAGGCGAAGGGGCGATTCAACGAGCGGCTCCCGTTCATAGTGGAGAGGCGTTGCCGGGGGCGAAAGCCGCGCGCGAAGGGTTACTCGGGTTCATGGTAAGCCCGGCCGGCCCGGTAAAGCTCGATCAGTTCCTCATTGCGTTGCGCGATTGCCTTCTGACCGGCGGCCAGCGCCAGTGCACGGGCCTTTTCGGCGGAGCTGACCGCCTCGGGGAAGCGTCCCGCTTCGGCATAGGCTGCCGCCAGGGTCCCGACCAGAAGCGGCTCTTTGTAATCGGTGATCTTGCAGGCGCGCTCGGCCAGTTCCACCGCCTCCGCGCCATTGCGCAGGGCGGCGTCGGAGCTGGCGGCGAGAATCCAGGCCAGGTTGTTCAGCGACTCCGGCCAGTTGGGCTGGGCCTTGAGCGCGAGACGCAGGCGCTCGATGGCCGCCCGGGTTTCCTTGCGTCCTTGATGAATGAGCGCGAGTTGATAATGGGCCAGCGCGTTGGTGGCCTGGAGCCGGGTGGCTTCGCGGAACTGGGCGGCGGCCTCATCGGCCAGTCCCTTTTCGGCCAGCACCATCCCCAGCACGGTGCGCGCCTCGCCGTCCTCAGGCCGGATTTCCAGTGCGCGCCGCAACTCGGGGATGGCCTCGTCGGCCTTGCCCTGGGCGACCAGGATATTGCCCAGGAGCCGGCGAGGGGTGAATAGCTTCGGATCCAGCGCCAGGATTTGGCGATAGTAGTCAGCGGCTTCGGCCAGTTTGCCCTGGTTGTGCAGCGCGGTGGCCAGGCTGAACATGGCCGGCAGGTGCATGGGGGCGAGCCGTAACGCCTCACGGCTCGGGGCCTCCGCCTCCGCAAACTTGCCTTGCTTGACCAGGGCGTTGGCCAATCCGTTGAGCGGGTCGGCGTAGAGCCGGTCGGCCGCCGCCGCCGCCCGGTAGTGGGTGATGGCCTCGTCATATTTCCCGAGCGTGGCGTAAACGTTGCCCAGGGTGTTATGCGCCTCGGGGTAGTCGGGTGAAACGGCCAGCGCCTTCTGGCACCACTCGATGGCTTCGGCGGACTTCTTCTGGGTGGCATACTCGTTGCCGATGACAGCGTAAGCGACGAAGTTCCCGGAGGTGACATTGGCGGTGTGCTGGAAGAGCGTCAGGGTGTCGCGCCAGTGCGCCAGTTGCCGCGCCGTGAGAATCGCGCACGCCCCCAGGATCAGCGCGGCGGCCGTCGCGGGGATCCAGCGAGGCAGCCTCAGGCGGGCGGCCGCCGCGGCGGCGCCCCGAACGACGAGAAGGAACAAGCCGATGTGGGGCAAATAAGTGTAGCGGTCCGCGAGGGCTTGCTTGCCCACCTGCACCAGACCGATCACCGGCACCAGCATGCCCAGAAACCACAGCCAGCCAACCAGCAGGCAGTGCCGGTGCGTTCGCGCGCGCAGGATGCCGGCGGTAACCGCCGCCAGGAGCAGCACCGAACCCCCGACCTGCCACGAGTCCAGGCTGAGGCGGCTGTAGGGATAGAAGACCGCCAGGTCGGAAGGCCAGAACGTCTTGCCCAGGTAACGCGCGTAAGCCACCAGCGCGTTGGCCAGGCGCAGCTCGAACGGATTGTGCTCCAGCGACATCACCGCGCCGCTGGCTCGCTGCACCAGAAACGTCACCAGGCACGAAAGCGCCGAAAGCACGAAGAAGGGAAGCTTCTCAAGCAGCACGCGCCGCAACGCCACGGCGGAACGCCGGCCGGGCGCCAGGGAGAGCCGTCCCAGGGGCCAGACGTCGAGCAGGAGCAGCACGCAGGGCAGCGTCACCAGCATCGGCTTGCTCATCAGGCCCAGGGCAAAGCAGACCAAGGCTAGAAGATAGAAGATGGAAGATGGAAGATGGGAAGCGGTTCGGGCGGCGTTGGACTCCACACTCCGCACTCCGCACTCCGCACTCCGCACTCCGCACTCCACACTCCGCACTCCGCACTCCGCACTCCGCACGTATGCCCAGAGCGTCAGCAGGAAGAAGAACGCGCTCAACACGTCCTTGCGCTCTGAAATCCAGGCGACGGATTCCACGTGCAGCGGGTGCAGGGCGAGGAGCGCGGCCACCAGGGCGCTGCGCCAGAATGCGCCGGTCAGGCGTTGGAACAGACCGAACAGCAGGAGGCTGTTGGCGATGTGCAGGACCAGGCTGGTGAGATGATGGCCGGCGGGCTTTAGGCCGTAGATCTGGCAGTCGAGCATGTGCGAGAGCCACGTCAACGGATGCCAATTGCTGGAAAAGGAACTCGCGAAGGCCCACTTGGCGCCCTCCAGCGTCAGCCCGGCCTTGACCCGCGGGTTGCTGCTGACGTAGTCCGGGTCGTCGTAATTGATGAAGCCGAACCTGGCGACCTGCCAGTAAACAACGGCGGTCGCCAGCGCAAGCAGCAGGCAGAGCAGAACGGTCCGCCTGCGCGCGCCCGCGGCCGCGCGCGTGGTTGGGCTTGAGTTGGCCTGGTTCATGCGCCTCAGGGGAAATCACGGGCGGGCGGGCCGGAGCGATAAAGCTCCAGCAACGCGCAGCCAAGCGCAGTCGGCTCAAACTTCCGGTCTTCGGCCATACCGGCCATAATGTTGACCCAAACCCGCGCGGCGCAAGCGCCAAAGCGGTTTGGAGGGCTGATGGCGGGATGGCTGCGCCGCACGCCGGCGATTCCGGCTGGCAGGATGGGTTCCTCGGCGCTGTCCCGTCGGGCCTCCTGCCGGGGACGGCTAAAAGAGTTCGCGCTGGCTCGAACCGGGTTTCGCCGGCTCCGGAGCATCGAGCAGTTCCAGGAATTCCTTCTCGCTCAAAGTGGGCACTCCCAAGGCCTTCGCCTGCGCGGTTTTGGCGGCGCCAGGCTCCTCGCCGACGACAAGGAAGCTTGTATTCTTCGTCACCGAGCCGCCCACGTCGCCCCCGAGGGCGCGGACCTTCGCGGCTGCATCATCGCGAGGCATTGAGGACAGCGTGCCGGTGAGGACAAACTTCTTCCCGGCCAGGGGCCTGGACTTTTCGCCGGACGCCGTTCCACCGGCGGCCGCGCCTCCTGTTGGCGAGAGCTTGAGCTCTTTCATGCGCCGCAATATCTGGCGGCCAGCCTGGCTGCCGGCCCAGTCCAGGATGGCTTTTGCCGCGACGGGTCCCACCAGGCTCACAACCTGCCAATCATTGGCGGAAGCGCCGGCGCCCGGTTTGGCGAAGCCCGCATCCAGCAGCCGCCTCCCGATCGGACCTCCGACCGCCTTTGCCTCCTGCTGGCGCTGCCGGCGCACTTTGACCTCTTGCTCGGTCAGGGGGGGCTGCTGATTCTTGGGGATGCTGTTCTCCTGGAACATCCGGCGCATCTCTCCGAGGCGGAAGGTGTCTGCCAGCAGAGGCGACGACACCAGCGCCGGCAAGTCGGGAAAATACCCTGCCAGATCATAAGCGGTCTCCTCTCCTATCTCGGGAATCGCCAGGGCCAGCAGCCAACGCGCGAGCGGAAGCGTGCGCGCGCGCTGCACCGCCTCCAGGAGCTTGCCCGCGTTCTTCTCGCCGAACACTCGAGGCTCCTCCGCCGTGCCCAGGTTGAGGCCGGCCAGTTTCTCCTTCGGGAGCTCGAACAGGTCCAGCGGTTCTTCCACCAGCCCGGTCTCGACCAGCTTCTCGGCCACGATTCCCCCCAGCGATTCGAGGTCGAGCGCCCTTCGCTGGGCGAAATGCTCGAGGCGCCGCATCTTCTGCGCCGGGCATCCAGCCACGTTCTGGCAGCGCCAGGCGACTTCCTGCTTGTTGCCCGCGGCAACCTCTTCGCGGGCGATCGGGCCCCCGCAGGCGGGGCACTTGCCCCCGATGTGCCCGACGAAATCAAATGGCTTCGTCCCCCGGGGCCGCTTCGACTTCACTACTTCCACCACTTCCGGAATGACCATACCGGCTTTACGGATCACGACGGTGTCCCCGAGGCGGATGTCCTTCTTTGCGATCTCCCCTTCGTTATGCAGGGTGGCTCTGGAAATGGTGGAGCCCTGAACAAACACCGGCTCGAGTTCGGCCACGGGCGTCAGCACACCCGTCCGGCCAACCTGCACGGTGATCGCCTGCAGCACCGTTTCAGCCGGGGTAATCCAGGGAATGGGCTTGTGCACGATGGCGTAGCCGGGCGCTTTGGCCTTGGCGGGTACGCGCTGCCAGTCGGCCAGGTCATTAACTTTGAGAACCAGGCCGTCAATGTCATAGGGCACCCGTGACCGCAGATCCCGCGCCTCGTCGTAGCCGCATACGATCTGCTGCTGGTAACATTCCATCACAGCGTCCATCCCCTTGCAGACCCACCATTGCGGTTGGGTGGGAAGCCCGGACTTCTTCAAGGATTCCAGGGCCTCGGCGTGCGTCGCAAAGCCGATGCCCTCGGCGGCGCCCACCGCGTAGAAGACGGCCCGGATCGGACGCTGGGCGACGATGCGCGGGTCCAGTTGCTTCAAGGTCCCCGCGGTTGCATTGCGCGCGTTGGGGAAGGCCCGCTCGCCGGCAGATTCGAGCCTGGCGTTAAGCTGCTCGAAGTCGCGCTTCGGGATGTAGGCCTCGCCGCGTACTTCAAGGAGCGCGGGCGGGTCTTTCAGCCTCAGCCGAAGGGGCACGCCCCGGATGGTCCTGATGTTGGCGGTGATGTCGTCGCCCGTGGTGCCGTCGCCGCGGGTCACCCCCAGCGCCAGTTCGCCGTTGCGGTAATGCACGGCAATCGAGACGCCATCCACTTTGGGCTCGACCACGTATTCTATTCGGCTCTTGCCCAGTTGCTTCCGGAGGGTTGCGTCAAAGCTCCTCAGCTCCGCCAGCGTATTCTGGTCCTGCAGCCTCTTGCGCCTTTCGGCATCCGGCTCCTGCTTTTCATCCGGCTCCCTCGAGGCTTTGATCTTCTCCAGCGAGAGCATGGGCAGCAGGTGCCTGACGCGCGCGAATCCCTCGACGGGTTGGCCGCCGACCCGCTGGCTGGGCGAATCCGGGGTGAGCAGCCCGGGATGCTCTTTCTCCAGATCCACCAGCTCCTGGTAAAGCCGGTCGTAGTCGAAGTCGCTGACGGCAGGCTGCGCCAGCACGTAGTAGGCGTAATCGTGCCGGCGAATTTCCTCCACCAACTGGGCGTGGCGGGCTTGGGCTTCGTTGAAGTTCATGCCAGTAATCAATACCTGGCCGGGGACGGCAACGGCGGCGCCACGACCCATTCGGCTAACGGCCTCGAATCGCCGCACTCGGGACAGCGGCTGACGCCAAACTGCGTCCCGCAATGCGGGCAGACGGCCTGGGTGGCAAACGTGTCAAAGAGCTGCAGGCATCTCTCGCAGCGCCAGACCGGGCCGACAATGGGCGCCTGGCGGCATGACGGGCAGGCATAGCCGCTGCGGCGCGGCAGCTTGGCCACCTTCGCCAGCACGCGCGCCTGCATGAGCCCGCGCCAGCACTGGATCAGAATGAACAGGCACAGAATGCCGAACCAAACATCCCGCGCCAGTACCGCCAGCCCGATCAGGACCGCCACCCCGACAAAGCCAATCACCGTTGTGATCATCAGGCTGCGCGCGCGCCCGAAAATGAACCAGAGCAGGGACTGGAGAATCTGCCCGCCGTCTAGCGGATAAACCGGCAGCAGGTTGAAGACCAGCAGCACGCTGTTGATGATGAGGATGGTCCGGATGAAACTGTGGGCGTCGGGCATCGTCTCCCCCCAGCCGGCCGCGCGGCTCAGGAACCAGGCGGCGCCCAGAACCGGCGTCAGCGCGACGTTCACCAGCGGACCGGCGGCGATGCTCCAGAGCGTCGCGCCCGGGCGCAGGGGCGGCACCACATACGCCACGCCGCCCAGCGGCCAGAGCACAATCAGGTTGGCCTTTCCGCCCACCTGCCGGCAGGCCAGCGCGTGGCCAAACTCATGCAGCAGCACGATGCCGAACAGCGCCAGGCATTCCAGCACGGGCCAGAGCAGCGAGTCGTAGCCCGGCGCATTGACCTTGATCAGGTAATACGCGGCAAAGAACCACAGCCAGTGCAAATAGACATCAATGCCCGCAAAGCGGAACAGGCGAATAGACCCTTGCCGTGTCGGCGTCATGCCGCAGACCTAACACACGCCAGCACGCACGGCAACACGCCTTTTGCCCGCGCTCACTTTGAGCGGCTCCACGGCAAGTTGGGAGGCGCCCGCCGCGCCGGGCTGGTCCCGCGCATCACCCGCCGGTTCCTCGCCCTGACCGCCTCGCCCGCTAACCCGGGTCCACCGGATAGCCCCCTTCGCGGAGGCGCTGGAGTTTGTAGAGCAGGGCGCGGCGGCTGATGCCGAGGGCCTTGGCGGTCTCGGTGCGGTTGAAGTTGTGCTGGCGCAGCGCCTGCATGATCGCCCCGCGCTCGATCTCCGCCAGGCGCCGGTCATCCTGGGCCTCGGCCGGAGGCGCGGACTCGGCCCCGGCGCGAACCTTGGCGGGCAAATGCTCGGGCAGGATGAGGTCGCCCAGCGACAGCAGCGCGGCGCGCTCCATCGCGTTGCGCAGCTCGCGGACGTTTCCGGGCCAGGCATAGCACGCCAGGCAATCGGCGACGCCGGAGGCAAACCGCGCCTTGCCCCCGGTGAACTCCCCAATAAACGCGTTGGCCAGCGGCAGGATGTCCTCGGGCCGCTCGCGCAGGGGGGGGATGTTCAGCTCGACAACGTTCAGCCGGTAGAAAAGGTCTTCGCGGAAGCCGCCGGCCTTGACTTCTTCTTCGAGGTTGCGGTTGGTGGCGGCGAGGATGCGGGCGTTGGTGTGCAGCTCGACGTTGGAGCCGACGCGGTTGAAACGGCCCTCCTGCGTGACGCGCAGCAGTTTGGCTTGCAGCGGCGGAGACATGTCGGCGACTTCATCCAGGAAGATGGTGCCATCATTCGCGACCTCGAAGCGCCCAATCCGCCGGGCGCTGGCGCCGGTGAAGGCCCCTTTCTCGTGCCCGAACAGCTCGCTCTCGAGCAGCGTCTCGGGAATGGCGGCGCAGTTGACTTTGATCAGCGGGCCGGCCGCGCGGGGGCTCCAGGCGTGGATGACATCGGCCAGCACTTCCTTGCCCACGCCGCTCTCGCCGGTGATCAGGATGCGGCTGTCGGAGGCGGCGATCAGCGACGCGTCGTGGAACACCGCCTGCATGAGCGGGCTCCGGGCCACCACATGCGCGGGGAGTTGCTTGTCAGTGCTGAATTTCAGGGGAGCGGTCTTGGTGACGCCCGTCGCCTGCTGCACGGTAGCCAGCAACTCGTCCAGGTCAATCGGCTTGGCCAGGTAATTAAGGGCGCCGTCGCGCATGGCCCCGACCGCCTCGCGGATATCGGCGTAGGCGGTGACCAGCAGGATGGGCAGGACCGCATGTTCCTTGCGCGCGCGCCGCAGTGTCTCGAGGCCCGAGAGGCCCGGCATGCGAACGTCGGAAATCATCATGCTGATGCCCCCCGCCTCAAGGGCCTTGAGCGCTTCCTCGCCCGAGGCGACGGGGATCGTCTCGAAACCCTGGCTGCGCAGGAAAGAATCCAGAAGACTGCGCTGCCCCGGATCGTCATCCACGATCAGGATGCGCGGGCCCTTGGCGCTATTCTTCCGAGGTTCAGATGGCATTGGCTCAAATCCGGCCAGGCAAGGCTCGCAGAACGCTGCGGGCCGCGGCGCGCACGCGGCGCGCCTCCTAACCTTCTGATAAGAAGCGCCCGCTGCCGCCAATTGTCAAAGGGTTATTCGCCTATACGCCTCCACGCCGGATTCGAGAAAGTGATTTGGGCGGATTTGGATTGTGGCCGGGTCG
>DAOPPX010000069.1:0-27179 GCA_035358715.1 Verrucomicrobiota bacterium
GTCGAAAAATGACCGTATCGGATTCGAGTCCCGTTAGGGTCGCCACCTTCTAAGTCCCGTGTTTCTTGGGCAAGCTGCCTTGCCCAGGAATATGGCTTGAATGGGGCGGCAGAGGCCCACCGACAGTGCAGAAAAGTTGGACGGGAGAGGCCTCTTGGACGGGCTGACCGGGGATGGCGGAAATTCGGCATTGGGTCGCACTTGGGCGAGGTTGGTTCTCGTTGGGCGAACAGGGTAGAGCGGTGGGGCAGGTATCAGACCTTCCGGTAGAGTTCGGTTCCGCCTCCGACGAATTCCCGCGCCTTTTGTTCCATGCCTTTCTGGAGGGCATCCTCTTCAATGACGCCCTGTTCGGCGGCGTATTTTCTGACGTCCTCGGTGATCTTCATGGCGCAGAAGTGCGGGCCGCACATAGAGCAGAAATGCACGAGCTTGGAGCCTTCCTGCGGCAGGGTTTCGTCGTGGAACTCTCGCGCGGTGCCCGGGTCGAAGCCCAGGTTAAACTGGTCTTCCCACCGGAACTCGAAGCGGGCTCTGCTGAGCGCGTCGTCGCGTTCGCGGGCTGAGGGGTGGCCTTTGGCGAGGTCGGCGGCATGGGCGGCGATCTTGTAGGCGATAACGCCGTCCTTGACATCCTTTTTGTCGGGCAGGCCGAGGTGTTCTTTGGGCGTGACGTAGCAGAGCATAGCGCAGCCATACCAGCCGATCATCGCCGCGCCGATGGCGCTGGTGATATGGTCGTAGCCTGGCGCGATGTCGGTCGTGAGCGGGCCGAGGGTGTAGAAGGGCGCCTGGTCGCACCACTCGATCTGTTTCTCCATGTTCTCCTTGATGAGGTGCATGGGGATGTGGCCGGGACCTTCGTTCATGACCTGACAATCCATCTCCCAGGCGATCCTGGTCAGCTCGCCCTGGGTGCGCAACTCGGCAAATTGGGCTTCATCGTTGGCGTCCGCAATTGAGCCGGGGCGCAAGCCGTCGCCAAGGCTGAAGGCGACGTCGTAGGCGCGCATTATTTCGCAGATTTCACGGAAGTGGGTGTACAGGAAGCTCTCCTGGTGGCGCGCCAGGCACCACCGGGCCATGATCGAGCCGCCACGCGACACAATGCCGGTGACGCGGTTGGCGGTGAGCGGGATATAGCGGAGGAGCAGGCCAGCGTGGACGGTGAAGTAATCCACTCCCTGCTCGCATTGCTCGATGAGGGTGTCGCGATAGACCTCCCAACTGAGCTCCTCGGCTTTGCCGTCCACCTTTTCCAGCGCCTGGTACATTGGCACAGTGCCAATGGGCACGGGCGAGTTGCGGATAATCCACTGGCGAGTCTCGTGGATGTTCTTGCCGGTCGAGAGATCCATCACAGTGTCCGCGCCCCACTTGGCGGCCCAGCGCATCTTCTCGACTTCCTCCTCGATGCTGGAGGCAACGGCGCTGTTGCCGATGTTGGCGTTGATCTTCACCAGGAAATTGCGCCCGATAATCATCGGCTCGCACTCAGGGTGGTTGATGTTGGCCGGGATGATGGCGCGGCCGCGGGCGACCTCTGATCGGACGAATTCGGGTGTGATATGAGCGGGAATGGCGGCGCCGAAGGAGTGACCGCCGAGGTCGCGCAGCCCCCGGCTTGTGGTCTGCCGTCTCGTCAGCTCACGGCCCAGGTTTTCGCGGATGGCAATGAACTCCATCTCCGGCGTAATGATCCCCTTGCGGGCGTAGTGCATTTGGGTGACGGCGCAGCCCGGTTTGGCGCGCAGCGGCTGGCGTCGAAGCGCGGGCGGAATGGAGGCGTCGCTATGCCCCGGCACGGGCTTGTAAGACGGTTGCACGGGCTCGATCCCGCCGCGCGCCTCGACCCATTTCCGGCGCAAGGGCGGCAGACCGTGGTTGACGTTGCCTGTGAATGCAGGATCGCCCCACGGGCCGGAGCAGTCATAGACGCGCACGGGGGCGTTGGGTTCGACTGTGCCGTTGGCAGCGCAGGTGGGGGCAAGCTTGATTTCGCGGAATGGCACCCTGATCTCCGGATGCATCTGGCCCGCAACATAAATCCGCGTGGAATTAGGCAGCGGCTCGCCGCTTTGCGGTTCGCTAAGGTTCCTGTCTGCGATCATAGCATGGCTCGGTCACATTTCCTGCTGGTGAACGCTGGCGGGAAGACTTCAGGTGCTCCCTTCGCCAGCATTATCTGGATCAGGTTCAACGGGTCTGCCGCGCTCCCGCGCAGCACTCTCAGCCTTCGCGCTGAAACCGGTTCAGCCGCTGGTTGGCTCCCCCATAACTCCCTAACCCTAGGCTGCGGCAGCCGGCGGGTCAAGCGGCCGCTTCACTTCGAGGCAGGAGGCTTCCATCCGGACGTAGTTGAGCACCACTGGCGCCAGAATCATCCCGGCCACACCCATGAGCCGCTCGCCCAGCACCAGGGCCAGGAGCGTGAGCCAAAGCGGGTTGCGAATGCGCTGGCCAATGATCTTGCTGTTGAGGAAGTACTCCAGCTTGTGGATGACGATCAGGAACACCAGCGCGCTGAGCGCCATCTTGGGCGAGACAGTGAAGCCGATTCCCACAATAACGGTGTTGCTGACCAGGTTGCCGATGACCGGGATCAGGCCGCAGAGAAACGTCACCCCGATTACCACGACTGCGTACGGCAGACCTGCGGCTACCACAAAAATCGTCGTGAAAACCGTATTGATTGCCGAGATGACGATCTGCGCACCGATCACCGTGGCGAAGCTCTGGTAAAGAGTCTCGAAGCGCCGCGCGATTTGGTCGCAGCAGAGCGAGTACAAGTTGTTGCGCACGGCATACTTTTCCCGGTCCAGTTCCAGCCGGGCGTTGAGGAACAGGCTGACCGCCACCACGCCGCCGACCAGCACAAAGATGAACTGGGTCGTCGCCCCGCGGGCGAACCGAGCGAGGTTGCCCAGGTAGTTCATCCGGCTGCCCAGATTGTCAAGGGCCATTTCCTTGAGGCTGTCATAGTCCGTGAACGGGAGTTCGATCTGGTATTCCCGGGCCGATTGGATCACCGAAGGGATGGCCTTGTCGGCAATTTCCGGCAGCGCCCGGACGCTCTGGTTGACGAAGTGTGCCAGGGCATAAGTGATGGCGGCGACCAGAATGAAAAGCAAAAGCACCGCCAGGGTCTTGCCGCCCCGCTTCAGGAAATGGAGATGGGTCAGGGCGAGATAGACAAAGAACGCCGCCAGCAGCGGTGTCGCCATGTCAAAGTAACCCACCAGCACCAGGGTCCCTGCCATGAACAAGTACGAGATGCGAACGGGCTTGCCTTCTATGGACGGCGTGGAGGCGAATTCAGCCATTGGCTGGCATTCATACGCCGGAACAGCTTCGGGCGCGAGCTTTTTCGGCAGGGTAGCCCGACGGCGTGGATCGGGCGCCGGCAATCAGATTGCCGCCGCGGGCTGCCTGCGTTGGACCCAGGTGTAGAGCACGGGCAGAACGATAAGCGTCAGGAGGGTGTTGCTGAGCGCCCCGCCAATGACGACTGTCGCCAGCGGGCGTTGGACTTCGCCTCCCACCCCGACGTTAACCGCCATAGGTATGAAACCAACGGCTGCGACCAGGGCGGTCATCAGCACGGGACGCAGCCGGACCAGGCAGCCTTCGCGCACCGCGTCGGCGACCGGCAAGCCGGTGTTGAGCCGCTGCCTGATGAACGTCACAAGGACGAGCCCGTTGAGGATCGCCACACCGCTCAGCGCAATGAAGCCGACGGCGGCGCTCACGGTGAAGGGCATTCCGCGCATCCATAACGCCGCCACGCCGCCTATCGCGCCGAGCGGGATGCCGGTGGCCACGATGAACACGTCACGCATCGAGCCGAGGCTGAAGTAGAGCAGCACCAGGATCAGGCCCAGGGCCAGCGGCACCACGAATTGCAGCCGGGCGTTGGCGCGCTGCATGTTCTCGAACTGGCCGCCCCATTCGATGTGGTAGCCCTCGGGCAGCTTCACCTGGCCGGTGATCTGCTCGCGCGCCGCGGCGACAAAACTGCCCACATCGCGTCCGCGCACGTTGCATTGCACGGTGATGCGGCGTTTGCCCCATTCCCGGTTGATCGTGGCCGGGCCCTCGGTTTCGACGACCTGCGCAAGCCGCTTGAGCGGCAGCGCCGCTCCAGCCGCCGTAGGGATGAGGGTGTTAGCCAAGGCATCCGGGTCCGTGCGCTGACGGTCCGGCAACCGCACCACCAGGGGAAAACGCCGCTGGCCTTCGCGGATTTCGCCAACCTTGCGCGAGCCGACGGCTTCGACGACGTTGAGCACGTTGCGGGCCGGCACGCCGAACCGCTCCGTCGCGCGCGGGTCCACGCGTACCTGCAGGACGGGTTGCCCGACAAGCTGCTCGCCGGTGACCTCGCTCCGGCCCTCGATGCCGCCGAGAACCTCCTGCACCTGGTCGGAAAGCCCGCGCAAGGTCTCCAGGTCATCGCCATAGATCTTGATGCCGATGTCGGAGCGGATGCCGGCCACCAGCTCGTTCATGCGCATCTCGATCGGTTGGCTGAAGGCCACGCGCAAGCCCGGAATCCTCGCAAAGACCTTCTGCATTTCCTCGACCAGTTCGGCCTGCGTGCGGGCCTTCGTCCACTGTGAGCGCGGCTTTAGAGCCAGGAAAAAGTCCGAGAGCTCGACGCCCATCGGGTCGGTGGCAATATCCGCGCTGCCCAGGCGCGTCCAAATGTTGGCGATCTCATTCTTGAATTCGGCCAGCAGGAGCTTCTCTATGCGGTCGTTTACCGCCACCGCTTCGGCAACCGACACGCCCGCCACACGGACCGTGGTTCCGACAATCGCCCCCTCGCCGAGCTTGGGCAGGAATTCACCGCCCATGCGCGCGGCCAGGAATCCTGCGCCGATTATCAGCGCCACGGCGCCCAGCAGCGTCAACCTGCGGAAACGCAGCGCGAGGTTGAGCACCGGCTCATAGATGCGACGGGCAATCCGCACGAGCCACGGCTCACTTTCCTTGACCTGCTTTGCCAGGAACAGGCTCGCGACAACGGGGGTGAAGGTCAGCGCAATGAGCAGAGAGCCAGCGAGGGCGAAAATCATCGTGAGTGCCATCGGCTTGAACATCTTGCCTTCCACACCCTCCAGAGTGAGGACCGGCAGGAATACGATCAGGATGATGCCGATTCCAAAGGCGACAGGCCGCGCAACTTCCAGAGGGGCGCAAGCCAGCACTTCGCGGCGTTCCTGGCGCGTGAGCGAGCGCCCCAGCTCATGCTGGCGCCGCGCCATGCAGCGCATGGCGTTTTCAACCATGACCACCGAGCCGTCCACGAGAAGACCAAAGTCCATCGCGCCCAGGCTCAGCAAGCTGGCGGAGATGCCCGCCTGCAACATGAGGCTGCCGGCGAACAGCATGGAAAGAGGTATGGCCGCGGCCACCACGAGACCGGCACGCAGGTTTCCGAGAAAGGCAAACAGAATTGCGATTACCAGCAGCGCGCCCGCCAGCAGATTGTGCTCGACGGTGCGGATGACGTTATCCACCAACTCCGTCCGGTCATACAACACCTCGAGCTTGATGTCCCCGGGCAGCATTTTCTCTACCTCGGCCAGCTTGGCTTTGAGCGCGCGCGTGACCACGTGGCTGTTCTCCCCCATGAGCATGAATCCCAGCCCCAGTACCATCTCACCCCGGCCGCCGCCCGTCACCGCGCCGCGGCGTATCTCATGGTCCACCTGCACTGCCGCCACATCGCGCACATGCACCGGCACGCCGTCGTGGGAAACAATGACGATATTGCCGATTTCCGCCACGTTGGTGGTCAGGCCGATTCCCTGGACCAGCAAAGACTCGCCCGCTCGGACCACCTGCCCGCCTCCGACATTCTGGTTGTTAGCCTGGAGCGCCTCGAACAGTTCTTCTAATGTCAGCCGGTGCTTGACCAGCAAATCGGGTTCGGCCACCACGTGGTACTGCTTCTCGAATCCGCCCCAGCTACTGATTTCCGCCACGCCGGGCACTTTGCGCAGCTCAGGCTTGATCACCCAATCCTGGAGCTCGCGAAGCTCCGTATGCGTGCGGTCGGCGTCCTCGGAGCGCACCGCGTAGTGGAATATCTCGCCGAGGCCCGTGGAGATGGGCCCGAGCTGGGGGCGCTGGATGCCCTCCGGTAAGTCCACACTCTGCAATCGCTCGCTAATCAACTGTCGCGCCCGGTAGATGCTCGTGTGGTCGTCAAAGGTGGCCACCACCTGCGAAAGCCCGAACTTGGAGATCGAGCGGACGTTGTGCAACCCCGGCAGGCCGCCAATGGCCAGCTCCACGGGGATAGTGACCTGCTGCTCCACTTCCTGGGGGCTCAGCGCGGGCACATTGGCCGTAATCTGCACTTGCACCGGGGTGGTGTCCGGGAATGCGTCAATCGGCAATATGCTCAAGGAGCGCCCGCCAAATACCACGAGCGCCAGCGCCAGCACGCACACCAGCAGGCGGTTGTTGAGCGAGGTTTGAACCAGCCAATTAAGCATACTCGCCCCTTTCAATGCGCGCATCCCACACCCATCCGCGAGCTGAGCCAGTGGGACTTGATGGAGAAACCGTGCTTAACGACCACGGTCTCGTCCGGCTTCAACCCCTCCGCCACCTGCAAGAGCCTGTCATACCTGAGCCCAACCACGACCGCTCGCGCCTCAAACAAGTCGTCAGCGAGCTTCACGAACACAAAGGGCCGGCCTTCGACGGAACAAATGGCAGAAGAGGGAAGAAGCAGCGCCTTCTCGGCGGCGCTGGTCAGGATGCGCGCTTTGGCGAACATCCTGGCGCGGAGCAAGCCGTCCGGATTCGCGACCTCGGCGCGGGCGCGCGCCATTCGGTTGCGTTCGTCCACCTCGGCGGCGATCCAGGTCAGCCTGCCTTTGAACGTCCGGCCGGGAAGCGCATCTACCCGCAATTCCACTTCCTGCCCCACCTTCACCCGGCCAAGGGCCGATTCCTCGATGCTCAAGATTGCCCACATGTTGGACCGGTCGGCCAGGGTGAATAGTGATTTGCCGGCCTCCACGAGGGCACCGCGGACTGCGCTGCGTTCAACGATCTCGCCGGCGAACGGGGCGCGCACACCCATCAACACCTGCTCCTGGGGCTGGCGTCCCAGCAGGTCAACCTGATCCTCCGTGAACCCCTGCATGCGTAGCGCCTGGCAGGCTGCCTGGTGATCGGCTTCAGCCTGTTGGAGGTCCTTCTCCGGCGACACACGCTCAGCGCGCAGTTTGCGCTCGCGTTCGAGCGTCTGGTGGCTCAGCACGGCTTTGGCCACGGCCTCCGCAATGGTGGCAGACCAGATTCTCGCCACGGTTTGGTTCTCTTTCACCTTTGCCCCGAGGTCCACCTCCACGGACTGCAAGATGCCGCCAACGGGCGCCACGATCTGCGCCAGGCGGTTCTGGTCGAACGCCAGCTCGGCATAGCACTCGATGCCCTCTCGAATCTCCCCTGCCTTCACCTGTGCCATTTCAACCCCAACAAGGGCAGCGGAGTCCGCGGCGGGCAACCGCACCTTCGTCCCCTGGCCGGGCTTGAGTTCCGCGGCCATTCCCGGGTGGCATATACCACATTCCGCCTCCAGCAGGTCGTGCTCGGGACAGAACGTGTCTGCCGCGCCCGGTTCCACCTCGGTTGCGTGCTCATGGTGATCCGCATGCGCGTGGGGTTTCCGCGCTTCAGTGTGCGCGAGGGCTAATGTCGAAAGGGTCAATGCCAGCAAAAACTGCCAGCCGGTATTTCTGCAAATCTTGCTCTTCATAGGTCGTTTGTAGTCTCTTGTGCCTGGGCCCCGCGCGCCGCGTTGTTTTCACCCGGTGCGTGCGTCAGCAAGGCCTCGATGTTTGCTTGTGCAATGTTCAGTTCCAGCAGTTTCTGCTGGTAACCCAGCCGCGCTTCGGCCGCGGTCCGCTGCGTGTCCAGCAAGTCAATGAAGCGGAATTTACCTTCCTCGAAGCCGCGTTGGACCAGCCGCAGCGCCTCGTTTGCCTTCGGCAGAATCCGCTCGCGATAAGCGGTCACCTGTTGCGCGGCGGTCCGCAGGCGCTGGCTCGCCGTCCTCCAATCCCGCAACAACTGCTGTTCAATCGCTGCCAGTTTCGCCCCGGCTGCTGCGGTTTCCGCCCGGGCCTCCTGTCGTCTGCCCCGCGACCGGTCAATGATAGGCAACGGCAGGGAGACACCGAATTGCATGAACGAGACGTGTCCTTCCGACTCATGTCCGCCTGCGGCCCCGAGCTTGACATCGGGATAGGGCTCGAGCCTGGCGCGGCGCTCGGCCGCCTCCGCCCGCTGCTCGCGCGCCCGTGCCGCGATGACGCCCGGGTGTCTCGTCAGCAAGTGCTCGGGCTCGCTGTCCAGCACGGCCAGGCTGACCGCTTCTGCCAGGGCGCCGACTATGGTCGCTCCTGCGAAATCGGGAACTCCCAGCAGGTTCGCCAGCTTCTGGCGCGCTGTGTCCTCTTCCCGCTCGAAGCCGGCCAGTTCGGTTCGGGCCTGTTCGAGCGGAATCTCCGCGCGCAACTGCTCCTGGTCCGCCGCGGCTCCCGCCTGCACCTGCTTCCGAGCGGTAGCTGCCGACGACTCGGCCACGGCCACTAATTCGCGCGCCACCGCCACCATGCGCTCGGCTGCCAGCACCTCGAAGAAGGCCGTTTTGACGTCCCGCACCAGCTCCACCCGCCGTAAATCGTATTCCGCCTGGCTCACCCGGACGCCCATCTCGCCGATCTCTCCATCGAGCCTTTTCTTGCCGGGGAAGGGGAAGGTCTGCGACACACCCACCAGCTTCTTCGCATCCTGGAAGCCGCCGCCGCCGGTCGGCCACTCCTCGGCGCTCAGCTCCAAGTCGGGATTGGGCCACATCTTCGACTGGTGTGCGCGTCCGGCTGAGGCAGTGACCTGGTTCGCTGCGGCGCTGAGCCAGGGATTGCGTGCAAGTGCCAGCCGGATCGCCGACTCCAGCGTCAAAGAGTTGGTGCCTGACATGGGGTGGGATTCCTGGCCAATTGCTGGCAGCATACTGGCCCTGCCCAGCGCCACCGCCAGGAGTAATGGCCATCCACAACTGATCTTTCGCTTCATAAACAGACTAAACAGGTTCAAACCTAACCAACGGAACAGGCATGAGGCGCGCGATCACACGCCACACACACGAAGAAATCCCTGCCGGGACAGTTTAAGAAACGGAGGAGGGCGCGCGCGGCGGCAAAGCCGTGCGCTGGGAGAATTGCCAGGTTCGAGAGAGTTCTGGCGGGGAGAGGCAAATCGAAACCGAGAAGGCCGTCTCGTCTGACTGATCGGCATCGGGCGCAGTGCTCAAACCGGCCACCAAAGGCAGCAACGGCTTGATCGCCATGTCCTGGGGCTTTTCCAGCCTGTATAAACCGGACTCGATTACTGAACATGCATCGCCGGCGCAATCCTCTTCCTGGTGAGCTGGAGTCTGCTCGGATTCGGTGTGCTGGCAGCACGAGAGGAACTCCAAACCGGGAAGAGCCCCCAGAAGACAATGCGAGCCCACCGCCACCCAAAGGGTTGCGATCGCCAGTGCCAGAAATGTTCGGCAGGGCCGCATCTACTGGTATAGAAATCCAATTGCGCCCAATGTTCAATTATTTATTGCCCAGGCACAAAGCCCTGCTTGCGGTCGGCAACGGCCGTTGCGTGCGAGGGCGCCGCAGTGCGCCCTCATATCTCTGCTTTCCTGTGGGCGCGGTTTGGTGCTTAATGATGACTGACTATGAACAAAACGGCATTGTTATTTGCGGGGCAAGGCGCACAAACGGTGGGCATGGGGCAGGATTTTGCGCAGGCATTTCCCACCGCGAGGAATTGGTTCGACCGTGCGAACGCAGCGCTGGGCTACGACCTCGCCTCGATTTGCTTCAGTGGTCCGGAGGCCGAACTGACCAGGACGGAAAACGCGCAGCCGGGAATCTTCCTGGTGAGCTGGGTGGCGCTACAATTGCTGCGGGAGCGCGTGCCCTCTTTGAGCTTCCAGGCTGTCGCCGGCTTGTCGCTGGGTGAGTTGACCGCCCTGACCGCTGCGGGCGCGCTGAGCTTTGAAGACGGTCTGAGAGTCGTGCGCCAGCGCGGGCGCTTCATGCAGGAAGCCTGCGAAGCGACCCGCGGCGGCATGGCGGCGGTCATCGGCCTGGAGGAAGGCCCGACTCGCGAGGTTTGCGCCCAGGCAGGAGTGGCGCTGGCCAATTTGAATTGCCCCGGCCAGATCGTCATTTCGGGGGCCTCCGAGCAGGTCGCCCAGGCCTGCGAACTGGCGAAGGCGAAGGGCGCCAGGCGAGCGATGCCTCTCCCGGTGGCAGGGGCGTATCATTCCCCGCTCATGGCCAGCGCCCAGCCAAAGCTGCGGGCTGAGTTGGAGGGTGTAACCTTGATTCTGCCCGCCGTGCCTGTCATTGCCAACGTCACGGCGAGTCCGCACGAGGGCGAGGCGGCGATTCGCGCGCGGTTGGTCGAGCAGGTTACTTCCTCCGTTCGTTGGGAGGAGTCCATGCGGTACCTGGTCGGGCAGGGGTTTACCCGTTTCATTGAGTTAGGGCCCGGCAACGCGCTAAGCGGGTTTATGAGGCGGATAGACAAAAATGTGCAGATATTCAATGTGGCGGATTTAAGCAGTCTGGCGGCCACTTCGGAGGCTCTGGCAGGTGCCGACGCACGCTAGCGGCTTGACAAGAGCCCTGAGATAGCGGAAAAGGAGCACGCCCTATGAATGAATTAGCCAATCAAGTGGCGGTGGTGACCGGTGCCGGGCGCGGCATTGGCCAGGCTATCGCCTTGAAGCTGGCCGCCGCTGGCGCCGACATCGCCTGTGTGGACCTGAAACCTGAATTCTGCGTTGAGACGGCGCAGAAGGTCCAGGCGTTGAGCCGCAAGGCGTGGGCCTTCTCGGCCAATGTCTCCGACGCCGCCAGCGTGACGGCAGCGGCCGAGCAGATTCTCGCCGCGACCGGCAAGCTGGATATCCTGGTCAATAATGCCGGCATCACCAAGGACGGCCTGTTGATGCGAATGAGCGAAGCAGACTGGGACGCGGTGCTGGACGTCAACCTCAAAGGCACATTCCTTTTCACCAAGGCCTTCTCGCGCAGTTTCCTCAAGCAGCAATCAGGCCGGATCATCAACATTGCCTCGGTAATCGGTCTGATCGGCAATGCCGGACAATGCAATTATGGCGCGAGCAAGGCGGGGGTCATCGGCTTCACCAAGTCCGCCGCCCGGGAGCTGGCTTCCCGGGGCATCACGGTCAACGCTGTAGCCCCGGGGTTCATCGAGACTGCCATGACGGCCAGGATCAGCCCCGAAGCGCGCGCGGCGCTGTTGAAACAGATTCCGCTGGGCAACCTGGGCCAGCCTGAAGACGTGGCCGGGGCGGTCCTGTTCCTGGCCGGTCCGGCCGCTCGTTACATCACAGGCCAGGTTCTTTCTGTGGATGGCGGCATGGCCATGTAAATTATTTTCGATTCGGGCTTGACGCCTTACAAGCTGTAACATAGACACACTGCAAAACGAAGAACCGGAGCAAATCATGGCTGAGAAAACTATTGAACAAAGAGTCAAAGACATCATTGTCGAGCAATTGGGTGTGAATGCCGACCAAGTCACACCCGAAGCCAAGTTCATCGAGGACCTCGGAGCGGATTCACTCGACACCGTGGAATTGGTCATGGCGCTCGAGGAAGAATTTGGCAGCGAGATCCCTGACGAGCAGGCCGAGAAGCTTCAGAGCGTCGGCGATGTGATCAAGTACATCGAAGACCTGCAGCAAAAGTAACTGTGAATTGAACAACTCCGGGGCAGCTCGGACTGGCGTCAGCCAGGGCTGCCCCGCCTGATTTTATGGGTAGCAACTGGACGGAACGCCGCGTAGTCATTACGGGTCTGGGAGCGGTAACGCCACTGGGTCATCAGGTTGAGGCCTTTTGGCAGAACCTGCTGGCCGGCCAGTGCGGCATCGGCCGGATTACCCGGTTTGACGCCTCGAAATTCGACTCCCAAATTGCCGCGGAGGTGAAGGATTTCGATCCGGGCCCCGCCCTGCCTTCGCCCAAGGAAATCCGGCGGACAGATCGCTTCTCCCAATTTGGCTTGCATGCTGCCTGGCAGGCGCTGGGCGACTCGGGTCTGGATCTGGAGCGGGTCAACCGCGATGAGGTGGGCGTGTTCATCGGTTCCGGGATTGGCGGCCTGCAAACCGTGTCCGAGCAATGCCAGATCCTGCTTGAACGCGGCCCGGGCAGGCTCTCGGCATTCATGATTCCGATGCTCATCTCAAACATGGCCTCGGGCATCTTCTCGATGTACAACAAGCTCAGGGGGCCTAATTTCGCAACTTGCTCGGCCTGCGCCACTTCCAATCATGCCTTGGGCGAGGCTTGGCGAACTATCAAGATGGGTGACGCGCAGGTCATTTTCGCCGGCGGGGCCGAGGCCACTATTGTGCCTGTGGGCATCGGCGGCTTCTGTGCTATGAAAGCGCTCAGCACCCGCAACGACGATCCCGTCCATGCCTCGCGCCCGTTTGACAAGGAACGCGACGGTTTCATCATGGGCGAGGGCGCGGGGGTGCTGGTGCTCGAGGAATTAGAGCACGCAAAAAAGCGTGGCGCCCGCATCTATTGCGAGGTCGCCGGCTACGGCAACACGGCCGATGCCAACCACGTCACCGCGCCGTGCCCGGACGGGGAAGGCGCGGCCCGCTGCATGAAAACGGCACTGCGCCACGGCGGCCTCAGTCCCGAGGCTGTCTCCTACATCAACGCCCATGGGACCTCGACACCCCAGGGCGATATTGCCGAAACGCGGGCCATCAAGGCTCTCTTTGGCGAGCACGCGCGCAAGTTGGCAGTCAGTTCGACCAAAGGCGCCACGGGCCACATGTTGGGAGCAGCGGGCGCGGTCGAGATGGTCGCCTGTGCCAAAGCGATCCAGACCGGCATTGTTCCGCCCACGATCAATTACTCGGTGCCTGATCCGGAATGTGACCTGGATTATGTGCCTAACACTCCACGCCAAATGAAGGTCGAGGCGATTCTCAACAATTCTTTCGGCTTCGGTGGCCATAACGCGAGCATTTTGGCCAGGAAGTTTGCCGGTTAAGCGAAGCTGGACTAGTCATCGGCTGATCCACAGCCACTGAAGGTTGGTACCCCGGCTAGGACTTGAACCTAGAACCAATTGATTAAGAGTCAACTGCTCTACCAATTGAGCTACCGAGGCAACCATCGCTTGGGCGGTGGCATCTCCGCGTCAGCACGGGCTTGTATATCGCACGAACGGAGAGAAAGGGCAAGCCCTTTTGATGCAGAGGTCGAGTTCCTGACATCCTGACCCGTTGGAAACGCTGTAAGTCTGGTTCTTACCTCACCATACCTGCTCCTTGGGGGTCGTACCCCGCTGCCACCTCCGTCCTTCCTCCGTTGCTCCTCCGTCCCTCCTCCGTTCCACCTCCCACCGCCCGGTCAGAGGTGGAACGGAGGAGCAACGGTGTTACTACGGTGGTAGCAGCTTGCCACTCGGCAATAGGGGCTTTCTTGCAGAGCCAGGAACTCCTGGCACGGAGGAATTAGCGCGGGTTGTTCCTGCTGCCCCTCAAGGGCACTCTTACGACAGACAATGCGAGATTCCTGAAGAAAAGACCCCTGTGGTGGCATTAGGGAGGTTTCTTACAGTCTCAAGATCCGTTCGGCGGTGCAGGGGTTCCGAGCTTGGTGACTCGGCCGTTAGCGTGACACTCGCCCGCTCACTTACGCCGGCGGGCCTTTGCCTCGTAAACGCGGACGTAATCCACCTCAAAGTAATCCGGCAAGGCGGCCTTTTGGATCTCGCCGCCCCATTTGCCTATCTCCTCGGTGAGCTTGATGAACTCTGGCACGCGTGAAACGCCGCCCATAGCGGTGCGCCAGGTTTCCTGGCCGTCCACGTAAAACACATATTCGGCCGGCAGCCAGAGCAGGCCGAAAGTATGCCAGCCTTGGATTACCTCCGGGCGACAGAAGTTCGTTCCGGCTGATCGGTGGTCTTTGCCGTAGCCGTCCCAGTGCAGGTTGCTGGTCAACCGCCCATCGCGCCAGGGGACTTCAATAATGTCAATCTCGGTGCCATCCCGGCCCTCGTCGCCAATAGTGTTGACGCCTTGGGACATTAGCCAAAAGGCAGGCCAGTGGCCTGGCTGTTGGGGCAGCTTGCAGCGAGCCACGTAGTAGCCGAAGGCGTGCTCGAACTTGTCCCTGGTGTTGACGGCGCCACAGGTATAACGGTCGCCGTCCAGGCGCGTGCGCAGCAACAGCGTGCCCTTGCCGCTCAGATAAGCATCCTTCTTGACCCAGTAGCCGTCGCGACGCTTCCAGTCGCCCAGCCGGTTCCACTTGGTTTCGTCCAGCTCTGTGCCGCTGAATTCATCCTGCCAGGCCAGCTTCCATTGCGTGCCCGGGGGTGCCGGCGGCAGGAACTCCTTGCTGCTATTCCAGGGGGTGCTGGCGCAACCGCCCCCGATTAGCGCCACCAGCACGGCGAGAAGGAGCTTACCTGGCGGCATGGAGCGCATTCAGGGAGCGTTTGCAGATCTCCTCCGGCGAGCCTTCAGCGGAGATGGAGACCAGCAGGTTCTTGCGCCGGTAGAAGTCGGCCAGGGGCGAGGTGCTGCGCTCGTAGGCTTCCATGCGGACTCGGATGGACTCCGGGCGGTCGTCTTCGCGCTGATACAACTTGCCGCCGCAATGATCGCACACGTCTGCCACCTTTGGGGGGCGGCTTTCAACGTGAAACACCGCTTTGCAGTGCGCGCACGTTCGCCTGCCGCTCAGGCGCGCGACGACCTTCTCCAGCGGCAGGTCGTAGCTCAGGACAGCATCGAGCTTTATTTGTTCGCCGGCCAGAAGCTTGTCGAGAGCCTTGGCCTGGGCGACGGTGCGGGGGAAACCGTCGAGCAGGAATCCGCTCTCGCACCGCAGGCAGGCCACACGCTCCGCGACGAGCGCCAGCACCGTCTCGTCCGGCACCAGATCGCCCCGCCGCATGTAATCCAGGGCGGCGGTTAACGCCGGGCTCCGCTCGGCGGGATTCATCGCTTTGGCCGCGCGAAAGATGTCGCCGGTGGACAAGTGGCAGGTCCCGAGCCTGGCGCAGAGCAATTCTGCCTGTGTCCCCTTGCCAACGCCCGGCGCGCCGAGCAGCACCAAACGTCGCGGCGGGTGCTGCGCGACGGGGGGCGGTTCGCACTGGGCGGTTCCGGCTTTGAGCCAGGCTTTTCTATCTGGTTTGATTTGCATATTTGCGATTGAATTGTGACAGGTATAACAGGTTTCCCTGGGGCGGCCAGATTAAACCTGGGGGCCTCGCGGGCTGAACCGCGCCAGGAGCAGCACCGGATCAGGTGGCACGAAGGGATTCGGCGCAGGCTGAGGTGCGGACCTCAATCGAGGCGGGCCGGAGGGTCAGCGGTGCCGGTAAAATCCGTAATACCCACCGCCATAATAGCCGCGGCAGGGTGCGCCCCAATATCCACCGCCACAATACCCCAAACCCAATACGACCGATGGGCCACCATAACGGTGGTAAGAACCATAGTAATAGGGATTCCAGCCCGGGTAGCGGTAGCCCGAATACGGATATGGAATCACATGAAGGGTGGAAGCCGGGGCGGAAACGGGTTGAGGTTGGACGTACACCGGCGCCTGCTGAACATACGTCGGGGCATATTGCCGTGCAGGGGCGGCGCTGGCACCTGAACTCCCAGGCGCCGACGGGGCTGGGGCCGTGTTGGCTGGCGCGGCCTGGGTGGCCGCCTCGGCGGGCACGTTCTTGCGCTGGTCCAGCATGGTGTTGATCACACGGTCTGAAACTCCTTCGTTCCGGAGATACACGATGTCCTTGGGAGCCAGGTTATAGATCGTCCCCGAGTTCCGAATGAAGTTCAGTGTGACCTCTTCGCCAACGTGTGCTCGGCTGAGCTTGAGGACGTCCTCAGCGCCGTAAGGCAGCTTGACTGGTGTGGCGGCAGTGGCAGCCGGGGCTGGGGTGGCGGTCGGTGGGGGCGAGGTCTGCGCCGTTGCGCTCAGAAGCAGCAGGCAGCCTCCGCCGAGGCTTGCGAACAGGCCCGTCAGAAAAGTCCGCGTTTTCATAAACCGTCAGTCTATCAGTTCTTATTTAATCTCGCCCGGAAGGGCTGATCGGTCAAACCTCGAACCAGCGCTCCAGGCATGAAGTCCTGACTTCTACCTACTGACACCGCTACAGCTTTGACGCACCCGGCCCGGTTCCTATTCAAGGTTATCCCTGGGGCGTTCCGGCGAGACCTGCGCAAGGGCCAATGGCAGGAAAGTCCGTGCCGGGGCCTGGAACTGACACGAATCGCAAGGGCGAACCATCAGAAGAGCGGTTGAGCAGCGGCGGAGCTGAATTGACATCTCCCGACAGCAAAGGGAGAAGGGCCCACGGCCGCCCGGATTCCAGGCTTGCGGCTTCGCCGGGAACGTTCAGACTCGGCCAATGCGAATGAATACGAACACAGGCGGCATTCTTGTTTTTCTACTGGCGGCGCTTCCCCTATTTGCCCAGCCATCGGCAGATCAATACATGGGCGACTGGCAGGGCGAAGTCAGCGTGAATGATGAAACCAGAAGGGTGGGGGTCTATATGATCCCGTTGGGGGATGGGAAATACGAGGCGCGCCTTGTATCGGACTTCCTTCAACGCGGACCTTACCTTTACCGGTTGAAGGGCGAGATTCGCAATGGCCAGGTCAAACTCATGGATGATATCCCTTTCGATGTGACCCGGGTGTTTGGCACAACGCAAAACGGGGTGGTGCTGAATGCTGCTTTGTGGGCGGGAACCTTAGCGGACGGTGGGGCCAAGGGGACGATTGCCGGCCAAACGCACGGCACCTTTGAATGGAAGCAGACCCAGCGGATTTCGCCGGAGTTGGGCAAAGCCCCTCCGGCCGGAGCGATCGTGCTTTTTGACGGGAAGAACCTTGATCAGTGGCGGCATCGCGAGGACGGCAAGCCGGTCAAATGGAAAGTGCTGCCCGAGGGCGTGATGGAAGTGAGCGGCGGGGACATCATGTCCCGGGAGAAGTTTCTCGATCAGAGAGTCCATTTGGAGTTTCGGTTGCCTTACATGCCGGCCGCATTCGGCCAGGGCCGGGCCAACAGCGGGGTCTATTTGCAGGGGCGCTACGAAGTGCAGGTGCTGGACAGCTACGGGCTCGAGGGGCAGGACAATGAATGCGGGGGCATCTACACTGTAAGCCGGCCCAAGGTGAACATGTGCGCCCCGCCGCTGCAGTGGCAGTCGTATGACATCACGTTCACCGCCGCGAGGTTTGATGCCGTCGGCAAGAAGACCGCACGGGCGCGGATCACAGTGGTGCACAATGGCGTAGTCGTCCAGGACGATACCGAGCTGCCAGGTGTCACGGGTGGCGCCCTAAATGACCGGGAGAATGAGCCCGGTGGCCTTCTTCTGCAGGACCACGGCAACCCTGTGCAGTTCCGTAATATCTGGGTGGAGAAGAGGTAGCCGGGTTGGGAAACAGTGCTGCCCTGATCCCGCGGGGCGGGGATCAGGCCATGCTCGCCCACCGCGGCAAGTGGCGGGCGACGCTGTTGCACGCGCATAGCACCACCCGGCAGCGCGCGCCCAGGCATGTTATTCGTTGCCCCAGTAAACCAGGCGTTGGCGTCGGCGTTCCCGCTCGGCTTTGCGCTGCTGCTGTGTTGCCCGGAAATAACGCCAGATTAGATATATGATCGCACCGATTGCGAGGCCGGGAATCCAGGTGGTAGGAATATCAGCAAACCAGACCTGACCGAAAGCTGTCATAATTACCAGCTTGCCGCCAGTGCGCGTTCAGTGCCACCGGGGGCCCCCCTGTTCTTCACCCCGGGTGAGGTCCTGATTTTGACCAGGGGTTTGCCGGGGCTCGGTCGTACGAGGTTGGCGAGGGGAGATGCCGCGCCAGCGAGGCGGTTCATGCTCAAGGGGCTTGGACCAGCACGCACAAGTTGGAGGTAGAGATGACGGCAAAGCCAGCGTAGGGGCTGCTCCGTGCAACCCTCGCCGCAAGCCCCGGAGGGCGCTCCCCTGGCTGCTCAGCTTCCCCGGCGTAAGTGACCCAGAGGCGAAAGCCGTGGCTTAGTCCGTGACAGCGCCAGAGCTTCCGGCTAGGATCGGGCGTTCCATGCTTTGGGTGACGTTACGACAGTTAAAGTCCGGGAGTGCGGCGACGCGCAGGAGAGCAGCGCAGGAGCTTTCGCATGATCCCAACCGGCGCGCGTTGAACGCGTTGGCGGCAGCGACGTTGAACGACCCTGATGCGGAGGTGCGGCGGATTGCGGCCGCAGCGCTGGGGCGATCGGACCATCCAGCGCGTTATGAATCGCTCCTGAAGGCGCTGGGGGATAAAGACCCCGAGGTTATCCAGGCGGCGATGGTGGGATTGAAAAGGGTTGCCGACGAACGGGTGATTAACGCGCTGGTGCGCCTGCTTCGCCATCAGAACTTCAACGTGCGGGTCGGCGCGGCGCAAGCGATTGACACGGTCCGGTGGACGCCCAAAGACCGGGAGGAACGGATATGGTTCCAGGTTGCCAAAGGATGGTACCGGCGAGCGGCGACGGCTGGGGCGGATGCTATTCCCGCGCTGCAATTAACGATTCAGACTGGGCCCGTTCGGGCGGCGGCCGGGGCAGCGGAAGCCCTCGGCATGATCTGGGATCCGCGCATCGTTAAGTTGCTGCGCGTCACGCTGCAATCCGAGGAGCCGGCGGTGCGGGTTGCCGCGGCGGATGCGCTGGGAAAAGTCGGGGGTGGGGAGGCCGTGGACGCGCTGACCTCTTGCCTGCACAACAGCCATCCGCAGGTCCGTGTCACGGCAGCACAAGCGCTGGGCGTGCTGAGAGCCGTGGAGGTAATGGGGCCAATCTGCAAGCTGCTCCGCGACAAGGAATGGGAGGTTCGCCAGGAGGCAGCGGTCGCCCTTGGCCGGTTCAATAATCCTGCCGCGTGCGAGCCGCTTGCGGCGGCGCTCAATGATCCGGATGCGGATGTTCGCGAAGCCGCGGCGATGGCGTTGGGCCGGATCGGGGACCGCCGCGGCGTTGCTCCGCTGATTCTGGCGCTAAAAGATGAGGTCACCAGCGTGCGGCGCATTGCTGCGGCGGGCCTGACCCGCATTGACCCGGATTGGGCGTCACTGCCGGAAACCCGCGGCGCGGCCGAGCAACTGAAGCTGGCCATCCAGGACGCTGAGCCGGCGATCCGATTCTTCGTGGCCCAGTTGCTGGTGGATTTGGGGGAACTGGCGGCGGACACCGTGTTCGAGTTCGCACCCGAGGACCACCTTGGCTCGCCGGCCATAAAGCGCAAACGCATGGCGACCCGCCTGTTTATCGGGATGCTGGAGGATCCGGATCGGGATGTCCGCCAAGCCGCCGCCGAGGCGCTTGGGCGGCTGGGCGGGGACCGCGCCCGGCAGGCGCTTGCGCGCACTGCCGGCGACGTGGACGGTGATGTTGCCGCGGCGATACAAATGGCCCTGCAGGCGCTCGGGACCGAAAGCAGCAGCTAAGGCGATATGCAACAGGAAGATTCGCAACAAACCCAGCTCCTGGTCGTGGATGACGATCCGCAGTTCCTTGCCGCCGTTGCGTCATCATTCAAGGAACTGTCCGAAGGACGATGGGCGGTCCGCACGGCGACGAACCATTCGCAAGCCCTGGAGCACTTGAAGGCACAACCAATGAACCTGGTTGTGCTGGATGTCGAGATGCCGGTTATGGACGGGATCGAATTCCTGCGATTGCTGGGGCGCACCCATCCGGGCCAGCAGGTGGTCATGCTCTCGGAACGCATGGAGGAAGACGCGCGCAAGACTTGCCTGGAGCTGGGCGCGACCCTGTTCCTGGCCAAGCCGGTCTCGCCAGAAGACTTTCGGGGTCTGTTCACTGCGATGGACTCCCTGGCTGCGGCGGGACCCCAGTCTGGGTTCCGCGGGATCATGCAACGGGTCGGATTGGACGACGTGCTGCAAATGGAGTGCCTGGCCCGCAAGTCCTCCGTCCTGGTGGTCACCACCGGCAAGCGGCGCGGGGAAATCTACATCTGCGATGGGGAGATCATTCATGCGCAGGCCGGGCAACTGCAGGGTGAAATGGCGCTCTACGGCTTGCTGGCCTTGACGGGCGGAGAGTTTACGCTCCAGCCATTTGCCGAGCCGCCCCGCCGCACCATTTCGGGGCAATACCAGTTTCTGCTGATGGAAGCCGCGCGGTTGCGGGACGAGGCCGAGTCGCAGCCGGCCAGGGGACTCGACAGCCTGGGGCGCCCCGCGGACTTCGGCGCGACATTGTTCGACACCTCGACGCCCACAGAAGCCCGCGGGATTCGGATCGAGGAGGTGCTGCTCTGCTCCAGCGCGCGGGAAGTCCTCTACCAATCCCAGTGTGAATCAATCGAAAGGCGCATGGAGCTTTTTGCACGGATCGAGCAGAAGGCGGTGCAAGCTGCCAAAGGCACCCCCAGCGGCCGATTCCACCGGATGTGGATGGACACCGGCAACGGCCGCGTGCTTGTTCAAATCCAGCCCACCTTCAAGCTGCTGGTGCGCACCGTGTTGCCGGCACAGCCTCCCGCCCAATGAGAAACGCGTTGGAGACCTTCGTTTCGTCGCGCCTGCCGATCGCCGGCTTGGTCGCCTACAGCATCCATCTGCAGGATCGTGTGATCGAGGTTCAATGCCTGAGCAAGTCCTTCTATCCCTCGGCTGCGGAGGACATGCTGACGGGGCTGGTCCATGCCGGGCGAACTGTTCTGCCGGTTGGCCAACAGGCGGCTCGTTACTGCTGGATCTTTGACTGCATTCGGGTTTACGTCGCCGCCCGCGCGGATGGGTCCTGTCTCGCGCTGCTGGTCGAAAACAACCCCGGTGCGGAGATGAATCGAGTCAAGGAGACCTTGGAGGCATTTGTCAACCCGCCAGAGCCTGAAGCGTCACTCGACGGGCAGGCCCTCGAAGGGACGGGTGACGCCAAAGTCACGTAGGGAACGGATGGTTTTCTGAGTGCCGGCCGCCGCCGAGTCCGAGTTCGGAAAGCCCTCCCCGTCGCCGTAACTCATTTGTTGGTGAACTCGGTGGTGTCAAAATACACCCTGCGCGTCTGGCCATCGCCTGTGGCGATTTCATACACTGCGTATTGCCGGCTGGCCAGGGTCAGCGCCGATTCCTTTGCCTTTTGGTGCCCCGGGTAAACCTTGTTGAGCCACAACTGTTCTGCCAGGACGCCTGCTTCGCGACAGGGCGCTTCGCGGATGATGACTGCTTGCTCGCGCGAGGAACCGTCGCCTCCCAGGTAGACAATCGGGGTCACGGAGGTTCGAGAAGTCTGACAACCGATGGTCAGGAGTGCGAAGCATGCCATTATCAGCGTTTTCATAAGCGTCTCTGCATTCGTGCTTTTGAGAGGGGCATAACCCATGCCACGCCGTTTCAGACGCAAAACCGTCCAGCCCAGGTGCCGGACGCGCCGAAAAGGCCGCTACTGATGGAGCCTGACCTTCTGACCTCCGCATTTTCCCCCTCCCGGCCAGGCAATCTCGCAAAACTGATAATCCGAGAAGTGCAACCCATGGTCTTGGGATTGTGGTTCCTTTTCAGACTGTCCAATGCCACAGTTGTGTCCGCCACAGATGAAAACGAGACTAACATCCGCGAATATCTTCAAGCCGCGCCGCATGCCTCTGCTCATGGCTGCCCTGATCATCGTGCCCGTGGCGAGTGGCGTTGCGCCGACGCCCGAGGAAACCAATGTGGCCGACCAATGGGTTGCCGCTGGATTCAAGGCGCGGCCGGAGACTCCGGCAACTCAGCCCGCCCCGGCCACGGAGCCTCGCTCGCCCTACTTGGCGGGCCCGCCATTCTCATTTAAATACGATGGGCGATCTTCGATCGAGTTGTTGAAGGAGTGGCGGCTGGAACAGAGTTCCCGCGAACGCGGCGCGAGCCAAACCGAGCGCACTTGCTCCTGGACCGACCCCAGGACCGGTTTGCAGGTCCGCTGTGTTGCCGTCCAGTATCACGATTTTCCAGTCGTCGAGTGGACGGTCTATTTCAAGAACACCGGCACTAATGATACGCCCATCCTGGCCGACATCCAAAGCCTGGACCTGCAAATCCAGCGTCGTTCGAACGCAGAATTCGTTCTGCACTACCACACCGGCGATAACTGCACGGCCGACAGCTACCAGCCCCACCAGATGCCCCTGGCCACTAATTCGACCCGGCGCTTCGTGCCGGCCGGCGGCCGTCCCACTACCGGCGCGTTTCCCTACTTCAACGTGGAACACGATGGGGGCGGACTCATCTGCGTGATCGGCTGGCCGGGGCAGTGGGCCGCACAATTCGTCCGGGATGGCGGGGCCTCGCTCAGAGTCATGGGCGGGCAGGAGTTGACCCGGTTCAAGCTTCTACCGGGCGAAGAAGTCCGGTCGCCGTTATCCGCGGTGCTCTTCTGGAAAGGAGACTGGATTCGGTCGCAGAACCTCTGGCGGCGATGGATGATCGCCCACAACTTGCCCCGCCCAAATGGCAAGGTGGTGCCGACCCATTACGCCGGCTGCAGCGGGAACCCGCAACCGCGTGCCGAAGAGGAGATCGGGCAGATTGATGGCTGGCTCAAGGAGGGGATCAAGCTTGACTATTGGTTCATTGATGCCGGCTGGTATCCCGGCCGTGGCGATTGGGTCAACGTAGGCACCTGGGAGGTGGATACGACTCGGTTCCCGCACGGGCTGCGCGAGGTGGCCGATCACTGTCACGCCCGGGGGATCAAGTTCATCGTCTGGTTTGAGCCGGAACGGGTCACGGGCGGGTCATGGCTCGCCGAGCAGCACCCCGAATGGGTTCTGGGCGGCAAGAACGGCGGGCTCTTGAACCTGGGAAATCGCGATGCATGGCAATGGGTGGTCGAGCGGGTTGACCGCCTGCTGACCAGCCAAGGCATTGATGTCTATCGCCAGGACTTCAATATGGATCCTCTGCCCCACTGGCGCGCCAACGACAGCCCTGACCGGCAAGGCATTACGGAGATCAAACACCTTACGGGCTACCTCGCATTCTGGGATGAACTGCTCCGCCGCCACCCCGCATTGTATATAGATACTTGTGCCAGCGGTGGGCGTCGCAATGATCTGGAGACGCTCCGTCGGGCCGTGCCCTTGTTGCGCAGCGACTACCCGATCACCGATTTCACAGCCGGTTGCGCCAACGGCCAGCAAGGCCACACCCACGGCATGTCCCAGTGGATTCCCTACCACGGCACCGGCGCGCCGCTTAGTGATGCCTATACCATGCGCAGTTGCTTTGCGCCCGCGTATCGCCTTGGCTGGGACCCCCGGAATCAGAACATCAACCACGCCCTGCTGCGGACAACCGTGGCCCAGTTTCGCCTGGTGGAGAAGTACTTACTGGGTGACTTCTACCCGCTAACTCCCTACAGCCTCGGGGAAGACACCTGGCTGGCCTGGCAGTTCGATCAGCCCGAGAGCGGCGAAGGGGTGGTGCAGGCGTTTCGCCGGCAGAAGAGCTTCTACGAGTCTGCCCGGCTTAAACTGCGGGGGCTCCAATCCAGCGCGCGATACGCCGTGGTCAACCTCGACCGGCCAGCCGACCGTCAGGAGTACGCAGGCAGCGAACTGATGGAGAAGGGCCTGCTGATTGAGCTTCCCACTCAACCTGGCTCCGCGGTTATCACCTACCGCAAGGCCGAATAGAGCCGAGTTCTGCCGACAGCCGCGGCGCAGAGCCCTTGCTTTGCGGGCGGTTGGAACTGGCAGCGCCTTTCCCCGCTCCGCGGTTCCGGGGTTGGCAGTTTCAAGGCCGCGTTGCTATGCGGGGGGAGGACAGCATGGAGGGGCCGGTTCGGCCTCGATGACCCGCTCGTCATTGGTGGCGATTACCCTTTGCCCTGCGGCTACGATCAGGAAATCTGATTCCGGCCATTCCCCGTCGAGCAGTCTGTGCAGCAAGCCGAGGTCGCCCGGGATCTCGTCGTATTGCCAGCCCCGCTCCGCACAAATTTGCCGCACCTGCTCGTTCAGCTTCAGGTGCTCCACGAAATCAAAGTTGATTAGAGTCCCGTGAGAGTAGGCATCGGTCCACCGGCTCATCTCCTCCATCAGGTACTTGGCTTGGTCCTCGCCGTACTTCTGCACCCACTGCTCGTAGGTCGCCTTGAGGCTGTTGTTTGCGCCCGCCGGCAATGACGCCCCACCCCAGATCGGCCCGGTCGAGCCGCGCCGCTGGGCGCACTCCAGCCAGCCCGAGGTGTAATAGTAGGTTCCCGGGTGGGCGTCAAAGCACTCGCGGTAGCGCTCCTTCGAGCCCAGGAAGAACGTGATGCAATCGTGCGCGCGGGGAATCACCAGCGGCGTGTGCGCCGTCGTCAGGCCGGTGAGGATGTTGCTGCACAGCCCGTAGCCGAGCACGATCGCCTCGTATCGGCCCGCGGGGACGGCGTCAATGCGCTTTTGGATCTCCACCCGCCCGGTGCCGGGGATGTCGTGATAGCCCTGAGTCAGGAACTCAAGGTCAACCAGGTTGCGCGAGGCAGCGGCTGCGTAACAGAGCTCGCGGAAGGCGATTTCGCAGGCGATGACCTTGAGTAACATGAACGAACTATCGGTGGGGGCATGGCGCGTAGTCCTCTGCGCGCCCTCGGTTCTCAGCGCTTCGCTGTCCAGCGAATGGCTTGCTTGAGGAGCCGCTGGAAACCGGGATTTTCGTAGGCCAGGTGGTCATGGCCGAGTTGGATATAAACGACCCGGGCGCGCTCGTAAGTCTTGGCCCAGCCGATGACATGGTTGCTCTCCGGTTCGTCTGTGGTTAGGAGCGGATGACAAGCCGGCGACACGTCGAACCATTTGTAAGTCTCATCGTGGATGGTAAAGTCCTTCACCCCGCGCGTTACCGGGTGACGCTGGTCCGCCACCTGGACCTTGAGGTCCACGTCATGCTTGAAAGCCGAGCGCGGCTTGGCCACGCCATTTAGATTCGTCGCTGCCAGGTAGTAGCGCGCCCCGATGATATTCCAGTATTCCGGCCAGGCCGGGTAAGTGGCAATGGCGTGGTGCAGGACCACCAGCCCCTTTCCCTCCTTGAGCCGCGCCACAAAATCCGCCTTCGCCTCCTCCGTGATGCTCTGATTGTAGTCGTAAGTCACGAGCACATCGTATTGCTTCGCCGCCTCGGCCGTCAGCCTCGCGTGCGCCTGGGGGTGCTCCACCGCCTGGTAAGTGATGTCCGGGTTATCCTTGAACAGCTTGAAGAACGGTTCCTTCTCGAAGCCGTGTCCGCCGGTTACCACCAGCACCCTTAGCTTCTCCGGCGACTTCTGCGCCGGGTCGGCCGCGACTCCCGCGGAGGCAACCAGCCAGCTCAACCCCAGGACCGCGGCAAATAACGCACGTATCATCTTCATGGCATGGCTTGTAGCACGAACGCCCGGCGGTTTCAAAAACATTCTGGTTCACCCTATAAACAGGCCACCCTTACCGGGCTGGGGGAGCAAGCCGACAGGAGTCAGCTATATTCCAGCAGGGAGAAGATGCGGGCAATGACGAGGCGTCCAACGGTCGCGCCCGCTTCTTCCGCATGGCCTGGTGGACCCCGCCGGGGATTCCGGCCAAGGTGCGGCGGATGAGTCCCAGCAGCGGGTCCTCCGGCGCATTCATCTTGCGCAGGCCAAGCCGGGTCGGAAGCCAGGCCAACTGGGGCGGAAAGATCCTTGAACCGCCCTTCGGTGGGGACTAATCTATAGTGTATGACCAGTGAATCCATAGTGAACGTGACCGAGGCGCAGGCCAAGCTCAACCAGCTTATCAGCCGGGACAGCTTTGCCATCAGCCGCCACGGAAAGATCGTCGGCATCTACTTGTCCCGCGACCGGATAGAAGCCCTGGTCGAGACGATGGAACTGCTGAGCAGCTCGAAGTTTGCCCGGGCACTGAAGGACTACGAGTCCGGGCGGACGAAGTTTCATGACGCGGCGGACTTGGACCAGGCCATGTCCGCATGAAGACCCGCGTCATCGTCGGCGAGCAGGTCAAAGACTTTCTGGAGTCGCTGGCGCCGGAACCCCGCCGCATACTCTGGCGTGGAATCAAGGGGCTTGCGCAAGGCAAGGGTGACCTAAGACAACTGGAGGGCCGACTGGCGCCTTACTGGCGCTTGCGCGTGGACCGGATGCGGGTCATCTATGATCAGCGGGCCATCAAAGGCGAACGTCGCTTGCTGTGCTTCTTCGCCGATTACCGGGCTAGCGTTTATGCCGTGCTGGAACAGTTGCTGGCCTCGGGCTTAATTGCCGAGTTGCGCGAGGCTCCCGGAGAGCGCCGCGCCGGGTAGGCACGTCCATTCTTTCCGCATGGCCTGGTGGACCTCGCCGGGGATTCCGGCCAAGGTGCGGCGGGTGAGTCCCAGCAGCGAGTACATTGGCTGAAGTGGAAGCTGTGGTGCGGCAGTTCTCGCCGGAGGATTTGGCCGAGTTCGAACGGTTCGTGCGCAGAGCGCGGTTGACAAAAGCCAAGAGTGACGGGAGGAGCGCGCTCGACCTGCCGCCGCCGGACTTGGGCCAGATGCTCAAACCGCCGGGTGCCCGCGGGGAATGGTACGATGAAATGCTGGAGGGCCGGGTGTGACGCACGGGCTCGACACGAGTTTCCTCGTAGCGCCAGAAGTGACCGGGCACCCGGATTACGCAGCAGCTTGGACGCTCGCCTCTTTCTTGTGGATTGTGGACACACGTTCCGAAATGCGGGCATCACCTCGCTGCTCACGCTGAACCCGACGGACTTCATAGTGTTTGGTGAGTTCACCTGCGTGCCGCTCGTCGCCCCAAACCGCGCAAAGGTAAAGCCCAGTCTCGGCGCCGCGCGATCGTCGTTGCACTCAACTCAACAGTGAGCCGCATGCTCGCGCACGCGGCTCACTTTGCTTTCCCCCTCGCCCTAACCATCTCCCCAACCAACTCCTCACCCGAATTCTGCCAAACTACGCCTGGCCGGTTAGGCCCGAACCGGACCATGACTAGCAGCCTGTTGAAATATCACATTATTTTGAATAGATACTTGACGATGCTGTC
>DAOPPX010000070.1:0-27062 GCA_035358715.1 Verrucomicrobiota bacterium
TTGGAGCGGGTGATGGGAATCGAACCCACGTGGCCAGCTTGGAAGGCTGGAGCTCTACCATTGAGCTACACCCGCACCAACACGAGGCAGTATTAATGACAGAATGCAAAAAGTCAATGCGGGCGGCAAGGGACAAAACTTGAACTCCCGCGGCAGGTCTGTAGCCTGTAGTTCATGAATTCGCTGCTGCTTTCCGGCGGACGGGTGATGGACCCCGCCAATCACCTCGATGCCTCTGCTGACGTACTTATCTGTGAAGGGAAGATTGTCGCGGTTGGACCAGATGCGGCTGACAGGGCCCCCGCCGACACTGAACGGATGGACGTTGGGGGGCGAGTGGTTTGTCCGGGACTGATTGATATGCATGTGCATTTGCGTGAACCGGGCCAAGTGGCCAAGGAATCCATCGCCAGCGGCACTGCGGCGGCTGCGCGCGGGGGATTTACCTCGGTTGTTTGTATGCCCAACACCTCCCCGGCGGTGGACAATGCCGGGACGGTCGCACTGATTCACGAGCGTGCCGCCCGAGAGGGCGTCGTCAACGTCTATGTCGCGGGCGCTATCACCAAGGGCCTCGCCGGAGAGGAACTGGCCCCCATCGGCTCGCTTAAGAAAGCCGGAGTCGCCGCTATTACGGATGATGGTCATTGTGTGCAGAACAACGAGCTGATGCGGCGCGCGCTGGAATACGCGAAGATGTTCGACCTGCCTGTCCTGGATCACTGCCAGGATTACTCGCTGGTGACCGACGGAGTGATGCGCGAGGGTTACTGGAGCACGGTGCTGGGGCTGCGGGGTTGGGCGGCGGCGGGCGAGGAGACGATTGTCGCGCGGAATATTCTGCTTGCCGAAATGACGGGAGCACAAGTGCACTGCCAGCATATCAGCGCCGCGGGGAGCGTCCGGTTGCTGCGCGAGGCGAAGCGGCGCGGAGTGCCGGTTTCCGGCGAAGCCTGCCCCCATCACTTCACGCTCACGGATGCGGCGGTGGCGGGCAGCGACAAGTTCCTGGAGACGGACGGCAGGGACGTTTTTGGGCTAGGTTCGAGCGGCGGGGTCCATCCCGCCTGGCCGGCCTACGACACGAACTTCAAGGTGAATCCCCCGCTGAGCTCAGCGCAGGACCGGGCAGCCATCCTCGATGGTCTGGCGGATGGCACCCTGGAAATCCTGTGCAGCGATCACGCGCCGCATTGCGACTATGAGAAGGAAGTGGAATTTGATTACGCGCCGTTCGGCATTGCGGGGCTGGAAACGGAACTGGCACTTTCCTTGATGCAACTTTACCACACCCGCCGGCTTAGCTTGGCGGATGTGATCGCGAAATTCACCCTTGCACCCGCCAAGATGTTGCATCTGCCAGGAGGAACGCTGAGCGTCGGTGCGGTGGCTGACGTAACGGTGTTTGACCCTGACCGCGAGTGGGTATTCAAAGCGGCTAACACCGCCAGCAAGGCTCTGAACAGCCCCTTCTATGGCTGGCCTCTACGGGGCAAGGCGGTCGCCACAATTGTGGGCGGCAGAGTGGCATGGGTTGAGCCGCCTGATCAGACCGCAGCCTGATGGACAACGGCACACGATGAAAGCGATTCTCGCCCTGGAAGATGGTACAGTGTTTCACGGCATAGGTTTTGGCGCGAGCGCGTCAGCCTGTGGTGAGGTGTGCTTCAATACGTCCATGACCGGCTATCAGGAGATTCTGACCGACCCCTCCTACAAAGGGCAAATCGTTACGATGACGTACCCCCTTATCGGCAATTGTGGCGTTAACGGGCAGGACGTTGAATCGTGGGGGCCACATGTGGCGGGATTTGCTGTTCGGGAGCTCTCACCGATCGCAAGCAACCGTCGCGCAGAGTCATCGCTCGCTGACTACCTGGAGCAGAACGGCATACCGGGCATTCAAAGCATTGACACCCGGGCCCTAACTCGCAGGCTGCGCGTGCGTGGCGCGCTCAACGGTTTCATCTCCACAAAGGGGGTAACGGAGGCAGAGGCAGTGCAGCAGGCCAGGGAATGGCCGGGTTTGGCTGGAGTGGATTACGTGAAGGAGGTGACCCACAAGAGCCCTTTCCTGTGGGATCCTGATGGAAAACAAAGCGCGGACTTTGAACTGGCTAAGGGATCGGGAACAACCGAGGCGCAAGCAGCGTGGAAGCTGTTGCCGCCGGCAGATATTCCGATTGTGGCCTACGATTACGGAATGAAGCTCAATATCCTACGCCGGCTCCGTCAGCACGGCTTCAGGGTCCAGATCGTGCCAGGGACAGCCACGGCCGCCGAGGCGCTGCGGTACAAGCCCGCAGGTGTTTTCTTATCCAACGGTCCGGGCGACCCGGCAGCGCTTGGCTATGCCGTACAGGCCGTCAGCGATCTGATCAAGATTGGGATACCGATTTTTGGGATCTGCCTCGGTCACCAGATTCTCGGGCAGGCATTCGGCGGAAAGACGTTTAAGCTAAAGTATGGCCACCGCGGCGGCAACCAACCGGTCAAGGACCTGGAATCCGGAAAGGTGGAAATCACGGCGCAAAACCACGGCTTTGCAGTGGACCCCGCGAGTCTGCCATCGGATGTGGTTGTGGACCGCCTGAACCTCAACGATCAAACTGTGGAAGGCATGCGTCACAAGACCAAATCCATTTTCTGTGTGCAATATCACCCCGAAGCGTCCCCTGGACCGCACGATTCCACGGGGTTGTTTAGCCGGTTTCGAGCGATGCTTGAGAAGTAACTGGGCACCCATGGATTTGGGCTTGGCTGAGCAGTTCCCTGTTACCATTCAGTTCCGTGCTCTTCCACACGAAAGACCTTATCCGCCTCTTTACCCGCGCATTTAGACCTTCTCCCTGCAATAACAGCCTCACACCGCCTGACCCGAGGAATTAGGTTGGGCTGTTTAGCCTGAAAACCAAGCGGAAGTCGGTGCCGGGAAAGAGGGTTTCGGTGGCGGTGAGTTCCTCGGCCAAGGGTCGGACCGCTTGGTTTTGCAATTGGCTGGGCAAGGGATGTAGGGACACGGTCAGGGTCTTGTGTTCCGGGTCCGGATGTAAGTCGGCCGAAGTGCGCATCAAGGCGCGCACCAGCGCCCGGGCGTCGTCGCCGCGCGCCAAGTTTTCCCGCAACGTGCCCACCAGCGCGGTTTCTGCACGGTAGGCAATCAACAATACGAGCTGCTCAAGCCCGACCCGGAGTGCTCCAACAAGATCCGCCTGGGCTTTGCCAAGGCCCGCGCCAACGAAATGTGGCAGGCCGACACCCTCTATGGACCCTACGTCCCGATCCACGGCACGCCGGTGCAGACCCGCCTGATTGCCTTCCTGGATGATGCCTCCCGCGTCTGTTGCCATGGCCAGTTCTTCCCCTCGGAAAACGTGGACACGCTCCTCGAATCGCTCCGCGCCGCCTTTTACAAGCGCGGCGTGCCCCACGCGCTCTACGTGGACAACGGCTCGATTTACACCTCCAGGGAAATCATTCCAATCTGCGCCCGCCTGGGCTGCCTCCTGCACCACGCGCCGCTCCGAGACGGCGCGGCTAAGTCCTGGGTGCAGAATTGGACGCAGATATGACGGGCTTTCCTCGCGGTGCAGGGTATGCTAGGGTCCATTCGAAGAGCCCGAATGGCGGGACGCGAGAGCCGGAATTGAATCTGGAAGTAGAGAAGACGCATGAATACACAAGCTGGGTTGGAGCGGGCGCTAAGCTTCATCAACTGCCACTTGCAGCCGGGAGGCGCGGGGCAGGCATCTCGCGAAGATGGTGCGCCGCGACGCGCTGTGACCATCTCCCGTCAAACCGGCTCCGGTGCGCACATTGTCGCGCAGAAACTTGCAGCCCACCTGCAGGCTCACGGCCCCAAGGACGCTGGCCCGTGGGCCGTGTTCGACCGCAACCTCGTGGAGAAGGTCCTGGAGGACCATAACCTGCCCCAACGCCTGGCGCGGTTCATGCCTGAAGACCGGGCCTCCGAGATCAGGGATATCATGGATGAGTTGTTCGACCTGCATCCGCCCTCCTGGACGCTGGTCCGCCAGACTACCGACACGATTCTCCGCCTGGCGGAGCTGGGGAACGTGATTCTCATTGGCCGCGGTGCAACCGTCATCACCGCCAAGCTGGACTACGTCTTTCATGTCCGGATTATTGGCTCGCTGGAGAGGCGGATTAAGCACGTGCAGGAGCTCGACCATTTCAGCCGGGTGACCGCGCTGGCCCGGATTACCCAGGAGGATCGCGGACGCAAGCGCTATCTGCGAAAGTACTTTGACGCAGACCCTGATGACCCGCTGCTCTACCACCTCATCATCAACACCGATGAGGTGCCTTACCAGGAAGCGGCCCGAATCATCGGCGATGCCGTGCTCCACCGCGACTGATCACTGTTCGCAGATCTGCGGAGAGGTCGCCTTATCGTGCACCACCCTCAAAGGCGGGGTATTCGGTCTCAATACTCCGGCAGTTATGGGTGCTTTCGAGTGATTCCGTGATGTGATTCTCCACGCCTGAACCGGCGGGGGGGCTTCACTTCTTGAGCGGGCCGGGGAAGGCGACCAGGTCGGAGCGCGTCTTGCCGTTCTCGGTGATGCGGGGCAGCGTGTAGACCATGCCGTCCTTGCCGATCGTGATGGCGTTGACGTAGAGCGGGCGCTGGTTGTTCTCGTAGAAGACCGCGCCGTGGTCGGTGTATTTGCCGGTCTCAATGTTGTAGGTGATCAGGTGAAGGTTTTCCAGGCCCTTGGCCTCGCCCATGGCGGTCGTGGCCTTGCCGGCGAGGCGCTTGCCGTCAATGTAGATGGGGCCGCCGGTGAGGTAGTGGATGGTCTTGCCGTCCGGCCCGAGCGCGAAGCCAAGATAGCCGTAGCTGAACTGGTCGAACATGCCGCAGCGCTTGGAGGGCTCGGAGGTGATGCGGTCCAGCACCTCGATGCGCGGCGCGCGGGGGTCAAAACGAAACAGGTAGCCGGAGTTGCCGTGGACGCCGTAGATGAGCTTGTCGGTCGGCCGCCAGAAAGTCTGCCGCCAGTTGTAGCCCATGTGACCTGGGTTGGTGGGGTCGTAGAGGCCGAAGTAGTCCTTCTTCATGTCCTCGCCCTCGACCGGCGCAACCGTGTCGGTGGCGGCATTATAGCGGAGGATGGTCCCCTCCGACGTGGTGAAGTAGGCCGAGCCGTCCGCCTCGTCCGCGGTGATGGAACGGCAAACGGTGCGATAATCAGCGCCCACGCCGTCTTCTCCCAGGGCGCACATCTTGCCGAAGCTCTTCTGGTTTCTGGATGCGAGGTCGTAGCGGTAGAAGATGCCGCTGGGCCAGGTGAGGGCAAACATACGGCCGCGCTTCGTGTCCATGCTGAAGGTCAGCACCCCTTCACGGCCCGGGCAGATGCCGTAGTCCTCGAACTTGCCCGTCTTGAGGTCGTAGGAGAGCAGGTGGCCGCCGGGGTAGGCCTTGTAGCCGGCAGGCGGGATGCCCATGGTTTCCTTGCCCTCGACGATGCTATAAACGCCGACGTGCGTGGCGAAGTACAGTTTGCCCTGCATTTCGACGAAGTTGACGTGGCTCTTGCCTTGAGGGATGGCCTTGCTGCCTTTCTCGCCGCACGCTTCGGTCAGGTCGCCCAAATCCTTGACCTGCTGCGTCCTGGGGTCGAAGCAGAACATCCGGGCGCCCTGGTCAATGTTCTCCGAGCTGAGGCAGTAATAGATCCTGCCATCGCTGCCGGTGCCCATGGCGTTATAGCTGTCGTGCCCCAGTGCGAAGCCGGAATTGTAGGTCCTGGCGACGATCTTCTTGCCCCGGTAGGATTTGCCGTCCGGGACGACGAGTTTCTGAGCGCCCCCATCGGCGCCACAAGCCAGGGCAGCGGCAAGCAGGAGAGGAATAAAGCAGTTTAACTGTTTGAATGAGTTAGGGGTGGCAGGTGCTTTCATCATATATGTTAAATTGGCTGCTCGATATTAAATGCGAGGGCGGGCGTCCCCGCGAGCCCAAAATAATGGCAAAGATCAGGGCTCACGGGGGCGTTCGCTCTCCCGGCTTTGGGATGGGGGGAGCGGTTCGTGCGACTTGCGGCCATAGACCTCCTCGTAGGCCCGGCAAAACGGGCAGAGGTTCTCGAAGGTCTTAACCAGCCTGAAAGCCAGACCAGCCTGCTGGCGACGTGCCCGCCGGCACACCGGGCAATTCACGCTGAGCTCAGCGAAAAACCGAAGCTTGTCACGTGACCGGGTCATTGCTCTAACGAGAGCCTATTCTGCGGGTGCCACCGCCACAGTCAAAGTGATTTTGGCACCATGCCGCCGCTTGGGTGCATCTGAACACTGTCCTGAAATCCGGGAAAGCCACCCAAATACCCCAATGTTTCGCCAATTGGGCCTTTGGGATAAGGACAGTGTCGAGATGCACCCAACGCATTCGTTGCCCCGGTTTTGTTTCGCCTTTGGACCGGGTAGCGGCATAGTATGGCCGAATGAGAGTCGGTTCTTGCGAACTCATTATTATGGTTGGGCTAGGCATGACGGTCTTGGTCTCTTGCGGCAAACCGGACGGGTCGAAGGGGGCGGACCCCATGGCCTTGCCCGAGCGTTCGGTGAGCGTTGCTCGCGCGGAAGCGCGGACGATGACCCGGACCATTGGCGCAACCGGGTCCCTTGCAGCCCAGGAGGAGTCCACACTCAGCGCCAAGGTGCCCGGACGTCTTGAGCGGCTGGAGGTGGACATCGGCAGCGTGCTGCGACGGGGCGATCTCGTCGCGCAAATCGAGCCGCGCGACTATGAGTTGGGTCTGCAAGAGGCAGCAGCGGCGCTCGCACAGGCGCGCACAGCGCTCGGGCTCCCGCTGTCCGGGGACAATGACCAAATCGAACTGGACCGGGTGACCGCCGTCCGGCAAGCCGAAGCTGTTCTTGAAGAAGCCACCAAGAACCGGGAGCGAGTCAAGCGCCTGTCGGCTTCAGGCATTGCCTCGCAGTCAGAGGTGGATACCGTGGAAGCCGCCTACACGGTGGCTGCAACACGGCGCGAGCTGGCTTTGGAAGAGGCCCGCGGCCGGATGGCAACAGTCGCTCAGCGGCGCGCTGAGTTTGACCTCTCCCGCAAACGGCTGGCCGACGCCTCGGTACGAGCGCCCTTCGACGGGGCCGTGCAGGCCCGACCCGCAACTATCGGGGAATATGTCGCGGTGGGTGCGCCGATCGTGCGGTTGGTGAAGACCGACCCGCTGCGGCTGCGGCTGGAGGTGCCCGAACGCGAGTGCATTCTAGTACACACCGGCCAGGCGGTGCGCCTGCTCGTTGAAGGAGACACCAACCTCTACACCGGGCGAATCACCCGGCTCAGCCCGGCGCTGGATGAGCAAACCCGCACGCTCAGAGTGGAAGGTGACGTCCCGAGACAAGGATCGCTTCGGCCCGGGTTATTCGCGCGGGCGCAGATCATTGTGACCGAGGCCGAACAGGCGCTGACGGTGCCCGGCGATGCCATAATCACTTTCGCCGGGCTTGAGAAAGTCGTCACAGTCGAGGAAGGCAAGGCGGTGGAGAAAACCGTAAGCACCGGCCGCCGCGGTCCGGATTGGGTCGAGGTGGTCTCCGGCTTGCGGGCAGGGGAGATTGTCGTGTTGAGCCCGGGCGGCCTGCGCACGGGGCAGCGGGTGGTGCAGAAGGAGTCTCGCTCGAACTGACGATGCAGAAGCTGGCTGAGATTTGCATCCGCCGACCGGTCTTCGCCACGATGATCGTGCTGAGCCTTGTGGTGGTGGGGGTTGCGGGATACCTGAACCTCGATGTGGACCGCTTTCCCTCGGTGGATCTGCCGACGGTGAGGGTGAGTGCTCGTCTGCCGGGTGCCGCGCCGGCCGAAATGGAATCGCAGGTAGCCCAGCCGATTGAAGAGGTCCTGAACACCATCGAAGGCATCCAGGAGTTGCGATCAATCAACGGGTCAGGGTCCGCGTTCATCGTGGTTACTTTTGAGCTGGACCGGGACATTGACGCGGCGGCGCAGGACGTGCGCGACCGCGTGGCCACCGTGGTGCGCGACCTGCCCAGGGATACCGACCCGCCGACGATCGCCAAGGCGGATACAGACCAGGCGCCGATCCTGACCGTCGCCCTCTCGGCCAATCGCTCGCAGCGCGAGCTTTCGGAGATTGCGGACAAGCTGGTCAAGAAGCAGATCGAGCGCTCGGCGGGGGTGGGACAAGTGGAAATCATCGGCGAACTGGCGCGCGCGGTCAACATATGGGTGGACGCTGACCGCCTGGCTGCCTACCAGTTGCCCATCACTGCCGTGCGCGACGCGGTCGCCGCGCAGAATGCCACCATTCCAGGCGGCAACGTGACCGGCAGCCTGCGCGAGCAGACGCTGCGAACGATGGGACGGTTGGTGGATGCGCACGCGTTCAACGACCTGGTGATTGCGACGCGTGACGGCACTCCGATACGCGTGCGGGATGTGGGTTGGGCCGAGGATGGCACGAAGGAACAGCGGTCCATTTCCAGGCTCAACGGCGCGCCGACGGTGGCCCTGAACGTTCTGCGCCAGTCGGGCGCCAACACGGTGGCAGTGATCGAGGGGGTGGTGGCCAAACTGCGCGAGCTGGAACCGCAGCTTCCCGGCGACGTTAAGCTCCAAGTGACGCGCGACCAGTCACGTTACATATACGAGGCACTGCACGAAATCCAGCGGCACCTGATCCTGGGCAGCATCCTGGCCTGCCTGGTGGTGCTGCTCTTCATGCGCAACTGGCGCACGATGGTCATTGCCGCGGTCGCCATTCCCACCTCGGTCATCTCCGCCTTCGGCATGATGAAGGCGCTGAATTTCACGCTGAACAGCGTGACGATGCTCGCGCTGGTGCTGATGGTCGGCATCGTGATTGACGACGCGATCGTGGTGCTGGAGAACATCTTCCGGTTCATCGAGGAGAAGAAGATGCGACCGTTTGAGGCGGCCGGGGCGGCCACCGCGGAGATTGCGCTGGCGGTCATGGCCACCACGTTCAGCCTGGTGGTCATCTTCGTGCCCGTCTCATTCATGTCGAGCATCTCGGGGCGCTTTCTTTACCAGTTCGGCTTCACGGCGGCGGTGGCGGTGCTCGTGAGCCTGCTGGTTTCCTTCACCCTGACGCCGATGATGAGCGCCCGGCTGCTGCGCGGCGGAAACGGAGCAGGGGCCGACTCGCCCGGAGCGGGGCCGCGTTCGCGCAGCGGTTTCTATCGCCGCATTGACCAGGGTTACCTGCGGGTCCTGCGCTGGGCCCTGGCGCGCCGGGCAGTGGTGGCGGGGTTGGCTCTGCTGATAATGGCCTCGTCGGTGCCGCTCTACAACCTCGTGCGGCAGGAGTATCTGCCCAGCAACGTGGACGAGGGGGAATTCGATGTCCGGGTCACCGCGCCGGAAGGGACCAGCCTCGCAGCGATGAACCGGGTGGCACTCCAAATCGAGGAGGAGCTGCGCGCAGTTCCGGGCGTCCGGTTGGTGCTGTCCACCGCCGGCAGCGGCTTCTTGGGGGGAGTCAACGGTGCCAACTTCTTCGTCCAGCTCGCGCCGCATGCGGAACGCACTTTCCGCTGGAGCCGCCTGGCGCAATGGCCCCCCTGGAACGCGTTTCGCGGCAACTTCTCCCAGAGGGACGTGCAACAGGAAATCCGTCGCCGCTTGCGCAACCTGCCCGATATCCGAATCGCCGTCCGCAATCCGCAGACCTTCGTCGGCGGGGGGGGCAACTTCGACATTGATTTCGCGCTTCTCGGGCCGGACCTTGACCTGCTCAACGCCTACGCCGAGCGGTTGCGCACGAATGCGACGGCGCTGGGGCTGCTGGATGCCGATACCACCCTCAAACTCGACAAGCCCGAACTGCGCGTCGAGATTGACCGTGAACGCGCTGCCAACCTGAGTGTCAGGACGACGGACATTGCCGACGCCCTGCGCGTGATGGTCGGTGGCGATGAACGCGTCACCCGCTTCCGCGACGACTCGATGAACGAGGATTACGACGTGCAGGTGCGGCTCAAGGAGGGAGACCGCAACGAGGCCGAGACCATCCACCGGCTCTACGTACCCCGGCAGACCGGCGGGTTGGTGCGTCTGGACAACGTGGTGAAACTGGTGCCAATGCAGACGGCCTCGCGCATTGACCGGTTGGATCGCCAGCGACAGGTGAGTCTGCGGGCTGCGGTCGCTCCCGGCTACGCGCAGGCGGACCGCATTGCCGCGCTGCGCGCCGAGGTGGCGAAGATGGGCCTGCCGACCGGCTATTCGACGCGTATCTCGGGCCGGGCGCGCGAGTTGGAGACCACCTTCCGCGAATTCCTGTTCGCTTTCGCGTTGTCGGTCGTTCTGATGTATATCATCCTGGCCTCCCAGTTCGAGAGTCTCGTGCACCCCTTCACTATTCTACTCTCGCTGCCGCTCTCGGTGCCGTTTGCGTTCATCTCCCTGCTGGCCGCCAACCAGACCATCAACCTCTATTCCGCGCTGGGGCTGCTGGTCCTGTTTGGGGTGGTCAAGAAGAACGCCATTCTTCAGATAGATCACATGAACAAACTTCGGGCCGCCGGACTGGAGCGCAGCGCGGCGATCCTGCAGGGCAACCGGGAGCGCCTCCGCCCGATTCTGATGACGACGATGACGCTGATTGCAGGGATGCTGCCGTTGGCCCTTGGCACCGGGCCGGGAGCTGAGGAACGCCGGGCAGTAGCGGTCGTAGTCATCGGCGGCCAGGCGCTGTGCTTGCTCTTGACGCTGGTCATGACGCCGGTCACCTATTCGCTTCTGGATGATCTGCGCAAGAACGTCTCCGCGCGGTGGCAGCGGCACGCCAGTCCCACGGGGCAGGGTTGAGCTTCGCAGCCTCGGTCGAGGGGCCTTACGCCTTGGCCAACTCGCCGGCGTGCCTCTGGATTTTGCGGATGGCATCGGCCATCTGATCCATGTCGCTGCGCGGACCGAGCAAGGTCGTCTGCGTGAACCAGGCGGCTTCTTCGGACATCTTATCGTTGGCCGGGCATTCGGTGCGCTCCTCCCATTTCGCCAGTGTGTCCGCCGGGAACAGGCGCTGCCAGGAGCGGGAGGCCAGGGACCGCTTGATGAACGTCTCCTTGTTCAGTCTTCCGTAGCCGGGATTGCAGCTCACGCCTTCGGCCTTGAGCGCTTCCAGGAAGCGCTTCCGAGGCAGGTCGGCGAAGTGCTCCTTCTGGTAGCGGTACATGAACAGGTGATAGGCATTGCGCGTGCAACCGTTGTACATCCTGGCGGGCACAATGCCGGGGATTTCGTTAAGCAGACTGCGCAGATAGGCAGCGTTCTGCTCGCGGGTCTTCATTTGCTCATCGAGCCGGGTCATCTGAGCCAGCAGGATGGCGGCCTGAAACTCGGTCATACGCAGGTTGCCGCCGCGCTTGCTCCTGGAAGCCACTTCACCGCCGGATGGTCTTCGGGGGCGGCACTGGTTGTGGAACGAATAGCACTGGTCGGCCCATTCGTCGTTGTTGGTGATGATCGCCCCGCCGTCACCACAGTTCAGGTTCTTGCTGGCCTGGAAGCTGAAGCAGCCGGTATCGCCCCACGTGCCCAGGCACCGGTTACGCCACTGGCCCAGATGCGACTGGCAGGCGTCCTCGATCACTGGCAGCTTGTGCTTCTTCGCCACGGCGAGGATGGTGTCAAGGTCAGCGGCGGAACCGCCGAGGTGTACAGGGATCATCGCCGTGGTGCGGTCGGTAATCGCGGCTTCGATCTTGCGCGCGTCAATCTGAATTGTGTCGGGGTCGCTATCCACAAAGATCGGCAGGGCATGATGCAGCAGAATGACATTTACCGTGGCAATAAAGGTGTAAGGGGCGACGATAACTTCGTCGCCCGCGGCGACTCCGACGGCCTCCAGGGAAGTGAAGAGGGCGCTGGTCCCGCTGTTGGTGGCAAGGCAATGCTTCGCGCCGGTGGCGCTGGCGTAGGACTCCTCGAACCGCGTCACGTTTTTCCCGTTGCCTCTGAACCATTTCCCGCTGTGAACCGTCTCCAGCATGGCCTTGTCTTCCCGCTCGTCAATGATGGGCCATTCGCGGGGGGGGGGCGAACGAACGGGTTTGCCACCAAGCAGGGCGGGCTTATCCGCCGTGCTGGAGTTGGCGTTGCGGGCTTGCGCGATTGGGGTCAGGCTAAGGGTCATACCCGCGCCGGCGATCGCGGTGGTCCCGAGGAAATGGCGCCGATTGATGCTCTCGTTCATATTGACTGATAGCGAATTAGTATATTCAATGACCTTATGCAAATCGAAAGCCTGAAGGTGTTCTGTGATTTGGCGGAAACCAAGAGCTTCACCAAGGCTGCGCAAATCAACAACGTGACTCAGTCCGCCGTCAGCCAGACGGTCAGCACTCTGGAACACCGATTTCAGTCGCCGTTTATCGAGCGCAGCAAGAAGAACTTTCGGCTGACACCTGAGGGCGAGGTTTTCTACGAGCACAGCAAGCGCATCCTGCAAACCTGCGACGCTCTCTATAGCAAGCTGCAGGAGATCGAAAACGTGATTTCCGGCGACGTTCGCGTGGCAACGATTTACAGCATCGGGCTGCATGTGCTGCCGCCTTACGTGAAACGTTTCATGCAAAGCTATCCCAGCGTCAAGGTGCATGTTGAGTATCGAAGCGACGCGCAAGTTTACGAGAATCTTCTGGGGAACGTCGTGGACCTGGGGCTGGTTGCCTACCCAGCGCGCGACTCGAGGATTGTGGTTGTGCCTATTCGGAAGGATACGCTGGTCCTGATCTGCCACCCGCAGCACCCCCTGGCCGAACAGAAGTCAGTCCGCGTCCGGGCGCTGCATGGGCAGAAGTTTGTCAACTTCGCGAGGGACATTCCCACGCGCCGTGCGCTGGACAATATCTTCAAGGACCATCGCGTGACGGTGGAGCAGGTCATGCAGTTCGACAACGTTGAGACCGTCAAGCGGGCAGTTGAGATCAATTCCGGGGTTGCCATTGTGCCGCGGGAGACTGTTGCCAATGAGGTCTCCACGGGGGCTCTTGTGGCCATTAAACTCGAAAATGGCGCCTACTGCCGCCCGCTGGCCGTCATTCACAAGAAGGACAGGGTTTTGTCGCCAGCCATCAAGAAGTTCATTGCGTTGCTCAAAGGGCCTGCCTGAGGCGGGGAAGCAGCCTGCCGCGACGTGTGGCGTGCGCGGCTATTCCAGGCTGCCAGCGGGACCGTCGCTTCCCGGCAGCCAGCCATCATATCCTGAGCGGTCGTGTGTCCAACCCCGGGAGTGCTTGATCCTGGAACGCGGTTCAGGTTGTGATTCCGGCTTCCGGCAGCAGAAGACCGTCTTAGGGGCGTTGTCCAGCACGGTATTGCTGAGGATGTATTCCACGCGGCGTAATAGTGCGCGGGCGGTGAGGGGCGGGCTTTTCCAGATGCCCTGGGTTCTCAAGTGCATTTTCATCACCTCTTGCAGATTCAAGGGTGGGTGCAGGAACGCCGCGATCTCGGCCTGAGCGCGCATGCGCTGGAGGGCCTGTGCTACGAGTTCGAGGAAGGCCGTGTCGGCACGCCGCTCCCAAAGCTGCTCCAACTCCCCAAATTCATCGCCGTAAATGAGGTTGGTGGAGTCAAAGGACTCCTTCTGCCGCTCGTGGATCAGGGGCAATGAACTCCAATGCAGCGCCCGAATTCGCCCATAAACAACCTCGTGCCGGGTGTGGAGTCGGCCATACTGGCGCCAGAGATAATGATGGATTTGCTCGAGGGGGTCGTCGTTGCGCGCGCGCAACATGCCCGCGCCGAAGCACAGCAGTTCACCGGCAAGGAGGCCCGGACCGTGCCGCTTGATTTTCAACCGCAAGTCGCGAGCGCAACGCCGGTCGAGTCTGACCGCATCGAGGTAGTTGACCCGCTCCGGGATACCCGCCTTGTCGCTGGTTCGGACCCGCCAGTTTGCGAGGCGCAACGATTTGAGCGTCAGCCCCCCGAGGGCGTGAAACATCGCCAGCGAGTAATAGGCTTCGGGGAGATCCTGTTCCTGAAAGCTGTAGCGCAGCATGAGACGCTGATCCGGCGAGAGGTCGGGGCACAAGGGCGTGTAATGAGTCAGGCCTCGGATCAGCCTGTGAACCGGGTCGTTAAGCGCGACAAATGTCTTCGTCATCCAGGCGCAAACCAGCTAGAAGCGTACCAGTGCTGGCGCCTTGCGGCTGTCTGCGCTTGCATTTGGCCCGGGCGGCTGTACACCAAGGCCCGCTATTTGCGCCATGACACGACGGCTAGTACTGCCCCCTCGATCCGGGATGTTGCGCTTGCGCGCGCTGTTCTTGGCCGGCTGCGCTGGCCTGCTGCTGATGTGCCAGCCGCGTTTGCTGGCCAAAGAAGCGCCGCGGTATCTCTTCTTCAACATCGCCCCAGCCTCCGTCTGGAACCAGAATCGTCCCGAGACGATTACCTGCGAGATGTTCAACGAGGTCGTCAACACCTTGCGCGCGCCGAATAACCCGCGCTTGCGCATCGGGGTGTCCTTCGTTTTCAACACCCTGGAAACGCCCACCAACATTCTGCGCCAGAGCCTCCGCCGCCTGCTGGCCGCCAGCGAGGAAGCCGGCGTGCCAGTGCTGGTCACGCTGGACGGGCAGAACTGGTGGCAACACCGGCCGGACTTGTGGAACTGGTGGGATCCGAAGCACCCCGGCTACAACCCGAGCAACGTCTTCAATGTCGAATGGACGGGCTGGAGTCCTGCCCAGGCCGTCAAGGTGTGCTGGCGCAACTGGGGCACTCAGTTGCGCGTGGCGCCCGCGCCGAACCTCGCCAGTCCGAAGGTCGTGGCGGCCCATTTGGAAGGCCTGCGCGCACTGGCGCCGATTATCGTGGCGTGGCAGCGCCAACTGCCCCCGGCGCGCCGGTGGCTCTTCGGCGGCGTCAAGCTGGGCTGGGAGGCAGGCATCGGTTACAATGCCTACCACTACCCCGACGGTAACCGCTACTACGAGCAATGGCCGCACGACTCGTCCCATGATCCCACCCACTCCCTGATCGCCGCCAAGGGCCTGAGCGGCGGCGTCTGCCAGTTGGGCTACGCCGCCGTCAAAACCGCCGGCCTCAGGAAGCATGGCAGACTCACGCGCGAGGACCTTGCCCGCGTCACGCAACTTTACCTGGGGCAGCTATGCCGGGAGGCACACAGCGCTGGACTGCCCCGCGACGCTGTCTTCACCCACCAGGGCGGGAACTACGCCCCGTGGGAGAAGCATCTGCCTTTCTGGCCGGCTTTCAACCGCTGGTCAACGCCCGGCTGGAGTTTCTACAACAACGGGCCAATCGAGGCCGTTCCGCTGGAGGCGGAGATGAAAGCAGCTGGGCGCCAACGCTGGGCCGCCGCCGAATGGTGGTGGGGCGGCGCCACCGCGGTTGATTGGGAAGACCACTTCCGACGCACGCTCTCGTTCCGCGACTGCCGGTTTATCTGCGTGTATAACTGGAACCTTGGCATGTTCCAAAACGCCACCCCTGGCCACGAAGCTGTCAGGAAACTGGTCGGGGAATGGCGGAACGGGAACTGATAAATCGTCCTCCTGTCTGCTTGCGTAGGCGTGTCAACTCCATTGCCTCGCCAAGTCTCCTCCGTCCCAAGCACGATATTGGACGCGGCTGCGCCCGGCACAGCGCACCCCTTCTTGCGGTGCAGATTCTGCCATCCGTTCCCAAGCTGCACGCAGACATCCTGCATGCACCGAACCTTGTGGCCGGCCATGTGGCGGTCTGCGGCGAACAGCGGCTTGGGCTTGACCAAGGGGGTTTCCACGGGACAATAGTCCCATGCGATCAATGCCAGACCCCGAGAATCACCATTCCCATTTCCCTCGCCTCAGCCAGGCCCTCAGCGTCGTCCTCTTAGCGGCGCTGATGGTCGGTTGCAAGGCGCTACCCCAACCCGGCACATTTGCGCACCGGAAAGGAGATGAAATCGTGGTTGCCGGCCGATTTGTGCATACCGGCACGCGGGTCGTGACGTGGATGGACCCCGGCGGCTACGACGCCTACCGCGTCGAACGGCGCTTCAGCCCGATTGATAAAGCCGATTGGGAAGCCTCCCATACGGAGGTCAAGGACCTCGATTCGCCTAATCGCTACAACCTGCGCCGGCACGGACTTTCAGACGAGGAGATCGAGCGGATCCGTGGTGGCGGCTGGGACCTGCCGCTGCTGCAACGGGTCGTGGACCAGTTTGTCATCCACTATGACGTGTGCGGCACCAGCCGGCAGTGCTTCAAGATTCTGCATGACATGCGCAACCTGAGCGTCCATTTCATGCTCGACCTGGACGGCACGATTTACCAGACGCTGGATCTCAAAGAGCGGGCGTGGCATGCAGGCTCGGCCAACAGCCGCGCCGTCGGCATTGAAATTGCTAACATGGGGGCGTACGGCGTCAACGGGAAGAACCCGTTTGAGCACTGGTACGCGAAGGAGCCCAACGGCCAGACACGCATCACCATTCCCAAGCAGTTCGGCGACGGGGGCATCCGCACCAAAGGCTTCGTCGGTCATCCCGCTCGGCCTGATCCCGTCACCGGCATGGCGCAAGGGCAGGAATTGATCCAATACGATTACACGCCCGAGCAATACCAGGCCCTGATCAAGCTCACCGCCGCGCTCTGCAAGGCGCTGCCGAACATCAAGTGCGACTATCCGCGGGATGCCGCCGGCAAGCTCATACTCCAGAAGCTGCCGGATGCCGAGCTGGAAACCTACCAAGGCATCCTCGGCCACTTCCACATCCAGACCAACAAGGTGGACCCCGGCCCGGCCTTCCAGTGGGATTACATCATCGGCAACGCCCGCCGGTTCCTTCACCGTGGCCTATCCCCGATGGCGAACGAGACGAGCAAGGGCCACCTTCGGCCAAGGTTCTAACCCCGCCTGCGGACCGTCGTATTGGTCGCCGCCGCACTGCCGTCGAGGGAGAGCAGGGGCGTGAAGAAGTTAGTGACGGTGAGCGCCGAAGCGATACGTCTATTGCCAGCAGCACGCGGGACCACTGATGTGACTGGTCCATCCATTTCCGGTCCACCGCCCGGCAGGACGCCCCCCCGTTCTGCCCTCGTCCCACATGGCTCCCACATGGCTTAATAGAATTTCTATTAAGCCTGTTGCGAGCTACCTGCCACGAGGGCGGTCCGGAGAAGGCAGTTCAGCCCTGCTGGGCCTTGGGCACAGGGCTAGTCGTGCGACGGGGCTTCGAGAAGGCGGGGTTTGCGCTCGTGCAGGGGCAGCCAGATTCGAAATGTGGTGCCGCGGCCAGTCTGGCTTTCAAGTTCGAGGTGGCCGCCGTGGGCACGAACGATGCGCTGGACGATCATCAGGCCCAAGCCAGTACCCTTTTCCTTGGTGGTGTAAAAGGGCTCGAAGATGCGGTTGATCTGCTCCTGGGGAATGCCGCTGCCGGTGTCGGCGATGCTGACCCAGACGCCATCGGCTCCCTCGCCGGTCTGCAGGGTAAGGGTGCCGCCCCGGGTCATGGCCTGAATCGCATTCTTAATCAGGTTTACCAGGAGCTGTTGGATTTGGGTCGGATCAATAGGGGTCAGCGGCAGTTGGGAGGCTAAACGGGTGCGGAGCTTCAAGCCGCGGTTGTCGAGCTCGGGCTGTAGCAATTCGAGGGTTTTGTGGACGACGTCGTTGAGCGAAGCGGGTCTGAGTTGCGGCAGGCTTGGTCGGATCGCTTGCAGGAATTGTGTGATGATATAGTCGAGTCGGTTGATCTCGCCACGGGCAACACAGAGGTACTGTTCAAGCTTGGGAACAAGATCGCGGATGGTGCTTTCATCAACCGGGGCCTGGGATCGAGCGCGCAACCGCTGGCTGGGGCCGGACTTGGCGGGCGCGGGGTTGTGGGGGACGGGCTGCAGCTTCTTCAGTTCGCGTTCCATGAGTTGCAGGTGAATGTGGAGCGCGTTGAGGGGGTTGCCGATCTCATGGGCGACGCTGGCCGCCAGCAAGGTCAGGGCCTGGACGCGTTCGCTTTCGATGGCCTCGATGGTTTTCTGGCGGGCTTCGGTGGCATCGTGAAGAATCAGAGCAACCCCTGCACTCCCGGCGGCTTCGCCGTCGAGCGGCGCAGCATACAGCCGCAGGAAGCGCGGACGCGGATAGCGGACCTCGAACTCGTGCCGGACAACACCGGATCCGCCGCCGTGGTCGAAGCGGCAGATCTTCTCCCATTCGAGTTCAGGAATGAAGTCGGTGATGGGCTGGTTCTCAACTTTGGGCTGCAGGCCAAGGAACCGGGTGACGGCCTGATTGAAATAGACGATGCGCCCAGCCTCATCCACAACGAGGACCCCGTCTTCGATGGTGTTGAAGAGGGTTTCGAGGAAGCTGCGTTCGCGCGCTAGGCGCTGGACCACAGTCTGCAGGCCGGCTTCGTCCAGCCGTCCTATGCGAGGCAGGACCTTATCGAGGAAACTGGACTTACCGGGCATGGCAGCGAAGGTTTACCGAATTGCACGGGTTGCCCAGCCTGGCTGCGGCTCAGGACAACAGGCGAAGCGCCAGCGCCGATTGCCCGGGCACGCCGATGCGATGCGGTCCAGGGAACGACGCAACCGAAGTGGCGCGGTTAGAGCCACTTCTTCCTCCTGAAGTACCACCAGGTAGCCAGAGTGGAAACCACGGTGATTATGATGGCACTTGTGTAACCATGTCTCCAATCCACCTCCGGCATGTGCTTGAAATTCATCCCGTACCAGGTGCCGATCAGCATCATGGGTGTGGTGATGACGGTGATCATCGTCAGGAGCTTGACAACTTCACTCGTGCGGTTGGAGGACATGTTCAGATAGACCTGAAGGATGCCGGTGAGCGTATCGGTGTAAGCCTGTGCCAATTCAGAAATGTGGAAGAGAGCATCGTACACATCCCGGTAATAGGGGACGAGGTGGGCGCGAATGAGTTTGAACTCTCCGCGTGCAAAGCGGGCCAGCACCTCGCGTTGCGGGCCAATGATCTGGCGAAGGTGGAGGACCTCTCTCTTGACTTGGATGATTTTGTTGAGGATATGGTGGCTCGGATGCTGGAGTGCCTGCTGTTCGAGGTCGGCAATTTCGAGAGAGAGCTCGTCCAGGGCCGGCTTGTAGTTGTCCACAATGGAGTCCAACAAGGTGTGCGCCACGCGATCGGGCGCCCGGCCAATGTTCGTGATGGCTTTGACCGCACGCTCTTCAGTTTGCGATATGCTGCGGAGCGGGCCGTCGTGATAGGTAACGAGGAAATTCTTGCCGAGGAAGAAGTTGAGCTCGCTGGTGGCAAAAACGCCATCCTTGCGGCTGTAGTCCACGGCGTGGATCACCATGAAAAGGTAGGGTGTAAACCAATCTCCTTCCTTGGGCGAGTACTCATCCACCTTCGGCGAGGGACTCGCCGTGACACAATCCTCGATGGACAGCGGGTGAAAATGGAAGACCTCCTCCAGCACATATTTCGACTCCTCGGGCGTTGGGCTTTCCAAATCCACCCAAAGGAACAGGTTGGTGTCGCTAAGCAAGGTCGGCATCAAGAACATCTCGATGTCCTTGCTGTGCAGGCGGCCTTGAGTTGTAAATACCAGCGAACGTATCATGCAACAGCCCATACCCGGGCTGACAGCATGTTAGGCTGTCCTGTGCGGAAAGCAAGGTTGAGGCGAAATTACTTGAAGCGCCCGCGGATCGCGGATGGCCTTCCGCAGGGGCTGGCGTTTGCCCCGGCAACGTTTCTTTGAAGCCGCCGCTTCCGCAGACTAGGGGCTGGCGGGAGGAGGTTCGGCAGGGCTTGGGGATTCAGTCGGTGGCGCAGCCGTTGCGCCAGCCGCGTCAGCCAGGCTGGTCTTCGCTTTGAAGACCCCGGCCACGACGCTTTGCTCGGTCTCCGGCGGCACGGCAAGGAATATCTTGCCGGGGATCACCCCGTCGGTGACCTGGCCGAGTTCAAGCTTCATGGCGTAGCCTGATGCGAATGGCTTTTGCTGAGCCTGGTAGCGGGGGTTGGTCTTCCAGAGCTTAACCACCTGTGGCACGGACCTCCCTTTCAAGTCCTGTGAGACCGTCCAGGTGCGGCCGGTGATGCTCTCGTTGGCATTCGCCCGCAAATAGACCATGAACGCCCGGTCGGGCGAGGTGACCGCGCCCTCAATCAGACGGAGGAGATACACGTTGCCGGGCATGCTATCGAGGCGGGCGGTTTCAACGACGAAGTTGGTGCCGGAAATCATGCCATTAGCTTTGCCCTCCGGAATCCTGGCCTTGTCCACGTCGAGGGTCCAAACGGCCGGGAGCAGCGGCAACTCCATTTTCGGAGCGGGGGCCTCGGGCGGGGGAGGTTCGGTGGCTGTCGCGGCTTGTTGGGGGGCGCTGGCGCTGGCTTGCTGGGCCGCTTCGCCGCGCTTTTCCATCCAATCACGAAGATATGGATAGCCGACCATGGCGCCTACAGCTACCACGACCACACCCACGCCGATCTTCACCCATTTCATAGCCGCCCCCTTCTGCCCGGTCTTCGCCTGGGCCAACTGTTGTTCCAGCGCGACGGCTTGTGGGGCCACCGCCCGATCGGAAGCGGAACGCTGAGCCTGAGACGAGCCGATGGAGAGCCGTGCCTGGCCCGGTCTCGCATTGGCAAAACTCGCGTGGGGCGGCCCCTCGGGCCTGAGCGGGACGGTCAACTCCTTCCGGCAGGTGGGGCACTGAATCTGATGCCCGCTCCATAGTTCGTCACATTCAATTTCCTGCCCGCAGAGGGTACACGCAAATTTCAGGTCAGCCATAGCATTTGTTCGTTGCTGCCGGGCCCGAATCGAGCCACCACCCGGTGATCGCGCGGCCCTGACGCCAACTGGGCAGCATATACAACACAGCCGAACCACGCCGTCAAGAAAATGCGGGGACAGAAAAGGGGGTGCGTCTGAACACTGTCCTTAAATCCGGGAAAGCCACCCCAATACCCCAATGTTTCGCCAATTGGGCCTTTGGGATAAGGACAGTGTCGAGATGCACCCAGAAAAGGCGGAGACAGAGTTCTTGACCTCAGCCCCCAAATTGAATTTCATCACAGGCTCATGAGTCTCAGGATTTGGATGTTCAGGCGCGGTCGTTTGGCTAAAATGAAGACAGCAGCAATGAGTTGGATGGCGGGCCCCTTATTGGCCGGCGTGATCATTTCTTCCACTCTGGGGCTGGCGCTGCCGGCACAGGCCGCCCCCAGGAAGGTTCTCGTGGTTACCGTCACCACCGGCTTCCGCCACAGTTCCATTCCAACGGCCGAGAAGGTGCTGGCCGGGTTAGGCAAAGAGAGCACTGCCTTTACAGTCGAATTTGCGCGAGTTGAACCGAATGACGATCAATACAAAGGTCCCGATGGCAAACCCGACAATGCCAGGGTCAACGCCGCCATCGAAAAGGTCCTGGCCGCCAAGATGAACCGCGCGGCACTGAAGCAATACGACGCTGTGATCTTTGCCAACACGACTGGCGATCTGCCGTTGCCTGACAAACAGGCATTCCTGGATTGGGTCAAGTCCGGCAAGGGCTTTGTGGGAATGCACTCGGCTACCGATACTTTTCACAACTTTGCCCCTTACATCGAGATGATCGGCGCCGAGTTCAAGACGCACGGCGCGCAGGTGGAGGTGGACGCAATCAACCAGGACACTGATTGCCCGATGTGCCGCCACCTGGCTGAAAGCTGGAAGGTTTTCGATGAGATTTACCAGTTTAAGAACTTTGACCGCACCAAGGTGCACGGCCTGCTAACGCTCGACCAGCATCCCAATGACAAGGCTCCGGGTGATTACCCGATCGCCTGGTGCAAGGAGTACGGCAAGGGGCGCGTCTTCTACACCTCGCTGGGGCATCGCGAGGATGTGTGGGACCCGGACTGGCCCGACCGCAAGAATCCGAAGGAAGTGGCGGAGGCATATCAGCAGCACATTCTGGGCGGGATCAAATGGGCACTGGGGTTGGAGAAGATGAACGCCAAGCCGCAGAAGCTGGCGGTGGAATAGTGCATAGTCTATGTTTGTCAGTTCGAAGTGCTATATGAACGAAAATACGAGCGAAAGCCTGGGTTATAACCGGCGGGACTTTCTCAAAGGCGGATCGGTTGCCACGCTGATGACCATGCTGGGCGGGATGGAGCTGTTTGCCCAAACCAACTCAGCGCCCGCCGGAGAAGCCAAGGGCCCGGCTGGCAAGATCAAGGTTGCGGTTATCGGTCTTGGCGCATGGGGGCGCGAGATCGTCAACACCCTGGTCCGTTTGCCTCAAGCGGATGTTGCTGCGATTTGCGATACCTATGGTCCTTTCCTGAGGCGCACCGCCAACGCCGCGCCTGGAGCCGCGCAAACGGCAGATTACAAAACCATCCTGGACAACAAGGAGGTCAAAGCGGTCATTATTGCCACGCCAACCCACCAGCACCAGGAGACTGCGCTGGCGGCCCTGAAGGCCGGAAAGCACGTTTATTGCGAAGCTCCTTTGGCGGGCTCAATCGAGGGCGCCCGGGAGATCGCGCTGGCGGCGAAGGCCGCCAAACAACTGGTATTTCAGAGCGGCCTGCAGATGCGCTCCGATCCGCACCGCCATTTCCTCTTGCCGTTCATTCGCTCGGGAGCGCTGGGCAAGAGCGTTCAGGCCCGCGCACAATGGCACAAGAAGACAAGCTGGCGATCAGCATCGTCCAATCCGGAGCAGGAGAAGGCGCTCAATTGGCGCTTGAACAAGGCGACTTCGCTCGGCCTGATTGGCGAACTTGGAAGCCACCAGATTGATCAGGCTGGCTGGTTCCTGAATGCCCTGCCCACTGCCGTCACGGGATTCGGCTCCATTGCCTTCTGGAAGGAAGACCGCGATGTGCCGGACACTGTCCAAACGGTGTTCGAGTTCCCGGGCGGCGTGCGAATGCTGTACGACGCCACACTGGCCAACTCGTTTGACGGCGAGTACGAGATGCTCTACGGGAGCGACGCGGCGATCATGATGCGCGACGGCAAAGCGTGGATGTTCAAGGAAGTGGACTCGCCTTTGCTGGGCTGGGAAGTCTATGCCGACAAGATGACCTTCTACAAGGAGACCGGCATCGCCCTCGTTGCCGGCAAGAGCAAAGCCGTGGACGCAAATGAGCAGCCCAAGCCCGTGCAGGAGGCGGTCACTGCCGACACGCCACTGTCGTTTGCCCTGGGCAACTTCCTCCGCAATGCACTGGACATCGAAGCGGCGGCAGAAGACTACCAGGCCAGTTACGGGGCGGACGATGCGGAGGGCTTGATGGAGCACCTGTCCGCCGTGCCCCGACGCGCAGCGGCAGGCTACCTGGAAGGTTACCAGGCGGTCGTCACCGCCGTGAAGGCCAACGAGGCCATCCTGGGCGCGAAGCGGATCGAACTTAAACCTGAATGGTATGAATTAGCTTGAACGAGCTAACGTCGAACAATTCAATATAGCCTGACGCGTTAAACTGATAAGACAATAGACATGAAGAAACACACACTGATTGCAGGGACTATCACCCTTTTGTTGATGGCGCCGGCAGCCTCGCCGGCGGCTGACCAGATGACCACCTATAATGCGCGCTCGGGCAGCAAGATGCGCATAGAAGGCACCTCTAACATTCATGACTGGCAGGTCGAAAGCCCCTTCATTGGAGGCATGATGCAGGTCGGCCCGGGCTTCCCGACAGAACGTGGTCAGGCCGCGACGCCTGGCAAAATGGAGGTCAAGGCGGATGTGTTCATCCAGGTGCGCTCGCTGAAAAGTGTGGAGAAGGACGGCAAGCCTTACAGCGACAAGATGGACGAGATCATGTGGGAACATCTCAAGGAACCGCAACACAAGCGCATCGTCTACCAACTCAGCGAGCTGGCACTCAAGGAAGCACCCGAGACCAAGGATGCCCCCTATGTGTTTGACGCCAAGGGCAGCCTGGCTGTGGCTGGAGTAACCAATCAAATCTCGATGGTTGTGAACATCCTGCCTCTGGACGGCAACAGGCTGGAGATCACAGGAAAGCACACGCTCAAGATGACCAGTTTCAAGGTGGAGCCGCCCGCCCCGAAGATTGCGCTGGGTCTCATCAAGACCGGCGACGAAGTGACTCTGGTCTTCAAGTGGATCGTAGGACAGCGGAAAACCGCCTCCGCTGGAAGTTGACAGGGGACAAGCCGGCTGCATTGGTGGACCCGGCGCAGCACGCGTGGCCCGAACCATTGTCGGGTGGAGTCCCCGTCAGGCGAACCCGATGCTCCCGAAGCAATCTGGCCGGTGGAAATTCAATTGGTCCACCGGTGACCAAGCCGCCCAGTGCGGATGCGAAGTTTCATCGCCGCACTTGTAGAAGTTGCCGCGCCACGCCTGGCCCGGGATCGCGCCCAGCGGACCGAGGTAATGTTCAAACAGGCCAAACGGGACAAAGAACTGCAGCGTCCACAAGACTGGTGTGGTGATCTCCGGATCAATTACTTGCGACAGGGATGATCGCGCCTGAATGCTCTGCCCCAACTCCGCAGGCACTTTGATAAACTCCTTGAATCCGTCCGGCGTGCGTTCCGGATTGATGATGTGGCTGCAGAGAAACGAGCCGCCGCAGTTGAACTCGAAATTGAAGTAACCTCGATCTGGTCTGGGCTGGGCGAAGAACTCGACGCAACTGTCCTTCCAGACGGCATCGTGATACCGGGTTCGCACGCACCGCACGTAGCGGTCCTGGACCCGGAACATCCCATGAATGCCACCGATGTCGTAAAGCAGGCGGGCGGATGTCTGGGGCCGGTGGTCGCTGCTTTCCGGGCGAAAGTGCGCCACTTCCAGTGTTTCCGCTTTGGCCCAGACCGGGGCCGACCATTCCGCCGGGAGGTCGCCCCCGTTACCAGTCGCTTGAACGATGTAGTTCACGTGGGCCTATTCAAAGCAGTGCCAATTCATACTGCAACAGAATTGTGCGAAAGGGGGTGAAAGGGCACGGCGGACGGCATCGGCAGGCCCACAATGCGCTGATGTGGAGGAGAGAGCAGCCCTTCGCGACAAAGGTCACAATTTGGCCTCGATGAGAACTACTTGGCCGTCAAAGTCGGTCGCGAGAATCTGCGTCGCGCTGAGAGGCAGCACGGTGTTCATCACGCCGGTGCCGAGTTTGTGCTGCCACCTGATCGCCCCGGTCTGGGCATCCAAAGCAAAGAGCAAACCGTTCTTGGTGCCGTAGAACAGGACACCGTCCTTCTCGACCAGCATAGCCGAGTTGATGTCGTAACCAAAGCCGGCGTTGCGCTCCCAGACCTTCTCGGGGCCGGAAGCTGTGGTGGAAAACGCATAGAAGAAGTCATTCATCGCGCGGACGTAGAATCGGCTTTGGTCTTGAGACAGGCCGATGGATTCGCGCACAACAAAGGCGCCGGTGCGCCAGAGTTGTGTGCCAGTCTGGACATCCAGCGCAGTCATCTTGCGGTCGGGAGCTACGATGAAGACCTTCCCGCGGGCGGCCACGGGCCAAGCGGCAGCAGGTGAGAAGAGGACCCCAGGCGTGTCCCCTTTCCACTTCCAGACAAGTTTCCCGGTGTTTGCGTCCAGTGCATAGAGATACTGATCCCAGGCGCCAAAGATCACTTTGCCGCCATGGACCAGCGGCCTGGTCTCGACGAAGCCGCCCAGGCCGTCGTGCCGCCAGACTGGTTGACCCGAGGCGAGATCGAGCGCGCGAAAAACACCTTCGCTCGATCCGATGTAGACCTTGCCTTCCGCGATACGGGGCGAGGCAACGATGGGCCGGTCAGTGCGGTGGCGCCAGATTTCCTTCCCGCTTGCGGCCGTGAGCGCGTAGATAACCCCATCGGTGGAGGCAACGACCACAACGCGCCCGTTCACGTCCGGCGTGGCATAGACCGCATTCCGGGTCTGAAACTCCCACCGCACCTTGCCGGATTCAAGCGACAGCGCGCGCACCATTCCCGAGGCATCCCCAACGATGGCCAGGTCCCTCCAGACTGCCGGCGTGCTGGCAATGGTGTAGCCGGTCTGGTAAGTCCAGCGCGGCTTGATGTTGGGATAGCGTGAGTTAACCGAGAAATCCGGCCGGCGGTAGGCGTTGGTGTCGGCGGCGTAATTGCGTTGGCGCAAGACCACGGAGTGCCAGGGCGGCAGGGTTTGCTTGCCAGTGGTGCGCTCGGAGAAGGTCATCACGCTGTCTTTGATCTCGACCAGGTTAAAACCGCCGACCGGCGCAGTCCCGGGCAAGGTGGAGCGGTCCATGACGCCGGGGACCCCCTCAAACAAGAACTCCTGATTGGCGTGACCATGGCCACACAGGACCACCTGCGTGTTGTAGAGCTTGAGCAGGGCCAGCACCACGTGCCAGTTGGCAATGCCCTCATCAATGGGGTAATGCGTAACGAAGATAATCGGCTGGTTCGGGTCCGGCAGCCTCTTGAGGGTTTCCTCCAGCCAGCGCACATCCTGCGGCGCCCAATGGCCGTCGCCCATCCTCATTAGGGGCCCCTGGTGCAAGCCAATGAAACGAAACCCGCCCTGCTCGAAAACGAAACGGTCCGCTTGCCAGAACCGAGCGAAATCCGTCGCCCCCGACTCCGACCATTTGGTGTCGTGATTGCCGGGCAGAACGTGACATGGCAGCTTCAGACCGTCCAAAACCCGCTTCGCCCGCCCGAACTGCTCGCGGGACCCATACTCTGTCACGTCGCCAGAGACGACCACAAAACTGAGCCCTGTCAGCGTGTTGATGTCGTTCACCGCGGCACGCAAGTCCGACTCACCGGTGCCGTTGCCCACGTGGGTGTCACTGAGCCAGGCGAATCGCAGCGGTCCGTTTTCTGCCAGGACGGACAGCGGGAGAAGATAAACCAGAAAGCAGGGCAGGGCCGTGCCCAGGAGGCGGAAGAATTGCGTCATTAACCGGTATTTTGACATTGGTCTATAGTCTCCCCCGGCTCGACTCACCGCAAGATAAGATGCCGAACCAGACCTGCCCGCACAGCGCCAATTCGTGGTGATCAATAATCTCCTGTAGATTCAGGGGGTAGGCGCTT
>DAOPPX010000071.1:0-26808 GCA_035358715.1 Verrucomicrobiota bacterium
AAGCAAACGCTACGCCCTGACCCATTGTTCCGATTCACGGTGAGAAATGGTATCAAATGCCTCTATAACAGATTTGTCACCTGCCATTCCTGGCCGTCACCTTAACTCTCCGGCGGCCTGGTTTCCTCGCTCCTTGGGTCTGCGGAAGCGAAAGGAAGGGGGCTTAACGCAGGAAGACCAACAGCGCGGAGAGCGTCCAAGCCGGCTTGAAGCGCAAGGTGTCCACACCGCCAACGGAGGGGAGTGGGTAGCTACCGCCGCTCCCACGCCGCAATGACGTTGTCGATCAGGGCGTCCAGCTCCGGCTTGAGGTTCTGCTGGTCGGGGTGCTCGCGCAGCCATTGCACAGACTCGCGCACCCCCACGCGGAAGGGCGTGCGGCAGCGGAACTCGGGGACGAAGCGCTTGATCCTGGCGTTGTCGAATACGCCGGGATGGGCTTTATCGCCTTTGAGCGTGCCGGACATTTGCGGTGCCACCTGGCAAATGACGTCTGTTGGCACATGCACAATGCGCGGCGACTTCGCCCCCACGGCCGCCGCAATCTCGGCACAAATCTGGTTCCAGGTGAGCACTTCGTCGCTGGTAATGTGGAAGGCCTCGCCGATGGCCTCCGGCTTGCCTACCAAGCCGGCGAGTCCAATCGCGAAGTCGCCCGCGGTGGTCAGCGTCCAAGGGCTCTCGCCGTCATCGTGCACGAAGACCGGTTTGCCCCGCTCCAGGCGCGAGGCGAACGTGTAGCTGCCGCTGGAGAGGGCGTTCGGAACCCAACGCTTCGAGTAGGTGTGCGATGGGCGGACGATCGTGACCGGGAAGCCGGTATCCTGCCGGCGCTGGAGGAGCCACTGTTCGCACGCAAGTTTCTTCTGTGCGTAATCCCACCATGGATTGCCCTGCGGAGCATCCTCGGTCAGGGGCAATTGGCGGGGCGGCTTGGCATAGACGACGGTGGAACTGATGAAGAGGTATTGGTCCACCGCGCCGTTGAACAGCGCGTAGTCGGTCTGAACATCGGGGAGGTCGTAGCCGAGGAAGTTGATGACCACCTCGGGCCGCGCGCCCTGGAGGGCGGCGCGCATCCCGGCAAGGTCTTTGCGGTCGGCTTGGATGGCCCGGTAACCGGGCGGGACAGCGCTCCGGCCGCGGGTCAGGACGAGGATTTCGTGGCCGCGCCGGTGGAGCAGCGCGGCGCACTCCGCCGAGATATTACCGGTGCCGCCGATGAGAAGGATTCTCTGCTGCATGGTCGTTGGTTTGGAAGCCCGCGATTCCAGCTTTCTACTCGTCGGGCAGCCGCAGTTCGGCGCGCAGCGCCGGCCAGAAGCGCATCGTGTAAACCCCGATCGAAATCAGATTGATCGCCACGCTCAGGCCTTCCAGCCCATAGACCAGGGGCTCGGGCGCCCGGCAACACCAGTGGGGTGGCGCTTGCAGATAGTAGTAGATCACGCAGATGGTCGGGAACGAGATGAGGGTGCGCGCCTTGCCCGACCAGTTCGCCTTGGCGCTCAGGTTATGCAGCGCCCCCAACGAGCGCAGGAACGACACCCACTGGTCGCGCAGCAGGAACAGAATCGCCAGCACAAGCAACGCGCGCGCGTGGCTGTGTTGGCCAACACGGTCCGCCAGGTAAACCAGCGTGGGGAACGTGGTCAGGTAGAACACCTTGTCGGTCATCGGGTCGGCGTAGCTGCCCAGGCGGGAGGTCACCTGGAACTTGCGGGCGAAGTAGCCGTCAAAGAGGTCCGTGACCGCCGACAGGATCATCGCCCCGAAGGCCACGGCAAACCAGAACTCCGATACGGGGTGACCGCACAAGACACTGACTGCCAGGAAGACAAAGATGAGCGGCACGCGCACCAGCGTCAGGGCCTGGACGAGGCAGAACTTCCACCGCCGCGACGAGTTCATCTCTTGAACGACCAAGGCACCAAGACGCGCAGGAACGGGCAGGGAACGGCAGATTTGGGAGTGATTTGGATTCTCCTGCCAGTGGAGGCTTTGAGCCTGGGTGACCTGCCTATCATCGTCTTGTCTTCAACCTCTGCGCCTTCGCGTCTTCGTTGTGTTACCCCGGAATCCAGGTCTAGTGCTTCAAGACGGCCCGCACCCATGCCTGGTTTTCGAGATACCAGCGCACGGTCTCGCGGATACCCTCCTCGAAGCGGTGGGCGGGCACCCAGCCCAACTCCTTCTCGATCTTCGTCGCGTCAATGGCGTAGCGGCGGTCGTGCCCGGGCCGGTCTTTCACGAACGTGATCAGCTTCTGCGAATGGCCGCCGAGCTGGGGGGCAAGCTCGTCAATCAGGTCGCAAATCAGCCGCACGATGGGGAGGTTTGCCCATTCGTTGTGGCCGCCGATGTTGTAGGTTTCGCCGGCACGCCCCCGCGTCAGCACTGTCCACAGCGCTTCGGCATGGTCGCGAACGTAGAGCCAGTCGCGCACGTTCATCCCATCGCCATAGACGGGAACCGGTTTGCGCGCCAGCACGCTTTGGATTACCACCGGAATAAGTTTCTCCGGGAATTGGTACGGACCGTAGTTGTTCGAACAGTTCGTGATCACGGTCTCCAGACCGTAGGTATGATGATACGCCCGTACCAGCATGTCGCTGGAGGCTTTGCTGGCCGAGTAGGGCGAATTCGGCGCGTAAGGCGTGGTCTCGGTGAAGAAGCCTGTGGGACCCAGGCTGCCATACACTTCGTCGGTGGAGACGTGGTGGAAACGGTGCCCCCCACCCGTCGCCGGCCATGCCGCGCGGCAAGCTTCGAGCAGGTTAAAGGTGCCGACCACGTTAGTGTGCACAAAATCTCCCGGACCGGTGATGGATCGGTCCACGTGCGACTCAGCGGCCAGGTGCATTACGTGAGTAACGGCATGCAGTTGCACGACCTTCGACACGGCGGCCTTGTCGCGCAAGTCCACCTTCTCGAAAACATACTTCGGATGCCCGGCCACGTCCGCGAGGTTCTCAAGCCGCCCGGCATAGGTGAGGCAATCCAGGTTGACCAGCCTGGCGACTTCGGGCCGGCCAATGACATGATGAATCAGATTCGAGCCGATGAAACCGGCTCCACCTGTGATGAGTAAGTTCATAACGCTAATCTGTTTCCCCTGGCTACCCATTAACCAGCCTCCAGCACTTGTCTCAAGCTCTCCTCCCAGTGCGGCAAGCGCAAGCCGAATGCGCGATCAAGCTTATCGCACGCCAGCGCGGAGTAAGCCGGGCGCTTTGTGGGCGTCGGGTACTCTGCCGTAGAAATGGCTTCAACCTCCGTGCACTTCCTTCCCTCCGCGGGCATGAGGTTGACGATGGCTTGCGCGAAGCCATGCCAACTGGTCACCCCCGATGCCGCCAGGTTGTAAGTGCCGGTGAACGCGCGCCGATCCGGCGCTGCCACTACCGCCTTCAAGGCCAGCGCCGTCGTTTCGGCAATCATCCGCGACCACGTCGGGCAGCCCACTTGATCGCCCACGACGCGCAGCTTATCGCGCTCGCGAGCAAGGCGCATCATGGTAAGCATGAAGTTCTGCCCCCGCGCGCCATAGACCCAGCACAGCCGAAAGATCAAATGCTCGCCGCCAACAGCCTCCACGGCTTTGTCACCGGCCAGCTTCGAGCGGCCATAGACTCCCAAAGGCGCCGGGACATCTGTCTCGGCGTATGGCGTGGTCCGGGTGCCGTCGAAGACGTAGTCCGTCGAATAGTGTACCAGCAGGGCGCCAAGTTTCTTAGCTTCCTCCGCCAGGATGCCCGGGGCCACGCCATTGACGGCCATGGCCTTGTCCGGTTCTGTTTCCGCCTTGTCCACCGCGGTGTAGGCCGCGGCATTGATGACAATGTCGGGCCGACTGTCCCGGACCCAGCGGCGGACAGAATCCCCGCTGGTCAGGTCAATATCCGGGAAATCCGCGCAGGTAATCCCGGCCATTGGCGCCAGGGACCGGCGCAGTTCCCAGCCGACCTGGCCGATCCTGCCGATGAGCAGTATGCGCGGCTGTTGCATGGCTATCTCGCGGGATTCGCGGTTCCGCCGTTGGTCGCTATTACTCCCCTCGTCATGCGAATAATCGGTCAGGGGGCAAGTCCCGAAGACGCAGGCCGTTGGCGTCCCGTTCCGACACCAACGGCTCCTTCATAGGCCATTCGATGCCGATGTCCGGATCATTCCAACGGATGGAAACCTCGTCCCGGGGCGAGTAGAACTCAGTGCACTTGTAATGGAACAGGGCGGTGTCACTGAGCACGAGAAAGGCGTGACCAAAGCCGGGGGGAACATAGAACTGCCGCTTGTTTTCGCCTGAGAGAACAAGGCCATGCCATTTCCCAAAGGTGGGGGAACTGCGCCGGAGGTCCACGGCCACGTCGAATACCTCTCCCTGCATCACCTGGAGCAGTTTGCCTTGCGGGTTTGGATTCTGGAAATGAACCCCCCTGAGCGTGCCACGGCGCGAAAACGAGACATTGTCCTGGACAAAGTCCGCTCCCAACCCCGCCTCGCGGTAGCGACGCAGATTCCAGGTTTCCAGAAAGAAGCCGCGCGGGTCGCCATGCACTTTCGGCTCAATCACCAGCAACCCGGCAAGATCACACGTCAGAACATTCATCTCAGTTCAAACTCCTGCCTTCGGGCCTTGTTCATCGGTCACCCCCAACCGCTTCGCTTCCGCAATCACCTCTGCCAGGTAGTCGCGATACTCGCACCCGGGCATTTTCGCCGTCAGCGACTCCAGCCGGTCCAACGAAAGGAAACCGCGGTGAAAAGCCGCCTCTTCGGGACAACCGATCTTGATGCCCGCCCGCTTCTCGATCGTCTGCACGTAAGCGGACGCCTCGTGCAAGCTGCTGCTCGTGCCGGCATCCAGCCAGGCGAAACCACGGCCGAGGCGGGACACGCGCAACTGCCTGCGCCGCAGGTATTCGACGTTTACGTCGGTTATTTCCAACTCCCCGCGCGCGGATGGTTTGAGGCCACGGGTAATTGTCACCACATTATTGTCGTAGATGTAGAGCCCGGGCACGGCGTAGTTGCTCCTGGGTTGCCTGGGTTTTTCCTGTATGGAAATTGCCTGACCGTCTCCGTCGAACTCCACCACGCCATACCGCTCCGGGTCGTTGACGTGGTAGCCGAAGATAGTCGCGCCAGTCTTGAAGTCGGCAAAGGCCTTGTGAAAGCCGTCCCCTCCGTAGAATACGTTATCGCCCAGAATCAACGTAACCGCATCCGTGCCGATGAATGTCTCAGCGATGAGAAATGCCTGGGCGATGCCCTGCGGCTTGGGCTGTTCGCGGTATTCGATTGACAACCCCCATGCGCTGCCGTCTCCAAGCAACTGGCGGAAACGCGGCAAGTCCTGGGGGGTGGAAATGAGGCAGAAGTCCCGAATCCCTCCCTCGATCAACGTCGTGAGGGGATAATATACCATTGGTTTATCATACACGGGCTGAAGCTGCTTGCTCGCCACCAAGGTAAGCGGGAAGAGCCTCGAACCGGCGCCGCCAGCCAGAATAATGCCTTTCATGAATACGCAAAGATAAGTCGTCAGCGGCGAATTGCACGCGCAATCTGGCCTGCCCCGGCGCTTTGCGCACGCGAAGGACTAATCTTGAGACTGGCAAATCCACCGCACCAGCTCCTCATCTGGCAGGCGTGCGGCTACCACACGCAATTTCCGATCTGCCTTCAACGCCCGGTAGGCTGAACGCACCGTTCTCGTGGCGAAGTTCGTGCCGGTGTTATGCAGCAACAGGGGATGCGGGGCTGCAAGAACCGCGCCTCCCTCGCATGTGCCGATGTTTCGAATGCCTGGGCAAAACAGGTCCGCCGCCAACAAGGCCTGGTCGCTCCCAACATCCAATTGATCGCAGTCGGCGACAACGGCCCCGGCGGCCGGTGCAGCCAGAATGGCCCACAGACCGGCGCGGCCGGTGCCCCAGAGCACCACGTCGAAGCGGCGCGGGCCGCGCGGGTCAGCGGCGGGTGAGCCAGCCGCGGTGCAGACCGTCAGCAGGTCGCGCACACGCGCCTGAAGCCTGGTGCGGTTGTAGGTCCCGTAGAAGTTGGCGAACTGGTCAGGCGGGTTCCCCGTGCTGTAGCGCAGCACCTGCAGCACCGCACAACCGTGCTGGAGCAGAGCCAGCGTCAATCCCGCGGGCCCGGCGTCGGCCTCCGGCAGCGCGGCGTCATGTTCCTTGTCGCCGCAAATCACCACGATCCTGGGCGCCGGGTTCGAGAGGATGCCAGGCGGAGCCCAGTACCTTGCCAGTATATTCGTGCCTCCCTCCGGGCCGTAGATATTCAATGTGGCGGCAGTGAATCCGCCGAGTTCTCGCACTGCTTCCACACGGCTTCGCACATGGCCCTTCGGCCACTCGACCTGCAGCGTGTGTCGCCAGGCAGGCTCCATGATCTGCTTGAACTTCTTAAACCCGGCTTCGCCCCGCACCAGGAGCGAGTGCCATTGTTCCCGGTGAAGATTCTTCAGCCGTTCGATCAGCTGCGCTTCACTCACCGCGTCGCCGGGCGGCTTGCCGTCGGGAAACACCCGTAGATCGGCGTCCGGCTCTTTCCGATAAGGGGCCTCTTTGAGCGCGGCCGGATCATGCTTGTCGAGCAGCCATTTCCCGAACCAGGCATACACCGCTTCCCGGCTGGCCTGGTTATAGTTGTGGCCACAATCGAAGCGCACGTAGCGCAGGCGGTCCGGCGAGTCAACAAGCCGATAAACGCCTTCAAGGGCTGGCCCTTCCACGGTCAGGGTATCCTTCGTCCAGTCCCCGGTTGCGGCGACGAGAATCTGGGGACGCGGCGCAGCGGCGGCGGCGATCTCCATGTTGGAGTATTTCACGCGCAACCCGGGCGCGTTCTCGCACGAGCAACCGCCCTGCATGGTGTGGGAAACCATCACCACCGGCCCCTGTGCGGCGAGCCGGTCGTCCACTGCGCCCAGCATGAAGGTCTGCGTGCCGCCGCCAGATGCACCCGTGCATGCGAGGCGTTTCCTGTCCACATCTGGCAACGATTCGAGAAAATCCAGCGCGCGGATGCTATTCCAGGTCTGGAGTCCCATCAGGCTGATATTCCACAGCAGGTTGACCTGGTTCGTGGCGAACCGGCGGTGGCGCAGGTAGTACTGGTCCACGGGCACATCGCCGTGGTCGCAGAAGAAGCTGTCGTTGTACCCCACCATGTCGTAGGAAAAGGCGATCATTCCCTGCCGTGCGAAGCTGACGCAGCGCGCCGTCACGCTGCCGTTTGTGCCGTCCGCCATGCGGCCCTCCTGCCAGTGTCCATGCGGGTTGAGAACTGCCGGAAACGGTCCCTTGCCCTTTCCGAGCGGCCGATACAGGTTCCCCGCGAGGTAAAAGCCGGGCAGCGGCTGGAAATGCACTTTCTCTATGCTGTAGCCATCGCGCTCGAGCTTGCCAAAGACCAGCGCATTGAGCGGAGGCTTCTCGGGGAGCGGCCACAGCCCGCAGCTCACGAGGACTTGCTCGCGAATCGCTTGTGAGCGGGCGTGCCATTCCTCCCTGGATGCAATCTCTGGGAAACTGCGCGGCGTGTTGAGATCCCTGATCGCCGCTGGGGTGTTGGTGGCCTGATTCTGAGGCTCAGCCGCTGGAGCGATCGCTACCAGGGAGACAACCAACAGGAGTGGGGCAAGTGGAGAAGCGGTTGGTTTCCTCATACCAAAGGTCTGACCTGCCGACTCCCGACCTTACGCGCCGGCCTTCGGGCTGACGGCTGGGCGCTGCCCTTCCGTCAGGTAATCCAGATACTCGATGAGCCGCGGCTTCATCTCGTTGCGCGGCACGATGGCATCAATGAGGCCGTGGTCGAGCAAGAACTCGGCGGTTTGGAAGCCAGGCGGCAATGCCGCCTGCGTGGTATCCTTGATCACGCGGGGGCCGGCGAACCCAACCATGGCGGCCGGTTCGGCGATGATGAGGTCGCCCACGCTGGCGTAGCTGGCCATCACACCGGCGGTCGTTGGATGCGTGAGCACGCTGATATACGGCAGCCGCGCCTTCGCGTGATAGGCCAACGCGGCGCAGGTCTTGGCCATCTGCATCAGGCTCAACATACCCTCGTACATGCGCGCACCGCCGCTGGTTGAGATAATGATCAGCGGCAGGGTCTTTTCGGTCGCCTTTTCGATTAGACGCGTGAGTTTCTCTCCTACTACCGATCCCATCGAGCCGCCCAGGAAGCTGAAATCCATCACTCCCAGAGCCACCCGATGCCGGCCCATCTTGCAGAGGCCTGTTAACACCGCGTCCTTCAGACCAGTGGCCTTCTGATAGCTCTCCAGCTTGGAGGTATAGGAAGCCACCCCGGTAAAACCAAGCACGTCTACGCTCGTAATCGCGGCATCCATCTCTTCGAACGTGCAGGTTTCCACCAGCGAATGGATACGTTCGCGGGCTCCGATCGGGAAATGGTGCTGGCAGTGCGCGCACACCTTCAGGTTCTCATCCAGCTCCTTGTCAAAAACCATTGTGCCGCACTTCGGGCATTTGGTCCAAAGCCCCTCGGGGATGTCCCGCTTCCGGGACTTGCGATTGGGGAGCTTGGGCTTCTTGACAAATGCCGCGGCGTTGGTCGGCGGCGGTGGAGTGACTGCCGGTTCGGGCGCTTCCACTCCCAGCGTCTTCTTGGTAAAGGAAGTCGTTGCCATTACTGAAAGGCGTGCAACGGGGGCGTCGGCCCCAAAGGGCGTCCGCTGGCCCTGCGTTCTTCCGTTTTGCTTGCGATCATCATTACAGGCTACAACCCGATGGTGAGCATTATTCAGACTCCCCGGGCGACTGTCCAGACCCAAACTTCCCCCGCTCCGGCGCCGATCAGCGCTTTGGCGCACGCATTGGTCGTGGCGCCAGTGGTGAACACGTCGTCCAGAAGGACGACCCGCTCGCCATTCAACTCCACGCCATCCCGCGCGGCAAACGCGTTGAGCACATTGGCCAAACGCTCCTGCCGGCTCAACTGCGTCTGCGTGCGTGTGGGCAGAACCCGCCGGAGCAGCCGTTTGTTGACTGGAATTCGCATTGCGGCGCCCAACCGCTTCGCCAACCGCTCGGCCTGGTTAAACTCCCGCTCGCGCCGTTTCGTGGGATGCAGCGGAACCGGCACGATTATGTCCGGCCCTTGCGCGCCCAATGCCGGCCCCGCCGCGCGAATGAGCAAGTCGGCCAGAAACGGCTCGAACCACAGCGCGCGGTCATACTTGTAGCGACAAATCACCTCCAACACCGGATCCCGCAGCACCACGGCTGAACGCGCCGAATGGAAGTGCCACTCCATCTCCCGGCAATTGGCGCATTCGAACGGCACGGTGATGTCCCCTTCAAAGGGCCGGCCGCAGCGATCGCAGAACGGCGGCTCAATGAACCGCACGTCAGCCTGGCAACCTTCGCAAACATAGCCATCCGCCGGCCTCGCCCGCGCCCCGCCACAGACCTGGCAGACCTCCGGATAGACCAGCGCCAGCCCGCCGTCGAGCCAGCCTCTAACTGCATCGGCGAACGCACCGAATCCTTGCATGAAGCGTCACAATAAGCGAGGGGCCCGTTCCAGCCAAGCCGCAGTTTTCTCGATGGCAAAATTCCTGCCGTCGTGATAAGTAGAGCCAGTGTTTAGCAAAGCGAACAGGTCGAACGCCCACCAAACGCCCTCGCCCGGGCCGTTCGGTCGGTTCTACCTGCAGGAGCTGATCAACAGCGGCGGCATGGCCGACATCTGGCTCGCGACCGACGAGCGGCAAAAGCCCTACGCTCTCCGTCGCATGCACCAACGCCTCCGCTTTAGCTTCTCGGCGCGGCGTCGGTTCCTGCGCGGGGCAGAAATCCTGTCCAAGATTGGCGACCACGATGGCATTGTCGGTTACATCGAGCACGGCAAGATCAAGGGCCAGCCCTATTTGCTCATGGACTACGTGGAAGCCTCGAATCTCAAGCAACTCCACGCCCAACAGGACCCCGTGTTGCTGGATAACATCGCCCAGATCCTCATTGACATGGCTTTGGGCCTCGAACACATGCACGACAACGGCTTCATGCACCTGGACTACAAGCCTGAGAATGTGCTGGTCACCCGAAATGCGAGTGTCCGCCTCGTGGATTTCGACCTCGCCCAACCGATCCCTGAGAAACCAAAGAAAGCCTCCGGGAAGAACCCCGGCACGCCCGCCTACATGGCACCCGAGCAACTGCGCGGCGAGCCGATTTCGCACCGTGTTGACATCTTCGCCTACGGCGTCGCCGCCTATGAACTGCTCACCAGCCAGAAGCCGTTTCCCGGCGAGACCCCGGGCGAGATCCTCGCGAAACAGCTCGATCGCTCCGGGTTTGTGGCGCCGCGCCAACACAACCCCGACATCCCCGCCAGCATGGAGAGGGTGATTCTACGCTGCATTGAAAGCGCCCCCGAGCGGCGTTACCCGTTTGTCGGGATGATGACCCGGGAGGTCCAAGCCGCCCTCTACGTGTAGCGGCTGAAGGCACCTCACCTCCGATTCCCCGCGCGATCGAGCCGTTCTTTGAACTTGCGGCACGCAGCCGCCGGAGCATCCGTCGCGAGGATGGCAGACACGACGCAGACGCCCCGAGCCCCCGCCGCGAGCACTTCGTCCACATTCTGCAAGTTGATCCCGCCTATGGCGAACCACGGAATCCGGATATTCTCCGCCGCCCAGCGCACATACTCGAGCGTAACGGCCCTGGCGGCAGGTTTGGTGCCAGTCGGAAACACCGGCCCCACGCCCAGATAATCGGCCCCTGCGGCGACCGCGCGGCGGGCTTGTTCAGGTGTGGCCGAGCTGAGCCCAACCTTCACCTGAGGCTTGCATCCTCTTGCCACATCTGCCAGCGGGAGCTGGGAAACATGAGTGTAACCCGCGCCGAAGAAATCCTCCTGGCCCAAATGGCAGAACTCCGCCCCCAGTTCCTTTGCGATCGCAGGATGATCGTTGATCACCAGGCCGATGCCCGCGCGCTGCGTCACCGGAAGGATCGCTTCCGCAAGGCGGCAAACCTCCGCCACCGGCGCTTCCTTCACGCGAAGCTGGATCAAGTCCGCGCCTCCATCACAAAGCTCGCGCGCCAATTCCCCCGGCGCACGCCCGCGCAGATAGGCCGCGTCCACGAAGGCGTAAAGACGGCACTCCAGCAACGACTTCATGCCTCGGCCTTTGGCACGGAGGGACTACCAGCCGCTGCCTGCGCGCGCAGAGCGGCAACCCCTGGCCCGACCTGACTAGGAAAAACACGGCGCACTACCCGCATACAGTTGGTTTGTCCATGAAGCTCCCCGGAACGCTGTTGCAAGTCAATCCTGCAAGACTTCGCTTCCCGAGACAAACCAGCGCAAGAAGCCACCGCTTCGGTGATTGCTCCGTCGCAACGCCGTCGAGGGAACACCCTGCCCACGCGCCGGCGAGACCGTTGGTCGCGGAGGACAAGAAGGTGCGCGGGTCAGGAGGGAGCGGCTTGTCTCAGGTCCACGCGGCGGGTCTTGCCGCTGGTAGTCTTCGGCAACTCCCTCACGAACGCGATCTCGCGCGGGTACTTGTAAGCCGCCACAAGGTTCTTGCAGTGGGACTGGAGCTCGAGCTTGAGCTCCGGGCTGCCTTCAACACCTGGCCGCAGCACCACATAGGCCTTGACAATCTGCCCACGCAACGTATCCGGCTGTCCAACGACCGCAGCCTCCATCACCGCTTGATGCTCCAGCAGCGCGCTTTCCACTTCGAATGGCCCGATGCGATAGCCGGAGCTCTTGATCACATCATCCTTGCGCCCAATGAACCAGAAGTAGCCGTCGGCATCGCGTGTGGCGCGGTCGCCGGTCAGGTACCAGTCTCCCCGGAACTGCGCCGACATTTCCCGGGGGCTGAGCCAATACTCGCTGAAAAGCCCGACCGGGCGGTGTGGTTTGACCCGCACGGCCACTTCGCCTTCCTTTCCGGCAGGCACTTCCCGCAGATCCTCGTCGAGGAGCGCAACCGTGTAACCGGGGGTGGCCCTGCCCATCGAACCGGGGCGGACGGAGTGACCAAGCGAACGGAAGTTGCCAATCAGAACCACCGTTTCCGTCTGACCGTAGGCCTCGTAAAGGGTCAGACCAGTCGCCTCGCGCCAGCGGTTGAGCACTTCCGGGTTAAGCGGTTCGCCTGCGGTGACGCAATGCCGCAGGTGCGGAAAACGCCAGCGCGCCAAATCCTGTCGAACTATGAGCCGCAGCGCTGTCGGCGGCGCGCACCAGGTGGTAATTGGAAACGCGGCCAGCGTCTTAAGCGCCATTACCGGGTCGAACTTCCCGTGAGTGTCCAGCGCAAAGACGCACGCTCCCATGTGCCACGGACCGTAAAAGCTCGACCACGCGGCCTTGCCCCAGCCCAGGTCTGACAAGTTCCAATGGACATCGTCGGGCCGCAGGTCCAGCCACAACTCGCCGGTTGTCCGATGCCCGAGCCCGTAGCTTGCCTGCGTGTGCAGCACCATCTTGGGGTCGCCGGTCGTCGCGCTGGTAAAGTAGATGATTCCGGGATCGTCGCTGCGGGTGGGTTCGGAGTTGAACCCGGAGCCGGCCTGGCGGACGCCGCTGTCGAAATCCCCCCAGCTTGGGCGCTGACCGCCGGCCAACAAACGCACGCCCTCAAAGCCACCCACCTTGCCCACTCCCTCCGGGCAAGTGATGACCGCGCGGATGCGCGCGCTGCCCAGCCGATAGGCGACGTCGCGCGCCGTTAGTAACAGCGTAGCGGGCACAGGCACCGCTCCCAGCCGGATGAGGCCGAGCATAGCAATCCACCACTGCGGCACACGCGGCAACATGAGCAGAACACGATCACCGCGCTCGACGCCATTGGCGCGGAGGCAATTGGCGGCCTGGCAACTCAGCACGGCCAATTGCCGGAAGCTGAACTTCCGGTCCCCTCCGGTCCCGGCATCAACGCACCACAGTGCCGGCGCATCCGGCCGCTCCCGGGCCTGCCGATCCATCACATCGGTGACGAAGTTAAAATGAAGCGGCGCTTTGGTTGTTTCCGCGAGTGCGCTTTGCATTGAAACGAGAAATACCGGGCCAGAGGGCCAAAGTAAAGCTGGGGCCGCTGCCGCGCCAGCCACCGCTGGGCATATGCGTGCCAGCCATTACGCCTCGCCAGCGGCCTTCTTGAGCTCCTTCAGTCTTTGCGCCTCGGCCCGGGCGGAGTAATAGCGGTCTAGCGGATAGCAGCCGCTGATGAGGCCCTTGCGGGGAGCAGTGGTGCAGTCGCTGAAGGTGCGGCAGATGGATTTTGACTGGAGCATCCCCTGCCCTATCGCGTCCGCCAGGACAGTTGGGTAGGACAAAACCATCCGGCCGATGCCTATGAGGTCGGCCCAATCATGGCGCAAGACATGTTGCGCCACATGAGGAAGGTATTCCTGCAGATAGCTGTAGGCGGTGCCGACAAGCAGGAGGTTCGCGGGCGCGCGGGCCTTGAGCTGGCGCACTACGTTAATCTGGCGGGCAACGCCGACCAGCGGGTCTTCAGGCGGCTGGTAGCCGTCGGAAGGCGGATAGGCAGCGGGACGCTGGATGTGGGGATTGTAGTAGGGGGAACCCGCAGTAAGGTTGATGATCTTAATATCGAGGCCGGCGCACAGGTCCAGGAACTGGAAAGTCTCCGTCAGATCATAGGCGATCGGGTTCTGCTGGCTCACGCCGAAGGCATAGCGATAAGGCAGGCAATGGGAGAACGGCACCGGCACACCGGGACCGGGTCTGCCGGGACAGGAGAGCACGGGGTCGGGCCGGAATGGCACGAAATCAAAGGCGCTCAGGCGGACGGCCAGTTCGATCCGGTTGCCGCTTGCACGAATGGCGGCAACGATGTCCCGCAGCATGCGGGTGCGGTTCTCGAAAGAGCCGCCGTATTTGCCCGGGCGAGTGAAGGCACTCAGCAACTCGTGGAGCAGGTAGCCGTGACAGTGTTTGATGTCCACGAAGTCTGCGCCGACATTCCAAGCAATGCGCGCGGCTGCCACGTAGTCCTCGACGAGGCCATCCAGTTCGCTGTCGGTCCAGACCTGGGCGTCGCTGGTGACTTTGAAGCTCGGATCGAGGAGGGGATGCCTGTACGCGGGGCGCGGTTCGAGGCGGGAGTGGTCATTGGGTTTGCAGAAGCGGCCGGAGTGTGTGAGCTGGAAGCCGATGACAAGGTCGTCCGTACTGCCATAAAGCTCTTTGTGCGCGCTGAACAGAGTCTCACGTAGCTTCGCCAGATCGGGGGTGTTCTGCTCGCTAATGATGAGCTGGTTGGGATTGGCCCTCCCGTCCGGGCGAACCGCCATGGCTTCGCCGCCGAAGATGAGCTTTGCCCCGCTTTGGCCAAACCGCTGCCAGCGCCTGAGGACTTCGGGGGTGATGCCTCCGCTCGTGGTGCCGTCCCAACCCTCCATCGGCTGGACTGCGTAGCGGTTGCCGAGGTGCTTGCCATTGATTCGGACCGCTCGGAGGGGCTGTGCGAGAGGGGAGGCAGCACCAGTAGCGATGGCATCTTCGCAAGGCAAATCAATTCCCAGCGAAGCCACGTGGGCGCGAAACTCGGCGACCGTCTTTAGGGATGGGATACGCGTCAACTTTGCGGGTTCAGGCATAGACGGGCAAAGAATGCAGGCGCCGGGCAAGCGTTGGCCAGCCATTTTTCCGCAGCCTCCACCACTAGCGCTGAATGCCAACTGGCTAAGGGGTGCAGACCGAGGTATAATGCCCGCAATGAATGATCGCGAGGCGGTCAAGGTGCTCATCGTAAACGATGACGGACAGTATCTCACTGGGACCGCATTTGAGTGGGAATTCACAGACGAGCGGAGCAAGGCGAGAGTATTTGACTATCAACGGGACCGTGTGGCGGAACTAATTGAATTGGTGCGCAAAACCCAGGGACGGGTCTGGATTGCTGTCAGATTGGACCCGCGGGAAGTCTATGAGTTCTGCGACCGGTGCGGCTGCCGGATGTGGGCGTTCAAAACCTATTTTGATGGGCGGCAGTTTCTGTGCAGCAATTGCAGGGAAGTGCGATCCGGAGCTGCAAACGGGGTTCCCCCATCTGCCGCGAGCAGGGAGGTTCCGTAATTCTGCGTGTTGGGTCTCGGTAGAAGTGCGGATTGTCCAGCGGCGCACTTTCTGTGATTATTAAGTGATGGGTAGAGAGGGTTTACCTTCGTCCCCTGCCCAATCACAAAGAGCAACCTGTTGCAGAAGAATCGAGCGGAATAAGAAGTCCATGAAAGTGTTTGTGCGAAACACTCAAAGCGGGTGGTTCTATCAAGGGCCATCGCAGTGGACGCCTAGACAGGAGATGGCGCTCGATCTTGGGCAAGTGGCACGGGCAGTGGAACGGATCTTTGAGGCCCACCTGGATAACGTCGAGATTCTTCTCAGCTACGACGAGCCCCGCTACGATTTGGTACTCCCCGTCCCTGCTTCGCCGTCCAGAACGGAAGCCTTCATCCCGGCTGACCCAAGCCGGCAGGAATTGCGGCGAGAGGCTGAAAAGGCGGCGCACAGGCAGAAGAAAGCCCACCCTCGGTGAAAGAGCTGTGACGCCGCATCACAGTTCTGCACTAGCTGCACACCGATCGCACTGATGCGCGCAGTCATCCAACGGGTGGCTGAAGCCAAAGTCAGCGTCGCCGGCGTGGTAAAGGGCGCCATCCGGAACGGATTGCTGGTGCTGCTGGCGGTGGAAGAGGCCGACGAATCCGAGGACATCGAATGGCTAAGCGGCAAGATTGCCCGGCTGCGCGTGTTTCGTGATGAAGACGGCGTGATGAACCGCTCAGTGCAGGAGGTCCAAGGCGGCATTCTGGTGGTCAGTCAATTCACTCTGTTTGCCAGCACGAAGAAGGGCAACCGTCCATCTTATAGCCGCTCGGCCCGGCCGGAGCTCGCGGTGCCGCTTTACGAGAAGTTCATTCAAAGGCTGGCTCAGGACTTGGGCCGACCGGTTGAGACTGGCGAATTCGGAGCGGATATGCGGGTAAACCTGACCAACGACGGACCGGTGACGATTATTATTGATTCCAAGACACGGGAGTAGCAGGTGGGCGTTGTCCCCACGGACTGGCGCGTTCCGTTGCCGCTCACGCAGAGGCGGCCTGGGCTCAGACATAAAGAACCCGAGCGGACCTGTGATCCGATCACGCGGTCTGCAGCGTCATTAGCTTCGGCTCGGGCCCATCATCATCTCTGGCAACCTCGCCATTAGAAAAGGCCAAGTACAAGAAAGCAAAGAAGTTAGTAATCGGAAGGAGCAAGAGCACCCCAACCCAGATACTCTTGCCTCTCGCCTCGGCAATCCTCAGCGGCCAGAGAATCGTTGGTACCAGGTTGAGCAGCGGCACAAAGTAGGCCAGGAACCACCAACCCGACATTCCGGCGGCCCGCAGCATGGGAATGAGTTGGAACAGCGGCACCCACACCAAAATGCCTCCGGGGTTGCCGGCCTTGCGGCAAATCAACATGCAGCAATAGGAGTAGAACAAGTGAAGCAGCAGCATTACGCCAATAACGGAAAGCACCAATCCGGGACTAATCAAGCCCGTCAAGGCCGCCGCGCCGGGCGAACGCCCCTGCCATTTCTGCTGGAGCCGGGTTTCCAGGACGTTCATTTCCGGCACAGCCAGCTTGGCGATTTCACGTTTCGCCCACGCGGCCGCTGTGTTGGTCGAACCTCTTGAACCGTTCCCCCCAGAATAACCAAGCTGCTGTTGGACCTCGGTGGGGAGTTCAGCGACTTTCAGGCTGGCCATGCCGCTGTCATGGACAATGAAGACATAGCTCTTGGCCTGCGTGGTTACTGTCACATTGCTGTACACCGCTGTCCCGGTTCGAAGCACGTCGAATTTGGGCTCCGCCGCTCCGACCGCTTTCGAGGGCAGCATCACATATGCTGCCAGTGCCAGCCCTGCCAGCAGTTCCACAGTGCAATAATGTAATCCAGGGGCGCTCATTTTCATCACAATTCGGCCACGCCGCTAAACCAGACAACGCAGCCGCACGAGAGACTCGCACGCTCCGTGCCATGCGCACGTAAGCTGCACCCTCAACTAGCAGGGTGACTATGCAGTTGAGTTGGGAGACGCGCGTACCCGGCGGCTGGGGTTGAAGAGCATCACGCCAATCAGTGTCACCTATGCTTATTGCGCATCGGGAGATTGGTGTTCGCAAACAAGTGATCTGCCCCGCGCGCAAGGCGGGCGCAGCGCTGCAAAAGGCAAATCCCTACGTCCTACTTGGGCTCCTGAGGTGGCGCCATCAGGCCCTCGGTCGCCTCGTCGGAGGACGCCGCTGGCGGCTCGTCGTTTTTGAGTTGCTCCTTTTTCTCGGCAAGGAGCTGGCCGCGTTCTTTGAGCATCGAGTCCAGCGTCCAGTTGGAAACGAGGTAAATCCGTTTACCATAGCCCTGTTCCTGGGTGAGCTTGTCTTCGAGCTGCTTCTGCTTCTCTTTGAATTCCTTGTCCAGTTTGGCTTTATCCTCGGCTTTCTCATCCTTGCCGGGCGTCCGCTCCTTCGGAATCTGCGCCGTCACCGCCACGGCAATGGGAACGTTGTCGTTCGTCTTCTGCCCTACTTTGATGCTGTAAGTAAAGTCCTCAAAAGTCTCGATGGTCACCATCGTCGGATTGTCGAGGCCGGCTTGCTCCGGTTTTGTATCGGCGGGCAGCACATCATTGAACGAAGGAGAGCTGAGCGCATAGGAGAAACTGGATGTCTTGGCAGAATCAAGCTGCTCCCCCGGCTTGGCTTCCGCCAGCTTCCAGTCACTGGCAGTTTCAGTTTCCCGGCTCACCTTCCAGGAGTTTGTGGCAGCGGGGTATTCTACAGCGATCGCGCGGATCTTCTCGACTTTGAAAAAGTCCTTGTTCAGCCACTGCTCGGGCTTGGGTTCGAGATTGCTGAGCGGGTCTGAGACCACAGCCACCGTCTTGGCCTGACCGCCGACCATGACATAGCGGCCATCGGGCCAGCCCTCATCCTCCCCCATCTCGCCCATCGGCGAGGAGCGGCCGGCCGACTTGCGCATGTGCGTCTTACCGAGCAGCAGCGACTTGATCGCCTTGCCGTTCTGGTCACGCAGTTCGACCAGCACAGCAGTGTTGGTTTCCGGCCCGGGCGGGAGCAGCTTGTAACGCGCCAGTAGGGACGGCCCGATTTCCTCCGTCTGCGCCGCCTTAAGGTCGGCGGCCTTTAGCAGGAAGCTGCTGATTTCCGAGAAGTTGGCAGGGTAATCACCGCGTTGCTTCACTCGCCACAGGTTGTCCTTCCGGACCAGGTCCAACTCGTTGGTGCCACTCTTGATCAGAATAGCGGCAACGTCATTGACCGGCAGTTCGCCCAGGAGCTTACGGGCTGCGCCCTCGCGGTCGCTGCCCTGCCATGAGGCCTGGTTCCGCTGGTACATCAACAGGCCGGCGACGCCCAGAACCACCACCAGCACCAAGAGAATAAGAAGCTGTTTCCGATTCATTTTGCCGAAGTTTTCTTGCGATTAATAATAGCGATGACAACCCCCGTGGCGGTGACGGCCAGGGGCACCGCCAGAATATTGACCCACTTGAGGCGCGTCTGCAGCGACACGACCTCTTTGCGCAAATCCTTCTGCACTTGCTTCAGGCGCTTGCGCGTGTCTGCCTCCTCCTTGCGCAGTTTCTCCAGCTCGAGGCGCTGTTCCGGCGAAAGGATGAACCGCTGGTCCTGGTCCTTTTTCTGCGCCTGCAATTCATTGACTTTGCGCTGCGCTTCGGCGGCACTGTCTTCCAAGCGCTTGATCTCGCTCTGGAATTTCTTGTTAGCGTCGGCTTCCATCTCTTTTACCCGGGTAAACGGGCGGTTTAAGGTGGCCCGGCTGCGCACGGCAATGAGATTGTTATCGCCGGTCATCTGCTCGATGATGTTCTGGGCAAGGTTGAGATTGGCGTTCATAGGCATCTGCAAGGCGCCGAACGGGCTGTCAATCCGCCGAATCGTGAACGGGTCGAAGAGGAGGTCGGCGTCACCAAAGAGCACCACGGTGTTTTCGCCCTTGGTTTCCTTGAGCGAATCGCCTGGCTTCTTCTCGTCCGCCTTTGCTTCATCCTTCTTCTCGCCCTCGTCCTTGTTGTCCTGCGGCGCGCCGTCTGGAAAGGCCGTCTTGAACTTGCCGGTCAGGCGAATCGCGAAGTTGTAGTTCACGCCCGAGGGCTTGAACTCCTTCATGGTGTTCTCGCCGGAGAGATTCGCAAGCATCGCATCCACCAACTGCGAGTCCTTTGAGCTCTGCAGGAGGACGGTCTGTTTCAACCCGTCCTGAGGGGTGCCCGTGAAAGCCCCGCACAACGGCAGCCAGATATTGTCGAGCTGGCTGGTGGCTACATCATCACGGTCTATTGCATCCGGCGTCAGACCCAGCCAGGCCGGCGCCTCCTGCGGCTCGCCACTGCGCCCCCGCAATTGCATTTTGTACTTCAGATCCGCCACCGCCTTGGTCGCATCGAACTGAATGCCCCAAGCCTTGAGCAGCTTGTCCAGGGAGGAGCCGCCGCCGCCCATGTTCATCATCATCTGGTTCTGTTGCCGGTTATCCGCCAGGCACTGAGCGTCGAGAAAGGCCAGCAGCTTGCCGCCCCGCATGATGAACTGATCAATGGCATACTGTGCTTTGTCGGTGATGTCTTTCGGAGCGATGACCACCAACAGCTTGACGTCGTCGTCAATCTTGTCCACATCCATGCCGATGCGCTTGACGGTGAAGTCATGCTTCAGCTCCGTAACGATGGCCCAGGGCTGACTGCCTTGCTGGCCCATCTGCTGCATCATCGGATTGGACGGCATGCCGAAGACCGGCAGCGGGCTCATCACTCCAATCGTTGGCTTCTCCGGGTTGGCCGCGCGCACGATGGCGCGGGCCAGATCGTATTCAAGCAACCGTTCGCGATTAGGAGCCAGGAACGGGATGGATTGCACCTCATCCACGCACTTCACCGCCAGGCCCAGGTAGAACCGGTCGGCCCCGGCCAGCGCTTGCGGCTCAATACCGTCCAGCCGGGCGGAATCCTCCGCGTCTGAATCCGGCTGCGGATCGTACTTTTCAATCTTGAGCTTGCTGCCGGCCACCTGGCGATACTCGGCCAGCAGGTCCTCGACCTTGCGCGCAAAACCCTTGAGGAAAACCGTCTCGGGCGTCGCACTTTCGCTTTGGGTGCAGTAAAAGCGGATCGTCACCGGCGTATCCAGCTTCTTGAGGATCGCCTTGGTTCCGGCCGACAGGGTGTAAGCCTTTTCTTGCGTCAGATCAAGCCGAGCGCGCAGCGCGCCGGCAATGAAGTTAAACGCAATCAATATGACCAGCATCACCAGGACGCCGATCGTCGAGTAGAGAATGGGTTGAAGTGTTTTCTTTTGCATCTAAGCCTCCCGGTTCAGCCTGCGCGATGAGTGCGCAGAATCACACTGGTCGTAAAGAGCGAGAACCCGATGACCGACAGGAAGAACAGCAGGTCACGGACATCGAGCACTCCTCTCTGGAACCCTTCGAAGTGGGTCATCACGCTGAATGACGCAACCAACTCCACCAAGCGGGGTGCCACCTGTTCCAGCACGTTGATCACCGGCGGGAAACCGGCCAGGATCAGGAACAGGCATACCACTAACGAGATAATGAAACTAACGACCTGACTGCGCGTCAGCGCCGAGGTGATACAACTGATCGCCAGGTACGCCCCCGCCATCAGCCAGCTTCCAATGTAGGCTGTCAGAATGACCCCGTTGTCAGGATCACCGAGGTAGTTGACGGTAATCACCACCGGGAACGTCAGCGCCAGGGCCAGGGCCAGGAAAAGCCACGATGCCAGAAACTTCCCAACGATGGCCTGCCACGCGGTGATGGGCATCGTCAGCAGCAGTTCGATTGTGCCCACGCGCCGCTCTTCGGCCCACAGCCGCATCCCCACCGCCGGCACCAGGAACAGATAGAACCACGGGTGCCAGTCAAAGAAAGGCCGCACCAAAGACGCCTCCTGCCGCTCGAAGAAACCGCCCACGAAGAACGTGAAGAACCCGCATAGCAGCAGGAAGATCACGATAAAAACGTAAGCAATCGGCGACGTGAAATAGGCGCCCAACTCCCGTTTCGTAATGGTCCAAACATTGTGCCAGGCGTTCATTATGCAGCCTCCTTTGCAGTGTCGGGCATGGTGATACTCCGGAAAACCTCATCGAGCCGGCCTTCCTCGGTGTGTAACTGCTCGACTTGCCAATCGTGCGCCGCCTCGCCGATGGCCGCCGCAAGCGCACCGTTTGCACCGCTCTTGGGGAAGGCCCTTACCGTCACGCGCCCGTCCTTTTCATCCACCACCGTCACCCGCTTGACCAGCGGCACCTGGTACAGCTTTGTGCTCACCGTGCTGGCAGCGACATTCTTAACCCGCAGCGTCACCGCCCCGGACCATTCCGACTTCTGGCGCAACTCCTGGGGTGTGCCGTTGGCGACGATCTTGCCACGGTCAATAATGATCGCCCGAGTGCAGGCGGCGTCCACCTCCTCCAGGATGTGCGTCGAGAATATGATCGCCTTCTTCTCGCCCATTCGCCGGATCAACTGCCGCACCTCGTGCTTCTGGTTCGGATCCAGACCGTCGGTCGGCTCGTCCAGCACCAGCACGTCCGGATCATGAATGACGGATTGGGCGAAGCAGGTGCGATGGCGATAGCCTTTGGAGAGCGTTTCGACGCTCTGATGCAGCACCGATTCCAGGAAGCACATCTCGACGGCTCGGTTGACCGCCTGCTTCCGCGCGTCGCCACGCAAGCCGCGGATCTCCGCCGCGAAATTGAGGAAGCCAAACACCGTCATGTCCGTGTAGGCCGGCGCATTTTCCGGCAGGTATCCGATCAACCGGCGGGCTTGAATCGCGTGCTCCACGATGTCGAAGCCCCCAACCGTCACCGTGCCGGCGGACGGCGGTAGAAAGCCGGTAATCACGCGCATGGTCGTGGACTTGCCGGCGCCGTTGGGGCCCAAAAACCCCAACACCTCGCCCCGGTTCACGGAGAACGAGACGTCATCCACCGCCCGTTTGGTCCCGAACATCTTCGCCAGATTTTGAACCTTAATCATATTGCTCTTTCTGAACTTCTTGCGAAATGACCGGTGTAGATAACCAACTCGGGCTCAAATGTAAAGCGGTTTCTTCACCAAATCAGCCTGCCCCCCGACTTCTATCCGGCGGGGCTTCATCGGGATTCTTGGATTGATTTCCCGTCCCGCCGTTCAAAAAAAACCTCTTTCCCGGGAGGCCATACCTGGCTTGGCCGACCAGGCGGGCGGGTTGGGCCTGGCATCCGGATTTGCACCTGCGACGAATCGGCTACAGCAGCCCCTGGTAGGCCAGCCACAAGCCCCGGTAATACTTCATCACCCGTACCGGGTCCGTGCTGGCCGGAGCTTCCGCCAGGCAGAAGCCCCTGAAGTTGATCTCATTTAGGCGCGTGAGCAGCTTCCGGAAGGGGTAATCTTCAACGAACAGGTCGCGCATGTGCACGCAGAAGATCTTGTCCTTGAGCAGGTCAAAGTTGTGGTCCCAGCCCTCGCCGTCCAGGTCGGCCGGGTTGGAGTTCCAGCACGCGCCGACGCTGGGATGGTTGGCCGTATCCAGGATGGTCTTGATGTGTGGCGGGAAGGATGTGCCGGAGCCATGGACTTCAAGCCGGATGACCTGCCCGTGGTCGCGCGCAAAGTTGCCTAGCTCGCCCAGCGCGCGTCCGATTTGGGCGAGAGTCTTCTCGACCGGGACCTCTTTCGGCAGCGCATTGGGCCGCACTTTGATCCCACTGGCGCCGACGTCTTGGGCCAGGACGATGTATTCCCGCGTCGCCTCGATGTCCTTGCGGAGCTTGGCTTGGTCGGGCGTATGGTAGTCAAACGTGCTGCCCAACCCGACCAGTTGGACCTTCGAGTCCTGGAAGCGCTTGCGTACTTCCTTGCGCTGCTCGGCCGTGAGGTTGACCTCGACCTTATGCGCGTGGCTGGTGCGCAGTTCCACACCCTCGAACTGCGCCGCTTCGCAGTTCTTTATAATGGTGGGGATGTCCCAATCCTGCGCCAGGTTGTAGGTGACCAGGCCCAAATGCATCTTTGGCGACCGGACAACGAAACTGGCCGGCGTGGCAGCCGCCGTGCCGCAGGGCAACTCCGGTGCCAGGCTTACCGCGCCCAGGGACAGGCTGCTGGCTCTGATGAACTGCCGACGACTGATCTTCATGAATGCAGGTTGTAACACGCCCCTCCCCGCGTTCAATGTCTTTTCTTGAGTCACCTGGGAGTTCGCGCGCCCGCGGATCGCCCATTTCTCAGGTGATAATACACCATGTCCGAACCGGCTGAGTCAGGAATTTCAATCGGCAGCGCTGACGACGCTGTGCCGGGCAGAGCTCGCTGCTCTAAGGTATCTTCAAGGCTGACCTGGTAACTCCGCGTGAAGGCGACCGCCCGTGGATTGCGGTCTTTAGAGACTTCAACCTCCTGGGAAGACCGGCAAGCTCAAGGCTGGGTGGGTCGGACGAGAGAAATCACCAGCGCCTCGGGCAGAAGATACTTCCGCGCGACGGCCTTGATCTGATCCAGCGTCACAGCCTCGTAGCGCGCGTCCTCGGTTTCGGTGTAGGCGTAACCCAAACCATAGAGTTCATCGAGAGCGGACGCAGTAGCAAAGCCGCCGAGGTCCTGGCGGGCAATCTTGCGCTGGCCGATGATCTTGGCCTTGGCACGCGTGAGTTCCTCGGCGGTGAGCCCCTCGGTGCGCAGGAGCTCGGCTTCTTTGAGCAATTCGGTCTCCACCAGCGCGGCCTGGTCGGGGGCAGTGCCGGCATAGAACGCGAAGTAGCCAGGCGCCAGGCCAACGACGTTTTGCGCGCCGACGTAATACGCCAGGCCGAGCTTTTCGCGAATGCGCAGGAACAGGCGCGAGCCCAGATCGCTACAAGCTTCATGCAGCAGGTCCAGCGAGTAGCGGTCGGCATCAAGGACGGTCGTGCCGCGGTAGCCAATGACCAACACCGCCTGCTTCTTATCACGGGTTTCAGTCACGCGCTTTAGCGAGTCCAAAGTCCACAGGCCGGCGTCCAAAGCCGGCTGCGGAGCGGCCTTCCAGGCAGCGAATGCTTGCTCGACGGCAATCCGGACCTGGTCGGTCTGTATGTCCCCGTACACCGCCAGAACGCAATTGTTGGGGCGGGCGAACCGATCGTGGAAGGCCTGAAGATCGGCAACCTGGATGTGCCGCACGCTGCGCTCGGTACCAAGCGCGTCGAGACCGTAACCGGCCCCGCCGAACAGGGTGTGGCGCATGGCCAGCGCAGCACTCTGAAGCAAGTGGTCTTTCTGGTCACGGATGGCAGCCAATTGAACCTCCCGCTCGCGCTCCAATGCCGAGGCAGGAAAGGCTGGGTTGAGCAGCACATCAGCCAGCAGATCGAGACCGGCAGGAAAATCGCCGTTCAAGACTTCGGCATTGACGCCGAAGCTGTTGTTCCCGCCGTAGCTGTCAAGGCTGCCGCCAACGGACTCGATTTCCCGCGCGATGTCTTCGGCGGAGCGCCGCGCGGTGCCCTTGAGCAACAGCTTGCCGGTCAATTGAGTAACGCCGTTAGTCTCCGTGGTCTCGGCGAGCACCCCGCCTTTGAACACGGCGCGGAACTCGACAAAGGGCAGGCGGTGGTCCTCCTTCACCAGGAGCCGAAGACCGTTGGCGAGGTCGAACTTCCGCACCGGATGGTCGCGGGCAGTCTCGCCCGCTATGGCCGGCCTGGGCGCGGTGCCGGCGGGCAGCAGGGAATAGAGCGTGCGGTTTTCCAGCGTGAGATGTTCGCGAGCGACGCGCTGGACCTCCGCCGGATTGACGCGCTTGACGGCGGCCAGGTAGCGCTGGGAAAAGTTCAGGTCATTCGCCACCAGCCAGCTTCCCCCCAGGTCCTGCGCCTGCCCCTGCATCGTCTTGCGCGAGGCGAGCGTGCCGGACACGAACTGCTTCACTGCCTTGCTCAGCTCATCCGGCGGCACCGGGGCTGCCTTCATCTTCTCTACTTCGTCCAGCATGGCATCGCGCGCCGCAGTGAACTTGTCCGGGTCCACCATCGCGCTGAGGCCGAACAGGCCGGCCTGGCCGGGACTGTAGGTCCAGGCCTCGACCGAGTGCGCCAGGCCCTTCTTCTCGCGCACGGACTGGTAGAGCCGCGAACTGCGGCCCTGGCCGAGCAACGCGGCCAGCACGTCGAGAACCGGCACGTCCGGATGGCGCAGTTCGGGGATGTGCCAGGCAACATGAAAGTGGCCCAGCTCGATGGGCGCTTCTTCAATGACCTCGCGCGAGGCGGTCTGCTTGGGCTCCTCGGGCAGGACGACCGGTGGCACCGCCCGGGCTTTGGTTTTCGCATAAGCCTCGCGGATCTGGGAAACAACCGCGTCAGGCTTCACATCGCCCGCCACGACGTAAAAGACATTGTTGGGGGCGTATTTCTCGTGGTAATAGCCCCGAATATCCTCCGGCTTAAGCTCGTTGAAGATGTCCGGATAGCCGATGACCGTAAACCGATAGGGGCTGCGGACATAGGCGGTCTCGAACAGCCGGCGGCCAGCGCGACGGGCCGGGTCGTCGGTATTCATGTCCATCTCGCGCAGAATGACCTGCTGTTCCTTGGCCAGCTCGTCCGGCGGCAGCGTCGCGTTCCGCATGATGTCGCAGAGGACATCGAGGGCGACCCGCGCGCCGGTATTCGGCACATCAATGTGGAAGACTGTGCGGTCGAAGGAGGTGTAGGCGTTCATGTAGCCGCCGGCCTCCTGGACCTCCTGGTCAATCCGGCTTCCGGGACGGGTGGTGGTGCCCTTGAAGAGCATGTGCTCGAGCACGTGCGACAGGCCCGCGCCAAGCCATTTGCCCTCGTGAATGCTGCCGGCCATGCACCAAGCCTGGGCCGAGACGACAGGCGCGCTGTGGTCTTCGCGGACGATGATGGTCAAGCCATTGTCGAGCGTGGTCAGGGTCACGCCCGGCGGGATGGCGGGGATTGGGTCAACGACAGATGGATCAGGGGGCATGCCGAAGCGCGCCTAAGGTTTTGCCTCGGCGGCCTGGGCAGCCTGTTTGCTGCTGGGCAGGAACGGTTTGACGAACGCGTCGTCGAAGTCGTAGCCGCCGGCAAAGTCCGCCCGGCTATCCTTGCTCGTCTTTGCCAGCCAGCCCACCGCGACCATGTTGAAGACGATCTCTCCAAAGTCCTCGCACCGGCGCATCCCCCATTCTTCCAGCACCGTTTTGGTCATTGGCCCGAACTGTTGCAGCGCGAAGTCGCGAATGCCGGCCAGCAGTTCCTGGCCTGTGACGTGGCGGATGCGCCCGCGGGGATTCTTGGCAATGGTCTTCTGCGTGTGCTCCAGCGCCTCGCGAACAAAGAGGTAGGCCTCCCGGTCATACCGCGGGTCTTTGGCCTGAATGGTGGCCAGGGCCTGTTCAAAACTGACTTCTTGCATGTTAGGGCTCTGATATCTCGGCCGCTTGCACTGGCGGATGCGCCGTCCTATACGCTTTGACGGCCCAACCGGTCAGCAGCAGGCCCAGAATAACGCACAGCGCTATCTGCTCCTGCTTTGTCAAGTGGCTCACGGACAGGAATATACCGTAGCGGCCCAAGGCGTCAATCGCGACCTCATTCACCGCCCCGGGCCTTCACGCCGGATTCGAGAAAGTGATTTGGGCGGATTTGGATTGTGGCCGGGTCGGC